>CAZPVG010000054.1:11795-22047 GCA_964589945.1 uncultured bacterium
CCGCCGCCCCAGCCGCCGCCGATCCACGGGCCCATCCATCCCCCGCGCCGCCGGTACGACCGCCGCCCGAAGACCGAGGAGAATACCGTGAACAGGATGAACAGCAGCAGCAGCAGCGCCCACTCCGGCATCCGTCTCCGCTCGCGCCGGTCGTAGCGCAGCTCCTGGCCGTTCCATTCGAGCTTCACGCCCTTCGCCGCGGCGACCCGCTGGGCCGCGGCCAGGACCGCCGCGGTCACGGCGCCCGGGACGTCGCCCTGGCGCAGCCGCGGCACCGCGAGGTCGCGCAGCATGGACGCCTGCCAGCCGTCGGGCAGCGTGCCTTCGAGGCCGTAGCCGGTCTCGAAGACGATGCGGTGCTCCTTCATCGCGAGCAGCAGCAGGAGGCCGTTGTCCTGGCCCTTCGCGCCGATACCCCATTTCTCGAACACGCGCACCTTGTACTCGCCCGGATCCTCCGGGGCGGTGCTCCCGACGGTCAGGACCGCGAACTGCGCACCGGTCCTGCGCGTGAACTGGTCGAGGAAGGCCTCGAGCTGCGCGCGGCGCTCCTCCGGGATCACCCCGGCCGCGTCGTTCACGTAACCGTGGTACTCGGGGATGTCGGCGTAGCCCTCGCGGGCCGCGGCCGCGGCGGCGGGGGCGAGCAGCACGGCCAGCGTGAAGGCGCCGGTCCACCCGAGGCGCGCGAGCGCGCGCGCGGGGCTCATGAGACGCGCAGCGTGTCGATGGCGCCGATCAGGCGCTCGATCTCGACCAGGAACCGCCGGTAGATCTCCTTCACGTCGTCGCCGTCGCTCTTGCGCGAGTAGCGCACCATGTAGGCCCCGAGCAGCGCGCGGGCGTCGAGCCCGTACGCGTCGGCGACGCGCTCGATCACCCGCTCCGTGCTCGCGGGCGGCTCCTCGCCGCGCAGCCGGACCAGGGTGCGGAAGAGCGTGTGGAACCCGCTCGCGAAGCGAGTGAGCACCTCGCGCAGCCGCTCGGTGCGGGCGCCGGAGGCGAGGTACTCCTGGCGCAGGCGGATGTGCTTCCCGCGCAGCTCGTGCTCGCACTGGTGGCGCAGCCACGTCCGCGGAACCTCCACGCCGCCGAACACGTCCTCGCCCTCGAGACGCAGGTGCCGCTCGAGCACGTCCAGCCACTCCATCGGGAACACGTCGAGCGACGGCGCGATCTGGTCCCGCACGAGGAACAGCGGCTCGAAGTGCGGCGGCTTCTTCGTGACCGGCATCGCCGACGCGATCCGGTCGAGCACCCCGGGCGGCAGCGTGCGCGCGAAGACGAGGACGTTCACGCGCGAGTGCTGCGGGTCGAATCCCGCGGTGAGCACGCTCCCGGTCAGGTACGCGGCCAGGAACTCGGTGTCGAGGGCGGTGCGCACCGGCGCCAGCCAGCGGCGGGCAGCCTCGAGGATCGCGGGAGCGGGTTCGATGCGGGATTGACCGGTCGTCATGCCGTCACGATAGGCGCCCGGCCCCCGCAGTCAAGGGCTCCCGGACCGGGGAGAATGCCGCGCGGGCGGGCGCCCCGCAGTTGACGGTCCCCCGGCCGGACCGTACCGTTCGCCTTCTCCTGACGGCGCCGCGCGGGGCGGCGCCGCCTGTTTTCCCCGCCCCGAGTCCCCTTTCCATGAGGAGCGGACCCGAGGGGTCCGGTGCGAAGTGTGAAACCGCTCGTCAACGACTTTTCCATCCACGTCGCCACGGTCAACGGTTCGGGCAGCCAGACGGCGAACAACGTCCTGCTGCGCTCCATCCTGCAAATGGGCGTGCCGGTGAGCGGCAAGAACCTCTTTCCCTCGAACATCGCGGGCCTGCCCACCTGGTTCACGATCCGCGTGAGCGAGAAGGGCTACATCGCCCGCGTCGAGCACAACGACGTCCTGGTCGTGATGAACCCCGAGACCGCCGCCGCCGACGTGGCGATGATGGGTCCGGGTACGCTGATCATCGCGAACGACTCGATCAAGATGCCGGAGATCCCCGCGGATCGTCTCGTCTACCGCGTGCCGATGGCGAAGCTCATGGAGCCGATCACGAAGGACGTGAAGCTGCGCCGGCTCGTCGTGAACATGATCTACGTGGGCGTGGTCGGCGGGCTGACGGGGATCGACGTCGCCGAGGTCGAGAAGGCCCTCGACGCCCAGCTGGGGCGCAAGCCGAAGGCGATGGAGCTCAACCTCGCCGCCGTGCGCGCCGGCTACGAGTACGCGGCCGCGAACCCGCCGGCCTCGCCGGTGCCCTGCCGCATCGAGCGCCGGGAGCTGACGAGGAACCGGCTGCTCATCGACGGCAACACGGCCGCCGCGCTCGGCGCGCTCTTCGGCGGCGTCACGTTCGTGAGCTGGTATCCGATCACGCCCTCGTCGTCGCTCGTCGAGGCGCTCATGGGGCTGCTCGAGAAGCACCGCCGCGACCCGCAGACGGGGCGCGCCACGTTCGGCGTCGTGCAGGCCGAGGACGAGATCGCCGCGATCGGCATGGTGCTGGGCGCCGGCTGGGCCGGCGCGCGCTCGATGACCGCGACGAGCGGGCCCGGCATCTCGCTCATGGCGGAGTTCTTCGGCTACGGCTACTACGCCGAGATCCCGGGCGTCGTCTGGGACGTGCAGCGCGTGGGCCCGAGCACGGGACTGCCGACGCGCACGGCGCAGGCGGACCTGTCGTTCGCCTACACGATCGGCCACGGCGACACGACGTTTCCGGTCCTGCTGCCCGGCTCGGTCGGCGAGTGCTTCGAGTTCGGCGGGAAGGCGTTCGACTTCGCCGAGCGGCTGCAGTGCCCGGTGCTCGTGCTGAGCGACCTCGACCTGGGGATGAACAACTGGATGACCGAGCCGTTCGAGTACCCCGCGAAGCCGTTCGACCGCGGCAAGGTGCTCGACGACGCGGCGCTCGAGAAGGTGGCGAAGTTCGAGCGCTACCGGGACGTGGACGGCGACGGCATTCCGTTCCGCACGTTGCCGGGGGCGAAGAGCGAGAAGGGCGTCTACTTCACGCGCGGTTCGGGCCACGACGAGGCGGCGCACTACACCGAGAGCCCCGTGGTCTACGCGCGCAACATGGACCGGCTCGCCCGGAAGATGCAGACCGCCCGTTCCCTGCTGCCGGCGCCCGAACTGCGCGAGTCGCCCGGGGCCGAGGTCGGGCTGATCGCCTTCGGCTCGTCGCACGGGGCGATGGTCGAGGCGCTCGACCAGCTGAAGGCGGCCGGCGTGGACGCGTCGTACCTGCGGGTGCGGGCGCTGCCGCTGCACGCCGCCGTGCACGCGTTCGTGGAGCGGCACCCGCGCGTCTACGTGATCGAGCAGAACCGCGACGCGCAGCTCACCGAGCGCCTGCGGATGGAGTGCCCGGCGAAGGCCGGTGCGATCCGCCACGTGCTGCACTACACCGGCCTGCCCCTCGACGCGCGGACCGTGACCGACGGCATCCTCGCCCACGAGGGCGTCCCCGTGACCGAAGGAGCCTCGCGATGAGCGCGACGACGACGCCCCCCGCGGGCCAGCCCGTCAACCGGATCGGCCTGCTCAAGGCCGACTACGACGGCCGCAAGACCACGCTCTGTCCCGGGTGCGGGCACAACGCCATCACGGGCGGCATCATCCAGGCCGCCTGGGAGGCGGGACTCGAGCCGCACCGGGTCGCGAAGCTTTCCGGCATCGGCTGCTCGAGCAAGACGCCCGCGTACTTCCTCGGGCGTTCGCACGGGTTCAACGCCGTCCACGGCCGCATGCCGAGCATCGCCACCGGCGTGTCGGTCGCGAACCGCGGCCTGACACTCATCGGCGTCTCCGGCGACGGCGACTCGGCCAGCATCGGCATGGGACAGTTCGTGCACCTGGTCCGCCGCAACGTGCCGGTCGTCTACATCATCGAGAACAACGGCGTCTACGGGCTCACGAAGGGGCAGTTCAGCGCGACCGCCGACGTCGGCAGCACGCGCAAGACCGGCGAGGCGAATCGCCTCATGCCGATCGACCTGTGCGCCCTGGCGATCGAGCTGGGCTGCGGCTTCGTGGCCCGCTCGTTCTCGGGCGACCAGAAGCAGCTCCGCCCGCTGCTCAAGGCCGCGTTCTCGCACCCGGGCACCGCGATCCTCGACGTCATCAGCCCGTGCGTGACGTTCGCGGACCACGAGGGCTCGTCGAAGTCCTACGCCGCGGTGAAGGAGCACGACGCGCCGCTGCACGACATCGAGTACGTGCCCTACTTCGAGGACATCACCGTGGACTACGAACCGGGCACCACCCGCGACGTGGACATGCCCGACGGCTCGCGGGTGGTCCTGAAGAAGCTCGAGGTGGACTATGACCCGACGGACGCGCGCGCCGCGATCGACGCGCTCCACGACGCGCGCCAGGAGGGCAAGTTCGTCACGGGCCTCATCTACGCGAACCCGAAGGCCGTGCCGTTCGGCGAGGAGCTGCGGCTCGTCGAGGAGCCGCTCGCGTCGCTCGGCGAGGACGATCTGCGGCCGCCGAAGAGCGTGCTCGACGGCATCATGGCTTCCTACCTCGAGGGCAGCGTCTCCGCCTCCGGCGGCGGCGGGTGAGCAGCGGCACCGGGCCCGCACGACGGAAGGCCCCGGCCACGCGGCCGGGGCCTTCGTCTTCGTCTTCGTCGGCGCGTCAGCCCGCGCGCGGCGGCTCCAGCACCTTCTCGTAATACGCGACGTCCAGCCAGCGGCCGAACTTGAAGCCGACCTCGCGGAAGTGGGCGACCTTCACGAACCCCATCGCCTCGTGCAGGCGGACGCTGGCGGCCTGCTCGGTGCAGACGCCGCCGATCACGGCGTGGTGGCCGGCGGCGCGGGCGCGCTCGAGGAGCTCGGCGAGCAGCCGCCGGCCGAGCCCGCGGCCGCGGGCGTCCTCGCGCAGGTAGACCGACAGTTCGACCGTGTGGCGGTAGCCGCCGGTGGGCTTGTGCGGGCGCAGCGAGGCCCAGCCCAGCACCCGGCCGCCCTGCTCGACGACGAGCACGGGGTGCGCGGGACCGCGATCCGCGAACCACGCGCGGGTGTGCTCCTCGGAGTCGGGCGCGGTACGGAACGAGGCCGTCGAGTGCTCGATCCAGTGGTTGAAGATCGCTCGGATCGCGGGCAGGTCCGCCGCGGTCGCGTCGCGCAGCGTCGCCGCGCTCACGGCCGCCGCACCTCGCAGCGGTCCGCGAGCGCGGATTCGGCGCGTGCGAGATGCGCTTCGCGCACGAGCAGCAGGTCGGTGTCGAAGGTCGAGATCGCGAACACGGGCACGCCCGCGGCCGAGAGCGGACCCACGAGGCCGGCCAGCACGCCCGTCTCGTCGAACGGGATCGGGCCCTCGAGCTCGAGCGCCCGCCAGCCGCGCTCGGCGCGCTCCACCGAGGGCGGCAGGTCGTTCTCGGGCACCACGAGCGACAGCTCGCGGGGCGTTCGCGTGAGGCTCCATGTGGTCGCCGAGGCGTGGAACACCCAGGCGGGCAGCGGGTCGTCGGGGGCGAAGCGGCAGACCGCGAAGCGCTCGGGCATCAGCGAGAGCACGCGGCGGGCGCTCACGGGAAGATCGTTTCCCCTTCGTCGTCCAGCACCTCGATCGCCTGGCAAGGGCACGTTTCGGCCGCTTCGATCACCTTCGCGGCCTCGTCGGCCTCGGGATCGAGCACCATGCACTTGTTCTTCGGGTCGAGCGCGAAGACGGCCGGCGAGATCTCGAGGCACAGGCCGTTTCCACAGCAGTCGCTTCGGCGGATGCGGATTTGCATGGGGTGGGTCGCGGGGGCGGGGTTGGGAGTGACGGACACCGCATCATGCGGTCGGGGGAGCGCGAACACAAGCGGGCCGTGCGCGCGACCCGTCGCGGGGTGGCGGCGCCCCGGGCGGCCGCGATACAGTCGGTTCCCGTTATCGGTCGCAACCCCCTCCACCTCGAAGGGAATCCCCGTCATGGACGCCCTGACGAAGTACCTCGATGACCACCGGGAGCAGTTCCTCGAGGACCTGAAGGCCATTCTCCGGATCCCGAGCGTGAGCGCGGACCCCGCCTTCAAGGCCGAGGTGCGGCGGTGCGCCGATCACCTCGCGCAGCACCTGCTCTCGATCGGCATGACCGCCGCCGAGGTCGTCGAGACGAAGGGGCACCCGATCGTCTATGCGGAGTGGCTCGGGGCGCCGGGCGCCCCGACGATGCTGCTCTACGGGCACTACGACGTGCAGCCGCCGGACCCGCTCGACCTGTGGAAGACCCCGCCCTTCGAGCCGGTCGTCCGCGACGGGAAGCTCTACGCGCGCGGCGCGTGCGACGACAAGGGCCAGGTCTACATGCACTGCGCGGCGATCGCCGCCCACCTCGCCGTGAACGGCAGGCTGCCGATCAACGTGAAGATGATGATCGAGGGCGAGGAGGAGTCCGGAAGCGGCAGCCTCGAGCCGTTCCTCGTCGCGTGGAAGGACCGGCTGAAGGCCGACGTGATCGTCGTGAGCGACACGTCCATGCTCGGCCCGGACCAGCCGGCGCTCTGCTACGCCCTGCGCGGGCTCGTCTACGCGCAGGTCGAGGTCACCGGCCCGGGGCGCGACCTGCACTCCGGCGAGTTCGGCGGCGCCGTGCGCAACCCCGCGAACGCGCTCGCCGTGATGCTGGCCGGCCTCCACGACGCCGACGGCCGCTGCACGGTGCCGGGCTTCTACGACCGCGTGCGCGCGCTCACGGACACCGAGAAGAAGGCGATCCGCGAGTTGCCGTTCGACGAGGCCGGGTTCCTGCGCGAGGCCGGGGCGCCCGAGCCGTTCGGCGAGAAGGGCTTCTCCACGTACGAGCGCATCACCTCGCGCCCGACGTGCGACGTGAACGGGATGTGGAGCGGCTACATCGGCGAGGGCGCCAAGACCGTGCTGCCGAGCTTCGCCGCGGCCAAGGTGAGCATGCGGCTCGTGCCCGACCAGGACCCGGAGAAGGTCTACGCCGCGTTCGAGGCGCACGTGAAGAAGCTCGCCCCGTCGGGGGTCACCGTGAAGGTGAAGGACCTGCACGGCGCGGTGCCCTTCATCACCGACCCCGACCACCCCATGATGCAGGCCGCGGTGCGGGCGCTCGCGCGCTCGTGGACGAAGAAGCCGGCCCTCTTCCGCGAGGGCGGCTCGATCCCGGTGATGGCCGCGTTCCAGAAGGTGCTGGGTTATCCCTGCATCCTGATGGGCTTCGCCCTCCACGACGACCAGGTTCATGCACCCAACGAGAAGTTCTCCCTCACGTCGTTCCATGGCGGCGCGAAGAGCTGCGCGTATCTCTACGAAGAGCTCGCGAAGCGCTGAGGCGGCGGCGGTCGGCGGCGTCCGCGCCGTGCGGCCCGTGACCGCCCCGCGTCTCGCGGCGCTGGCGCTCGGCCTCGCCGCGCTCGCGGTCGCCGGTCCGGCTCCGGGGGCGGGCGACGCGCCGGCCCCGCGCACGATCGTGGTGCGCGGGCAGGTGCTCACGCCCGAGGGCAAGCCGGTGCCGGGCGCGCGGGTTTCGGCGCGGGGCACGGTGAGCGTGAACGTGATGAGCAACGACCGCGGGCGCTACACGCTCGCGGTGCCGCTCGGGATGCCGGCGGCGGTGAAGCGCCTGCCGTTCCACCTCGAGGTGCGCGTGCGGGCCGACGGCCGGCAGGTGCCCCTCGCGGGGGGAGGCGACGCGCTCGTGCTGGACGTCACGTGGCGTCCGGGGACCGGCCGGGCGCGGGTCGAATCGAATCGCGAGGCGGCGGTGACGGCCGTGGCGACGGCGCTCGAGGTGGAGGGCGTGAAGGTCGCCTGGATCGAAGCCGACTTCGGCGGCCGCCCGCGGCCGGGGCTCGAAGGCACGTTCGAGCGCGACACCCCGCTCGCGGGGGGCTCCGCCGCGAAGGGCGGCGACGCGGGCGCGACGTCCCGCGCTGCTGCGCCGGCGGCGAAGGCGAGACCGGCGCGGCCGCCCGCAGAGGCCGGTGACGCGCCGACGCGGGGTGCCGCGAAGCCGGCGCCCGCGCCGGGAGCGTCGGCGGCGCCGAAGACCGCCACGGCGAAGCCCGGACCCGCGGCGGGTGCGCGCCGCGACAGCACGCCGGCGGCGAAGGCCGGACCGCCCGCCCGCGGGGCGGCCGCCGACTCGGGCAGGAGATCGGCGCCGCACCGCGCCCCGTCCGACTCGTCGCGCCTCGTGGTCACGTCGCGGACGGCCGAGGCACCGGCGCCCCGGACCGCGGCCGGGCGCGCCGGGAAGGGAAGCCCGGCGGACTCGTGCCGCTGCTCGCTGCGCGGCACGGTCGAGATCGCGTGGGAGCGCCCGCTGGAGGACAACACGCCCATCCGTCTCACGCTCGACGCTCCGGGCGCCCGCCCGGCGGACGTGCGCCTCTTCATGGGCGCGCCACGCGAGTTCCGCTTCGGGCCGCTGCCCTGCGGGGACTGGCGACTCTCGTTCGAGGCGCGGGGCAGGCGCCGCTACGTGGACCAGCAGGGCGACACCACGCGCGTCGTCCACTGCGAGGGCGCCACGGAGACGCGCGTCGTGCTCGTGCCCGAGCGGCGCTGAAGTCCCGATGTCCCGTTCGCGCCGACGCACCGCCCCGGCTCCGCCGCCCGTCCCGGCGCCGCGCGAGCGGGCCGTGGCGCTGCTTCAGGTTTCGGGTGCGGTCCTCGTGCTCGCGGCGATCGCCGCCGAGATCGCGGGCGGCACCTGGCTGCGTGCGGGCTGGTGGGGCGTGGACGCCTGGGCCTTCCTGCCGAAGCCGGCCTTCGCGCTGGGCCTGGCACTCGTGGCGGCCGGCCTGCTCGCCGCCTGGCGTGCGCCCGCGGCGCTCGACCGCCGGCTCGCCGGGCTGCTCGGCGGCGCTCCGCCGCTTCCGGGGTGGGCGGGCCGCGCGCTCGCGGGCGCGCTCGCCGGGGTGGTGTTCTGGATCTTCCGCGAAGGCCACACGCTGCTCGGGGACGGCAACGCGCTCGTGCGGAACATCCCCGCGGGCCAGTCGTTCCACCCGGACGAGCCGCTTGCGGTGTGGCTGCACCACGTCTTCTACGGCGCGACGTCGGGGTGGTTCGCCGCGGCGGGCCGCGGCACCGCCGAGGTCGCGCACCTCACGATCGGGCTCTCGAGCGTCCTGTGCGGCGCGCTGTTCGTGCCGATCGCGTGGGCGACCGCCGGTGACCTGCTGCGGCGCGAGAAGGCCGCGGGCGGCGCGGACGGCGCCGCGCACGTGCTCGCGTTCGCCGTGCTGGCCGGGCAGGGCGCGCTGCAGCTCTACTTCGGCTACGTCGAGAACTACACGTTCCTCGCGCTCGCGCTCGCGGCCTACGCGCTGGCGTCGTTGCGCGCGATGGAGGGCCGCGCGCCCCTGCTGCTGCCCGCGGCGCTGCTCGTCTTCGCGCTTGCGCTCCACCTCTCGGCCGCGGTCGTGGCGCCGTCCTTCCTCGTCGTCGCCGCGCGTGCGCTCCGCGCGCCCGGGCGGCGGCTCGCGGCGCTGCGCGACCTCGCGCTGGCCGCCGTGCTCTTCGCCGCGACGCACTTCGCGCTCGCCCGACTCCACCCCGGCTACGACTGGACCGCGATGCTGCTCGCGCTCGGGCGGCGCACGACGGACTCGACGACGAGCTACGGCTTCCACCGGTTCACGTTCGCCCAGTTCATGAACCAGCAGGTGCTCATCGGCCCGCTCGGCCTGTTCCTGCTCGCGCCCGCGGCGGTCGCGGCGCTGGTCTCGCGCCAGTGGCGCGACGGGCGGTCGGTGTACCTGGCCGCCTTCTTCCCCGGGTACGTCGCGGCCTCGTTCATCGCGGGCGACTCGAACCTCGGCGTCGCGCGCAACTGGGACCTCCTGGCACCCGCCGGGTTCGTCTTCACGCTCGCCGCCCTCGGCTTCGCGCTTCGCGCGGACTGGGAAGCGTCCGCGCGACGGCGCTGGCTGTTCGTGCTCGCGCTCGCCACGCTCTTCCACACCGTGCCGTGGATCGCGCTCAACACGTCCGCTGCGCGCACGATCGAGCGGTACAAGGTGCTGCCGCTGGGGCTCGGGCGCGCGCAGGTCATGGTCGGCGACTGGTACTACGGACGCGGGCAGGAGGACGAGGCGATCGAGTGGTACCGGCGGGCGCTCGACGAGAACCCGCTCCAGAACCACGCGCACAGCCAGCTCGGGCGGATCGCGATGCATCGCGGCCGCTACGACGTCGCCGAGCTCGCGTTCCGCTCGGCGCTGCGCTCGCGCCCGACGATGGCGCTCTACCGCTTCCAGCTCGTGGACGCGCTCGTGCGCGA
>CAZPVG010000054.1:22147-28528 GCA_964589945.1 uncultured bacterium
CCGGTACACCTCCGGGTCCCAGCGGTGCATCCAGCGATCCGGGCTCGCGATCTCCGTGAAGCCGTACCTGCGATAGAGCCCGTGCGCGTCGCGCGTGAGCAGCACCCACCGGCGCAGGCCCTGCAGGTCGGGATGCGCGACGACGCATTCGACCAGCCACTTCGAGAGCCCGCGGCCGCGCCACGCCTCGAGCACGAAGACGTCGGCGAGGTAGGCGAACGTGGCGCGGTCGGTGACGGCGCGCGCGAAGCCCACCTGCGCGCCGTCCGCCGCATAGACGCCGAAGTTGAGCGAGCCCTCGAGCGACCGCGCGACGACGTCGCGCGGGACCCCCTCGGCCCAGTAGCAGGTCGACAGGAACGCGTGGACCACGTCGAGGTCCACGCGCGCCGGATCGGTGTCCACGGTGAAGCCGTCACGGCTCCAGCGCAGGGGCGGGGCCGGCACGTTCAGTTCGTCCGGTAGTTGCCGAACTTCAGCTCGACTCCGAAGTCGTGGCCGCGAAGCAGCGTCATGGCGGCCTGCAGGTCGTCCTTGCTCGGGGACGACACGCGCACGGTGTCGCCCTGGATCGCCGATTGCACCTTCTTCATCTTCGCGTCCTTGAGCACCTTCACGACCTCGCGGCAGAGCTCGGTCGACAGCCCCTGCGTGAGCGTGACGACCTGCCGCAGTGACGAGCCGGCCGCGGACTCGGCGGTGCCGCGCGAGAGGTTCTTCACCGGGACCTTGCGGCGAACCATCTTCGCCTGGAGCACCTCCCAGACGGCGCCGAGCTTGTAGTCGTCGGGCGCGGCCAGCGTGATCGTGCCGGCCTTCGGGTCGAGGGCGATCTCGACCTTCACGCCCTTGAAGTCGTAGCGCTGCGTGATCTCCTTGGTCGCCTGGTCCACGGCGTTGTGGACTTCCATCATGTCCACGCCGGTCGTGACGTCGAACGAGCTGGTGCTGGCCACGGCGTTCTCCCCGGGTTCGAGCGCGGCGCGTCAGCGCGCCGCCTTCCTCGAGCGTTTCGCCCGCGCGCCGCGCGGGGCCCGCGCGGCGATGCGGTCGGTGATCTCCCTGGCTTCGGCCGACGGCCCGCCGGCGAAGACCTCGTCGCGGACGGCGCGCTGCGCCGTCCGCTGCGTGCCCCACAGCACGCGTCGCGCCGCGGTCGCCGGCGACACGAACGCGTAGCGGTCGTGTTCGCGCGAGAGGTGCACGGGGTCGGTCCAGGCGACTTCGGCGGCGAACAGGGGCACGGCGAGCACGGCGTCCTTCGCGGGGGAGTAGAAGATCGTGAGGTGCTCGAGCGCCCACCAGCGGACGGGAGCGAGCCCCGTCTCCTCCAGCACCTCGCGGGCCGCCGCCTGCCAGGCCGTCTCGCCCCGCTCGATGCCTCCGGTGACGGGCTGCCAGACGCCGGCGAGCGAGCGCTCCGGTGCGCGGCGCAGGAGCAGGAACTCGCGGCGGGCGCCCCGGCGGCGAAAGAGGTGGACCTCGACCTGCCGGCAGCGGAGCGGAATCATGGGCGCGCAGGATAAGGTGAGGCGCTGCTGCGGCGCCAGCGCGGGGCCGGTCGGTCACCCGCTGCCAAGTCGTTCGGGCGAGTGCAGTTCGCATGGCGAGAAGGCGGTCTCGTGGAGTCCGCAACGCGTGTACGAGGTCCCGGCGGCGATTTCTGCAGAAATCCTCCCCAATCCCTTGACCACTCGCGGTGGCTTCGCCTAACTTCCCGCCCGCTATTGCCGCCCCCCGGCATCAGCGGGTCGGCAGTGCCTTGTGAAAACTTTCACCGGGGGAGGGCAGCATGAATCCTCCACGCACGCCGAAGCGGGACCCCTCGGGCCTGCGGAGTGCGGGAATGCTGCTCGCCATCCCGTCCTTGCTCCTGGCCTCGCCTCTCGTCGGTTTCTTCCTGGGCAAGTTCGTGGATCGGTGGCTCGGCACCGAGCCGACGTGGTCCATCGTCGGCGTGGTGCTCGGGTTCATCGCCGCGGGCCGGGAGATCTACCTCATCATCCGCCGCGTCCAGTCTGAAGAGGAGAGCGACAAGCGCCCCTGACCCGCGGGCCGGGCGCCGCCGCCACCATGGGTTTCGAATTCCTCGTACGCATCCGACGCACGTCCCTCATGGCCGCCGTGATCGGGGCCCTGTTCACGGCCACGTACGCGTCGTACCCGGCCGCCATCGGCTTCGCCGCGGGCGCGGCGTGGTCGCTCGCGAACCTGCGGCTGATCGAGCAGATCGTCACGGGCCTCACGGGGCCGACGCGCTCGCCGATCCGCGCGATGCTGGCGATCCTCGCGAACGTCGGCCTGCTGGCGGTCGGCGGCGTGCTGCTCGCCAAGCTGCCGCCGATGGCGCTGGCGGCGGGCTTCACGCTCCCGTTCGTGGTGATCCTGCTCAAGGCGGTCTCGCTCGCGCTGCTCGGCTCGCGCGTCTGGGCCGCGATCACCCGCAGCCCATGGCGCGCGATGGCCCTGGTCGGCGTCCTCGCCGTCGCGGCCTGGTTCACCGTCGTGCCGCTCACGCGCGCGCAGTCGGGTGACGGACACGCCCGTGTGGCCGCGGCCGGGACGGTGGCCGGTTCCGCCGCGGCCCAGGGCGGGCACGCCGCCGCCGGCGACGAGCTCGAGGAGGAGGGACCGTCCCTCGAGTTCGACAACCTCGTCACCATCCTGGCCAAAGCGAACCGCGGCAACGCCCTCGGGCACTTCCTCCACCAGTTCGAGGCCGTGATCTTCTCGGTGGTCGTCGCGCTGCTCCTGTGTCTCGTCGTGTGGGTGGCGACGCGCGACAACCGCCTCGTGCCGGGCCCGTTCCGGAACGCGGTCGAGATCCTCTTCGAGCCCGTCTACGACAACATCGTCGATCTGCTGGGCCCGAAGTACGGTCCGCGCTACGTGCCGTTCCTCGGCAGCCTCTTCATCTACATCCTGGCGATGAACCTGTTCGGCATCGTGCCGCTCATGAAGTCGCCCACCTCGAGCCTGAACGTGACGTTCGCGCTGGCCCTGACGGTGTTCGTCTACGTGCAGTACATCGCCATCACCGAGCTGGGCTTCCTGGGCTGGCTGCACCACCTCGCCGGCAGCCCGCAGAGCCTGATCGAGTGGCTGCTCGTGCCGCTGGCGTTCCCGATCCACGTGCTGGGCGAGGTCGCCAAGCCCGTGTCGCTCTCGGCCCGACTCTTCGGCAACATCTTCGGCGAGGACATGCTGCTCGCGGGCTTCGCGACGCTCGGCATCAGCCTGATGGCGGTGCTGCACCTCAGCGGGCTTCCGTTCGGCCTGCCCCTCCACTTCGTGTTCCTCTTCCTGGCGCTGCTCTCGAGCATCGTCCAGGCCCTCGTCTTCGCCCTGCTGAGCACGGTCTACATCCTTCTCATGCTTCCGCACGAGCACGAGCACGAGCATGAGCACGGGGCAGGGCCCGTGCTCGCCAAAGAAGCGCATCACCCCGCCCACTGACCCACCCACAGGAGGTTTCGACGATGGATTTCCACAGCGCACTCGGTCTCGCCCTTCCCCTGGGCGTCGGCATCGCCGCGATCGGCTCGGGCATCGGCCTGGGCGGGATCGGCAACGGCGCGCTCCAGGCCATGGGCCGCCAGCCCGAGGCGATCGCCAAGCTGCAGATCGCGATGATCATCATCGCGGCGCTCGCCGAAGCGCTCACGATCTACGCGTTCGTGACCGTGTTCATGCTCATGGGCAAGATCTGACCTTCGTTCCCGGACCGTCCGGACGTGCGGCCCGTCGGCGCGCGTTCCGCGAGGAGTACGAATGGCCAACCTGATCGACATCAAGCTCGTCCTCACCCAGATCCTGGGCTTCCTCATCCTGGTCTGGATCCTCGGGCGCTATGCCTGGAAGCCGTTGATCGACCGGCTCGAGGAGCGGCGGCAGAAGATCGCCGGGGAGTTCGCCGAGGCCGAGCGTCGCCAGCAGGACGCCGACCAGCTCAAGGCGAAGTTCGATTCCGAGCTGCGCGGGATCGAAGCGCTCAAGCGCGCGAGCATCCAGGAGGGCATCGCCGAGGGGCAGCGCGTGGCCGCCGAGATCCGGGAGCACGCGCACGAGGAGGCCCAGGCGCGCCTCGTTCGCGCCGAGGACGAGATGGCGCGCGAGCGCGAGAAGGCGAAGGAGCTGCTCAAGGAGCAGGTCGTCTCGCTCTCGATCCGCACGGCCGAGAAGATCCTGCAGTCGAAGCTCGACGACCCGGCGCAGCGCAAGCTCGCGTCGGCGTTCATCGACGAGGTCGGCGGGGTGCGATGAGCGACTCCCACGTCTCCGCACGCTACGCGAAGGCCCTCTACCTCCTGACCGAGAAGGTCGCGGCGAAGGATGGCCAGTCGCTCGTGAGCCTGCTCGAGCGTACGCTCGAGGACCTGAAGGGCGTCGCGGGCCTGTTCGGGCCCGGCACGCGGGCGGGCGAGTTCCTCGACAACCCGCGGGTGAACCCGGCCGACAAGCGCCGGGTCATCGCATCGGTTCTCGAGAAGCGGGCGTTGCGGAGCGTCGCCGTCTTCACCGACCTGCTGCAGCGCAAGCATCGGCTCCGCTTCGTGGACACCGTCGTCAAGGAGTTCCGAGCGCTGGTCGAGCAGGCGCAGGGCCTGCAGGAGGCGCAACTCGTGAGCGCCGTTGGGATGACGCGCGACGAGTTCACGCGGCTGCACGCCGAGCTCGAGCGCACCACCGGCAAGAAGATCGTCCTCAGCGAGACCATCGATCCTTCGCTCGTCGGCGGCGCGTACGTGCGAATCGGCGACCGCATCATCGACCGCAGCGTGAAGACGCTGCTCGAAACCATCTCCCATCAGCTCTACGACGTCAGCGTCTAGCCGGCGTCGCACGACACCCACACGAATTCGGGGTTCGCACCGATGTCCTTTCGACCGGAAGAAGTGAGCGCCATCCTGGCGCAGGAACTCGAACGCTACGAAGCCAAGCTCGAAACGAAGAGCGTGGGCACGGTGCTGTCCGTGGGCGACGGCATCGCGCGCGTCTGGGGTCTCGAAGACGCGATGGCCGGCGAGCTGATCAAGTTCCCGGGCGACATCTTCGGCATGGTGCTCAACCTCGAAGAGGACAACGTCGGTGTCGTGCTGTTCGGTTCCGACGAGAACATCAAGGAAGGCGACCGCGTCGAGCGCACCGGCCGCATCGCCTCCGTGCCGGTCGGCAAGGCCATGATCGGCCGCGTCGTGAACGCGATCGGTCAGCCCGTGGACGGCAAGGGCCCGATCGGCGCCGACAAGTTCCGCAACGTCGAGTTCAAGGCGCCGGGCGTGATCGACCGCCAGCCCGTCGTCGAGCCCCTCCAGACCGGCATCAAGGCCATCGACGCGATGATCCCGATCGGCCGCGGGCAGCGCGAGCTGATCATCGGCGACCGCCAGACCGGCAAGACCACGATCGCGATCGACACGATCATCAACCAGAAGGGCACCGGGGTCATCTGCATCTACGTCGCGATCGGCCAGAAGGAGTCCACGGTCGCGAACGTCGTCGGCACGCTCGAGAAGTACGGGGCGATGGACTACACGATCGTCGTGACGGCTTCGGCGTCCGAGTCGGCGCCGCTGCAGTACATCGCGCCCTACGCGGGCTGCGCGATGGGCGAGGAGTTCACCTACGCCGGCGGCCACGTGCTGTGCATCTACGACGACCTCTCCAAGCACGCGACAGCCTACCGCCAGCTGGCGCTGCTGCTGCGCCGGCCGCCGGGACGCGAGGCGTACCCGGGCGACGTGTTCTACCTCCACTCGCGCCTGCTCGAGCGCGCCTGCAAGCTCTCGGACGAGAAGGGCGGCGGCTCGCTGACCGCGCTGCCGTTCATCGAGACGCAGGCCGGCGACGTGTCGGCCTACATCCCGACGAACGTCATCTCGATCACCGACGGCCAGATCTTCCTCGAGACCGACCTCTTCTATTCGGGCGTGCGCCCGGCCATCAACGTCGGCATCTCGGTCTCGCGCGTGGGCGGCAACGCGCAGGTGAAGGCGATGCGCCAGGTCGCGGGGCGGCTCCGGCTGGACCTCGCGCAGTACCGCGCGCTCGCGGCCTTCGCGCAGTTCGGTGCCGACCTCGACAAGGCGACCCAGGCGCAGATCACGCGCGGCGAGCGCATGGTCGAGCTGCTCAAGCAGGGCCAGTTCCAGCCGATGGAAGTCGAACAGCAGGTCATCTCGATCTGGGCCGGCGCCAACGCCTACCTGGACACGGTGCCGGTGCATGCGGTGCGGCGCTTCGAGACCGAGTGGCTCGAGTTCGTCACCGACAAGTACCCCGAGCTCCCACACAACATTCGCACCAACGGCGTGATCTCGAAGGACGACGATGCGCGCCTGCACGAGGCGTGCAAGGCCTTCAAGGCTCAGTTCAAGGCGT
>CAZPVG010000055.1:0-27856 GCA_964589945.1 uncultured bacterium
TTTCGAATCGAGGCCGCGATCGCGCGCCCACGCCGGCCCACGGCGCTCCGGCGCGTGGCGCCGGAGCGCCCACCCGACCGCGCGGCCCCGGCGTCGCGCAATGCGTCAAGTCAGGAGTTCGTGGCTTCGTATCGGACCATCCGGCCTGCGGAAGACCGGAGCCGGCGCGCGCCGCGCGACTCGTCGAGGGTCGCGCAGCGCCGGCGCGTCACCGCTGCGCGCCGAACTCCCACTCCTCGCGCCCGGCTTCCAGGTCGACGCCGAGCGCGAGCACGATCCGGTTGACGGACGCGTACCAGGCGGCGATCTCGACCGCGCGGAGGATCGCGGCGTCGTCGAAGCCGTACTCGCGGGCGCGCTCGAGATCCTCCGGGCCCCGCTCGTCGGGCTCGCAGGTGAGCGCCACGGCCAGATCGAGCAGCACGCGGTCGCGGGCGGCGAGGTTCGCCTCGCGGTAGTCGAGCGCGACGGCGCGCGCGATCCCGTCCCCGACGAGCGCCGCCAGCTTCGGGCCGTGGTGCGCGACGCAGTAGCCGCAGCCGTTCGTCGCCGAGACCACGAGCACGATCATCTCGGCCTGCGCCGGGGTGAGCGGCGCGGGGTCGTCGAGGAGCGCCCGGTAGGTGGCGTGCGCGGCCTCGAGCCCTTCCGGGTGCGGCGCGAGCGCCCGCCACAGGTTCGCCACGTCGCCGGTGGCCGAGCGCGCGGCGATGCGGGCGTAGACGTCGCGGATCTCGGGGGGCGCCGACTCGGGCGCGATGCTGCGGGTCCAGCTCATGGCCGCCTCCTTTACGTCGGGCCGGAGAGGTTAGCACGACCGGTTTGACGCGCGCGTGATGTCCGTCTTCGCGCCGTGCCCTACATTGGCGGCCATGCTCGAACCGCCGAAGACCCCACAGTCGTCCGGTTTCAGGCGTCTCGTCGTGATGCTCGCGATCGTGGCCGTGGCCGGTGCCGTCGCCGTGCTCTCCCGCGACTCGATTCGCGGCCCGGCCCGGCCGACCCCGTCCCCCGCGGTCGGGCAGCCGGAGAGCGACGTGGATCGGGCGCTGCGGCTCGCGGCGATCGACAGCACGAAGAAGAACGAGTGGGTGGACGAGCTGCCGGGCACCGACCTGTCGGCCCTCTCATCCGGGCAGGCGGAGGTCTTCCTGCGCTTCGCGAACGCCCGGCGCTGCACCTGCGGCTGCGGGTTCACCCTGGCGGCCTGCCGGCAGTTCGACCCGAGCTGCGAGGTCAGCGGGCCGCTCGTCGCGGCGCTGCTGGACTCGGTCTCGAAGGGGCTGCTGGCGGACGCCCGCGGCATCCGGGAGCGGCCGCAGGTCAGGGTCCCGTAGAGCCCGGAAATGCAGGGAATCGGACCGCCGCCGGACCGCATCTTCAGGCGGGTGAGGTGTTGTTGACACCCTCGCGAAGGGCCCCCTAGTCTCGCCGGATTCCCACCGCGACCCGATGGGGCTGCCCCGTTTCTCCCGCTCGCAACGGAGGTCCCACATGCCCTGGAAGGATCTGACCCCGAAGACGTTCGCGTCCATCCGCGAACTGAACGGCATTTCCAAGCGCACGCAGGAAGAGCACTACGAGCTCTACAAGGCGTACGTCGCGAAGACGAACGAGATCCAGAAGAAGCTCGACACCGTCGACCGCAAGACCGCCAACCAGACCTTCAGCGACCTGCGCGCCCTGCGCGTGGATCTGTCGTTCGCCGTCGGCGGCATGAAGAACCACGAGATCTACTTCGGTCACCTCGGCGGCAAGGGCGGCCAGCCCAAGGGCAAGCTGCTCGAGCTGATCAACCGCGACTTCCCCTCGTACGACGCGTGGCTCGAGGACTTCAAGGCCAGCGGCCTCGCAGCGCGCGGCTGGGTGTGGCTCGCGTACGACCACGACCTGAACATGCTCACGACGGCGCTGGGCGACGCGCAGAACACGTTCCCGATCTGGGGTTGCATCCCCGTCATTGCGATGGACGTGTACGAGCACGCGTACTGGATCGACTTCGGCCGGGCACGCGGCAAGTACATCGAAGCCTTCTTCAACAACCTCGACTGGGGCGTCGTCGAGCAGAACCTCGAACGCGCGCTCGCCATGCAGGCGATCGCGAAGTAGTTCCCCATTTCCCGGGGCGGCGCGTCCGCCCCTGCCCGGGCTCCGCGAGGGGCCCGGGCCCGTTTCGGAGGTCGCATGGCCACGGCCAGCCTGCTGCCGGTGATCGGCAAGCCCGCACCCGACTTCACGCTGCCCTCGTCGTCGGGCGAGAGCGTGACGTTGAAGTCGTTCAAGAACAGGAAGACGGTCGTGCTGTACTTCTATCCGAAGGACGACACGCCCGGGTGCACGAAGGAGGCCTGCGGCTTCCGCGACCTCACGGCCGAGTTCGAGGCCGCCGGCGCCGTCATCCTCGGCGTCTCGAACGACCCCGTGGACTCGCACCAGAAGTTCCGGGAGAAGCACCAGCTGCCGTTCGAGCTGCTCGCCGACGAGGACGCTTCGGTCTCGAAGGCCTACGGCGTCTACAAGCAGAAGAACCTCTACGGCAAGAAGTACATGGGCATCGAGCGGACGACCTTTATCATCGACCGCACCGGGCGCATCGCGCAGATCTACCCCAAGGTGAAGGTCGAAGGGCACGTCGCCGACGTGCTCGCGTTCCTCGGCGACGATTGAGCCCGGCGCGCCGGCGCCCCCGGCCGGCGCGGGAGGTTCCGCCGCGCACGACATGTTCACGCCGCCGCGCCAACCCGTTCCCGTGTTCCCGCTCCCGGAGATGGTCCTGTTCCCGGACGCGGAGCTGCCCCTGCACGTCTTCGAGCTGCGCTACCGCACGATGGTGCGCGACGCGCTGTCGGGCGAGCGGTGGCTGGCGATCGCGACGCTCAAGCCGGGCTACGAGCTGGACTACTATGGCAGCCCCGCGTTCCACGACCTCGGCTGCCTCGGCCGCTTCGAGGACGTCGAGTGGCTGCCGAACGACTGCTACAACCTGCGCCTGCGCGGCGTGAGCCGCGTGCGCTTCGGCCGGGTCGCGCGCGAGTTCCCGTACCGCGCCTGCGAGGCCCGGGTGCTCGGCGAGGCGCCGTTCGACCCCGAGGGCCCGCTCGCCGCGCTCGAGCGCGCGTCGCTGCTCGAGGAGGCGCGCCGCCTGCTGCCGCTGGGCACCGAGGCGTGGGTGGCCCCGCCGGTGACGAAGGACGACACCCCGCTCGCGCTGGTCGTCCACTCGATCGCCCAGTGCCTGCGCATGGACACGGCGTCCCGGCTCGAGCTGCTCGCTCTCGAGGGCGTGCTCGAGCGCGCCCAGAGGCTGCACGACCACCTTCAGCGCTTCGATCGCGGCCCGGCGCAGGCCGAAGGGGGCGGCCGGAACTGAAGGTGAACCGTCCGGGGTTCGCCCCGGGTGCTGAATCGCGCCTCGTCCACTAGACTGCGTTCCGGGTCCATCCTCCCCGCGACAGGAACAAAACTCCCGGGGTTTCCCATGCGCTTTCCGGCAGAACCCTTCCGCATCAAGGTCGTCGAGCCCCTGCGTCGCGTCTCGCCCGAGGAGCGCGCGCGGCTCATCCGCGAGGCGGGCCTGAACATCTTCGCCGTGCCCGCGGACAGCATCTACATCGACCTGCTGACCGACAGCGGCACCTCGGCGATGAGCGACAACCAGTGGGCCGGGCTCATGGTGGGCGACGAGTCCTACTCGGGCAGCCGGAACTACTACCACTTCGAGAGAGTCGTCCGCGAGATCTTCGGCTTCGAGCACGTGATCCCGACCCACCAGGGCCGCGTGGCCGAGAACCTGCTCTTCTCGACGGTCCTCAAGCCCGGCGACGTCGTGCCGAACAACATCCACTTCGACACGACGCGCGCGAACGTCGAGCACCAGAAGGCCGAGGCCGCCGACCTCGTGATCGACGAAGGGCTCGACCCGACGTCGCTCCACCCGTTCAAGGGCAACCTCGACCCGGTGAAGCTGGACCGGCTGCTGGTCGAGAAGAAGGGCCGCGTGCCGCTCGTGATGATCACGGTCACGAACAACTCGGGCGGCGGCCAGCCGGTCTCGATCGCGAACGTGCGGCAGGTCCGCGAGGTGTGCGACCGCCACGGCGTGCCGCTCATCTTCGACGCGTGTCGGTTCGCCGAGAACTGCTACTTCATCCAGCAGCGCGAGAGCGGCTACGCGAACAAGTCGGTGGCCGAGATCGCGAAGGAGATGTTCTCCTACGGCGACGGCTGCACGATGAGCGCCAAGAAGGACGGGCTCGTGAACATCGGCGGCTTCCTCGCGCTGAACAACGCCGAATGGGTCGCCGCGATCACGAACCTGCTCATCCTGATCGAGGGGTTCCCGACCTACGGCGGGCTCGCGGGCCGGGACCTCGAAGCGGTCGCGCGTGGGCTGAAGGAGGTGCTGAGCGAGGACTACCTGGCCTTCCGCATCGGCCAGGTCACGCACCTCGGCGAGCTGCTGGACGAGGCCGGTGTGCCGATCGTGAAGCCGGTCGGCGGACACGCGGTGTACATCGATGCGAAGCGCTTCCTGCCGCACCTTCCGCAATCGCAGTTCCCCGGGCAGGCGCTCGTGGTCGCGCTGTACCGCGACTACGGCATCCGCGCGGTGGAGGTGGGAAGCCTGATGTTCGCGCACCGGGACGAGGCGTCGGGTCAGGTCGTCTACCCGCGACTCGAGCTGGTGCGCCTGGCCGTGCCACGGCGCGTGTACACGACCGAGCACATGCGCTACGTGGCGGAGTCCGTCATCGAGCTGTTCCGGCAGCGGGAGCGGCTGCGCGGGCTCCGGATCACCTGGGAGGCCCCGGTGCTGCGCCACTTCACGGCGCGGCTCGAGGAGATCGAGGGCAGCGAGGTGGGCGCGGCGCGCTGATCCGCCGTGCCCGGCGCGCCGGCGGCGCCGGCGCGCGGGGAGGATCAAGATGAAGGTGTTCAACCGCGGCTTCCGCCTGACGTGGCTCGGGCACAGCGCCTTCGAGCTGGTCACGAAGGGCGGCAAGACCGTGCTGTTCGACCCCTGGCTCACGGGCAACCCGGCCACGCCGAAGGCGCTGCAGGCCCCGCCGAAGGCGGACCTCATCGCGCTCTCGCACGCGCACGGCGACCACGTCGGCGACACGGTGGCGCTCGCGAAGAAGTTCGGCTGCCCGGTGATCTGCGTCCACGAAGTGTCCATCTGGTTGGACGGCCAGGGCGTGAAGAACGCCATGGGCATGGGCAAGGGCGGCACGGTGAAGGCCGCCGGCCTCTTGTTCACGATGACCCACGCCACGCACTCCTCGAGCTTCGATGCGCACGGCATGGCTCACGGCGGCGGCGAGGCGGGCTACGTGGTGACGCTCGAGGACGGCTTCAAGGTCTACTTCGCCGGCGACACGGGCCCGATGGCGGACATGGCGGTGATCGGCGAGCTGTACGCGCCCGACCTTTCGCTGCTGCCGATCGGCAGCCTGTACACGATGGGTCCCCGCGAAGCGGCGTGGGCGGCACAGAAGCTCGGCTCGAAGTGGGTCGTGCCGATGCACTACGGCACGTTCCCCGCGCTCGACGGCACGCCCGACGCGCTGCGCGCGGAGCTCAAGGCCCGCGGCTGCGCGGCCGAGGTCGTGGCGCCGAAGGTTGGCGAGACGGTCGAGTGACCGGACGGCGCGGGCCGGTGCGGCGCGCCGGCCCGCGTCAGCCCTGCGACGCGAGCACGGCGAAGATGTCGTAGAGCCCGTGCACGATGATCGCGGTGGTCGTGTTCGTCCGCTTGCGCACGATCCCGAGCAGAATCCCGAGCATCGCGATCGTGAGCATGCCGAACCACGTGTACTGCACGTGGCCGCTCGCGAAGAGCAGCGCGGTGAGCACGATGCCGAGCCGCGGCTGCAGCGCGCCGCGCAGGAGGATCTCCTCGCCCAGGCCCGCGCTCAGGCCGAGCACGAGCGCGGTCCAGAACGGCAGGTTGCCCGCGATGAGGTCAGTCGCCTGCTTGTCGAGCTGCCAGAGCGCGGGGAACCAGGCCTGCTGGGCCGCCTCCATGCCCGCGTTGATCCCGATCGCGCCGAGCAGCCCGACGAGGATCACCGGCAGGTGCTCGATCCGAACGGCCGAGAGGCCGAGCCGCTCGAGCGTGTCGCGGCCGTTGCGTCGCACGAGCCAGCCGACGCCGGCGAGCGCCACGGCGATCTCGCCGATCAGCTGCGCGAACAGCCCGCCCGCGTCGGCGAGCGGCACCGGGCTGGTCTTCATCGCGTCGAGCAGGTCGGGCTGGAGCGCCAGCATCGGCGGCGGCAGCAGGAACCCGATCACGACCAGCCGCGCGGCGAGCCGGCGCGTGCGGCCGATCGTCCCCGAGCGGAACAGCAGGGCGGTCACGCGGTCGGCGACGGGTCGCAGGACGAGGAGCAGGCACACGATCGCGGCGAGGTAACTCCAGAGCGCCGCGAAACGGTGCGCCGGGTCCTGGCCCAGCTCCGCGGCGTAGGACGCGATGCCGAGGTAGGTGAGGGCGCCCATGCCGGGCACGGCGGCGCTCACGAACAGCCGCACCACCATGCCCGAGGCGGCCCGGGGCGGGAAGCGGTCCTGCACCCAGTGCCGGTATCCGGCGTAGGCCGCCGCGGCGTCGCTCGCCTGCGCCAGCGCGAGGATGCCCGCGCCCGCGAGGAAGATCGCCATCTCGGCGTGCTGGAGCAACACGCAGGCGATCGAGCCCCCCGCGATCACGAAGATCCAGCGGAGGAGGCCCTGCTGGGGCGAGGGCCCCCGGAATGGCTCGTCCTGAGGGCCCGGCTGGCCGGGGTCTACGGGAGCGGGCTCGATCGGGCCGGGGGGCGGATCGAGCCCGCCGGGAGGCGCTTGCGTCGGGTCCATGGGGCCGCGAGCATAGGCGCTCGGCGACGGAGGGTCCACGAGTGAACGTCAACGTGCTGTTCTTCGCCCAGGCGCGCGAGCGCGCGGGGCGCGCCAGGTCCGAACTGGCGCTCGAGCCCGGGGCGAGCGTGCGCGACGCGCTGGACGCGGTCGTGCACGCGCACCCCGCGCTCGCGGGGCTGCGGCCACACCTCGCGGTCGCGGTGAACGGGGCGCTGGCCCGCGAGGGCGACGCGCTCGCGGAGGGCGCCGAGGTGGCGCTCCTGCCGCCGGTGAGCGGGGGCTGAGCGCGTGGCCGCGACGCGAACGCCGCGGCGCCCGGCCGGGCGCTGGAGGATCGAGCCGCTGACGCCCGCGCGCTGGCGCGACTTCACCGAACTCTTCGGCCCGAAGGGCGCGTGCGCGGGCTGCTGGTGCACGTGGGCCCGGCTGGGCGCGGCGGACTTCCGGACGAGGAAGCCTCCCGCGCGCCGCGCGCTGATGCGCCGCCGGGTCGCGGGCGGCAAGCCGCCGGGGCTGATCGCGTACGAGGGCGGCCGGCCCGTGGGCTGGATCGCGATCGCGCCGCGCACCGAGTACGCCCGGCTCGGGACGTCGAAGGTCATGGCGCCGGTGGACGGGACTCCGGTCTGGTCGGTGCCCTGCTTCTTCGTGGACCGCACGGCCCGCGGGCGGGGCCTGACCGTCGCGCTCCTGAAGGCGGCGTGCGCGTTCGCCGCTTCGCACGGCGCCACCGCCGTGGAGGGCTACCCGATCGACGCGAAGGGCTCGCGGCTCGCGCCCGCCTTCGCCTGGTTCGGGCTCGCGCCCGCCTTCGCGGCGGCCGGCTTCCGCGAGGTCGCGCGCCGCTCGCCCACGCGCCCCGTGGTGCGGCGGCGCGTGCGTCCGCGAAAGGGGGCGAAGCGTGGCTGAGCTCGTGCGCGCGCGACTCGACGACGCGGCGCTCACCGCCGCGGCCGCGAAGCCGGACTGCGGCGCGATCGTGACGTTCCTCGGCACGACGCGGGACCACCACGAGGGCCGGCGTGTCGTGCGGCTCGAGTACGAGGCCTACGAGCCCATGGCGCTCGAGGCCCTCGGGCGGATCGAGACCGAGGCGCTCCGCCGCTTCGAGATCGCCTCGTGCGCGATCGTGCACCGCCTGGGCGAGGTGCCCGCGGCCGAGGCGAGCGTCGTCGTCGTCGTCGCGGCCGCGCACCGCGCCCCGGCGTTCGACGCCTGCCGCTGGGCGATGGACGAGGTCAAGCGGGCGGTCCCGATCTGGAAGAAGGAGCACTTCGAGGGCGGCGGCGCCGAATGGGTGGAGGGCCGGCCGCTCGGGAGCGCCTGACCGGGCCGGCCGCGGCCGCGGGCCCGAGCCCTTCCGCGGGACCGCAGTCCACTCGCCGACTACGCCCCGGGCTCCCCGAGCGCGAGCGCCGCCTCCCCGCGCACGAACGGATCCGGGTCGCCGGCGGCCTCGCGCAGCGCCTCCCTGGCGCCGGGCGCGCCCGGGAGGCGACCGAGCGCCCACGCGGCGTGGCCCCGCACGAGCGGCGACGGATCGCTCCGCAGCGCGCGGACGAGGGCGACCTCGGCCGCGGTCTCGCGCCGGTTGCCGAGCGCGACGCACACGTTGCGCGCGAAGCCCTCGCGGTCGGCGCGGCGGATCGGGCTCGTCGCGAACAGCTCGCGGAACGCGGCCTCGTCGAGCGCGAGGAAGCGCTCGAGCGTCCAGCCCTCGAGCGGCCGGGCGCGCAGGCGCGCCTCGCGCGCCTGCGGTGCGAAGCGGTTCCACGGGCAGACCTCCTGGCAGACGTCACAGCCGAAGATCCAATCGCCGACCAGCGGGCGCAGCTCGCGCGGGATCGGGCCGCGCAGTTCGATCGTGAGGTACGAGATGCAGCGCCGCGCGTCCACCTGGTAGGGGGCGACGATCGCGCCGGTGGGGCAGAGATCGAGGCAGCGCGTGCAGGTGCCGCAGCGCTCGCGCTCGAGGGGGGTGTCGGGCTCGAGGTCGCGGTCGAGCAGGACCTCGCCGAGCACGAACCACGACCCGAGCGACGCCGACAGCAGCCCGGAGTGCTTGCCGATCCAGCCGAGTCCGGCGCGCTCGGCCCAGCCGCGCTCGAGGATCGCGCCGGTGTCCGAGTACCAGAGCGGGCCAGAGCCGGGGAAGAGTTCCTCGCCGATCCAGCGCTCGAGCGCCCCGAGCCTCTCCTTCATGAGCGCGTGGTAGTCCTGCCCGGCGGCGTAGCGCGCGATGCGGCCGACGCGCGCGTCGGTCGCCTCGTCGCGCCCCGGCGGGTGGCAGAGTGCCACGCACAGCACCGAGCGCAGGCCGGGCACGAGCCGCTCGGGTTCGGCGCGCCGCTGGCGATGCTTCGGGGACGCGAGCCAGGCCATCTCCCCGTGACGGCCGGCGGCGAGCCACGCCTCGTAGTGCGCGACCGCCTCGAGCGGCGTCACGCGCGCGATGCCGGCGGCGTCGAACCCCAGCTCCAGCGCGCGCGCCTTGAGCCGTGCGGCCGGACCGGTCACGGGCTCAGCCCTTCGTGGTGTCCCGCTCGGCACCGCGGTGCTCGGCCCCGCGACCCGGGCGGCGCGTCTTCTCCTCGGGCCGCGGTGGCTTTCCCTGCGGGCCCGGGCGACGAACCGTGGAATCGGGCGGCGCCTCCTTGATGCGGGGCTTCGGCAGCGGCTCGGGCGCGGGCTTCGAAACCTCCGTGCCCGGCGTGGGCGCGGCACCGGCGCCCTCGCGCTGCAGCCGCATCACGCCGACGGCGAGCGCCCGCTTCGTGCGCTGCAGCAGCTGCGCCTCGCCGGGAGGCTCGGCACCGGGGAGCTCGATCTCGCGGAAGCGCTGCTTCGGCACCTCGACGGGAATCGGGCTCCCGAGCCGCCGCATCTCCGTGAAATCCGGGCCGCGGTTGTACGACACGCCCTCGCGACTCGCGAAGTTGGTGATCTCGTGCACGGTCGCGTCCGAAGCGGGCGGGCGCCGGAGGAAGGACGCCTGCGCCCCCGCCTGCATGCCGCCGAACTGCTGCGCGGCCGCGAACGTGAAGAGGCCGCCGGGGACGTTCGAGTACCCGTCGTAGTCGGCGGGCCCGAGCGGCGCCCACCCCACGTAGTCGCCGACCTCGACCCACGCGACCCACGCGGGCCCCCAGACGGGGCCCGGCGTCCACACCCAGCCCTGGTAGTCGTCGTAGAACCAGCTGCCGTAGTGGTCCGTGACCCAGCCGAACGGGTCGGTGGAGTTCCACACCCAGCCCCACGTGTCGGAGGGCTCCCACCAGCCTTCCTGGTAGGGACGCCACGCGTCGAAGTTGACGCGCGGGCGGAACACCCAGCCGTAGGGTTCGATCAGGACCCAGTCGCCCTCGCCCTCGAGCGCGTCGTAGAAGCCGCGGTAGAGCGGGGGCAGTCCCATGCGCGCGGCGCTCATCGCGGGCGGCGCGTCGTACGACGAGGGGCCGCCCCCGGACGGCTCGTTTACCGCGCAGGACGACAGGACAGCGACGGCGGCCGCGAGCGCGAGTGCGGCGACGGATCGTCTCGGCATGATGGTCCTCGGGAGTTTCGGTGCACGCGCGGGGCCGCGACGCGGAGGATAACACCGTCGCGCGGCCGCGCGGGTTACGGGGTTCCGCCGGGGGGCGCGGGGTCAGAGCTGCTTGTAGTTCGGGCCGCCGCCGCCTTCGGGCGTCGTCCAGGTGATGATCTGGTACGGGTCCGCGATGTCGCAGGTCTTGCAGTGCACGCAGTTCGCGGCGTTGATCTGCAGCTTGAGCGCGCCGGGCTTCGAGTCGTCCGGTACCATCTCGTAGACGTTCGCCGGGCAGAAGTGCTGGCAGGGATTGCCGTACTCCTCGCGGCACTTCGTCGCGCACACGCTCGTGTCGGCGACGACGAGGTGAACGGGCTGGTCCTCGTCGTGCATCGTGCCCGAGAGGTAGACGTCCGCGAGCTTGTCGAACGTCAGCTGGCCGTCGAACTTCTGCGGCGCGGGCTTGCCGTTCGGGCGGGCCCTCAGCAGCTTCTGCATGCGCTCGTGGCTCGAGTGGCCGTGCAGCCGGTCGCCGAACGGGTCGCGGCCGCCGAAGTACATCTGGAACCCCGTGCGCGGCAGCGCCTGCCACAGGCCGCCGTCGAACGCCTGGTGGAAGTTGCGCATCGAGCGCATTTCCTCGCCGGCCCAGGACTCGGACACGTGCCGCTCGTACGCGGCGAGCCGATCCTTCGAGAAGTCGTCCGCCTTCAGGCACTCGAAGATCGTCTCGGCGGCGAGCATGCCCGACTTGATCGCGAGGTGGATGCCCTTGAGCCGCCCGCCGTTCAGGAACCCGCCGGTGTCGCCCGCGAGCAGCAGCCCGTCGGCGGACAGCTTCGGCATCGCATACCAGCCGCCCTCGGGAATCGCCTTGGCGCCGTAGGCGACCGGCTTGCCGCCTTCCAGCAGCCCGCGCACGAGCGGGTGGGTCTTGAAGCGCTGCAGGTTGCCGTGCGGGTCGCTCGTCGGGTCGGGCGAGTCGAGGCCGGTGCAGAAGCCGACGTACCACTGCGTGTCCGAGAGCCCGTAGATGAAGCCGCCGCCGAACGTGTCGGAGGGCAGCGGCCAGTTCATCGTGTGGATGACCTTGCCCTTCGCGGCGCGCCCGGGCGGCACCTCCCACAGCTCCTTCACGCCCGTGGCGTAGACCTGCGGGTCGCGGCCCTCGGTGAGGCCGAGCGGCTCCTCGAGCTGCTTCGCGATCGTGCCGCGCGGCCCCTCGCAGAGCACCGTGACCTTCGCGAGGGCGTCGGCGCCCGGCTGCCAGGTGGGCTTGTGCTCGCCGGCGCGGTTGACGCCCTTGTCGCCCGTCCGGACGCCCTTCACCCGGCCGTCCTCGACGAGGGGCGTCGCGGCCGGCGTCTCGGTGGCGATGAGCACGCCCTTCTCCTCGGCGATGCCCGCCATCCACTTCACGACGTCGCCGAGGCTCACGACGACGTTGCCGTGGTTCTGCAGCGCCGGCGGCAGGAACGGCAGCTTGAACTGTCCGCCCGACGTGAGGATGTACACGTCGTCGCCGGTCACGTCCGAGGCGATCGGGCAGCCGCGCTCCCGCCAGTCCGGCATCAGCTCGGCCATCGCGCGCGGGTCCATGATGGCGCCCGAGAAGCCGTGCGCGCCGACCTCGGCCGACTTCTCGAGTACGGCGATGTTCAGCTCGCCGAGGGCCGTTCCGGGCGCGCCGCCCGCCACGGCCTCGTCGTGCTTCGCGACCAGGTTCGCGAGGTGGATCGCGCCGGCGAGGCCGGCGGGGCCGGCGCCGACGAACTGGACGTCGAACTCCAGGACTTCGCGTTCCACGATCGCCTCCGTTCGGATCGTCAGGACTTCGCCGGTGCGGCCGGGGCCGCGTGCTCCGCGTGAGCCTGCGCCTCGAGCCAGCGCTCGGCGTCGAGCGCCGCGATGCAGCCGCTGCCGGCCGCGGTCACCGCCTGGCGGTACACCGAGTCGTGCACGTCGCCGGCGGCGAACACGCCCTCGACACTCGTGTACGACGTGCCGGGCTTCACCTTCACGTAGCCCTTCGCGTCGGTCTCGAGCTGGCCGCCGAGGAAGTCGGTGTTCGGCTTGTGGCCGATCGCGATGAAGACGCCGTCCACCGCCATCTCGGTGATCGCGCCGGTCTTCGTGTCGCGCAGCTTCACGCCCGTGACCTTCTTGCCCGGCTCGCCGAGGACCTCGGCGACCTCGGCGTTCCAGGCGAACTGGATCTTCTCGTTCGACTGCGCCCGGTCGGCCATGATCTTCGACGCGCGCAGCTCGTCGCGACGGTGGACCACCACCACCTCGGAGCAGAAGCGCGTCAGGAACGTCGCCTCCTCCATCGCCGTGTCACCGCCGCCGACCACGATCACGCGCTTGTTGCGGAAGAAGAACCCGTCGCAGGTCGCGCAGGCGCTGACGCCGAAGCCCATGAAGCTCGCCTCGCTCGGCAGGCCGAGCAGCATCGCGCTGGCACCCGTCGAGACGATGACGCTCTTCGCGAGGTACTCCTGCTCGTTCGACCAGACGCGGAAGGGGCGCCGCGAGAAGTCCACGCGCTCCACGGTCTGGTCGAGGATCTCGGTGCCGAAGCGCGCCGCCTGGGCGCGGAGCTTCTCCATCAGCTCGGGCCCGAGGATCCCCTCGGGGAAGCCGGGGTAGTTCTCGACCTCGGTCGTGATCGTGAGCTGGCCGCCCGGCTGCAGGCCGGTGAAGAGCACGGGCTTGAGGTTGGCGCGCGCGGTGTAGACGGCCGCGGTGTAGCCGGCGGGGCCGGAGCCCAGGATGAGAACGTCGTGAACGCGGGACAAGACCGCCTCCATCATCGGTGTGGGTAGGCGCAAGCGGCATGAATACTAGCCCCGGCCCGCGCGGCTTTTCCAACCGGGCCGGGTGGACACCCCGTTGGAGCGCGTTGCGGCGAAACGGGTTCGCTGCCGGCCCTGCCCGACCGGCCAATTTTCCGTGGCGGAACACGTTGCGCCGGCGCCGGCAGGGAGCCGGGAGCGGTCCGGCGGGGAGCCTCGCGGTCAGGCGCGGCCCGCGCGGGCGAAGGCCTCGGCGATTCCCCGGGCGCTCGCAGGTACGAGCCCCGTCTCGGTGACGAGCCCGGTGACGAGCCCGGCCGGCGTCACGTCGAACGCCGGGTTGCGTGCGGGCGTGCCCTCGGGCGCGATCCGGACGCGCCGCACGCGACCCTCCTCGTCCACGCCCTCGACGGTGGTCACCTCGACCGGGTCGCGCTCCTCGATGGCGATGTCCGGGCCTCGCGCGGTGCCCCGGTCGATCGTCGAGAGCGGCGCGGCGACCCAGAACGGCACGTCGTGCGCCCTCGCGGCGAGCGCGCGGGCGTAGGTGCCGATCTTGTTCGCGACGTCGCCGTTCGCGGCGATCCGGTCGGCGCCCGTGAGCACGAGGTCCACCTCGCCGCGCTGGATCAGGTGGGGCGTCGCGCTGTCGGCGACGAGCGCGTGGGCAATGCCCTCCTCGCGCAGCTCCCACGTCGTCAGGCGCGCGCCCTGAAGGCGCGGGCGCGTCTCGCCCACCCAGACGAACGGCGCCATCCCCGCGCGCGCGGCCTTGTAGACGGGCGCGAGCGCCGTGCCCCAGTCCTGCACCGCGAGCCAGCCCGCGTTGCAGTGCGTGAGCACGCGGATCCCGGGCCGCAGGAGCGCGAGCCCGTGCGTGCCGATCGCCTCGGCCGCGGCGACCTCGGCGTCGTCGAACGCGCGCGCGGCGGCGAGCAGCGCGTCCGGGTCCGTGCCCGCGGCCCGCACGCGGTCGAGACCCGTCCACAGGTTCACGGCGGTCGGGCGCGTGCGCGCGAGGCGCTCGTACGCCGGGCCGACCGGCTCGCCGCGCCGCGCCGCGAGCGCGAGCGCGTAAGCGGCGACGACGCCGATGAGCGGCGCGCCGCGGACGGCCATCGTCTCGATCGCGCGCGCGGCCTCCTCGACCGTCGCGACGCGCCCGGTGACGAGGCGCGCCGGCAGCTCGCGCTGGTCGAGGAACTCGATCGCGTCACCGGTCCACCACGCCGCGCGCGTCTCGCGCCCGCCGGCCCTCATGGCGCCGCCATCGCCCGGGCGAGCTGGGCGACCAGCGCCGTGCCGGCCTCTTCGGCGGAACCTCCGAACGCGATCACCCCGTCCTCGTGGCCGCCCATCGCCGCGACGCGGACCGAGGCGAACGTGCCCTCGCGGTAGAGCCGCTGCACGTCGGCCGCCATCGCCGGCGTGCCGTTCGGGGCGCCCTCGCGCGTGACGGGCAGGCCGAGCGCGCGGGCCTGGCGCCACAGGCCGGGCGCGTGCGCGTGGAGCACGACCCGCACGGCGGGCGAGGCGTCGTAGAGCGCGGCGTGCGTCAGCGACTCCGACGAGGGCGCCACCGGCCCGGCGCTGGTCACGCGGTTGCCCTCGAGGTCCCACGATTCGACGAGGCAGAACTCGCGCAGCGTGGCGTACGCGACGTGGGCGGTCTGCGTGCCCGTGACGAGGAACCGTCGCCGCCCGCGCGGCACGTCGCCGAACGGCGGCACGCGGGCGCTCACGTTGCCGTAGCCGAGGCCCTCGTAGCGCGAGGCGTCGCGCCCGAGCAGGCCGAGGTGGGCGAGGATGCCTCGCCAGGCGGCGAGCACGCGCGCGGTCCCTCCGAGGGCGCGCGGATCGAGCGGGCGCCACTCGTGGCTCACGTCGAAGCGGATGACACCTTCGGAACCGGGGGCGGGCATAGGACGGCGAGGCTAGCACCCGGCGGGCGCGGCCGGCACGCCGCGCCTGCCGGGCACGGCGATCAGCCGCCGCGCAGCGTGCGCGCGATCGGCTGCCGGGCGGCGCGCAGGGCGGGGAAGAAGCCGCCGATCAGGCCCAGGACGGCCGCGAAGATCAACGCGTCCACCATCAGCTGCGGGGTGACCCGGAACTGGAACGCGACCTCGCTGAACGACTGGAAGTTCGTCGTGCTGGTCGTGATGCCGTTGATGGGCAGCGCGATCAGGCAGCCGAGCACGCCGCCGATGAGCGCCACGATCGTGGACTCGACCATGAACGAGATCATGACGGCGAACGGGCTGAAGCCCAGGACGAGGAGCGTCCCGATCTCACGCGTGCGGCCGGCCACGGCCGCGAACATCGTGTTCGCCGCGCCGAAGATCGCGCCGACGGCCATGATGACCGTGATGAACACGCCGAGCACGCGGACCATGGTCGTGACGCCGACGGACTGCTCCGCGTAGAAGTCGTCCTCGCGCTTCACGTCCACCCCGAGCCGCGGATCGTCCTCCAGGTCCTTCTTGAGGCGGTCGTACGCGGCGTCGCTCCCGACCTTGAGCAGCGCGACCTGGTAGCCGCCGTCGCGGTGGAACACCGGCGCGAGCACGTTGAGGTCGCCCCAGATCTCCGACTCGTACGAGGAGCCGCCCGTTTCGAATAGGCCGACCACGGTGAAGACGCGCCGCTGAAACTTGAGCCGGTCGCCCACGCGGCAGTCCGCAAAGCGCGCCGCGAGCCGCCGCCCGACGATCACCTCGTCGGCGCCCGGCTGGAACATGCGCCCCTCGATGATCTTCGGTGTCGCGCGCACGGCGATCGTGGCCGGGTCCACGCCGCGGACGCGGATGTTCGAGGAGCCCTTCTGGCCGAGGCGCGGCAGGTTCGTGGTCGCGACCATCTCGAGGCTCGCGAGCGCCCGGCCGTCGGGTCCCGTGGCGATGTTCGGGTTCGCGCGGATGATCGCGCCGGCTTCCGTGGAGAACCCGCTCATGACCTCGGAGTCGGAGCCCTTGCCGATCACGATGGCCTTGTCGTGGGAGCCGGCCTTGACCTGCGTCTGGCGGAAGCCCTCGGCCAGCGAGAGGGCCGCGAGCAGGACCGCCACCGTCAGCCCGATGCCGATCGCCGTGGCGGCTGTCGCGACCGGCCGCTGCGCCACGTTGCGCACGTTGTAGACCAGCGGAATCGCCATGGGAGCGTCCTCAGTCGACGCGCCGCAGCGCGTCCACGATCCGCAGGCGCGAAGCCTGCCACGCGGGAATGAACCCGCTCACCACGCCGAGGCCGACGGCGATCGCGATCGCGACGCCGACGGTGCCCCAGGTGATGGTGAGGGTGTTGAAGATGGGGACGTTGGGCACGCGCACGAGCAGGAACTTCGCGGCCAGCGCGCCCGCGAGCCCGCCGCCGGTGGTGATCAGCGCGGCCTCGGTGACGATCATGCCGAAGATCGTGCCGTCGGTGAACCCGAGGGTCTTCAGGACGCCCACCTCGCTCGTACGCTCGCGCACCGACATGACCATGGTGTTCGCCGAGATGACGAGGATGGTGAACACGACCGCGAAGCCGATCATGCGCAGCGCGAACGGCACGTTGCCGAACATGCTGATGAAGCCGGCGCCGAACGCCTGCTCGCTCTCCGTCTTGGTGGGGTTGTCCGAGTTCTCGAACATGGCGTCCACCTGCTTCGCGATCGCGGCCGACCGTGAGCGGTCGGGGATCTCGATCTTGAACACGCCCACGAGGTCCCGTCCGCCGAGTCCCTTCTCGCGCAGGTATTCGTTGTGGAACAGGATCAGGTCGTCGGACCAGGTGCCCCCGGGGGTCTTGTGGTAGACGCCCCGGATCACGAAGTCCCACGTCCCGCGGAACAGCGTGCCTTCGAGGTGGATCGTCTGGCCGACCTTCCAGTGCTGCGCCTTCATCAGGTCGGCCCCCACGACGCAGGCCGTGCGCTCGACCCAGTAGGCGGCGAGGTGGGGATCGACCTCCGGCGGCAGGCTCACCGGGGCCTGCGGCTCGGACCACGCGACGATGTCGAAGTCCTTCCGGTACATGGGCCAGAAGTCGTCGTCCACCGCGAACTGCTGGCGCATCCGCCGCTCGTTCGCGATCTGCCCTCCGAACCACGTCTGGGTGCACACCCGCTTCACGCCCGGGATGGCCTCGATCCGGGCCTTGTAGTTGCCCGGCAGGAAGTTCGTGAGCGAGATGGCGTGCCGCACCGCGAGCCGGTCGCGGCTGCCGGAGTCGGCGGCCGCCTGCAGCGTGTCGAGGATCGACCCCAGGGAGCTGAACAGGAACAGCGCCACGAACACGCTGCCCAGGGTCAGCGTCGTGCGCAGGAGGTTGCGCCGCAGGTTCACCCAGACGAGCCCGAACACCGCCGCCCCCTCAGCTCGAGAGCACGCCCTTGTCGAGATGGACCATGCGATGGGCCTTCTCGGCGGCGTGCGGGTCGTGGGTGACCATGACGATCGTCTTCCTGAACTCGGTGTTCAGCCGCTCGAGCAGGTCGAGCACCTCCTCGCCGGACTTGCGGTCGAGGTCGCCGGTCGGCTCGTCGGCGAGCAGCACCTTGGGGTCCGACACGATCGCGCGCGCGATCGCGACGCGCTGTTCCTGTCCGCCCGAGAGCTGGCGCGGGTAGTGGCGGAGCCGGTCGCCGAGCCCCACGAGCTCGAGCGCGAACGTCGCGCGCTTGCGGCGTTCGGCAGCGCTCATCTTCGCGAGCAGCAGCGGCAGCTCGACGTTCTGGAGCGCGGTGAGGACCGGCATGAGGTTGTAGAGCTGGAAGATGTAGCCGATCGTGTGCGATCGCCACTTCGCCAGCTCGGCGCCGCGCAGGCGTGTCAGGTTCGTGCCCGCGACCAGGATCTCGCCCGACGTCGGCTGGTCGATGCCCCCGATGAGGTTGAGCAGCGTCGTCTTGCCGCTGCCCGAGGGGCCCATGAGGGCGATGAACTCGCCCTCCTCGACCGCGAACGAGAGCCCGTCGAGCACCGGGATCTCGACCGCGTCGCGGTGGTAGACCTTGCGGACGTCCTTCACGTCGACCCACGCCATCTCGCTTCCTCCTCAGGATTGCCCGCGCACCGCGGGTCAGCGGTTCGCGGCCGCCACCCGCGCGCCGTCCGCGAGGCCGGCGGGCGGCTGGAGCACCAGGCTCTCGCCGCCGGAGAGTCCCTTGCGGATCTCGACGCGGCCGTTGCGCGTGCCGCCCACGTCCACCTTCTCGCGCCGGGCGCGCCCGTCGCGCACGACCCACACCCAGGCGCCGTCCGACGTCTGGACGACGGCCGCCTCGGGCGCGAGGACGCGCCGCGGGGCAACGGTCACCGGCTGGCCGCCGGTCTCGAACACGACCTTGGCGCCCATCTCGGGCAGGATGCGCGGGTCGCGATCGAGGATGGACACCTTGACGAGCACGGTCGCCTTCTGGCGGTCGGCGGTCGGCACGACCTGGCGCACCCGGCCGCTGAACGAGGTGTCCGGGTAGGCGTCGAGCGTGATGCGCGCAACCTGGCCGTTGTGAACCTGCGCGATGTAGGCCTCGTTGACGTCCACCTCGACCTCGAGCGTCTGCAGGTCCGCCATCGTGACAATCGCGGTGCGCGTCAGGCCGCCACCGGCGGACGAGGGGGCGACGATCTCGCCGACCTCGGCGTCCTTGCGCAGCACCGTGCCCGCGAACGGCGCGCGGACGTTCGTGTTCTCGAGGTTCACGTCGGCGAGCTGGGCCTCGGCCCTGGCGGCGTTGCGCTGGGCGGTGAGGACGTCCACCTTCGTCTGGGCCGCCTCGAGGTCCGCGTCCGAGACGAGGTTGTCGCGCCTCAGCGCCTGCGTGCGCTGCAGGTCGCGCTTCGACTGGACGAGCTGCGCCTCGAAGGAGGCGACGTTCGCCCGCGCGGCCATCGCGGCGGCCCGGTAGTCCCCGCTCTCGAGCCGGGCGATCACCTGGCCCTTCTTGACCCGGGAACCCTCGGTGGCGCCGATCCACGTGAGGCGCCCGAGGATCTTCGACGAGACCGACGCCTTGGTCCGCGCGACCACGTAGCCGTTCGCGCTGATGCCCGCGCCGGTGGCGCTGCCGCCGCCCGTGGCCTCGGCGAGCCCGACCTGGACGGCGAGCGGGCGCCCGGAGAGGAACGCCCAGCCGAGCACGGCCGCGAGCAGGACGACGCCCGCCGAGGCCAATGCCAGGACACGCCCGCGGCCCGGCGAAGGCGGCGGCGTACGGTCGATGCGGAGGGCGGAAAGGTCGGTCTTGTCGGACATGTCAGGTGGGGCCACGGGTCCAGTGGATGCCGCATCGGATATTCCGGGCCGCTCGTGAAGCGGTCAAGCCGCGCCGGATGAGCGGTCGATCCGGGCCGACGGGCCGTCCCGGACGGCGCCGGACCGGCCCCGAACGCCCACGACACGCGATTCCGCGCTCGCGCCGGCTCGCTTGCCGCAAAGGGAGGGCTTTCCTAGACTCCTCGCCGATCTTCCAAGGCCCGCTTGGGCGCGTGGCGGTCCATCCCCACGCCGGTTCCCCCCTACGGAGGTTTCTCAATGCCCTTCGTCATCGCCGAGCCCTGCATCGGTGTGAAGGACAAGTCCTGCGTCGAAGTCTGTCCCGTCAACTGCATCTACGAGGGGGACGACCAGTTCTACATCCACCCCGACGAGTGCATCGACTGCCAGGCCTGCGAGGCGGCCTGCCCGGTGCAGGCGATCTTCCCGGACAACGGCGTGCCCGAGAAGTGGTTGAGCTTCACGCAGAAGAACCGCGAGTTCTTCCAGAAGTGACCCACCCGGCCGAACGGAGTCCGCGACGATGACCGCCGGCACGATGCCGACGCGCGAGGAGGCCCTTGCGCTCCTGCACGAGTGGATCGAGAACCCCGCGCTGCGCAAGCACTGCTACCTCGTCGAGGCGGCGATGCGCGCCTACGCGGAGAAGTCCGGCGGGGACGCCGAGCGCTGGGGAATCACGGGCCTCATCCACGACTTCGACTGGGAGAAGCACCCCGACCTCGAGCGGCATCCCGTCCAGGGCGTGGCCGTGCTCCGCGAGAAGGGCTGGCCCGAGGACATCTGCGTCGCCGTGCTCGGGCACGCGACCCACACCGGCGTGCCGCGCGAGACGCCCATGGCGAAGACCCTGTTCGCCTGCGACGAGCTTTGCGGCTTCCTCGTGGCCTGCACGCTGGTCCAGCCCGACAAGTCGATCACGAACGTCGAGGTGCCGTCGGTGAAGAAAAAGCTCAAGCGCGCCGACTTCGCCCGCAACGTGAACCGTGACGACATCGTGAACGGCGCCGCGGAGCTGGGCGTGGACCTCGACGAGCACATCGCGTTCCTGCTCGGCGCCTTCAAGGCGCGCCGCGAAGCGCTGGGGCTGTGAGCCTCCCGGCAGTGCTCGCCGCACTGCCGTTCCTCGACCAGACCACGCAGGCGGCCGGCGCCGACTCGACCGGCGCCGCGATCACGGCGCTCGGCCGGGCGCTCGAGCGCTGGCACGATTTCTACCTGCTCTCGGGCACCGCGGCGGTGACGCTCGTCGGACTGCTGTTCGTGGCGCTTTCCTTCCACCTCGACGCGATCCTCGGCGACGACCGCACGCACCACCTCGCGGCGGCGCGGATGGCGTTCCTGAACTTCGTCTTCGTGCTCGTCCTCTCGCTCTTCTTCCTCATGCCGCACGTGCCGGGACGCGTCCTCGGGGCGGGCGCGCTGATGCTGTCGCTCTTCAGCTTCGGCTACATCTTCTGGACCATGATCGCGGTGCGCAGGCGCGGCGTGCTGTCGAAGCACGACCGGTTCCTGTTCCGCCGCTTCACGATCGGGGCCGTCGTGTTCGCGCTCTCGGTGGTCGTGTCCCTGCGGATGATGCTGGCGCCGGCGGGCAGCGCGTTGATCCCGTTCATGTTCGTCACGGTCGTGACGCTCGTGAACGCGACCGGCATCGCCTGGGACCTGCTCGTCCAGGTGGGCCGCCGGCGCCGGGCGGCGGGCGACGGCCCGAAGGGCTGACGCGGCCCTTGCCGCGCCCGCGGGCCGCTGCGAGAGTGCCGCCCATGCCGCCCCCGATTTCGCCCGGCCAGCGCGTCCTGGGCCTGTGGCGCCGCCTCTCGCCGCTGCCCTTCGGCCGCGACCTGTTCATGCTGGCGTTCGGCCGGGTCGTGCCCTACAGCGGCGCGCTCGGGGCCCGCGTGCTCTCGCTCGAGCCCGGCCGCGTGCGCGTCGAGCTGCGCGAGCGGCACGGCGTGCGCAACCACCTGAACTCCGTCCACGCGGTGGCGCTGGCCAACCTCGGTGAAATGGCGAGCGGACTCGCGATGACGACCGCGCTGCCCGCGAACGTGCGCAGCATCGTCACGTCCCTCACGACGACCTTCGCGAAGAAGGCGCGCGGGAGACTCGTGGCGACGTCGGAGGTGACCGTGCCCGCCGTCGGGACGGAGGACGTCGAGCACGACGTGCGGGCCGAAATCCGGGACGCGGCGGGCGACGTCGTGGCGGTCGTGACCGTCCGCTGGCGGCTCGGGCCCTTCCCGGCGACGAAGCCGTGAGCGCGGTCACGCTCGAGACGCCGCTCACGCGGCACGCCGGGATCGAGGTGCCGCTCATCGGCGGCGCGATGTACCCGTGCAGCAATCCGGAGCTGGTCGCGGCCGTCTCGGAAGCCGGCGGCATCGGCATCGTGCAGCCCGTGTCGCTCACCTACGTGCACCGGCTCGACTACCGCGAGGGCCTGCGCCGCATCCGCCAGCTGACGGCGAAGCCCATCGGCATGAATGCGTTGATCGAGAAGTCCTCGAAGGCGTACCTGGACCGGATGCGCCGGTGGGTGGACGTCTCGCTCGAGGAGGGCGTGCGGTTCTTCGTCACGTCGCTCGGCAACCCGAAGTGGGTCTGCGACGCGGCGCACGCGGTGGGCGGCGTCGTCTACCACGACGTCACCGAGGCGAAGTGGGCCGCGAAGGCGGCGGAGGGCGGCGTGGACGGCCTGATCGCCGTGAACCGCCGGGCCGGCGGCCACGCCGGCCCGCGCGGCGTCGAGGAGCTGATCGCCGAGCTGGCGCCGTTCGGCCTGCCGGTCGTCTGCGCGGGCGGCGTGGGTGACGAGCGCGGGTTCGTCGAAGCGCTGCGCCTGGGCTACGCCGGCGTCCAGATGGGGACGCGCTTCATCGCGACGACCGAGTGCAACGCGAGCGAGGCGTACAAGCGGGCCATCGTGGACGCGGGGGAGGACGACGTCGTGCTCTCGGAGCGCATCACCGGTGTGCCCGTCGCGATCCTCGAGACGCCGTGGGTGAAACGCGCGGGGCTGAAGGCGAACGCGTTCGAGCGCTGGATGCTGAAGGGCCGGCGCACGAAGCACTGGATGCGCACGTACTTCGCGCTGCGCTCCGCGTGGCTGATGAAGCGCGACGCCTACGACCCGCGCGAAGCGCGCGACGTCTGGCAGGCGGGCCGCAGCGTGGCGACGATCCACTCGATCGAGCCTGCGGGCGCCATCGTCCGCCGCTGCGCCGAGGCGGCGCGCGCAGGGCGCTGACCGGCGCCGACCACGCTCCACCCGGCGGGACAGCGGCGCGGCCCGGCCACCCCGGCTCGCGACGCCGGCATCGCCCTGCGTCGGGCCGCGACCCCTGCGCCCCTACGACACCGCGTGATACCGCGACCCCGACCCCTGCTCGCCCGCCCGGGCATTGAGGGGCGGCTCGGGCCGGTTGCGCGACGGCGCGCCCTCGCCGCGCGAGTCGCGCGGGCCGAACGCCCATGCGCGCTCGACGACGAGCGTGATCGCGCCGAGCGTCTCGTCCACGCGGCCCTCGGCGCGCACGATCTCGCCGCGCATCTCGGCGCCCACGCGCCGGTAGTCTCGCGGGAACACGACGCACTCGGCGAGGCCGTGAAGGTCGGCGAGTGTCGTGAAGAGCACGTGGCCGCCCGACCCGCTTCCGGCGGGTGCCCGCGCCTCGACGCGTCGCGAGGCACAGGGGATGCCGCAGATCGCGACGCGGCGCCCGACGAAGCGCTCGAGCGAGTCGCACGACACCGTGCCCTCGAGGGCTTCGGGCGGCGCGAGCTCGTCGAGCGGGTGGACGGTGAACCACAGGCCGGTCGCGGCGAACTCGCCGCGCACGAGATCGCCCTTCGAGAGCTCGGGCAGCTCGGGCAGCGCTTCGCCGCCCGGCTTCGGCGCGGCGGCCGCCGGCGCGAGCGGCGTGCCGTCGCCCGCGGCGAGCGCGCCCGCGGTCCGCGCGGCGGTCCGGGACCCGCCACGCCGGGCGGCGGCCGCGAGCGCGACGCCGACGCGCGCCTCGAGCAGCATGGCCGCGCGCGAGCGCGGCCGGCCGTCGGGCCCGGCGAGCGCGCCGCACGCGCCCGCGAGGACGAGTGCCTCCAGCTCGGGGGGCGTGGGACGCGCGCGGTCCACGAGGTCGGCGAGGCCCGCGAACGGTCGCGCCTTCCGCGCGGCGACGATCCGCTCGCCGGTCGCGTGCGAAAGGCCCGCGATGCGGTGCAGGCCGACGCGCACCGCCCCGAAGCGGGCGAGCATCGCCGCCGGCGGCGGGTGCGGGGAGCGCATGCGCGGGGACGGCCCGTCGTCCGGGGCGCTCGCGCTGCCCGGGCGCGCCTCGCGCGCGGCCCGTGTCCACGCGTGCCCGTCGTCCTCGAGCCGGCTCTCCCAGTCCGAGCGCGCGACGCACGGCCCGAGCACGCGGACGGGCGGGCGGTTCAGCCCGCCGCGGCGCAGGTCCTCGAGATGCACCCACGTGGGGTACATGCCGGCGTGCGAGTGCAGCACGCCGACCAGCCAGGCGGCCGGGAAGCGGAGCTTCAGGTACACGCTCTCCCACGCGAGCCGCCCGTAGCCGGCCGCGTGCGCCTTGCAGAACGCGTACCCGGCGAAGCGCGCCAGCTCGGCCCAGACCCTCCGTGCGGCGGCGGGCTCGACGCCGGCGCGCCCGCAGCGCGCGAGGAAGCCGCGCTCGAGGAACCGGAATTCCTCGTCGGTGCGCGAGGCGGCGATCGCACGCCGCAGCGTCTCGCCCTCGGCGAACGGCAGGCCGACGAGCGCGTTCGCGACGCGCATGACGTCCTCCTCGTAGAGGAGGATCCCGTACGTCTCCGCGAGCACCTCGCGCAGCCGCCCGTGCGGGAACGTGACGGGCTCGAGCCCGCGGCGGCGGCGGCAGAACGCCTCCTTGGCGCCCGACTCGGCGGGCCCCGGGCGCACGAGCGCCACGGCCGCCACGGTGTCGGCGAGCGTGCCGCTCGCGAGCATGCGCAGCAGGTTGCGCATCGCGGGCGACTCGAGCTGGAAGCCGTTCAGCGTGTCGCCCGCGGCGACCACGGCGCCGGTGGGCGCGTCCTCGTCCGGGATGTCGTCCGGCGAGGCGGGGGGCATGGGCAGCGAGGCGAATGCGGCGCGGGCGAGGTCGTCGCCGCCCTCCGGGCGCCCGGCCGCCTCGGCGGGATCGCGGTCCCGGCTCGCGTCGGCGCCGGCGTCCGCCGCGGGCGTGCCCGCCGCCGCGCCGCGCGCCAGCTCGAGGCACTCGCCGATGGTGGTGATCGCGCGGTTGCCGAGCAGGTCCATCTTGACGAGCCCGATCGCCTCGACGGCGCGCATCTCGAACTGCGAGATCACGACGCCCTTCGCGGCGCGCTCGAGCGGCAGGTAGTAGGTCAGCTCGCGGTCGGCGATCACGAGCCCGCCGCAGTGCACTCCCAGGTGCCGCGGCGCGCCGGCCAGCTTCGCGGCGAGCCGCAGCGCCTCGGCCGCGCGCGGCTCGCGGAACTCGTCGGCGTTGCCCGCGTGCAGCGTCCGCTCGAGCGCCGACGGGTCGGGCAGCGCGCCGCGCGGCACGCGCTTCGCGAGCGCGTTGACGCGCGGCAGCGGCATGCCGAGCGCGCGGGCGGCGTCACGGAACGCGGCGCGGGGGCCGAGGGTGGCGTGCGTCGCGATCATGGCGACGCGGCTCGCGCCGTAGGTCCGGTAGACGTGCTCGATCACCTCGTCGCGGCGGCGCCAGCACAGGTCCACGTCGAGGTCGGGGCAGTCGCGCCGCTGCGGGTGCAGGAAGCGCTCGAAGCGCAGTCCGTAGCGGATCGGGTCCACGTTCGTCACGCCGAGCAGGTACGCGACGATGGACGCCGCACCGGAGCCGCGGCCCACCGTCGGGATGCCGCGCGAGCGCGCGAACGCGACGATGTTCGCGACGAGCAGGAAGTAGTCGGTGAAGCCCATGCGCCCGATGAGCGCGAGCTCGGTCCGGCAGCGCGCGGCGGCCGCGCGGCGGGCTGCGGGCGTCGCGGCCCGCGGGCCCGCGGCGGGATAACGGCGCGCGAAGCCCTCGTCGGCGAGCGCGCGCAGCCGGCCGACGGCCCAGCCGGGCTCGTCGGGGTTGCCGGACCCGCCTTCGGCGGGTGCCCCTTCCCGGGGCGCGCGCGGGAAGATGGGCGTGCCGGTCTCGACCTGGCAGCGGCAGCGCCCGACGAGCGCCTCGTTGTTGGCGACCAGCACGTCGGCGGCGCCGGCGCAGCCGGCCGCGGCGCACATGGCCTGCAGGCGGCGCGTCCACACGGCGGGCGAGGCGAGCCATGCCTCGCCGGCGCCGAACGCGTTCGGCGGCATGCGCTCGAGCATCTCGTTCGCGGCGACGGTGACGGCGACGCGGTGCGCCTCGTGGTCGCCGGGCAGCAGCATGAGCACGTCGCCGGTCGCGACGGCGGGCACGCCGAGCTTCCAGGCGGCGTCCAGACGCTCGCGCAACCGCGGCCGCTCGCGCGGCAGGCCGCGCACGCCGAGCCACAGCCCGCCGGCGCCCGAGCGGCCCCGCAGGGGGCGGACGCGCTCGTCGGCGGCGCCGACGGCGGGCGGGACGCCGGCGGCGAGCAGTGCGGCGGCCAGCGTGGGCGACTCGGCGACGACGTGCAGGCCGGCGTGCATCTCGCCGACGGCGACAGGGAGCTCGAAGTGCGGGTCGAGGTGGCGCGCGGTGAGCAGCGCGCACAGGTTGGCCCAGCCGCGGCGGTCGAGCGGCAGGAGCAGGACGGACGCGCCGCCGTGGGTCAGCTCGGCGCCGGGCAGCGGCGTGAGGCCGCTGGCCTTCGCGTGGCGGAGGAAGCGGATGGCGAGGTAGAGGTTGTCGCGGTCGGTCAGCGCGAGGGCGCGGTGGCCGAGCTCGAGCGCGCGGTCCACCAGCGCTTCGGGGCTGGCGACGCCGGCGAGGAGCGAGCCGTGCGAGCGGACGCGGAGGAGCGTGAAAGCCATTTCGTCCTCGGGCTCGCGGGGCGCCGGGTGGGGGGCGTGGGGGTGCGGTTGCCGTGTCGTCAGGGTGAGCCGGTCCGCCGGGTGTGAGTCGCGCCCGGCGGACGCTCACCTCGGGCTTCCTGCCCTCGGTTCGCCAGGCGTTCGGCCTGCTCCGCCAGCCCTGGCTCCCGCAGGCCTCTCGACTCCGCCGGGCGCGACTCACACCCGGCGGACCTTCGTCGTGCTCCCTTCTACTTTCCGAAATGCGGGTTCTCGATCAGGCCGATGGCGTTGCCATCGGGGTCGGTGACGGTGGCGACCTTGACGCCCTCGCCGACTTCCTGGACGGGGGAGTGCTGCATCGCTCCGAGCGAGAGGATGCGGGCGTGGGCGGCGGCGCAGTCCTCGACGCCCCAGTAGGCGGTGACGCCGCGGTTGCCGGGCTGGTTCCCGGGAGGCTCGGCGGGCACCAGGCCCAGCTCGTAGCCGGCGATGTCGAAGCCGACGTAGAACGGCTGGTCGAAGTAGGGCTGCACGCCGAACGCCTCGGCGTACCAGGCCTTCGCCTTCGCGAGGTCGGTGACGGGGTAGATGGCGGTCATGAGGGCCTTGAAGTGGGGCATGGGTCCTCCGGTGGGTGCGGCTCGCGGCCGCGGGTCACTTGGTGAGCGACGGGGTGCGCAGGATGAAGCCGTGGCGATCCTGCGCGAGACGGTCCTTCAGGTGAAGCGCGCGGCCCGAGACGACCGAGCCGTCGCCGAAGCTGCCGCGCACGCGGTCGAGCGCCTGGCAGAGCGCCGCCCGCCGGCCGGCCTCGCGCTCGTCGAACAGCGCGCCCTGCTCGGCGGCGTCGCGCGAGAACCCCGACAGTGTCACACCGACGGCGTGCAGGGACACGCGGCGCGTGAACTGGCGGCGCAGCAGCTCGAGCCCGAGCGCGAGCAGCACCGGGTCCACGGCGCTCGGCACGCGCAGTGAGCGGGCCTGCTCGGCGCCCTCGCCGTCACTGTAGCGCAGCCGCACGGCGACGGTGCGCGCGACGAGGTCCAGCTCGCGCGCGGCGCGGCAGGCGCGGCCGGTGAGGTAGTCGAGCATGCCCTCGATCTCGGTCGTGTCGGCGGTGTCGCGGTGGAACGAGGTCTCGCGCGAGATCGTGAGCGGGATCTCGCGCGCAGTGACGGGCGCGGTGTCGCGGCCGCGGCAGCGTTCGAACAGGAGCCGCCCGGGCGCGCCGAACAGCGCCTCGAGCGCGCCGACGGGCAGCGCGCGCAGCTCGCCGATGGTGCGCAGGTTCATCGAGCGGAGCGTCTTCGCGTGCGCGTGCCCGACGCCGGCGAGCTGCTCGATGGGCCGGCCGACGAGGAAGTCCTCGGCCTCGTGCGCGAGCACGCGCGCGAGCCCGTCGGGCTTGACGGTCTTGCCGGCGAGCTTGGCGAGCATGCGGTTGGGGCC
>CAZPVG010000056.1:0-23467 GCA_964589945.1 uncultured bacterium
AGTGGACGATCGTGAGCTTCACGCGGCTCGCCTCGCGGCCGTCCACGAGCAGGCGCGCGAAGTAGGTTCCCGGCGCGAGCCCGCCGGCCGCGAAGCCGACCTGGCAGAGGCCCGCCGGCCACGGACCCGAGAGGATCGTCCGGACTCGGCGTCCCTGCAGGTCCAGGAGCGCGAGATCCACGCCGGCCTCGTGCGGCAGGTCGAACGCCAGCGCGCCCGAGGAGCGGACCGGGTTGGCGCCGGCGAGCCGGAGGCTCGGCTCGGCGGCCGCGCTTCCGGTCACCGACAGGTCGCGGACGTTGATGCGGATGCCGCACGCCCAGAGTCCGACCCGCTCGGGACTCGAAAGGCCGGTTTCCATCGTCAGCCACCAGCGGCCTGCCGACGGCTCCCCGACGAAGGTCGAGAGGGGCGTGCTCGGGCGCACGAACCCGAAGTACGGCGTGGGCACGCTCGCGATCGACACCGGCGCCGAGTCATGGAACATCACGACGAGATCGCGACCCGTCGCATCCCCGTACGCGACGAGGTTCACGAGCTTGCCCGAAGGGGACTCCAGCGTGACCCGGGTCTGCGAGAGGTCGCTCGCCGTCCCGACCACGAAGACCTCCATGGTGCCCACGGCCCCGACGTCCGGCCAGTCCAGCGCCTGTCTGACGGAGCTCGCACCCAGGTTGTCGGGCAGGTCGGCCAGCGAGAAGGGGACGATGCCGTAGCCCGCGAGCGGCCAGGCGCCGAGCAGCGAGTAGTCGTCCACCATGGGCGCACCGCTTCGTACGAGGCGCGCGTTGCTTCCGGGCACGGGCAGAGTGAACAGGTCGTGGTCGAAGTCCACCTTGTACAGGGACACGGACACCCCCTCGGCGTCCGGCACCGCGATGGGCGGGAGGGTGAGCGGGTGCGACCGGTACATCTCGGCGCGCAGACTCGTGCGATCGAGCGAGCCCTGCACGACCCGGATCGCGTCGAGGTACCCCGTGAACGGATAGGCGAGCCCGCCCGGTTCGTTGTCGGCCCCGAGCCAGACCGTCCGGCCGTTGGCACCCACCGGGCCGGCCACGCCGGTCACGATGCGATCCGCCTGGCCGTTCACGTACAGCACGACCCGGCCGTTCGCGAACGTCGCGGCGACGTGCGTCCACGATCCGATGCCGATCGTGGCGTTGCTGTCGAAGTAGATCCCGACGCCGCCCGTGGGATAGAAGCGCAGGTGGCCGTCCGGCGTCAGGCCGAGCCAGAAGCTCGACGCGTAGTCCCGTCCGATGATCGTCCGGTAGCCGCCGGTCGTCGTGGGTGCGATCCAGGCCATGAGCGTCAATCCGCGCCCGAAGTTCTCGCTGACGCCGAGGACCGCGTGGTCGTCGATGCCGTTGAGGGCCAGCCCCACGTTCGGCGCCATCGGCGCGGCGATGCCTCCCGGGGGCGTCGTGAGCGTGTTCTCGTCCCCGTTCACGAACACCGCGTCATTTTCGCCTTCGCCGACGTCCGCGGCGTCCATCGTCGAGCCCGTGAGCGTATAGCCCTGCACCGGCCAGTTGGCCCGCAGGCCGCTGTAGGCGCCGCTTCCGTACCAGAGGGGCTGACCCACCTTCACGTGCATCGTCGCGCGGATCTGCGCCGTGCTGCGCTCGACGCTCCAGATGCGGACCTCGTCGAGGTAGCCGTGCCAGAAGTAGGAGGGCGCCCCCGACTGCCGGTCGGCGCCGATGCGCAGGTCGCCGGGCTGCGTGCCCACGGCCCCGAGGATCGTGCTGCCCGCGAGAACGGGATCGCCGTTCACGTAGAGCGTGTAGCCGCTGATCGAGTTGTAGACGGCGGCCACGTGCGTCCACTGGTCGAGCGGCAACGGGTCGGGCGAATCCACGTACTGACTCGATCCCCCGCGCGGGTAGAAGCGCAGCCGGCCGGCCGAGGTCAGCCCGAGCCAGTAGCTCGTCGTGAAGTCGTTGCCCACGATCGTCGGGAACCCGGCGAACGACGTGGGCCGGATCCACGCCTCGATCGTGTAGGCCGAGTTCCCCTCGAGACCGATCTTGTTCGCGACCGTGAGGTAGGCGTTTCCGGAGCCCGACGCGTTGAGCACGAGCGCGCTCGGGAGGATCTGGGCGGCGGCCGGCGGGCACGCCAGAAGCACGGCGGCCGCGATGAGGAGGGAGCGACGGACGGGATGGGTGCTCATGGCAGGGCTCCTCGGACTCGGGATCACGGGACGTCACCTTCGTAGTCGTAATTGAGGGACATGCCGGCGGCGTCCATCACGGATTTCCTGTGTCCCATGGGGGCCGTCTTCCATTGCGCAGGCCGGGACGAAGTGGTAGCAGGGGAAACGCCCGTCACGGGGGGGAAGCGTGGTGGGCCCGCCGGGCGCGAGGCCAGCCGCGCAGCAGGTGCCGTCTGGCGAGCGGGACCGGAGAGGCTGCCGGGCGCTGGAGGTGCGGAGCTGAAGGCTGCGGGCGAGGCTTCGCGGCTCGCGCCGACCCCGCTCGCTCGAGGTGGTGCAACCCGAACAGGCGAGGTTTGCGCATGGCGAGAGCCGCGGCACCGGGCAGCGCTTTGCTGGACATCGCGAAGCGGTCGGCCGAGTGGCTGCTCTGGTCCCGGGTCGCACTCCGGCTGCGCCGCCCGGCGCCGCCACTCCCGGATCCGGTGCCGGGCAGCGCCGTGCTCGGGTCGCGGAGCGAGTGGGAGCGCGCGGTCGCCGAATGCCGGCGGTTGGGGCTTCCGCTTCACCACGATCCGCCGAAGAACTGGGATGCGTTGGGCGCGGTCGCCACCGTGCTCTCGACCGGGGCCGCCTCGGTGCTCGACGCGGGTAGCGCGCGCTACTCGTCTGTCCTGCCCTGGCTCCGCATCTACGGGCTCGCCGATCTGGTCGGGATCAACCTCGAGTTCGGCCGGCCCGTGTGGCGCTGCGGTGTCCTGTTCCAGCACGGCGACGTCACTCGGACGGGGTTTCCCGACGCACGGTTCGACGCCGTCACGTGCATGAGCGTGATCGAGCACGGTGTCCCGGTCGAGATCTTCTTCGGGGAGACCGCGCGCATCCTGAGGTCGGGGGGAGTGCTGGTGGTCTCCACCGACTTCGACCAGTCGCCGCCCGACACGAGCGGACTCGTCGCCTATGGTCACCCCGTGACCATCTTCGGCCCGGAGCAGATCCGGCAGCTGGTCGGGCTCGCGGCCCGGCACGGCCTCGTCCTTCGGGGCGAGCCGGTGTTCGCCCATGCCGAACGCCCGGTCCACTGGCCGCGCACGGGGCTCGACTACACGTTCATCCGCCTCACCTTCGACCGGGCCTGACGACCCCTCGTCGCCCGCACGCGAGTACGTCACGATCGGAGAGGTGAACGTGCTCGCGAGCGGGTCGCGCGCGTCGGTGAGCGAGCTCACGAACCGGGCCAAGCGCGGCGCGCGGCCCTCGTCGGGGGCGCGATCGTGGACGTGAGCTGGGACGACGCCGCGAGCGTCCGTCCCTCCTGCGGGTCACGTCGGGCCTCCCGACCTCACCGTACGCGTCGTGCGCTGGAAGTGACGGGTGACGCGGCTCCCGGGCAGGCCCGCCGAAGGACTGACCGAAGGATCGGGGCCCCGCGGCGCACGACCGCGGGGCCCGGGATGTTCCGGGCGATCAGAGCCCGAGGACCAGCCCCGCGGACACCGACCAGAAGCTGGGATCGAAGCTGCCGGACTGCAGCTGCGACGCCTGCTGGCCGAGGAACACGTAGCGGCCCTGCAGATCGAGCCCGACCAGCGGCGTCAGCGAGAAGCGGGTGCCGGCGCCGAGGTGCGCGCCGAACTTCGTCTGGTTGCTGGTGGGGAAGAGGTTGTTGCCGTACTCGACCATCTCGGGGTAGGCGCCCACGCCGCCGCCGGCGTAGAGCATCGGCACGGGGCTCACCCAGACGGACGCCGTCACCGGGATGGTGCGCATCTTGAAGCTCTGCCCCGCGAAGTCGAAGCTCTCGCTGCGGTGGGCCACCTGCAGCTCCATCTGGACGCGTGGCACGATGCTCTGCCGCAGTGCGAGCGCCAGGGTCATCTGGCTGCCGGCGCCGTCCACGCTCTGCGTGAGGCCGACCGACGGGACGATCTGGACGGCGTGCGCGGTCCGCAGGCCGGTGGAAAGGAAGAGCGCGAGCGCGAGAGTGCCGAGCCCGGCGAAACGAATGCGCTTCAGCATGAGCCGTCTCCTGTTCGTGACGAAACCAAGGGGAACGGCGGGACGAGGTTCAAGCGCCATGCCGGACGCGCGGCGACGCGTGGCAACGGGTTGCGCCGCTTTCCCGCCCCTGCCGACCGCGCAGGCCGGGCGGAATCGTGCGAAACGCGGCGCGGCACCCGGTGCGTCGTGCGGGTTGCACGACGCGCCGGCCGCGCTCAGCGGCCGCCGTCGATCGCCAGCGTCTGGCCCGTCACCCAGCCCGCGAGATCGCTCGCCAGGAAGAGCACGCCGTTCACGATGTCGGCGGGCGTGCCCAGGCGCCGCAGCGCGATGCCCTCGACCAGCCGGCGCTGCCCGACCTCGCCGTAGGACTGCCACTGCTTCTCGGTCGTGGGATTACTGCGCACGAATCCGGGCGCGACGCCGTTGACCGTGATGCCCCAGGGACCCAGCTCATGCGCGAGCTGCCTCGTGAGGCCGATCAGCCCGGCCTTCGCGGCGGCGTACGCCTGGATGCCGGTCAGGCTGACGCCGAGGCCCGCGCCGCTCGAGATGTTGACGATGCGGCCGCGGCGGGCGGCCTTCATCGCGGGCGAGACGGCCTGGCTGAAGTAGAACGCGCCGTCGAGGTTGGCCGCGAAGATCGCGCGCCAGTCCGGCTCGGACACCTCCTCGAGCGGCCGGCCCACCTGGCCGCGCACGCCGCCCGCGTCGTTCACGAGAACGTCGATGCGCCCGCGCGCCTCGAGCGTCTCTCGCGCCAGCTCGTGGACCGCCTCGCGGTCGCCGACGTCGAACGTTCGCGTCGCGATCGCCGCGCCGGCCGCGGCGGCGAGCCGCGCGGTCTCGAGCAGTTCCTCCTCGAGAAGGTCGCAGCCCACGACATGTGCTCCCAGGCCCGCGAACGCCAGCGCGAGCTCGCGGCCGATGCCGTGCGCGGCGCCGGTGACGATGGCGGTCCTGCCGTCGAAGCGGATCTGCATTGCGGGCCCTTCCTGTCCCGTGTCGGTCGCCTCACGCGCGCGGCGCCGCAGGCCCAAAGCGGCCCCTGTCGGCGGGTGTGGAAGCTACTCCAGAGGTGGACGAGGGGGCGACCGTCACGACCCCCGGGACGTCACACCCGGTAGCACCCGGGGCCGGCGGCATCGGCATCGAAGGAGAACTCGACGACGGTTTCCCTTTCAGAGGAGCGCTGGATCACGTGCACTTCAGAGATTGCCATGTTGATCAGGCCCGGCAGCATGTGCAGCGGCGTGGTCATGTGGCGCTCGACGGCAGCGCCCTCCAACATCACGTTCAGGTTGGCGGCGAAGTAGATCTCCGCATCTCCCATGAGATCGTGGATCTGCTGCTGGCGGATCTGAAGCGACCTCTCCAAGAAGTCCAACCTGAAGATGCGCTCGAGCACGGCCGGGATGTCCCCTCCGCCCCTGGAGACGCACTCGCATTCGGCGAGGAATTCATCTCTCGCCCCGGACGCGGTGTCCCCGGCGGCATCTCTCCCCTCTCCGAACGACGCCACGCTCCCGCGCCCGGGCCACGCGCCCCGATCGGGGGCGAGGGGCCACCTGAGGCAGGCCGACCGTACTCCCGCCGGCCGCGCGCGGGAATGACAATTGCCATCGGCTCCTGCGTCCGCGACCTCCCGTTCCCGCGGGCGGAGGCAGCGGGTGAGCAGCGCGTCGGCCGTTACTCCAGGAACACGTTGAAGTCGTCCGACTCCTCGCCGTGCAGGATCTCGGCGGCGTGCGCGGGGGTCGAGGCGCCGAAGAGCCGGTCCTGCATCGAGGGATCCGTGCCGATCGTGCGGGCCAGCGTGGCGAGGATCTGCAGGTGCAGCTTCGCCTCGCCGCGCGAGGTGCCGAGCAGCACGATGCACTGGACGGGCTTGTCGTCCGGCGTGGGGAAGGGAAGGCCGGTTCGCGACAGCGCCATCACGCCGACGGGGGGATGGCCCTCCGGCAGGATCGCGTGCGGGACCGCGAGGCCGCCGCCGAGGCAGGTCGAGCCCTGTTCCTCGCGCTCGAGCGCCGAGGCGAGGATGTCGCTCCGGTTCACCTGCAGCTCCTGCGAGGACGCGAGCCGGCCGACGAGCTTCTCGATCGCCTGCGTCATGGAGTCGGCCCGGAAGTTCGTGAGGATGTGCTGCTCCTGCAGGAACTCGAGGAGCCGGCGCCGGTCCCGGCCGGCGTCGCCCGAGCGCACGAGCGCGATCTTGGTGAGGATCGGGCCCACGATCTCGTTCAGCGTGACCACGGTGAGCACGATCGCGAGCAGCAGGTGGAGCATCTGGGAGCGATCCTGCAGCGTCGGGTCGTCCTGCACGATGAGGATGAGCCCGATGGCGAGCCCGGCCTGGGGCAGCAGGGCGAGCCCGAGGAAGTCGCGAACCTTCCGGGTCGCGCCCGCCAGGATCATCGCGAGCCGCACCGAGACCAGCTTGCCGACCGCGCGGGTCACGAAGAACACGAGCCCGGCGATGCCGGCGGCCTCGGCCAGGGTGAAGTCCAGCTCCATGCCGGCGAGCGTGAAGAAGATCGCCAGGATGGCCGGCTCGAAGTTGGAGAAGAGCGCGTCCACGAGCTTCTCGCGCTCGGGAGTGAGGTTCGTCTGCACGAGGCCCAGGAACAGGCACGAGAGCAGCGGCGAGATGCCGAAGTGGATCGAGAGTCCCGCCGTGAGCAGGATCACGAGCACGCCCGCGGTGCTGATCGTCTCGGGCCTGACGACGACCCGCTGGAGCAGGTGCATCGCGACCGCCGCGGCCCCGCCGATCAGGGCGGCGTACGCGAGCTGGAGCGCGGGCGCGAGGAGCGCGTCGCCCAGGCTCATCACGCCCGGCTGGAAGTGCCCGTAGCGTCCGAGCGAGCGGGCGAGCTCGAAGAGCAGGATGCAGGCCACGTTGTTCAGCGCCACCGCCGCGACGAGCGTCTTGACGAACACGCCCCGTGAGCTCGTTTCGCGCACGAGCGCCACGATCGTGGCGGGCGCGGTCGAGACCGCCAGCGCCGCGAGCAGGGCGGCCGGCTCCCACGTCATCCCCGGGACCAGCAGCATTCCCCCGAAGACGAGGGCCGGCGTCACCGTGGCCTCGAGCAGGAAGAGGAACGCGAGCCGCCGGCCCGCGTTGCGCAGGCGCTTGAAGTTGAGGTGCGCGCCGACGGTCACCGCGATCAGGCTGAGCGCGAAGTGCGTGAGCGGCTCGAGCCCGTGCACCGCCCGCATGTCGAACAGGTGGAACACGGGGCCGATGAGCACCCCGGCCATGATCTGCCCGGTGATCCCGGGCAGGCGGGCCTGCCGCGCCAGCCAGGCGGACGCCACGCCGGCCGCGATCACGATCGCGAGCGCGAAGAGCGGATCCGCGCGCGGGAGGACGGCCATGTCCGTAACGAGCCTCCAGGGTGGGTGCGGCGCGACTCGGGCCCGGGGTGCTGCGCAGGCGTCCGTGCAAGATAGCGGTTCGCGGCCCGTCGTGTGCAGGGGGACTGTCGCCTCCGGCGCGGGGATGCGAACATGCGCCGATGCGCCGCCCCTGGACCCCTTTCGTGCTCGTCGCCGGCATCCTCGCCGTCTCGGCCGCGTCCATCTTCGTGCGGTTCGCGCAGCACGAGGCGGACTCGCTGGTCATCGCGGCGGGCCGGCTCGTCCTCGCGTCGCTGGTGCTGGCGCCGATCGCACTGGCCCGGCACCGCGAGGCGCTCCGCGCGCTCACCCCGGGCGACCTGCTCCTCGCCCTCGGCTCGGGGGCGCTGCTCGCGATCCACTTCGCGAGCTGGATCGCCTCGCTCGCGCTGACGACCGTGCTGCTCTCGGTGGTGCTCGTCACGACGACGCCGCTCTGGGTGGCGCTCCTCTCGCCGTTCCTGCTGCGCGAGCGGCTTTCGCGGGCGGCGGCGCTCGGCCTGCTGCTCGCGGTCGCCGGCGCCGCGGTCATGGCGGCGGGGGGCGGGAAGGCCGGTCCGGCCCATGGCGCCGCGGCGGGCGCGTGGCGCGGCGGCGCGCTCGCGGTGCTCGGGGCGCTGGCGATGGCGGGCTACCTCATCGTTGGGCGCCGGCTGCGGGCCCGCATGGCCCTCGTGCCCTACGTGTTCGTCGTCTACGGTGCGGCCGCGGTCGTGCTGGCCATCGCGGTCGCCGTCACCGGCCGGCGCGTGACCGGGCTCGCCCCCGCGACCTGGGGCTGGATCGCGCTGCTGGCCCTCGTGCCCCAGCTCGTCGGCCACACGACCTTCAACTGGGCCCTGCGCCACCTGCCCGCGACGCCGGTGGCGGTGGTCCTCTTCGGCGAGCCGGTCGGGGCGGCACTGCTCGCCTGGCTCGTGCTCGGCGAGGTGCCGACCGCCGCGCGCGTCGCCGGCGCGCTCGTGGTGCTCGCCGGGGTCTTCCTCGCGGCGCGTGCGACGACGCCCGGAGCGGGCGAGGACGGGCGGGCCGCATCTGCGGCGGGGGGCGCGGCCGGAACGAAGCCTCGATGAGCGGGCCGGACCCACGGGCGTAGACTGGCCCCGACGATGACTGCCTCCACCCAGGATCGGGCCCGCCGCGCCGATCGCGCCGTGACCTGATGGCCGGCACGTTCGAGCGACTCGCGGCCGCGCTCGCCGGCCGCTACACGATCGAGCGCGAGCTCGGCCGTGGCGGCACCGCGACCGTCTATCTCGCCCTGGATCGACGGCTCTTCCGGAAGGTGGCGGTGAAGGTGCTCGACCCGGAGCTGGCCGCGGCGATCGGGCCCGAACGCTTCCTGCGCGAGATCCGGATCGCCGCGCGGCTCGAGCACCCGAACATCCTCCCGCTCCACGATTCGGGCTCGGCGGACGGGCTGCTCTACTACGTGATGCCCTACGTCGAGGGCGAGAGCCTGCGGGAACGGCTCGAGCGGGAGAAGCACCTCGGGCTCGCGGAGACGGTGCGGATCGTGCGCCAGGTCGCCGACGCGCTCGACGCCGCGCACCGGCAGGGCGTCGTCCATCGCGACGTGAAGCCCGAGAACGTCCTGCTGGCCGGCGAGCGCGTCGTGGTCGCCGACTTCGGCATCGCGCGCGCGATCGGCGGGGTCGGGGGCGACCGGCTCACCGGCACGGGGCTCGCCGTCGGCACGCCGGCCTACATGAGCCCCGAGCAGGCCGGCGGCGAGCCGTCGCTCGACGCGCGCGGCGACGTCTACAGCCTGGGCTGCCTGACGTACGAGATGCTGGGCGGCGAGCCGCCGTTCACGGGGTCCAGCGCGCAGGCGATCCTGGCGCGGCACGCGATCGACCCCGTGCCCCCGCTCCGCACGCTGCGGCCCACGGTGACCCCCGCGGTGGAGGCCGCCGTGCTCGGCGCCCTCGCGAAGGTGCCGGCGGACCGCTTCGCCACCGCGGGCGCGTTCGCCGAAGCGCTCGAGCGTGCGGCGAGCGCCGGAGCGGGCCCCGCGGGGCGTCCACGCGCGAACACCGCGCGTGTCCTCCTCGCGGCAGCGCTCGCGGCGGTCGCGCTGGCGTTCGCGTTGTTCGTGCTGCACTTCGCGGTGCCGCCGAACCCGCACGCGGTCGGGCGGTTCGCCGTGCTGCCCTTCGACGTCGTCCGGGCCTCCCCGGGCCAGGAGTACTTCGCCGAGGGCCTGCACGAGGCGGTGATCGCGGACCTCGCCGACGAAGGCCTCGGGGTGATCGCGCGCACGTCGGTGGTCCGGTACCGGCACACGGAGAAGCGCGCGCGGGAGATCGCGCACGAGCTGGGCGTGGACGCCCTCGTCGAGTGCACGCTGGAGCGCACGGCGGACAGCGTGACGATCCGGTCTCGCCTCGTGGACGGGCGGACCGAGCAGTACGTGTGGTCGGAGCGGTTTGGCGCGGACGCGGCGCAGGCCAGCGCGCTCGCGCTCGAGGTGGCCCGCGGGATCGGGCAGGCAATCGCGCCCGACCGCGGCCCGGCCTCGCGGGCGAACTCGCCCGCGCCGCGGCCCGTGGATCCCGAGGCGTACGACGCGTACCTGCAGGGGCGCTCGCACCTGCACCGGCCCACGCGCGCCGATCTCGAGACCTCGCGCGAGTACTTCGAGCGCGCGCTCGCGAAGGACCCGGGGTACGCGCCGGCCTGGGCGGGCATCAGCGAGGTCTGGACCATCGGCCGGCAGCGCGGCTACTACAGCTCGCAGCAGGCCACGCCCGCCTCGGAGGCCGCCGCCTACCGGGCGCTGGCGCTCGACAGCACGCTGGCCGAGCCGCACTACGCGCTCGCGGAGGCGAAGTTCTACGGCGAGTGGGACTGGTCCGGGGCCGATCGCGAGTTCCGCCGCACCCTCGAGCTTCGGCCCGACTACGCCGAGGCGCGCGCCTTCTACGCGCACCTGCTCTGCGTGCTCCATCGCCCGGACGAGGCGGTTCGCCAGCTCGACCGGGCGCGCGAGCTCGACCCGCTCGATCCGCTGGTCGCCTGGATCGGGGGCGCGGCGTACACGATGGTCGGACGCTTCGACGACGCCCTCTCGCTCTATCGCGGCGCGCTCGAGCGCTCGCCGGACAACTCCTCGGCGCTCTGGGTGCTGTGGGTGACGCTCGCCTCGGCGAACCGAACGGACGAGGCGTACGCCACGGTGCGCCGGTGGGCGGCCGCGAGCGGCGACTCCGGCATCGCCGCCGCCCTCGAGCGCGGCGGCCGGAGCGGTGGGTACCGCGGTGCGCTCCGGGCCGCCGCCGACTACCAGGCCGCGGAGTCGGCCTCGCACGACGTGGGTGGGTGGAAGATCGCGGTCTGGTACGCCACGGCCGGCGAGAAGGGGAAGGCGCTCGACTGGCTCGAGCGCGCGTACGACGAGCACGATCCGACCATGCCCTACCTCGACGTCCACCCCGTCTTCCGCTCCCTGCACCGCGAGCCGCGATTCCGCGCCCTTCTGGCGAGGATGAAGTTGCCGGCCTGACCGTCGGCGGCCGTGAATCCTACGACTCGATCTCGATCGCCTTCATCCCCGCGGACTTCAGTTCCGCGTTGAGCTTCACGAGATCGTCCGTCACGAACCGCTGCCAGTCGGCGAGGGTGGCGTCCACCATCGCCGAGAGCTTCGCCGCCCCGTCGCGGGCGTCCGGCGACGGCTCGGCGTCGGCGCCGTCGACGACGCGCTGCAGGTTGCCGAGCGCGCCGGCGAGCCAGCGCAGGCTCTCGATGCGCTTGGGCGGGAACGCCCAGGCGTTCGCCGGGTTGGTCGTCGGCTCGCTGCCCGTGAGCGCCGAGAGCTTCGCCTGGAACGCGTCGAGCGACTTCGCGAGCGCGCCCTTCGCCCCGTCGCGCCGGTCGGTCAGCTCCTTCTGCAGCCTTCCGGCGGCGTTCGCGGGCTTCGCGAGCTTCGCCGCCGTCTGCTCGACGCGGCGCGCGAGATCGAACTGCTCCCGGTAGACCGAGGGCCCGAGCTTCACGCGCGGATCGGGCTCGAGCTTCAACGTGCGCGTGAGCGCCCTTCCGTCCACGGTGAGCGTGACCGTGTAGTCGCCGGGGGGCGCCCACACGCCGCCCCCGCCGCCGCGGCGGCCCAGGGCCGCCCGCGCCTCGTAACGAAGCGGCCACGAGAAGCGGTGCATGCCCGGCATCGCGGAGAGATGCGCGGGCGGCGTGTACCACTGCGGGGCCGTGCGCATCTTCGCGGGGTCGGGCGCGGCGCTGGTGTCGGCGCTCGACCACCCCTGCACGAGCTCCCCGGAGGCGTCGCGGATCTCGAGCGTGAGCGGCTGCGCGGGCGCGGCCGCGAGCGCGTAGTCGATCCACGCCCCGTCGGGCGGGTTGGGCGCGGTCGGTTCGTCCTTCGGCATGGGCGTGCCCGTGAACCCGGCGGTGCGCACGCGGTACGCGGTGGCGGGCTGGAAGAGCCACGCACGCGCGCCGGCCACCTCGGGGGTCAGCTGGCGCAGCGGCGTCACGCCGTCGAGGATCCAGATCCCGCGCCCGTGCGTCGCGATCGCGAGGTCCTCGCCGTGAACGACGAGGTCGCGCACCGACGTGACCGGCAGGCCGAGTTGCAGTGACTGCCAGTGGTCGCCGTCGTCGAACGAGACGTACACGCCCTCCTCGGTCGCCGCGTAGAGCAGGCCGCGGCGCACCGGGTCCTCACGGACGGCGTTGACGAAGTGATCCGCCGGGATGCCGTCCGCGACGAGCTTCCAGCTCTTCCCGCCGTCGCGCGTGCGGTAGACGTAGGGATGCCGGTCGTCGAGGCGGTGGCGGTCCACCGCGAGGTACGCGACCTCGGCGTCGAAGTGCGAGGGCTCGATGATGCCGACCTTCGACCAGGGCGTCAGGGCCGCGGGCGTCACGTTCCGCCAGTGCGCGCCGTCGTCGCGCGTGCGCCAGACGAGGCCGTCGTCGGTTCCCGCCCACAGGTCGTGGTCCGCCATGTACGAGGGCGCGAGCGCGTAGACGACGCCGCGGCGCGGCCCGAGTCCCAGGTCGTGCGACGCGCTCACCGGGTCGAGGTTCGCCGGCGCGCCCGGAGCCTCGCGCGTCAGGTCAGGGCTCATGACCGTCCAGTGCTCGCCGCCGTCCTCGGTGCGGAAGATCTTCTGGCGCGCGAAGTAGAGCACGCGCGGATCGCGGTGCGAGAACGCGAGGGGCAGCGTCCAGACGTTCCGCCACTGGTCGGGGTAGCCGACGGTCGGGTCCACCGAGCGCGTCTGCTCGGTGCGCGTGTCGAGCTTCTCGACCGTGCCGCCGTAGAGGGTCAGCGGATCGCGCGGGTCCGGCACGACGTTCTGCGCCTCGCCGCCCACGGTGATCTCGCGGAACTGCTCGAGCGTGATCCCGTCGTAGGTGTTCGTGCGGCTCGGCAGGCCGACGGCGCCCGCGTCCTGCTGGGGGCCGTACACCCAGTAGGGGAAGCGGTCGTCGGTGGAGACGTGGTAGAGCTGCGCGGTCGGCTGGTTGTACCACGAGCTCCAGCTCCGGCCGCCGTCGGTGCTCACGATCGTGCCCTGGTCGGTGCCGAGGATGCGGCTCTCCGGCCGGTCGGGATCGATCCACAGCGTGTGGTAGTCGTCGCCGGTCGCGTCGCCCTCAACCGGGGCGAACGTGTGGCCGCCGTCGGCCGAGCGCAGCAGCGTCGTGTTGCACGCGTACACGACGTCGGCGTCCTTCGGCTCGACCGTGATGCCGCCGAAGTACCACCCGCGCTGCCAGATCCTGGTGTCGTCGCTCGCGCGCTCCCAGGTCGCGCCGCGGTCGTCCGAGCGGTAGAGGCCGCCGTCGTCGGCGTCCACCATCGCGTAGACGCGCGCGGGGTCGCTCGGCGCGACGGCGAGCCCGATGCGGCCGGGCGCGGCCGGGAAGCCGTGGCCGGCGAGCGGCGTCCAGTGCGCGCCGCCGTCCACGGTCTTGAAGAGCCCCGAGCCGGGCCCGTTCGAGGGCGGGTAGATGTTCCACGGCGTGCGCCGCGTCTGCCAGAGCGCGGCGTACGCCGTCTGCGGATCGTCGGGCGAGAGCACCAGGTCGATCGCGCCCGTGTTCGCGTCGGGCCCCAGGACCTTCTTCCAGTGCGCGCCGCCGTCCACGGACTTGAACACGCCGCGCTGGTCGTTCGGTCCGTAGGGGTGCCCGAGCGCCGCGACCCACACGACGTTCGCGTCCTTCGGGTCCACCTGGATCCGGCCGATCTGCTGCGTGTCGCCGAGCCCGATGAACCGCCACGTCGCGCCGCCGTCGTCGGATCGCCAGACGCCCTTGCCCTGGGCGATGTCCGAGCGCATGTCGGCCTCGCCCGTGCCGGCGTAGATCACGCCCGGGTTCGAGGGGGCGACGGCGAGCGCGCCGATCGAGCCCACCGGCACCCGGTCGAAGATCGGCCGCCAGGTCCGGCCGGCGTTCGTGCTCTCCCACACGCCGCCGTTCACCGATCCGAAGTAGAAGTGCCCCGGCTCGCCGGGCACCCCCGTCACGGCGAGCGCGCGGCCGCCACGGAACGGGCCGACGAAGCGCCAGTGAAGGTCCTGGAAGAGCGACGGGTCCATCGGGGCGGCGACGGCCGTGGTGGCGACGAGAAGCAGCGACAGGGCGAAGCGGATCGAGAGCATCGGGATCTCCCGGAGGGCGGAGCGGCTGCGGGACCGGCGCGGGGTTCCGGCGATATTAGGACGTCCGCCCGGGATCGTGCAGGCGAGGCAGGGCGCGAGCGGGTATGCTGGCGCGGCATCGCCCCGAGGCGAGCGCCGGACCCCACCCCGACGAGTGCCGCTCTTCGTGTGACCGGAGGTCCGACCCGCCATGCGCATGTCCCTCCCCGATCCGGGTACCCGCCGCGGGAAGGGCTGCCTCGGCGGCTGCCTGCTGCCCCTCGCGGGCCTGCTCGTCGCCGGGGCCGTCCTGGTGCTCGTGGCGCTCGCGGTGTTCACCCCGTGGGCCTTCTACCTCGGAGGCCACTTTCATCCCGTGCCGGCGTGGGCCGGCGTCGGTCGCGTGCACGCGTCGTCGGGAGACTTCACGCTCTACGTCTCGCTCCAGCCGACGTCGCAGAGCCGGCAACTCGGGATCCCGCGGGTGAGCGGCACCGCGATGGTCGTGGACCCGAAAGGCGAGAAGTTCCTGCTCAACATCGCGGGCGGCTTCACCGACAGGTGGGTCGGGCTCGTGCCGGAAGGACGGGCCATGTTCCTGGACTTCCACCGCTACTACCGGGGCATCAGCCTCAACGCGCCCGAGCGCCGGCCGCGATTCGACCTGCACGGCCGGTGGCGGGGGCCGATCCTCGTGATGACCGACCACGGCTCGTTCTCCCGCGCCTTCCTGCCCGACGGCCGGGCCTGGCTCGGCCCGCGCGACATCACGCCGGCGACCCGCGAGACGCTGAACGTCTCGCTCCGCCCGTGCGGCTGGTGGGAGTACACGCGCGCGACGGCCTTCTCGGGGGCGCGCTGAGGGGCAGGAGAAGGGAGCCCAGGCCCTCCCGGAGCCCGTGGCGCGCGCCCGGTCGCCAGGGCCGCGGCGAGAGCGAGCGCCGCCGCGTGTGCGGCAGTTACGCGACAGCGGTTGTGTGGCTCGGCCGCGGTCATCGCGCGCAACCCACGAATTCGGCTGCGGGGAACGGTGCTCTCCCTGGCACGTCTATTGATTGCTTCCCGGTCCCTGCGAATCGAGGTCGAGCATGAACAAGGCCGCGGGGTTGTTCCTGATCGGGCTGGCCACCGCCGGGTGCGCGTCGGCCCCGTGGTACCGCGTGAATCCGCCGGTGCCCGCGTCGCCGGCACCGCAGGCGGACGCGACGGCCCGGCGCGAACCCGCGGGAGTCACCGTCGTCGCGTCGTTCGACCGTGCCTGGGAGGACTGGCTGCTCTTCCGCATCACGGTCGTCAACCGAAGCGACACGGTCGTGGTGGTGGACCCGGAGGACTTCGCCGCCGCGTTGGCCGCGACGATCCGGGACGTCCCGCCGGACTCCGCCTTCGGCCTGCGACCCGCGGAGCCGGAGGCGCTGCACGATCGCCTCGACGAGCGGGCGACGGGTGAGGTGCCAGGGGACGGGATCGTGGAGTTCCCCGGTGTCGTCGAAGGGGTGGCCGATCGGGTTGCCGACCTCGCGGGAAGCGGACCCCCGCGCGAGGGACCCGGACGCGGCGCGAACGCGCCCGACGGGGCGGAACGGAACGGACTCCCCCTGGAGTCCCTCGCGGACGTGGGAGCGTACCTCGCTTCGAACCTGCTCCGCCCCGTGCGGCTGGGACCGTGGACGTCGGCGGGCGGGCTGATCGCCCTGCCGGCGCTGCCGCTGCGGCATGCCCTCGCCCGACGCAGGCCGCATCCCGTCAGGTCGGGGATCACGACGATGCGGGCCATGTCGTCGGACTGCGCGCTCGTGCTCCGCATGCCCGCGGGGTTCGCGCCGCGGCGCGCGGTCTTCGCGGTGCACCCGCAGTAGTCGCTCCGCGTCAGCGCAGCCGGACGTTCGCCGCCACCCGCGTCCCGCACGCGATCGGAGCCGGGCCCGGGGAGCCGGCCGGCGGACTCCGCCGGCCGGCTCGCGGCAGTCGGGTGAAGGTCCGCTAGTAGCGGACCGTCATCCTCCCGTAGACCGAGATGCCCGGATCCTCGACCGAGGCCTGGGAGGGCTGGTAGGCGCGGTTCGTGAAGTTGCGCACGCCGATCTCGGCCCGCACGGGGTCCAGGGTGGCGCCCATCGCGACGTCGCCGACCAGGTACTCCTTCTTGAAGGTGCTCAGCTGGCCCACGCCGGGGATCGGCGGCGGGAGCCGGTCGGTCCGCCAGCTGTAGCGGCCGCTCAGCTCGAGCCAGAAGTCGTGGCCCGGGTTCGTCCACCGCGCCGAGGTCGTGCCGGTGAACGGCGGCACCTGCTCGAGCGGCACCTTGTCCGCCTGCAGGCCGTAGATCGCCTGGATGGCCGAGGCGCTGGTGACGTCGCCGATCTGGTTCGAGAGCGACGTGCGCAGCGTGAGCTGCGGGTGCACGCGGTACTCGGCCTCGACGTCGCCGCCGTAGATCGTCGCCGTGGCGATGTTCGTGTAGCGGTAGGTGTAGGGCGCGTAGGGCAGCGCGTTGATGAGGTCGCGATACGTCGAGTAGAAGACGTTCGCCGCGAACGCGCCGCCGGCGGAAGGCTCCCAGCGGAGGCCCGCGTCCCAGGAGACGCTCTTCTCGGGCTTGAGGTCCGGGTTGCCGAGCACGATGCCGACCGAGGCCGGGCCGTTGAAGAACAGGTCCTGCGCGTTCGGCTCGCGGTAGCCGTTCGCGACGTTCGCGGTGAGGTGCAGCTTCTCGGTCGGTGCGAAGACGAGGCCCAGCGAGCCGCAGACCGCGTCGTCGTCGATCGTCTTCGGCTCGATCGGCGTCGCGCCCGGCGAGGGCACGAAGAGGTCGGTGCGGTAGTGGTAGTGCGTGTAGCGGGCGCCGACGCTCGCGGTCCACCGCTTCGTGACGAACCATTCGTTCTGGAAGAACGCCGCCGCGTTGTCGAACCGGCCGGACGCGAGCGACTGCGAGAGCGCTGTTCCCGTCGCGCCGGCGGAATCGGCGCCGGAGGCCGTGACGTAGTGCCAGGTGCGGAACCGCACGTTGTCGCCGCCGGTCACGTCGCGCGCGGCGTCGATGCCGGTGGTGAAGCGGTAGCGGTCGGTCTTGCGCGAGGTCGCCTGGATCCGCAGGCCGTACGTGTCGAGGTCGAGGTAGCGGTCCTGCTTCGTGAACCGCCAGGCCGAGTTCGCGGAGGCCGGGTCGAAGTTGATCCCGTAGATCGCGTAGTAGCTCGAGTCGATCCGCTCGGTCGAGAAGAAGTTGCGGTGCTCGCGCTGCCAGTAGACCTTTACCTGCGTGTTCGCGAGCCACGAGTTCTCGTAGCGGTGGTTCAGCGCGAGGTCGGCGGCGTCCCGGTTGTAGTGCGGGAAGCTGAACGCGGACTGGTTCCCGGGGCCGAAGTTCGCCATGGGCGTCGAGAGGCCGGGAATGCCGACGTCGTTCGCGCGGTACTGCTGGTAGCCGCCGGTGAGCGTCAGGCGGTCCGTGAAGTCGTAGCGCAGGTTCGCGAGCGCCTGGTGGTCCTTGAACGACGAGAACGGCATCGTCCCCTCCGGCGTGCGGTAGTTCTGCGCGTTGCGGAATCCGCCGCTGAGGAAGGCCGAGAGCTTCCCGATCCGCGGCACGAGCGTGAAGCTCGTGTTCGACTGCCTGTCCGCCGAGCTGCCCCCGAGCGTGACCGAGGCCTGCAGGTCGCGGGGGTTGGCCGAGGCGGGCAGCGCCTGGCGCGTGATGATGTTGATCACGCCGCCGAGCGCGTCGGAGCCGTAGGCGACCGACGAGGGGCCGCGTACGACCTCGATGCGCTCGACCTGCGAGGGATCCACGAGCGAGGGGTGAGGGCCGTTGCCGCGCGCGCTGTTCATGGGGGTGCCGTCCATGAGCACGAGCACGCGCTGGCCCGACAGGCCGCGGATGACGGGCCGCTGCTCCCAGGGGCTGTCCTTGCTCATGGCCACGCCGGGCAGCGTCGAGAGCACGTCGCCGAGCACCGTCGGCGCGTCCTCCGCGAGGCGGGCGCGGCCCACGTAGGAAACCGCCTGGGGCGACTCGAAGTAGGCGCGGGGGAAGCGCGTTCCCGTGACGACGATCTCCTTGAGGAACGTGACGGGCCGCGTGGTGTCGGGAGCGGCCGGGTCGGCGCCGGCGGCCCGCGCGCCGGACGCGGAACCGGCGAGGGTGACGAGGAGAATCGAGAGAACCGCGGCAGGGCAGAACGCCGGGCGCGGTCGCGTCCCGGACGTCGAGGTCCAGCACTCCATCGAATGGGGCTCCTTTGTGTGATCGGCCGGTCTTCCCGTGCAGGCGCCGCGCTCCGGACGGACAGGAGGGCGCGCACGAGTCCGTGTGAATGTGCCCCGAGGAAGGGCCGCCCGACAATCCGTAGTAGTACCGACTCCATCCGGCCCGGTTTCCATGCGACTCGCGGACCCGCGCGGCGGGTCCCGGCGTCTTGCCCCGCGGGCGCGCGTGTGCTCGACTCGGCCGGTTCCCACCGTCCCTGCGAACGAGGACCCCCTTCATGAAACACCACGCGCTCGCCGCGCTCTTGCTTCTGCTTTCCGCCTATCCCGCCCACCCCGCGCGCGCCGACGAGCGCGCCGCGGACCTCCCGCTCGGAGACCCGGCCCGGAAGGACCGAGAGGTCTCCGTCGTCCTCGACGGCATCGTGGACACTGCCCGGGGCGACACGATCGGCCCGGCCGCGCTCGCCGGGAGGCTCGACGGCGTGAAGATCGTCTTCGTGGGCGAGAGCCACACGGACATGGACTTCCATCGCGTTCAGCTGCGCGTGCTGCAGGAGCTCGTGCGCCGCGGGCGCACCGTGCTGGTCGGCCTCGAGATGTACCCGGTGCCCGAGCAGAAGTGGCTCGACCGCTGGCACGCGAACCGGAAGATGACCGACGAGAAGTTCCTCGCCGAGTCGCACTGGTACGGGAACTGGGGCTACCCCTGGAACTACTACCGCGACATCTTCCACTTCACGCACGAGCACGGCATCCGCATGTTCGCGATCAACCTGCCGCGGGGGGCGGTGACGATCGTGCGAAAGCAGGGCTTCGACTCGCTGGCGGCCGACGTGCGCGCCATGCTCCCGCCGAAGGTGGACACCACGAACGAAGAGCACCGCCGGCTCTTCCGCGCGTTCTTCGGCGACGAGGACGCGCTGCACGGGAACATGCCGCCCGAGATGTTCGAGGGCATGTTCCGCGCGCAATGCGCATGGGACGCGGCGATGGGCTGGAACACGCTCCAGGCGCTGAAGAAGCACGACGACGGCAGGGCCATCATGGTCGTGCTGATCGGTTCGGGGCACGTCGCGTACGGCCTGGGCGCCGAGCGACAGGTGCGGCCGTGGTTCGACGGACGCATGGCGACCGTCCTGCCCGTCCCGATCGCAGACGAGCCGTGCGGCCCGCCCACGGGCAGGGTGCGCGCCTCGTACGCGGACTTCGTCTGGGGCCTGCCCCCCGCGTCCGAGCCCGAGTACCCCACCGTCGGCATCGCGACCGCCGAGGCGAAATCGGAAGGCCACTACAAGGTGATCATGGTGATGAAGGACTCGCCCGCTTCAGCCGCCGGCTTCGAAGTCGGCGACCTGCTCGTCGCGATGGACGGCGAGCGAATCGACGACCGCGAGGCGATGCAACGCCGTCTTGCGGCGAAGCGCTGGGGCGACGACGTGGACTACCGGGTGCTGCGCGAGGGGCGCGAGGTGGATCTCCCCGTGCACCTGCGGCGCAGCGCGCCGAAGCCGTGCGCCGCGGACTCCACGGCCGCCGGGGACGGGCAGTGAGCGCCGGCGCGCGGCGCCTCGCCGCGCTCACGCTGGCCGTCGCGCTCGCCGCGACGGCGGGCGTCGCGCTCGCCTCGACGCCCGCGGAGGGGCTCGTCCGCCACGGCCTGGGTGTCGCGCTCGATCCCGCAGGCGGACGGCTGACGGTCACCGACACGCTCGACGTCCCGGCCTCGCTCGTGAAGGACGGCGAGGCGCAGTTCCTGCTCAATGCCGCGCTCGAGATCCGTTCGTCGTCGCCGGCCGTCACGGCGATACCGCTGCACGCGCCGGGCGGGAACGCGGCCCGCGACGCGGCGCGCTTCTTCGGCATCAACGCGACGGGCGCCGCCCTCGACTCGGCCGGGGCGCTGAAGCGCTACCGCGTGGCGCTGCCCGCGGGCGGCGGCCGCGTCGTGCTCTCGTACGCCGGCCACTTCGACTTCGGCCTGTCGCCCGAGGAGGAGCAGTACTCGCGCGGCTTCCGCCAGACGAGCGGCATCGTCTCGAAGCAGGGCCTCTACCTCTCCGGCGACGGCTTCTGGTACCCGCATCTGAGCCGGGACCTCGTCACATTCGGCCTGGCGGTCACCGACCCGGAAGGCTGGCACGTCATCGCGCCCGGCAACGGCACCTCGCGCGACGCGAAGGGCGTCGCGCGCTGGGACTCGCACGGCCCGGTGGACGAGATCACGATCTGCGGCGGGCCGCTCGTCGAGTACCGCGACGCGGCCGGCCCGGTCGAGACGCTCGTCGACCTGCGCGAGAAGGACGATGGGCTCGCCGCGAAGTACCTCGAGGCGACGGCGCAGTACCTCGGAATGTACCGCGACCTGGTCGGCCCGTACCCGTATGGCAAGTTCGCCATGGTCGAAAACTTCTGGGAGACGGGCTACGGCATGCCGAGCTACACGCTGCTCGGCAGCCAGGTCCTCCGCTTCCCGTTCATCCTCACCTCGTCGTACCCGCACGAGATCCTCCACAACTGGTGGGGCAACTCGGTCTTCGTGGACTACGAGAGCGGGAACTGGTGCGAGGGCCTGACGGCCTACATGGCCGACCACCTGATGCAGGAGCAGTTCGGCCGCGGGGCGGAGTACCGGCGGGACGACCTGCAGAAATACCGCAGCTACGTGCGCGAGGGGCGTGACTTTCCGCTCACGGAGTTCCGCTCGCGCCACAGCGCGGCGACCGAGGCGGTCGGCTACGGCAAGTCGCTCATGATCTTCCACATGATCCGCCGCCGCATCGGCGACGACGCGTTCCGGAAGTGGGCCAGGGAGTTCTACCGCGAGTACCGGGGCAGACAGGCTTCCTTCGACGACATCCGCAGGTCCGTCGAGGCGGTCTCGGGCCAGGATTTCCGGAGGTTCTTCGCCGACCACGTCGGCCGCGCGGGCGCGGCGGCGCTCGAGGTTTCGGTCTCCGGCGTGCGCGAGTCCGGGGGCGGATGGGAAGTGAGCGGCCTCCTGAAGCAGGCCCAGAAGGGCCCGTCGCTGCTCGTGGACGTGCCGGTCGTCGTGCAGACCGACGGCGCGCCGGTGATCGACACGGTGCGCAGCGCGGCGGCCGCGACGCCGTTCACGATCCGCTCGCCCCGCCGGCCGCTCGCGCTGCAGGTGGACCCGCAGTACGACGTGTTCCGGCTGCTGGACCCGCGTGAGACGCCGGCTTCGATCGGGCAGATCTTCGGCGAGCCGCGCGTGCTCGCGGTGCTGCCGTCGAAGGCGCCGGCCGCCGAGATCGCCGCGTGGCGCACGCTCGTCGAGGGCTGGCGCAGCGACGCGCACCGGCCCGAGTTCGCGACCGACGCCGACGTGCGCACGATCCCCGCCGACCGTGCCGTGTGGGTGCTCGGACGGGACAACGCGCTCGTGAAGCGGCTCTTCGCGCCGGGCGCCGACTTCTCGATGGACGCCACGACGCTCACCGCCGGCGGCGAATCCATGTCGCTCGCCGGACACTGCGGGGTGATCGTGCGCCGCCATCCCGGCAACCGCGAGAAGGCGGTCGGCTGGATCTTCGCGGCCGACACGGCGGCGCTGCCCGGCCTCGGGCGCAAGCTGCCGCACTACGGGAAGTACTCGTACCTGGGCTTCGAGGGGGACGAACCGGTCAACGTGCTCAAGGGCCAGTGGACCGCCACCGACTCGCCGCTGCGCGTGGACCTCCGGCCCGCGGCGCAGCGGGCAGCGGGGCTCCCGCCGCTCGTGCTGCCCGCGCGGGAGGCGCTCGCCGAGCTGCCGCCGGTCTTCTCGAAGCAGGCGCTGATGGCGCACGTCGAATGGCTGTCGGCCCCGGAGCGCGAGGGGCGCGGCGTCGGCACGAAGGGCCTCGACCAGGCCGCCGACTACGTGGCCGAGGCGTTCCGCAGGGCCGGCCTCGGGCCGGGCGGCGACGACGGCACGTACTTCCAGTCCTTCACGTCCGAGCGCTCGCCCTCGGGATCCCCGGTGACGCTGAAGAACGTCGTCGGCCTCCTGCGCGGCACCGACCCCGCGAGGAAGGACCAGTCGGCGTTGCTCACCGCGCACTACGACCACCTGGGCTACGGCTGGCCCGACGTGCACAAGGGCGACGAGGGAAAGCTGCACCCCGGGGCCGACGACAACGCGAGCGGCGTGGCCGTGATGATCGAGCTGGCCCGGGTCCTGGCCGCGGGTGAGAAACCGAAGCGCACGCTCGTGTTCGTCGCGTTCACGGGCGAGGAGTCGGGCCTGCAGGGCTCGAAGTGGTACGTGGACCATCCCGCGCTCCCGCTCGCGAAGGTGGAGGGCGTGATCAACCTCGACACGGTCGGGCGCCTGAAGGACAACAGGGTCTCGATCCTCGCCACCGGGACGGCGTCGGAGTGGCCGCACATCTTCCGCGGCGCGGGTTTCGTGACCGGCCTCGAGCCGAGACTCATCCCCGAGGCGCTCGAGGCGTCGGACCAGCAGAGCTTCATCGCCCGCGGCGTGCCCGCGGTGCAGGTGTTCACCGAGGTCCACTCCGACTACCACCGGCCCGGCGACACGGCGGACAAGGTGAACGGCGAGGGCCTCGTGAAGGTTGCGACGTTCGTGCGCGAGGCGATCCAGTACCTCGGCGAGCGCGAGGGGCCGCTCACGAACACCATCGCGGCGGCGAAGCCCGCGGCGCCCGCGGTCGGCTCGCCGGCGGGCGGGGCCCGGCGGGTCAGTTTCGGCACCGTGCCCGACATGGCCTTCGAGGGCCCCGGCGTGAAGGTCGACGGCCTCACGCCCGGTTCGCCCGCCGAGAAGGCGGGCCTGCAGCCGGGGGACGTGCTGCTCCGGCTCGACGGCAAGCCGGTCGCCGACCTGCGTGCATTCGCCGGGATGCTCCGCGCGATGCGCCCGGGGCAGACGGTCAGGGCCGTGGTGCGCCGCGCCGGCGCCGAGCGGGAGTTCGAGGTGACGGTCGTGGAGCGCTGAGCCCGCAGCCGGCGGGACTGGACCCGCCGGCCCGGGGAGAGCCGGCAAACGAACGCTGGAAGCGCGCGGAACGGCCCCCGTAGTATCCCGCCAGCGTGGGGCGCG
>CAZPVG010000056.1:23567-27568 GCA_964589945.1 uncultured bacterium
GGGGCGCGAACCTCCGCCCCCTCGTTCCATCCATCTGTCTTCGAGGGGCCGCGATGGAGATCCGACCGTTCGGCAGCACCGGGATGCAGGTCAGCGTGGTCGGCCTGGGCGGGGCCCTGATCGGACTCGCCGGGGACGAGCAGCGAAGGGTGGACGAGTTGCTCGGCGCGGCGCTGGACGCCGGCGTCAACGTCCTGGATACGGCGGCGATGTACGGCGAGTGCGAGGCGGCGTTCGGCCGGTCGCTCCGCGGGCGTCGCGACCGCTGCCTGCTCTTCACCAAGTGCGGGCGATTCCGGCCGCCCCGCCGGAGCGCAACGGCGCTGCTGGCCCGGGGCCGTCGTCGCCTGAATCGCCTCTTCGGCCGGCAGGGCGGCCGGGATCCGCTCGAATGGGATCCGCTCGTCCTGCGCTGGAACATCGAGCAGAGCCTGCGCCGGCTGCGGACCGACCGGATCGACCTGATCCAGTTGCACAGCTGCGACGAAGCGACGCTGCGCCGCGGCGAGGCGATCGAGGTGCTCCTCCGCGCGCGCCGGGCCGGCAAGGTCCGGTTCCTCGGCTACAGCGACGACGGCCTGGCGGCGCCCTACGCGATCGAGTGCGGCGCCTTCGACGCGATCCAGGTCGCGGTCAACGTCGCCGACCAGGGGGCCCTCGACGACATCGTCCCCGCCGCGCTCGGCCGCGGCCTGGGGATCGTCGCGAAGCGGTCCCTGGCCAACGGGCTCTGGAACGCCCGGGAGCGGCCGGCCATGGACCACCTCCAGGCGTACTGGGATCGCCTCCGGGAGCTGCGGTTCGACTTCCTGCGTGGCGAGCGGGCGTTCGAGGTCGCCCTGCGATTCACGGTCAGCACGCCCGTCCACACGGCCCTGGTCGGCTCGCGGGATCCCGCGCACCTGCGCGAGAACCTGAGGGCGGCCGAGGCGGGCGTCCTCGATCGCGGGCAGTTCGACGCCATCCGCGGCGAATGGCGGAGGGTGGCGCGTCCGGAGTGGACCCGGCAGGTGTAGGGAGGGCGGCCCGTCCGCGGCCGCCGGTCCCCTGCGGCCGTCGCTTCAGCGCTTGAGCGGGACGACGTTCTTGTCGTCGAGCCCGAGAACGTTTACGAGGTCCGAGTTCGCGGGCACGATGTACTTGGTCTGCGACGCGAGCACCGTGTTGAGCACGTCGAGGCGCTTGCTGGCCTCGGCCCGGTCCTTGAAGAAGCTCTCGGCCGCGTTCGAGACCATCTCGATCGCCTTCGCCTCGGCCGTCGCCCTCAGGATCCTCGCCTGCGCGTCGCCCTCGGCCTTGAGGATCTCGGACTGCTTCACGCCCTCGGCCTGCAGGATCTGGGACTGCTTGACGCCCTCGGCCTCGAGGATCGCCGCGCGCTTGTCGCGCTCGGCCTTCATCTGGCGCGACATCGCCTCGGTGATGTCCGCGGGCGGGTCGATCTTCTGGACCTCGACGCGCGTGACCTTCACGCCCCAGGTGTTCGTGGCCTCGTCGAGCACGTTCCGCAGGTTCGTGTTGATCATGTCGCGGGCGGTGAGCGTCTCGTCGAGGGACTTGTCGCCGATCAGGTTGCGCAGGTTCGTCTGCGCGAGCGTCGTCGCGGCGAAGGCGAAGTTCTGCACTTCGAACGTCGCCTTCACGGGGTCGCTGATGCGGTAGTAGATCACCGCGTCCACGGTCACGAGGACGTTGTCCTTCGTGATGACCTTCTGGGGCTCGACGTTGATCACGCGCTCGCGCATGTCCACCTTGACCATGTCCTCGATGACCGGCACGAGGAACGTGAGGCCGGAGTCCACTGTGCTGCGGTAGCGTCCGAGGCGGAGCACGAGTCCCTTCTCGTACTGGCTCACGATGCGGGCGGAGCGTGCGAGCGCGATGAGCGTGATGAACAGCACGACGATGAGCAGGAAGATGCCGATCTGGGCGGCCATGTTCACCTCACCTGCAGGGTGACGCCGTCGAGCCCCGCCACGGTCACCCGTGCACCCGGCTCGAACGGTCCGGCCCCGATGACGGGCTCGGCGCGCCAGACTTCGTCGCCGAGCTTCACCTGGCCGGCCTCGTGGGCGGCGATGCGCTGCAGCACCAGGCCCTCGCGGCCCAGCAGCGCGTCCGTGTTGGTCCGGATCTTCGGCGTGTGGAAGCGCGCGCGGACCAGGCGCCTTCCCGCCACGATGTACAGCACGCAGAGCACGCTCGCCGTGACGAAGCCGGCGACGGCGTTGCCCGTCACGAGCCCGATGCCTCCGCCGAGCACGAACGCCGAGCCGATCAGGACGAGGTCGAAGCCCGCAAAGCCCCCGAACGCGACTTCGACGAGGATCAGCACCGCCCCGGCGACGACCAGCACCCAGTTCCAGAAGTTCATGCGACCCTCCGTGCGCGCCGCGGCCGGCGTCGCGCGGAGGCGACTATGCGGTGGGCCCGGCGGCCGGGCAAGATCGATCGGGCCCGGCGCCTCACTGCCTCCACCGGTCCGCCTTCGGGTGGAAGCGCATCGAGCGTGTGATCGCCTTCCACTTCGCCTCCTCCGCCGCGCGCAGCCTCGCGTCCGAGCGGGCGGCGAGCCAGCGCTGCTCACGCTGGAGCTTGCGCCAGGACTCGATCCGCCCGGGATCGAGCGTGCCGTCGTCCACCGCGGCCAGCACCGCGCAGCCCGGCTCGCTCTCGTGGCGGCAGTCGCGGAACCGGCAGCGCTCCGCGAGCGCGGCGACGTCGGGGAAGACCTCGTCCACCGCCTCGTCGCCGGCCCACGGCAGCAGCTCGCGCATGCCGGGCGTGTCGAGCAGGATCGCGCCCGCGGGAAGCGGCACGAGCTGCCGGTTCGACGTCGTGTGGCGGCCGCGCGAGTCGTCCTCGCGCACCGCGCCCGTCGCCTGCCGCTCCTCGCCGAGCAGGGCATTGACCAGCGTGCTCTTGCCGGCGCCGGACGAGCCGACGAGCGCGACGGTGCGCCCGGGCGGGAGCCACGGTGCGAGCGCGTCGAGCCCCTCGCGCGCGAGCGCCGAGATCGCGAGCACGGCGGCGCCCGGCGCGACGGCGGCCGCTTCCGCGACCGCCGCGGCCGGGTCCTCCGCCACGTCGGCCTTGTTGAGCACGACGACGGGTTCGGCCCCGGCCTCCCAGGCGGCCGCGAGGTAGCGCTCGAGCCGGCGGAGGTTGAAGTCGCCGTCGAGCCCGGCGACGAGGAAGACGACGTCCACGTTGGCTGCCACGACCTGCTCGTCGGCGGCCTCGCCCGCGCGCTTGCGCGTGAACGCACCCGCGCGGGGCAGGACCGCCTCGATGACGGCCGACGATGCGGCGCCCGGCCGGAGGACCACCCAGTCGCCGACGGCAGGCAGCTCGGCGCGTCTCTGCGCCTCGTGCCGCAGCCGGCCGGCCAGCCCGGCGGAACGGGCACCGCTCCCGTCGAGGACCTCGTACCGGTCCCGGTCCTCGCGCGACACGCGCGCGGGGACCCGGCCGGCCTCCCGATGGGGCAGGAACAGCGATTCGAAGCGGGCATTCCAGCCCAGGTGCTCCAGCGTCATGGCCTCGGGCCTTTCGTGAAGGTGGATCGCGCGGGGGGCGCGGCAGCCGCGCCCGGGAGAACGGGGCGTCCGGCGTGCGTCACGAGAGGCGCCGACGAAAAACGCCGCTCCGTACGGAGCGGCGCGGGCGCGAGGCGGGTTCGCTCGGCGCTAGGCGCGCGGCCGGACGGGGCGTGACGCACAGAGGTCGTTCACACGGGCTTCCATCGTCTCTCGCTCCTTCCGGCGACCGGCCGCGGGCACCATGCGCGCGGCGGCACGGGCGGGAATCTAGGGGGCCGGGCCGCGACGTTCAAGGCCTTTTTCCCGGGGAGAGATCCGGCAGGACCGCAGGCGCCGAACCCGCACCGCCCTACTCGAACGATTGTGCGGCGGAGAGTGTGGGTGGCGCGCGGCGTGCAGTGATGGGACAGCATGGAGACGCACGCGCGCCCCTTCGTGCCCCCGTTCTGCCCGCGAAGC
>CAZPVG010000057.1:0-27476 GCA_964589945.1 uncultured bacterium
GCCTACGCGCCCTTCGAGCTCTCCCCCGGCTTCACGGTGCCCGCCAGCAGGTCGGCGTGATAGCTCGAGCGGACGAGCGGTCCGCTCGCGGCGCCCTCGAAGCCCAGGTCGTCGGCGACCCGCTTCCAGTACGCGAACTTGTCGGGGTGCACGTACTCGACCACCGGCAGGTTGAACTTCGACGGCCGCAGGTACTGGCCGATCGTGAGCAGGTCGCAGCCGTGCGCGCGCAGGTCCTCGAGCGTCCGGCGCACCTCGTCGTCTTCCTCGCCGAGTCCGAGCATGATGCCGCTCTTGGCCTTGATGCCCGTGCCGCTGTCCTTCACGCGCTTCAGGACCTCGAGCGAACGGGCGTACCGCGCGCTCGGGCGCACGACCGGGTGCAGCCGCTCGACGGTCTCGACGTTGTGGTTGATGACCTCGGGGCGCGCGTCGATCACCCGCTGCAGGTCTTCCGAGCTTCCACGGAAGTCGGGGATGAGGACCTCGATCACGGTGCCCGAACGCTTGCGGATCTCGCGGATGACGTTCGCAAAGATCGTGCTGCCGCCGTCCTTGAGGTCGTCGCGCGCGACGGACGTGATGACGGTGTGCCGCAGGTTCATCGCCGCCACGCTCTCGCCCACGCGGCGCGGCTCGTCCCAGTCCACCCAGCCGTTCGGCTTGCCGGGCGCGACCGCGCAGAACCCGCAGCGGCGCGTGCACAGCTCGCCGAGGATCATGATCGTCGCCGTGCCGCGGGCCCAGCAGTGGCCGAGGTTCGGGCAGCGGGCCTCCTCGCACACGGTCACCAGGCGCTGGTTGCGCAGCAGCGTCTTCGTCTCGGCGTACTCACCCTGCCCGGGCAGCTGGATCTTGAGCCACGGCGGCAGCCGGCGGAACTCGCCCTTCTCGACCGCGCCCAGCGAGCCGGCGCCGGAGGCGCAGCCCTTCGTGCGCGGCGCGAGCGGCACGCGCTCGGGCACCGCGGGACGCGGGGCGCCGTAGACGCCGATCGCCGGCGCCTCGCCGGGCTCGCCGATCGACACCAGGGGCTCGTCGCCGCGTTCTTCGGGAAGCAGGTCGCTCATCGCGTCAGTCCTTCGCCATGCCGGTGCCGATCGCGACGGCGCCGTCGCCCCGCAGCGCGAGCATCCGGTCGAGCGCCACGCGCGCGTCGCGTTTCACGTCGTCCGGCACGCTGACGCGGTTCACCACCACGCCCCCGGCCAGGTTCTCGAGGGTCCAGAGCAGGTGCGCGGGGTCGATGCGGTTCATCGTCGCGCACGGGCAGACGTTCTTCTGCAGCGACTGGACGCGCTGCTCCGGGTGCTCGAGCCCGAGGCGGCGGACGAGGTGGATCTCGGTGCCGATCGCCCAGTGCGTGCCGGGCTCCGCCTCGCGCACGCGCTCGATGATGTACTCGGTCGAGCCCACGTAGTCGGCCGCCCGCACAACCTCGAACGGGCACTCGGGGTGCACGAGCACCTTCACCGCCGGGTCGGCGGCGCGGACCTCGTCCACCTGCGCCTTCGTGAACTTCGTGTGCACGGAGCAGAAGCCCTTCCACAGCACGATGCGCCTGCCCGGGTCCAGCGCCGCGGCGTTCGCCGCGAGCGGGTCCTTCGCGCGCGGGTCCCATTCGGCCATCTGCTCGAGCGGCACCCCCATCGCGAACGCGGTGTTGCGCCCCAGGTGCTGGTCGGGGAAGAAGAGCACCTTCGGCTTCCGGGACCAGGCCCATTCGAGCACCTTCGCGGCGTTGCTCGAGGTGCACACGACGCCGCCATGGCGGCCGCAGAACGCCTTGATGGCGGCGGTCGAGTTCATGTAGGTGACCGGCGTGAACACGTCGCCGTGCGCCGCGACGAGCGCGTCCCAGGCCTCCTCGACGTCGGCGAGCGTGGCCATGTCGGCCATCGAACAGCCGGCCTTGAGGTCGGGCAGGACCACGGCCTGGTGCGGGGCGCGCAGCACGTCGGCCGACTCGGCCATGAAGTGGACGCCGCAGAAGACGATGTACTCGGCGCCGGCCTGCTGCGCGGCGAGCTGCGAGAGCTTGAACGAGTCGCCGCGGAAGTCCGCGAACTCGACGATCGCCTCGCGCTGGTAGTGGTGGCCGAGCAGCACGGCTCGCCGTCCCAGCTTCGCCCGGGCCGCCACGGTGCGCGCGTGGATGGCCTCCGCATCGAGCCCGGCGTACTCGGAGAACGGTCGCGCGCCGACGGGGACGGCCGCCGGACCGGTCACGACGCCCATCACTCCAGCTCGGCGTTCTTGAGGGGCCGGCGCCCGGCGAACCCGCCCTCGAGCGTGTGCCAGTGCCCCACCTCGGCTTCCCCGCGCTGCCAGCAGAGCAACACGAGCCGGTCGCCCGCGAGCGCGTAGAAGTCGCACAGGCCGCGGTCGAGGTCCTTCACCAGCACGCCCGTTTCCTGGATCGCAGCGAGGCCCTGGCCGATGGCCTGGCCCAGCCGCGCGCGCCGCTCGAGCGCCGTGCGCAGCTCGACGGCGTCGGGGTTCTCGTCCGCCGCGCCGGCCGTGGCGACCTTCAGCACGTCGATGCGGGTCTGGAGCCGGTCGAACTCCCGCTTGAGTCCCGCGAGCCGTCCGAGCTCGGGCCGCAGTCGCGGGAGCATCTGGTTGGCTTCCTCGGGGGTGAAAAGCGTGATGCGCACGAGTCCTTCCTCTTCGATCGGCCCTCAGCCCTGGTGGTGGTGTCCGTGGTCGTGGGTGTGGCCGCCCTCGCCTTCACCTTCCGTCTCGAAGGACTTGCCGCAGCCGCACGAGCGCACCGCGTTCGGGTTGTGGATCGTGAAGCCGGTCGCCTGCAGCGACTCGACGTAGTCCACCCGCACCCCGCTCAGCACGGGCGCGCTCTCCGGGTCCACGAAGACCTTCACGCCCGCGAACTCGCCGACCCAGTCGCCTTCCTGCGTGGCCTCGGCAAACGACATGCCGTACTGGTAGCCGGAGCAGCCGCCGCGGACGGCGCTCAGCCGGAGGCCCAGCACGCCGTCCTGCTGCGAGAGAAGTTCGCCGAGCTTGCGGGTCGCGGCGTCGGTCAGCGTCACCATGTGTGGATTCCTCCTGTGCGGTTTTCGTGCTCCGGGGCCGATTCCACCGGGGTTTCGGCCGTCGGGGCCGCCCGCTGCATCCATCGTCGCGCCGCCCCGGGCGGGGCCTGCGCCACGCGTTCGTATCCGAGAAGTTGCGAGAGCTGTTGCGTCACGTCCTCCCGCACGGCCCCGAGAGACGGGGCTTTCCCGCCCAGCTCGGCCGCCATGCTGGTCATTTCGACACCTTTCAGCCCGCACGGATGGATGAGCGAAAAGGCGGAAAGATCCGGGTGCACGTTGAGCGCGAACCCATGATAGCCGACCCAGCGCCGCACCGCGACGCCGATGGAGGCGATCTTGCGCTCTCCGACCCACACGCCCGTGCGCCCGGGCGAGCGTTCGCTGACGATCCCGTGACGCGCGAGGACCCGGATGAGAGCCTCTTCCAGCGTGCGAAGCCAGCGGTGCAGGTCGCGGTCCACGCGGTCCAGGGCCACGATCGGGTACCCGACGAGCTGCCCGGGCCCGTGCCACGTCACATCGCCGCCGCGGGGCACCTCGAACACCTCGACGCCCATCGCCGCGAGCGTCGCGGCGTCGGCCCGCACGTTGCCCTCGCTCGGGCTGCGCCCGACCGTGAGCACGGCCGGGTGATCCGGGTAGAGCAGCCAGTCCCCCGTCTCGCCCGTCGCGCGCGCGCGCACGAGCGCGTCCTGGAGCGCGAGTCCTTCGCGATAGGGCGTCGCGCCGAGCGCGCAGACAGTGAGGACGTCGGGCATGGGTCTCTCTAGGTGTAGAACCAGAGCAGCTCGGGCTTCTCGAGCAGCTCGCAGACGCGGCGCAGGAACTTGACGGCCAGCTCGCCGTCCACCACGCGGTGGTCGAAGCCGATCACCGTGTTCATCATCGGGGCCACCGCAATCTGGCCGTCCTTGATGACCGGCCGCTCGACGATCTTGTGCACGCCGAGGATCGCGACGTCGGGCACGTTGATGACCGGGGCCGAGTTGATCGCGCCGAAGACGCCGGCGTTCGAGATCGAGAACGTCCCGCCCTGGATCTCGTCCATGGTCAGCCGGTCGGCGCGCGCGCGGGCCGCGAGATCGTTCACCTCGGCCGCGATCTGGACCAGGTTCTTGCGGTCGCAGTCCTTGATGTTCGGGACGATGAGGCCCTTCTCGTCGCGGCCGACGGCCAGTCCGACGTTGTAGTACTTCTTCACCACCATCGCGTCGCCCTCGGGCGTCACCGCGCCGTTCATCCACGGGAACTCCTTCAGGGCCAGCACGGAGGCCTTGATGAAGAACGGCATGTAGGTGAGCTTGACGCCCTGCTTCTCGAGCTTCGGCGACCACTCTTTCTTGAGCGCGACGATGGCGGACATGTCCACCTCGTCGAAGCAGTGCGTGTGCGCCGCCGTGTGCTTGGCCTTCACCATGTTGTCGGCGATGACCCTGCGGACCCGCGAGAACGGCACGACCTCCTCGCGCGGCCCGCCGGCCGCCGGGGCCGACGCGGCACGCAGGAACGCGGGCAGCGCGGCGGGCGCCGCGGGCGCCGCCGCGGCGACGGGAGCCGCGGTCGGCGCGGCCGCCGGGCGGCTCTTGAGCCAGTCGAGCAGGTCGTCGCGCGTCACGCGCCCCGCGGTGCCCGAACCGCGGATCGAGCGCACCTCGGCGACCGTCACGTTGTGCTCGCGCATGATGCGGCGCACGGCCGGCGAGAGGGTGCGCTCCTCGTCGTGGCCGATCCCGGCGCCGGAGGCGACGCCGTTGCCACCGTCGGACGTGGAGACCGCGGCGGGTGCGGCCGGCGCAGGCGCGGCGGGTGCCGGGGCGGCGGGCGCAGGCGCCGGAGTGCGGGCGGGCGCCGGAGCCGCGGCGGCCGGAGCCGGGGCGGCCGAGGGCGCCGGGGCGCCCTCGGCCGCGCCGGCGATCGAGCCGATCTCGGTGCCGACCAGCACGGTCGTCCCCTCGGAAACGACGATGGCCGCCAGGGTGCCTTCGGCCGGCGAGGGGATCTCGACGTTGATCTTGTCCGTCTGGATCTCCACCAGCGGCTCTTCCTTGCGCACCTTGTCGCCGACGGCCTTGAGCCACTTGGCGACGGTTCCCTCGGCGACGCTCTCGCCGAGCTGCGGAACCACGATCGAGATGGGCATTTCGTTCCTCCGTGGGTGCCGATCCGCGCCCGGCCGGGCCGCGGGCTTCTTCGTCTTCGATTCGCCGTCGCGCGGCCGCGGTTCGCGGGTGTTTCGGGTCAGTCGTCCCGGTGGGCCCGGCGCCGCTCGAGCCGCAGCCGGCGCCGCTCGAGCGCCTTCCCGTGCTCGGCCCGCTCCCCGTCGGTGGAGAGCACCAGCGGCGGCACCGGCGTCGGCCGCTTCGTGACCGGGTCGAGCGCCACGAACGTCACGTAGGCCGTTCCCGTCCGGCGCCGCTCCCCCGTCAGGACGTCCTCCGAGTCCACGTCCACCCGGATCTCCATGCTGCTGCGATCCACGAGGGTGAGCCGCGCCCGCACGAGCGCGATCTGGCCCACCATCACCGGGGCGTGGAACGCCATTTCGTCGAAGGCGGCCGTCACCACCGGCCGGCGGCTGTGGCGGTTCGCCACGATGGCCGCCGCGAGGTCCACCCAGTGCATTACGGTCCCGCCCAGCAGGGTCCCGTGCACGTTGGCGTGCTGCGGCAGGACCATCTGGGTCATCTCGGTGGCCGAATCGGCCACCGTCCGGCCTACCTGCTGCCCCTCGGGACCCACGTGGCGAGCTTCTCCCGGTCGAACCCGCGGCGGCCCCGGCGGGGCTGCCCGAAAAGAGGGCGGCAGTATAGGGGCCGCCCCGGAGGCCCGCAAAGCCGCGCCCGGAGCGCCTCCCGGGGGCACGGGGGCCGCCGGTGCCGCCCCGGCCGGGCCCTCAGTCGTCGTCCGCCTCCGCGGCCAGCCGGCCCTGCGCCGCCGCCCGGGTCGTGAACGCGCCCCGGATCATGGGCGGGAGCTGGGCGAGCGCCCCGTGGGCGTTCCGCCACAGGATCTCGTTCACCTCGTCGGGCGGCACGAGGTCGGCCAGCTTCCAGTTCATGCGGTCGCAGCGGTCCTGTCCGTAGGCGCCCGCCATGTTCGTCTCGGTCAGGTCCATCCGGGCCGGCCGGCAGTCCCAGGGCGTGAAGTCCGGCGTTCCCGTGAAGGCGCCGTACATCGGCGCCGCGGCCGCGTCGAACTGCGACATGGGCTCGAGGCCCAGGATCAGTTCGATCGTGCGGAGCATGCCGGCGTTCGTGTAGAAGCCGCTGTCGGTCACTCCTCGTTTCGCCCACGGGCTCGCGACGAACGCCGGCGTCCGGTGCGCGTCCACGTGGTCGGGTCCGTTCGCGGCGTCGTCCTCGATCACGAAGATCGCGGACTCCTTCCAGTAGCGGCTGTGGCTGATGCGCTCGACCATCTTCCCCAGCGCGAGGTCGTTCTGCGCCACGTACGCCCGCGGCGTGGGCACGCCGCTGCAGGTGCCCTGCGTGTGGTCGTTCGGCAGGCGGATGATGGACAGGCGCGGCAGGCCGCCGTCGCGATCGTAGCGGTCGAACTCCTCGAGCCAGGCCTCGTAGCGGTCGAGGTCCGAGTACTCGAGGTCGTAGCCGCGGTAGCGCGGCGCCACGTGGCCGCGCAGGGCCTCCACGCCCGCGACGACCGTGTCGCGCGGGTCGTCCGGGTTGAAGACGTACTCGCCGTAGCTGCGGTAGCTCACGCCCGCGCGGGCGCAGGCGTCCCACAGGTAGCCGCCGCTCGGCGCGGAGTGCGGGTTACCGCCCTCGTAGTCGTAGATCGGCGACGTGGCGATGGACTTGTCCACGTAGTCGGTCGAGTAGGCCGCCATGCCCCAGTTGTGGCCGTCGGCGCTGCCGTCCGCCTCGAGGTAGGTGTTGTCGAGCAGGACGAAGTCGCGGGCCAGGGCATGGTGGTTCGGCGTCACGTCCTCCCCGAACAGGCACAGCGACGGGTCGCCGTCGCCCTGCGGGAGGTCGCCGAGCACCTGGTCGTAGGAGCGGTTCTCCTTGAAGACGTAGAAGACGTGCTTGATCGGCGTGCGCCCGCCCGGCCGCGCCGGGATCGGCGAGCCCGCCGGGCGCTTCGGATGCGCTCCGGGCGGAGAGGGCATGTTCGCCAGGACCTGCTTCGAGCCCTTCTCGAGCGAGCGCGCGTCGGGCGGAGCGAGGATCGAGAGGCCCCCGCGGCCGAGCAGCCGGTACGAGAGGTAGCCGCACCAGTTCGTCGTGTCGGCGGGCACCAGGTTCGTGGGCCAGGAGCCACGGCCGCGTCCGTTCGCGACCACGATCGTTCCGGTCGCGGGCACGACCTGCACCGCGGTCGGATACCAGCCCGTGGGCAGGAAGCCCAGCGGCCGGCTGTGGCCGGGCCGCGAGACGTCGAAGAGCGCGACGCAGTTGTTGTCGGCGTTCGCGACGACGAGACGGTGGCCCGCCGCGTCGAGCGCCACCGCGTCCGGGGTGCTCCCGTTCGGGGCGCGCGGGTCGAGGGACGTCGTGATCGTCTCCCCGACGCGGCCTTCGGAAAGGTCCAGGACCGAGACGGTGTTCAGGTTGGCGTTCGCCACGAAGAGCCGGGTGCCGTCCGGAGCCGCGACGAGGTCGCACGGATGGTCACCCACCGCGAACGTGCGCGTCACCACGCCGCGCTCGGGGTCCACTTCGGCGACCGCGGAGGCGCTCCACAGGCTCGCGTACACGCGGGCGCCTCCGGGCGCCACGACGCAGGTGAAGGGCACGGCCCCGAGCGGGACGCGGCGCAGCACGGTCCGGGCGCGCAGGTCCACGACGTAGAGCGCCGAGTCCATGCGGGTCACGACGTACAGGCGGCCCCGCGCGTCGTCCACGGCCAGCCCCGTCGGCCAGATCGCCGTGGGGCCGAGGTCCATCGGTCGTCCCTGCGGGTACTGCGGGCCCGCCGAATACGGCGGCCCCAGCGCGATCGAGTCGGCGAGGCGCGCGTGCCCGGCGGAGAAGTCGTAGACGAGGAGGCGGTTCGAGAGACCGCCCGCGGCGACCAGCCGGCGGCCGCTGTCGGCGAACGCCAGGCCGAGCCAGGTGCCGGGGATCGGCACGAGCTGCTCGCGGCGCGCGGTCGCGAGGTTCACGATCGAGAGGCCGGCGTCACGCTCGCCGCTGCAGCTGGCGACCGCCCAGCGGCCGTCCGGACTCAGGCGGACCGCGAGCGGAAAGTCGCCGGTGTCCGCCCAGCGTCCCGCCGGGGTAACGGTCCAGCCCGTCGGCAGCCGCATGCCGCCTTCCGGCGTGCGACCCGGCCGCTCGGGTGCGGCGCCCGTCGCCGCGAGCGCCAGGGCGCCGAGCAGCACGAGCGCTGAAAATGCGGAGAACGCGGGGGACTTCACGAGGAAGCGGCCTCCATGCCTGGGTCGGGGAAAAGCGGGCGGCCGGCCGTTTGCTGGAACGGCCGGCCGCGCCGGTGATGCGACGTCAGTTGCCGAGATAGACCGAGCGCGAGGTGAGCACCTGGTCGTTCACGTTGAGCTTGTAGAAGTACACGCCCGAGCCGACCTTCTGGCCCGAGTCCGTCAGGCCCGCCCACGAGCGCGTGTAGGAGCCGGCGTTCATCGTGCCGTTCGCCAGCGTCGCGATGCGGCGGCCGAACAGGTCGAAGACCGCGAGGTTGACCTTCGAGGTCTGCGGCAGCGTGAACGCGAGGCTCACGGAGCGCGCCGGGCTCGGGTAGGCCGCGAAGCTGAGCTTCAGGCCGCCCGGGTTCACGCCGGTCATGCCGTGGATCGTGATGTCCGACGCGTCACGCGGGCACACCCGGAAGCTCGGCGTGCTCGTGTTGGTCGTGTAGTGCATCACGCCGACCACGTCCACCAGCGATCCGACCGCCGGGTAGTTCGGGTTGTCCGACGCGTTGAGGCCCAGAACGTTGTTCTGGTTCTCGCAGAAGATCGTGTCCGGGTAGCCCGTCGTCGGGCCCGCGACGTGGAAGCCGTTCGTCGGCAGCGTCGCGTACCGCTGGACGACCTTCACGTTCGTGAGCTTGACCAGCTCCGACAGGTAGTCGCGGCCGCTCTCGATGTTCTGGAACGCGTCGCAGGTGTCGTAGCTGGCGATCGCCACTGACAGGTCGATCGGAGCCGGAATGCCCGGCGTGCCGACGTCCTGCACGTAGACGATGGCCGCGAACTCGATCTCGCTGTAATACTCCTCGCACGCGCCGGCGATGATGTACTTGTGGCCGGGCGTCAGCGCCTGCGGCGGAGCGAACACCGTGATGCCGCGGTGGTTGTCCGCCGGGCTCAGCGGGTTCTCGTCCTCCATGTAGTACAGGTTGCCGTAGACGCCGGTCACGACGCCGGAGAACGTCGAGCGCGGACCGAAGCCGCCGTTGCTGTACTGGCCGGTGCCGCCACCGGTGCCGATGTCACCCTGGTAGCGGGAGATGTCGCGGCAGGGCGTCGCCAGCAGCGAATCCGGGTCCGGGGCGGCCATCTCGCCGCAGGTCAGCACGCCGGCGAGGAAGTCGCTCGAGGCCGGCGAGGTCATCGCGATACCGTTCGCGGCGCCCTCGATGTTGTTCGCCGTCACGGTCTCGGACTGGCCGTGCGACAGGCCGGTGCCGGAGACCGTCAGGATGACGGCCGAGCCTCCGTCCATCACCGCCGAGTCCACGTTGCCGAACGAGGCGAGCGAGTAGTTGGCCGCGTCGGTCGCCGTGGCCGGGGTCACGTCGCGGTCGTACACGACGCGGTACTCGTTGTCGGCGATCGCGTAGGCGTCCGTGATGTTCGGCGGGCTGGTGTCCACGATGTCGTTGCCGTCGCGCGGCATGATCCGCCAGCCGCGGGACGCGCTGTTCACGATACCGGTGATGCTCTGGAGGACGGTCCCGACCGCCGGCGGCACGATGGACGTGAGCTTGGCGTAGTCGATGTAGACCGAGTCGCTCGGGGCGGCGTCACTGACGACCAGCATGCCGTTGAAGCCCAGGCCGGCGCCCGTGCGCGCGACACGGACCGGGCCGTCCAGGGTCACCAGCGTGGTCATGTACGGCGGGATGTAGGGGTTGGTCGGGGTCTCGACGAAGTCCGTCGTGGTGCCGTGGAGGATCGGGGGCAGCGCGTTCCCCGAGCTCACCTTGCGGAACATGATGTTCGGGTTGGAGAAGCTGCCGTTCGGGTAGAGCAGCTCGACGTCGCCGTAGTAGTTCGCGACGCGCGCCCACTCGACGACGACCGAGTCGCCGAGCTCGAACCCGTAGACGGGCCGCATGTTCGTGCCGCCCGTGAACACGTCGATGCCCGAGTTCGGGCCGCCGCCGCTCATCTCCAGGTAGACGTCGTAGCCGGTCGGGTTCTCGTCGAAGCCGATGACGATGCCGCCGACGCCGAGCACCGTGTCGCCGGCGCCGCCGCTCGTGTTCGGCGTGATGGCGCTGCAGGGGTTCAGGAGGTTCAGGTTGTCCTTCAGAACCTTGATGGTCATCGTGTCCGGGCAGGCCCCGCCGGTGCCGGGAGGAAAGATCGTCGCGAATGCAGCGCTCGCCGTGACGAGCGTGATTGCGGCAATGCCAGCGCTGAGAAGCAGCTTCTTCATCAAGCACCCCCTAAGAAGTGGAACCACGGTGAAAGTTGTCGCCCTTGGGGCGGCCGGATCGGGCCGGCACGGCGTCCCTGCGCGCACTGGGGTCGCCCTCTCGGGGAGCGACGCCGGATCAGCCTGTTGAGGCGGAGCCCTTGAAAGGTCCGCAACAAGCCTACCAAGGTCCGGTTCCGGGAGCGAACCAAAATGCTTGCGGCAACGGCGTTACCAACGTGTTGCCGGGCAAGCAAGAGGCGTGCGTATCGTGGTCCCAAACCCGGGCCCGCAGCGGCAAACCCGCCCACTTCCGGACGGGCGCGGCTCCGCCCGGGACGACCCCTCCGGCGGGGGTCAGGGGGCCAGGCCGAGCAACCCGAAGATCTTGGAGAGCACCGCGCTGGAGCGCTGGGGGAACGTGGGGGCGGCGACCGTGCCCGAGACCATCGGGTAGGTGCTCACGACGAACAGGCCCCCGTTGGCCTGGGGAACGGCCATCCCGAGGGCGTAGTCGGCCGGGTTGTCCTCGGACAGCAGGTGGGGCGGCGCGTAGAGGAGCACCTGCGACCAGTTCCTCGGCTGGAAGGCGCGCATGCCGCCGATGATCCGCCGGTTCAGCAGGCTGTCCTGGAGCCCCGGGTAGTACAGCACGCCGTTGCCGTTCAGGCTCCAGGAGGCGCTCGAGTCCGACGGCACGTTCGGGATGCCCCGCAGGAAGATGCCGTCGCAGTTCAGGTACTGGCGCACGAAGTCCTCGTCGAACGGACCGCCGCTGCTCCAGGACCGGACGAGGTTCAACGACTCGAGGAACATCTTGCCGCCGGAATCGAGGTACGCACCGACCCCTCCGCCGTAGTTCGAGAGCACCGTCGAGGCGGTCGTCTGCTCGCCGCGGTACCAGACGACCGCCCGGAACTGCTCGAAGGTCTGCTCGAGGTCCTTCGCCGACCGGAACGGCTGGTTCGACTGCAGGCGCAGCACGGTCCACGTCCCGGCGGGCAGCTGGGCGCGCGCGACGGCGTTCGCGTACAGCGTGTCGTTGCGCACGTTCGACGCGTCGGTCGTGGGCACGTCGTCCACGAGCAGCAGCCGGCCGTAGCCGTTCGCGTCCGGGACGTCCACGGGCGCCTTCACGTACCACGAGACGCTGTCGATCGGGCCGGCCATGCCGCCGTCGTCGATCCCCTGGATGTAGAGCGTGCGGCGGCCCGAGACCCACTGGCCGTTCTGCTGGAACTGGGAGCTGGGCACCGTGAACACGCCATTCGCGCCGATGACCGGCGAATCCGCGTGCCCGCTCAGCCACAGCCGGCAGACGACTTTCGACGGGTTGCCGTCCACGTCCACGACGGACCACGTGACGGTGGCCGAGGCGAACGTCGTGTCGGAGCGGTCGCCCGCGTTGGGCTTGCCGACCAGCGTGACGACAGGCGGCACGTTCCGGAAGTAGAAGCGCTGGCGCGCGGGATCGGGGTCGCGGACGCCGCGATCGTTGATGGCGCGGGCCTCGAACACGGCCGACGTCTTGCCGTTCGGCGTGTACACGGTCAGAACGCTGTCGGTGCGCGAAGTGAAGCGCCAGCCCGTGTCGGCAGGTGCGTAGAGCGAGTCGATGAGGCGCACCTCGTAGCCCGCGATGTAGCCGTGCGGGTCCGTGCCGAACCAGTGCAGGTGAACCGTGTGGTTGACGCCGTTCGTGTCCACCGGACCGTCGATGAAGATGATCGTCTCCGGGGGCTGGAGCGTGACCGCGACCGTCTTGAGCTTGCCGCAGCCGGCCCCCGCGAGGACCGCGAGCGCGGCGAGCGCGGACAGGATCAGGAGCGCGAAGTGGCGGCGCATGTCAGAAGTCCTCCCGGTCCGACTTCACGAGGAGGAACTTGCCCGTCTCCCGCTTGCCCGAGTGCTTGTCCTCGACCGCCCACATGTACAGGCCCGTCGCGGCGGCCTGGCCTTCGCGGGTGATGAGATCCCAGCCCCACATCGAGCCCGGCAGGATGGTCTTGATGTCCGCCCCTCCGCGGTTGATGCCGCGGGCGTTCAGGCCCGAGTAGCTCGTGCCGTCGAAGTCGGTCTTGTAGATCAGGTCGCCCGAGAGCGTGTAGATGCGGATCGAGCACTGCGCGGGCAGGTTCGCGAACCACAGGTAGTGGTCCCTGGCCTGCGCCCCGCGGTCCCACGAGGCTTCGACCCGGTACGGGTTCGGGAAGACGGTCACGCCCGACCCGGCGCGCTCGCCCGGCGCGGGGCCGGGAATCACGACGACCTCGTTCTGGGCGAAGCCGCTCTCCAGCGACTCGATGTTCGGGTCGCCGATGTCGTAGGACGTCACCGCGGCGTAGTACTTGAAACCGTCCCTCAGGTTCTCGACGGTGAACTTGTACTGGTAGGTCACGCCGTCGATCGTCACCGGCTGGGGCAGGCGGGGCCCGTCGAGCCCGGTGTTGAAGCCGGTCGTGTCGTGGGGGGGCGTCGCGAGGTCGAACTGCGCGATCAGGTCGAGCGAGTCGCGGCTCTCCCCGAGGTAGAGGCGGTAGCCCTCGAAGTCCAGCTTGATCGGGCTGGTCGGGTCCGAGAACGACTCGGGATCGTCCTCCCAGTAGTAGTCGAGCGCGTTCTCGCGCGCGACCACCTTGATGCGCGGCGAGGGCGGCGGGACCGGCACGATGTAGTCGAGATCGTAGGCGCGCTGGGCGATGACGGCGCGCTTGTTCAGCTGCTCGTACGACAGGGCCCCGAGGTAGGCGAAGTCCACCGAGATGCTGTCGCCCGGATTCACGGTCGGGAACGGACCGACGGCGAGCAGCGTCACGGGATCGCCCGTGCCCGGTGCCAGGCTGTCGGGCAGCGGAACGAGGCTCTGCTTCTGGCCCGTGGACATGATCTCGTACTTCAGGCTGTCCACGTCGCGCGCCGCGCTGCCGGGGGCGTAGCTCCACGCCGCGAACGTGATCTTCTTGTCGGTCGTGTCGCGGTAGTTCCCCGGCTTCACGCCGAGCAGCTTCACGCCCACGATCTCCGGCACGAGGTCGAAGCGGCAGGCCGCGAGCACGCGGGCCTGGCAGTAGCGCTCCGTGACCATGGAGAGCGAGTCCACCCAGCCGATCAGCTTCTTGCTGAACCAGCCCGTCGGCGGATAGGTGTTCTGCAGCCGCATGTTGCCGCTCGCCAGTTCGTCGTACATGCCGAGCCAGACGTTGCGCAGCGGCGGCCCGTCGTTGTGGATCACGTAGTGGAAGATGATCAGGCTGCCGTAGTCGGAAAAGGACCATTCGAACGTGTACTGGTTCACGATCACCTGCAGCGGCCGGTGGCGCTTGCGCTGGTCCGCGGGGCGGTCGCTGAAGCTCGAGATGAAGTCCAGCTCGCTGACGGCGTCCGGGTCGTAGAACCGGCTGTTCGGCAGCGTCGAGCGCGCGATCACCGAGTTTCCGGCGGGCGTGAACTCGCTGGACGAGGCGCTGTTGCCGCCCGCGGCGCCGTCTTCGGCCGCGATGGTCACGCCGATGAAGGCGCCGTCCTGGTCCTGCGCGATCGCGCCGATCCACGGGCCGCCGCGCACCATGTGCATGTGGCCCGAGCCCAGCGGGTACTCGAACGACGGCGCGAACGACGAGAAGTTCGTGCCGATGAACCCGTAGTTCGTCTCCGTCATGCCGACCTTATTGCCGTTCTGGATGCGGGCGGCGAACGCGATCGAGTCCGCCGACGCCGCGAGCACGCGCTCGGCCTCGAACGGGCTGGCCGTGTGCGAGCGATCGTCCGCCGAACGGGCGGGTGCGGCGAGGAGGGCGGCGAGCGTCGCCGCGACGAGAAGGGGGCGGAGCCGGCTCACTTGCGCCTCTTGTAGCGGATGACCTGCGAGCGGCCGTAATCGGCGACGTAGGCGAGCGAGTCGTCCACGCCGAGTGCGACCGGATCGAGGAGCGGCAAACCGTCGCTGTTGTCCTCGACGTTGACCTCCTGCACGTACGCGCTGGAGTTGGTGTAGCGCAGCACGCGGCGATTGCCCCGGTCCACGATGTAGAGGTAGCCCGAGCCGTCTATCGCGACGTTCGTGGGCTCGTTGAAGCTGGTGCCCGTCGGCGTCTCGCTGCCGTCCATGGCCGGATAGCCCACGTTGGGAGCGTAGGTTCCGATCAGCTTGACCTTGTTGTTGCCGCGGTCGGCCACGAGCAGCTCGCCGCCGTTCACGGGCGTCCAGCGCATGCCCCTCGGGTCGTGGACCGACGAGGCACCGGAACCGTCGAGCACGACCCAGGTCGTGTCGCGGTGCCAGTTGGCGCCCGGCATGTAGAGGTCGTTCGGGACGACGCCCGGGTACTTCGGGCCGCGCGCGTAGCGGTAGATGCGCGAGATGAACTTGCGCGTGCGGATGCGCGGGTCGGTCGCGAGGGTGTCGAGCACGACCGCGGTGCCCGACACGTAGACGTACCCGTTGTCGTCGGCGGCGATGCCGCTGACCCAGGCGAAGGTCGTGTCGGTGAACGTCGAAATCGTGTCGCCGCCCGAGAGCGGGTACTCGCGCACGCGCCATGTCGCCGTGTAGTCGTAGATCATGCTCTGCCTGCCACTGCCACCGTCGCTCACGCGGACCGAGTCCGCCTCGCAGGTGTTGCGGACCGGGTCGAACTTCGCCATGCACGAGTCGCCTTCGTCGAGCACGAACAGCTTGCTCTGGGCGGACGCGAGCGCGACCGGGTCGAAGAGCGTCCGCGGGGCGTCGAAGAACGGCGAGCCGATCGGGTTCGGCGTCGTGAACGGGAAGAGCTTGACCTCGCCGCGCGGGACGGCGGGACCGCCGCTGCCGCCGTGGTTGAAGAGCATGAAGAGCTGCGAGCCGGAGCCGCGCGTCATGATCACGTCGGAGACGCCGTCGAGTCCCTTCCAGGTCGCGAGCATCGCGTAGCTCTGGTCGGTCGGCACCGGCGTCGCGATGCGCTTCTCGGTCGGCAGCTCGAACTTGCCGCCGCAGCCGACGCCCACCACGACGAGCACGGCGACCAGGAGGGCGATCGCGAGCCTCATCAGAACCTCACCCCGAGCGTGACCCGGTGGATGCCGCCCAGGTAGCCGCCGTCCGTGTAGGCGTAGTCGAGGGTGCCGCGCATCGTCGAGAAGTCGCCCGTGAAACCGGCGCCTGCGCTGAACTTGAGGGCGTCGGCGTTGAAGTTGTAGCCGGTGCGAAGCGCGACGGACCGGTAGAGCGAGTACTCGACGCCCGCCTTGGCCTGCAGCCGGTTGTCGGCGGGCTGGTTCATCTCGAACGAGGTCGTCAGGCGCTGGTTGGTGTTCTCGATCGGCTCGAACGCGACGCCGTACCGGAACGTCATGGGCGGGTCGTAGCCGTCGTACTCCCGCACCTCGCCGGTGTACGGCGACGTGAACTGACCCGACGGCTTCAGCTCGGAGCCGAAGTTGGTCAGCGCCGTGGCGATGCGGATGCTGCCCAGGCCGAGGTAGAAGATCGAGCCCACGTCGAACAGCATCGAGGTCGTCGTCGGGCCGCCGACCTGCGAGCCGAGGTCCTCGCGCAGGTACTTCACGCCGAAGCCCACGAGCAGCTTGTCGGTCCAGCGCCGCGCGTAGCTCACGCCCGCGATGAAGTCCGAGTACGTGAACTGGCGACCGGTGCCGAACGGCTGCGTGTCCGTCGTCTCGTCGATCGTCGTCGCGAGGGCCGCGACCTGCACGCCGATCGAGCCGCCGAGCCTCCGCGACGGCTGCACGAAGGTCACGTGGTCGTAGTGGATGTCGGCCGGCCAGTCCACGTGCGACGCCGCGATCTCTCGGCGCTGGAGCGACGCGAGACCGGCGGGGTTCCAGTAGATCGCGCTCGGGTCGTTCGCCACGGCGACGAAGGACTCGCCCATCGCCGCCGCGCGCGCGCCCACGCCGATGCGCAGGAAGGTCGCCGACGACGTGCCCGCGCGCTGCCCTCCGAGCGACACCTGCGCCCCGGCCGGAGCAGCCGCGGCCAGCAACGTCGCGATCATGATCGCGGCCGCGCGGAAGGCGCGGCGGGCGGCCGGGCGGAGGGGATCAGAGGTCCACATCGAGCTGCAGTCTCCACTGGGCTCCCGGCCCGTAATTCGAGGGGTCGTCCACGGTCCCCGTGCGCACGTAGTCGTTCAGGCCGTGAACGTAGGTCGGATCATACGCTCCCTGGCCCCAGACGTACCCCTTCCCCGTGATCGGGTCCACGCGGTAGATGAGCCGGTTGTTGAAGACGTTCGTGCCCTGCAGGCTGACGTCGAACCGGCGGCCCATCGCGCGGAACCAGCGGTTGACCTTCACGGCCGTGGTCGTCTGGAACGGCGCGTTCATCGAGTAGGGCAGGCCGATCTGGTTCTGCCGGTTGATGTCGTAGGGCGTGTAGGCGCGGCCCGCCTGGCCCTGGATGAAGACGTTCAGGCCCGACTGCTTGAGCCAGCGCCAGCCGGCCGGGGCGTCCTGGTCGTAGCGCAGGTCGAAGTTCACGCTCAGCTTGTGGGGGCGGTTCCAGCTCACGAACACCTCGGACAGGCGCGTTTCCGCGGCGCCCCCGATCTCCTGGAGTGCCTTTTCCTCGGCCGGGTTGCTGCTCTTGCCCTTCGTCTGCTGGTACGAGTACGAGATCTTCCCCGACCAGTGATTGGAGCGGCGCTTCTCGATCTCGATCTCGAAGCCCTTCGAGCGGGAGAAGTGGCCGTTGAGGTAGACGAAGTAGGACTCGATGTTCGTGCCCGACAGCGGGTCCACGCGCGTGGCGCTCGGGTAGTCGTAGACGTCCTTGACGAAGAAGGTCAGGTTCGCGGCGGCCGTGGGCAGGAACTGGTGCTTCGCGCCGACCTCGTAGTTCACCGAGATCTCGGGGTTGAGGTTCGGGTTGCCCTGCAGCGGGAACGACTCGCTCGAGATCGAGTTCAGCTTCGAGTACACGTAGCGGTAGGACGGAATCTGGGTGAACTCGCCGTAGTTGAAGAAGAAGCTGCTGTTCTCGGTGATCGGGTGGGACACGATCACGCGCGGCGAGATGTGCATCTTCGCGCGCCGCCCGAAGAACGACCGCGTCTCGTCGTAGAAGCCCGTGCGCTCCGAGGTCGGGATGTTGTGCCGCGACGTGTCCGCCAGGGCCTCCTCGGCCTCGCGTCCGATGACCCAGTAGTCGGCGCGCACGCCGACGTTCGCGATGAAGCCCTCGTATTCGAGCCGGTCGCGCAGGTAGATGTCGCCGACCCACGGGTGCGCGACCCACAGGTCGTGCGCCTGGCCGAGGCCGTTGGGGTCGTAGATCCAGGGGTACTCGATGTCCACGTACTGGACCGACTGCCACTGGTGCTCGAAGCCCGCCTCGATCTCGTTGTGGTGCAGGCGCTGCGTCACGCTCCAGTTGAGCGCCCAGCTCGTCGTGCGCCGGTCCGACCACTGGTAGTCGTCGCCGGTATCGAGGAAGTAGTCGGTCTGGCGCGGGTCGCCGGTCGGGAACGCACTGCGATCGTCCGGCTCGACGTACTCCCACCACATCTTGCCGCCCACGTCCTGCCGCTGCGCGAAGAAGTACCGCGACAGCTGCGCCTCGGTGTACCCGGTGGTCGAGAGGGTGCGCCTCCACGAGACCGAGGACTGGACGTTGTCCTCGAAGATCGTTGGCGCGTGGTCGAGCCGCCGCGACCACCGCCACGGGTAGGCCGGATCGCCGAGGTCGCCGTTCGCGGTGAGGAAGGTGCGACTGAAGCCCTGGTCGATCGCGATGCGCTTCTGGAACGAGTAGGTGAGCTTGTCGTTCGCGTTCGGCTTCCAGGTCAGGCCGTAGCGGGCGGCCCAGCGGTTGTCCTCGGCCGGCGACCACATGTCCGGGTACTTGAAGTGGTAGCCGAGGAAGGAATCCTCGTAGCTCGAATGCAGCCGCGGGTGCAGGTAGGGCGGCGCGATCGAGTTCTCGGTGATCGAGGCGTCCCCGTAGTTCAGGTAGCTGAAGCGCGTCTCGAAGAGCGAGCCCGATACGTCGAGGATGCTCGTCATCGTGCCGGGCAGGCGGACGCCGACCCGGCGGAGCATCGGGGTCCAGAGCGGGTCCGGCCCGCTGATCACCGTCTGCCAGGAGCGGCCGCCGTAGCTTCCCGTCGCCGTGGTCAGGCCGGCCTGGAACTGGTCGGTGCCCTCCTTGAGCTTGATCTCGACGATTCCGGAGAGGGCGTTGCCGTAACGCACGTCGTAGGCGCCCGTGGCGACGTTCACCTCGGCGACGGAGCGCGCGTTCAGCTGGCCGGCCGTGGACTGCCCGGTGACGAGGTCGCGGTTCGCGACGCCGTTGACGACGAAGACCGTCTCGTCGGTGCGCCCGCCGCGCACGTGGAGCTGGTCGGCGTCCGTGCTGATGCCGGCCTGCTGCTGAAGGACGTCGCCGACGGTGGTCACGCCGAGGTTGCGGATCTCGTTCGCGTTCACGCTGCGGACCGTCGTGCCCTGCTTGACCTCGACGAGGCGCCGCTCGGCGGTGACCTCGACCGCCTTCTCCTGCCGGACGACAATGTCCTCCATCTCGAAGTTCACCGTCGCGATCTTGCCGGCAACGACCTCCACCCCGGGCTTGCTCACGGGACGGTAGCCGAGGAACTGGACCCTGACCTCCCAGGTGCCGGGCGGCACGCCGGAGATCGTGAACTGGCCCTCGGAGTCGGTGAGCCCGCCTCGTTTCGCCTCGGGAATGGTCACGTTGGCGAAGGGAATCGCGTGGCCGGTCTTCTTGTCCACCACGCGGCCCGTGACCGTGCCGGCATCCGCGGCCAGTGCGGGTGTGTCGAACGAGGCGATGATCAGCGCGGAAAGGAGGAGGAGTCGGAAGAGTCTCATCGTGAGGAAAGCCGGTTACGGTATGGGAGCGCGGACCCTAGAGGCCCCCCGCCCGGGGGTCAAGCCCCGTGCGACGGACGCGGCCGCCGCGGGGCGCCGGCGAAGCCGCGCTCGCGCGGGCTTTCGCGGCCCGGCTCTCAGTAGCTGCCGCGCAGGTCGTACTCATGCGGGAAGGCGTCCATGAAGACGCGGTCGATCTCGAGGTTCACTTCACGGAGCATGCGCGCCTTCTGGGGGTAGGGCATGAACGCGCTCTTGAAGCCGTTGATGATGATGCGCTTGATCTCGTAGGCGCTGAGCTTGAAGGCGCGCGCCGCGAGGGCGATCTCCTGCGAGGACGTGGTGGCCGACATGAGCCGGTTGTCGGTGTTGAGCGTCACCCGCAGTCCCATGCGGAAGTACTGCCCGAACGGGTGGACGTGGATCGAGCGGGCGACCCGGGTCTGCACGTTCGACGACAGGCACATCTCGAGCGGCACGCGGTGGTCGCGCACGTAGCGCAGCAGGTCCGGGTCCTCGAGGAGCCGCGTGCCGTGGCCGATGCGGTGCGCGCCGCAGTAGTGGAGCGCCTGCGCGATGCTCTCGGGCCCGAACGCCTCGCCCCCGTGCACGGTCGAGTTGATGTTGTGCTTCGCGATGAGCTGGAACGCCTCGCGGTGGGCCTTCGCCGGGTAGTCCTTCTCCTGGCCCGCCAGGTCGAACGCGAGAACGCCGCGGCCCTTGTAGGCCACGGCGAGCTCCGCGAGGGCGAAGGAGACCTGCGGGGACATCGAGCGGATGCCGCAGATGATGACGCCCGTCGAGATGTCGAGCCTCGCGCCCGCGTCGCGCAGCCCCGCGATCACGGGATCCACGATGTCCTCGTAGGGCAGCCGGCGCTTGCGGTGGAGCACGGGCGAGTAGCGCACCTCGAGATGGCGCACGTTCTCGGCGGCGCAGTCCTCCACGAGCTCGTAGGCGATCCGGTAGAGCGCCTCCTTCTCCTGCATCACGGACAGCGTGATGTCGAAAATCCGGAGGTAGTCCGCGAGGTTGCGTGTCCGCTTGCCCGCCTGCATGAGGTGCGTGAGGCGGGTGAGGTTGCTCGTCGGGAGCCGGACCTTGTGCTCCTTCGCCAGCTCCATCACGGTGCGCGGCCGGAGGCTCCCGTCGAGATGGCAGTGCAGCTCGGTCTTCGGGAGCTTCCTCAGTACGTCCAGCGTCAGCTTCATGTTCGGCGATCCCTCGCGCGCCCGGGGCTATCGCCCGCCCTCGAGCGCCATGATCTTGCGGACGCGCCGCTCGTGTCGGCCGCCCGCGAATTCGGTCGTCAGGAACAGTCGCACGATCCGCACCGCGGCGCCGCGGTTCACGACGTTCGCGCCCAGCGCGAGCACGTTCGCGTCGTTGTGCTCGCGGCCGTTCAGCGCCGTGCGGTCGTCGTGGCAGAGCGCGCAGCGCACGCCCGCGATCTTGTTCGCGGCCATCGTCGAACCGATACCGGCCGCGTCCACGATCACGCCCCGTCCCGCCCGGCCCGAGGCGACCTCGCGCGCGACGGCGGCCGCGAAGTCCGGGTAGTCCACCGCGTCCGGCGAGTGCGTGCCGCAGTCGAGGACGTCCCATCCCATCTCGTCGGTGATCGCCCGCTTGAGGATCTCCTTCAGCGGGTAACCGCCGTGGTCCGAACCGATCGCGACGCGTCGGGGCGCGGCGGGGCGCGCGGGCGGCGGTGCGGGTGAGGTGGCCGGGGCGCGCGGGGCGCCGGGTTCGGGCCCGAGCGCGCGGTCCACGGCCTCGCGCACGAGCCTGCGGACCTCGGATTCGTCGGGTGTGGTCATGGGCCGTGCAGCATAGTCCCCCGCAGGGGGGCGCCGCCAGCCCCGACCCCGGCCGGAGCCGCGCGCGGGGCGGCCGGCGGGGCTTTCACAACGCCTGTACCGGCCCCGCACCCGGCCCGTGCTAACCTTTCCCGCCGATTCGCGCCGGCGTGGCGCCGGATGCCCTCCCCACCCGACACCGGGAGTCGTCTTGAACCGTCGCTCGCTCGTCCTTTTCGCCGCGTTCCTCGCGGCGCTCGCCCTTCCCGCCCGCCCCGTCCACGCCGCCCTACTCCCCGACAGCACCGAGATCGACGGCTGGCGGCTCTCGAACGGCCTCGAAGTGCGCATCCGCCACGTCTCCGGGATGAAGGGCGTCGTGATCACGGCCGGCTACCGCTCGGGGATGCTCGACGACCCCCCGGGGCGCGAAGGGCTGTCCGAGGTGCTCTCGCACCTCGAGTTCTTCTCGGCCGCCGGCGACATCCCGGACCGCAAGGTGGACGAGATGGCCAGCCTGCGGCCCCTGGGCTGGAAGGTCTCGACGACGCCCCGGGTCACGCTGCTCACCGAGGTCGCCTCGCTCCACCAGTTTCCGGGCGTACTGAGGCAGGTCGCCACGCGGATGCGCGGGGTCACGCTGACCCCGGCGGGGCTCGAGGCCGCCGTGGACACGGTCCGCCGCAGCCTTGGCCAGCGGAACTTCGGCATCGTGAGCCAGGCGCTGTACTGGCGGCTCGACGCGCTCGCGCGAGGCATCTCGGACGAGCAGCTCGTCGGACTCGCTTCGGCCCGCGGGCTGGGCAGCCTCAAGCTGGCCGAGGCCGAGCAGCTCCTGAAGCAGCGGTTCGTGCCCGCAAACGCCTGCCTCGCGCTGGCAGGCGACTTCTCGAACATGAACATCCGGACCGTGGTCGAGCACGAGTTCGGCTCGATTCCGGGTGGCGCACGAATGCCCGACGTGCCCGACCCTCCCCTGCACCCCGGGGAGCGGCGATCCGTGTGGCCGGGGCTCGACCACCCGGTGGGCGCGCTCGGCGTCCTGGCCCCCTCGCTGGCCGACTCGACGCACCCGTCCTTCTTCCTGGCGGGCCTCGTGATCGGCCTGCAGCTGCGCAACATGAGCGGCGACGCGCCCCCGCCGCTGGCGGCCCGCTTCCTCTTCTCGGCGTACGAGCAGCCGGAGATGCTGCGGCTCTACCCCGACCTGCAGAAGGGGGACACCCGCCCCGCCTCGCTCGGGGTGCTCCTGGATTACCTCACCGAGCAGATCGGCCGCGAGATCGTGACGAAGACCCTCCTCAACCGGGTCAAGATCGGCTGGGACTGGCTGCTCGGCGGTCCCATGCCCGAGGGACTCATCCGGCAGGCGCGCCCGGCCCCGGGCTTTCTCATCCCGCTCACGACGAGCATGGCCACGCGCGCGGTCTGGCGGGGCGACCGGTTCTGGAACCTCTACCGGTACCGGTTCGAGACCAGCGTCGACAACCCGAGCATCTTCTTCAAGTGGATGAACGACCCGGCCCACCAGGTCCGGGTGGTGTTCGTCCCGAAGAAATGAGCGAGGTCGGCATTGCCGTGCGCCGGAGCGCGCTGTTAACTTCCGGCTCGGCATGTCGCGGCGAATCCTGATCGGCATCGCCGGCGGGTCCGGCTCCGGCAAGACCCTGGTTGCGCGCACCATCGTGCGCGACCTGGGGTCGGGCCGGGTCGTCGTCATCGACCAGGACTCCTACTACAAGAACCTGGACGAGATCCCGTTCCGCGACCGCGAGGCGCGCAACTTCGACCACCCCGACGCCTTCGACAACGACCTGCTCGTCTCCCACCTGCGCGAGTTGCTCGAGGGCCGCCCGATCGACCAGCCGATCTACGACTACACCCAGCACTGCCGCTCGCCCGAGACGCGCCGGATCAGCGACCACGTCGTCATCGTGCTCGAGGGCATCCTCATCTTCCACGAGCCCGAGCTGCGGGCGCTCATGGACATCAAGCTCTACGTGGACGCCGACGCCGACGTGCGCCTGACCCGCCGGCTGCGCCGCGACCTCGTCGAGCGCGGCCGCGCGGTGGACTCGATCCTGCGCCAGTACGAGGAGAGCGTCCGGCCGATGCACCTGCAGTTCGTTGAGCCGAGCAAGCGCTTCGCGGACGTCATCATCCCCGGCGGCGGCCACAACAAGGTCGCGATCGACCTCGTGAAGACCAAGATCCGCGAGCTGCTGCGCGAGCGCGGCCCCGACCCCGCCGCCGCGCGCCCGCCCGCGTCCCCGACCGCTGCGCGCGGCTAGCGCGTCCCCGCCGCGAGGCGGGCGATCGTCTCGATTTCCGCGAGCGCAGGGTAGGGGTGGCCGCGGAACTTCCCCTCGACCTCCAGCGGCCTGAACTCGATCGCGTCCAGGCGCGCGCCGCCCAGGTCCACGCGCGTGCCGTCGGGCGAGAGCGCGTGGTCCACGCTCACGCGGCGCACCTCCGCGCCGCCCGAGAAGAGCACCAGCTCGCTGCGCTTCACGACGATCGGGCCGCCCTCCTTCGAGCGGCCACGCATGCCGTAGAGCACGGCCTCGCGCACCTCGACCGGCGCCGGGAACTCGAGGCGCAGCCATTCGCCGCTCTCGCCGCCGGCGATCCAGTCCACCTGCGACGGTTCGCCCACGGTCCGGCGGTCCACGGCGGCCGGCGCGCCCGGGTCGCCGCGCTGCTCGCTCGAGGCGGTCACGCGCGCCCCCGGCGCGAGGTTCGTCCACGCGGCTTCCGTCGGGTCGGCCGGCACCGGGCGGGCGGAGTGGCCCGCGTGGCAGCCGACGCAGGTCGCGGTCCCGCCGGGGGGCGTGAAGTTGTAGCCGGCCACGTGCGCGGGGCCGTGCGCCGAGCGCAGCACGCGCCCGTCCGCGCCGACGAGCTGCTGGAACATCGGCACGTCGCCGGGCACCTCGGCGCTCACCACGCCGCTCGCCGGGACCGGCGCGTCGAGGACGAGCGCCAGCGTGTCTCCGCCTTCGGCGAGCGGGCGCGGCAGCGCCGCCCAGAAGCGCACGCGCGTGCCGGGCTCGGCGGGCACCCCCGCCGGCCAGGGTGCGTCCACGGGAGCGTTCGCGAACACGTTGAGGCATTCGAAGCGTGCCGTGCGCGGGCCGCGCAGCACCTCCGCCACGGTGGTGCGCGGCGGGACGTCCGCTGCTCGCGGCGGGACGGAGGCGCGAGCCTCCGGGGCCGCCGGGCGCGGCACGATCGCGACGGGGTCGATCTCGAGCGTCTGCAGGTCGCTCGTGATCGGCGCGAGGTCGCGGCCGTCGGGCTTCACGACGTAAAGGTCGAAATTGCCCGTACCCGCCACGTCCATCGCGAAGAGGATCCGTCCGCCCGGCAGCGCCGAGGGCGCGCACGCCGACCAGCCGTTCCCCGAGCCGTAGCCCGCCAGCGGCCGCGGGGGCCCGAAGCGCCCCGGGTACGCCCACACGCCGAGGCGCGTCGAGCGCATCAGGTCGCGCCGGTCGGCCACGACCGCGACGAAGGTCGTGTCGGGGTCGGGGAGCACGATCGGCTGGTAGCCCTGCTCGCCGTCGCGCGAGCGCGGGTCGCCGCCGGCGAGTCGCAGGCCGCCGCCGCCGACGTCGATCGAGCCCGACTGCCACAGGTTCACCGTGTCGGCCGGCAGCGCGCCGTCGAGCCCCGAGACGACGCCTGCGGAATCGTCCGACGCGCGCCAGCGGTTGAAGAACCAGCGCGCGTAGAGCAGCCGGCCCGTGACCGGGTCCACGGAGGGCGCCTCTCCGCCGTCGCGCTCGGCGGTGAGCCGCGCGAGGCCCGTGCCGTCCTCGTTCACGACCCACAGGTTGGTGGCGGGCACGCCCGCCTGGGCGAGCAGCGGCCAGCGCGTGCTCGCGAACGCGATCCGCCCGTCGGGAAGCCAGCAGGGATCGAAGTCGTCGAAGCGCTCGAAGCGCGAGGCCGCGGCGGAGCCGTAGAGCGCGACCGGGTCCACGCCGCGCGCCGCGGGCGAGACGAGCTGGAGGTCGCGGCCGCTCGCGTTGCAGGACCAGATGCGCCACGCGCTGTCGGGCCCCGTGACCGCGGCGAACGCGATGCGCTTCGCGTCGTAGGAGACGCTGGGGTGGGCCACGTCGTAGAAGAGCCGCTCGGGCAGCAGGGCCACGAACCGCCCGTCGCTCTCGCGCACGACCAGCCGGCCGCCGGCGACGAGCGTGCGCCCGGCCGGGCCGACTCCGAGCGCGAGGGCCGCACCCGGCACGCGCGCGCGCATCGCGAACAGGATCGGCGGCAGCTCCGGTCCGCGCCGGCGCGCGCCGAGCGAGGCGGCGACGGCGAGCGCGGCCAGCGCCGTGAGCGCGAGCGCGGCGAGCGTGCGGAAGCGGGAGGCGCGGGCGAAGGTCATCGATGCCGCACCATGCACGAAACCCGGTCGCCGGGAAAGGTCCCGGCTACTTCCGGTTCACGAGACGGCTGAAGTCGGTGGCGACTTCGATGCGGGCCTGGCTCGCGCCACGGGGAGGAACGACGACGAAGAAGCGCTTGCCGTCCGCGCTGCACGTCCAACTGCGCCCGTACGCGCCCTGGGCGCCGAGCGGCAGGCTGAACAGCGGCTTGGGCTCACCGGAACGGAACGCGCCCTGCGTTTCCACCTCCGCCGCCATCAGGCGGCCGTTCGATTCGAAGACGATCTCGCGACCGCCGTTCGTCCACACGGGGTTGATGCCCATCTGGGTCGAGACCTGCCAGCGGCCCGGCACCCCGGTCGCGCTCTGGACGTAGACCTGCGGCCGCGGCGTGCCCTCGCCGCTCGCGTACGCCACCCAGCGGCCGTCGGGCGAAAAGACGGAGTTGCTGAGGTGCCGGGGGAGCCCCGGCATCATCGTCGAGCCGCCTTTCGAGCTGTCCGGGGAGACGGTCCAGAGTCCGAGGAAGCTCCCGGGGCCGTAGACGATCCGGTCTCCCACCGGCGTCCACTGCGAGAGGCCGCCGCCGCCGAGATCCTGCGCCTCGAGCGTGTCCACCCTTCCCAGCCCGTCCGTGGCGCCGACGAGGATCCCGGACCGGCTGCCCATGGCCAGCTCGCAGGCGAAGCGCCGCCCGTCGGGCGACCAGACGGGCCCCCGCGTCGGGCTCGTCGCGAACGTCAGCTTCGCCTCGGTGCCGCGGGCGATGTCCCGAACCCAGATCTCCGGCCGGCCCCCGGCCGACTGGCCCGTGGACTCGTACATCAGGCGGCTCCCGTCGGGCGAGAGGACGGGGTTGATGCAGTCGTTCGCGTTCAGCACGGCGTCCGCGATCTTTCCGCCGCGGCTCGCCTCGTGCAGGGCGTTCGCCGCGCCGCTGGTCTTGGGCTCGAACGCGAGGATCCCGCTCGCCGAGACGGAGAAATCCCCCGCGTCCTCGCCCATGCGCAGGTTCTCGGCCACCGTGATCGGCTGGCCCGTGAGCTTGCCGGCCCCGAGGTCGAGCTTCTGCGCCATCAGCGTCGCGCCGCGCGCGAACAGCACCCAGCCACCCGGCGCGTATTCGACCCGGCCGTCCGACTGTCCGAGCAGCTTCGAGTCCAGTGACCCGAGCTTCCCGAGCCGGATGTTCCCCGCCCCGGTGCCGTTCTGCAGGTTGCCGATGAACAGGAAACGCTCGCCGTCGGGGAGGAAGCAGGGCCAGCCGGTGCCCACCTCGCCCGAGGCCCGGTCGATCCGCGTGGCCGGGCGCAGCTCGCCGCCGCCGGCCGGAACGACCTTCAGCGAGTCGTTGAAGCGGCCGTCCATCAGGATGGACCCCTTCGAGCCCCAGCTGAGGTCGGCCCCGTTGTGCGCCGAGCAGACCACCACCGGCGTGCCGCCGGCGACCGTGAGGCGCTGGATCTTGTCATCCGCCACGAAGACGATCTCGCGGCTGTCCGGCGACCAGTAGGCCCGCTGCAGGCCGTCCGAGCCCGCGATGACGTGCGCTCCGGTCTGGTCGAACGCGCGGATCCACGCACGGGAAACGCCGGTCGAGTCCGTCGTCTCGAAGACCAGCGAGCGTCCGTCGGGCGAGACGCGCGGCCACGAGATGTCCACGACGTCCGGCACCGGATCGGTGTGGAACCGGAAGACGTGTCGCGGAGCGTTCGTCCGCGTCCAGCCCCACGCGAAGGCGCCCGCCGCCACGATCGCCAGGGCCGCCGCGACCACCCACGCGAGCCGCGAGCCGCCGCGGGCCCTGGCCGCCGCGGC
>CAZPVG010000058.1:0-9242 GCA_964589945.1 uncultured bacterium
CGATGCTCTTGGGCAGGTCCAGGTGGGCGACGAAGCGCACGTCGGGCTTGTCGATACCCATGCCGAAGGCGATGGTGGCGACCATGACAATACCCTCATCGCGCTGGAAGCGTTCCTGGTGAGCGGCACGCACCGCCGCGTCCATGCCGGCGTGATAGGGCAGCGCGCATACGCCCTGCTCCGCCAGCCACGCCGCGGTCTGCTCCACCTTGTTGCGTGACAGGCAATAGACGATACCCGCCTCGCCGTGATGGGAATCCCGTATGAAGCGCAGCAACTGCGAGCGAGCATCCTTTTTGTCGACGATGATGTAGCGGATGTTGGGCCGGTCGAAGCTGGACACGAACTCCCGCGCCTGGTCCAGTGCCAAGCGCTGAATAATCTCACGGCGGGTCAGCGGGTCGGCGGTGGCGGTGAGCGCGATACGCGGTACCGCCGGGAAGCGCTCATGCAGCAGCGACAGCTGCAGATACTCGGGCCGGAAGTCATGACCCCATTGGGACACGCAGTGGGCCTCGTCGATGGCGAACAAGGCGATACGGGCATCGCCCAGGGCACTCAGCATGCGCGGCATGACCAGGCGCTCGGGCGCCACGTACACAAGATCCAACTCGCCCCCGCGAAGCGCACGCTCGGTTTCCCACACCGCCGCGGCAACCATGGTGGAATTGATAAACGCCGCGCGCACCCCAAGCTGGCGCAGTGCCGCCACCTGATCGTGCATCAGGGCGATCAGCGGCGACACTACCACCGCGGTACCCTCGCGCAACAGGGCCGGGAGTTGATAGCACAGCGACTTTCCGCCGCCGGTGGGCATCAGCACCAGCGCGTCCCCGCCCGCGACTACATGAGAGACGATTTCTTCCTGTGCACCGCGAAAAGCAGGGTGGCCGAAAACCGTATTCAGAACCTGCAGGGCGTTATTGTCAGTGTCGTGTTTTACCAACGTGTCGTGACTTCCATATTCAGACGGCATTTTACATGTTCTTATACCGTTAAGCCTGCCAATCCGAGTCAGGCGCCGTCACACGCGCCCGGCGCATACCCCGCCGGACTGGGAAGTCGGGTCGCTTGACCCACACTGCGGGACCGCCTCCCCCCGGGTCGCCCTATGGGGGCGTGATTGGGGATTGCAAGTCTCCACATACGGTTGAAAAAGTAAATATATTTATAGCTTCTTAGCCGCAGATGGTATATGGTACGTCACAAGCAGCAGATCTCTAGTAGCAATTCCGGTAGTTCCTCGCAGTGAGCAGTGTCTACAGCAGATCCCCGGTGTCATGTCTCAGCAGAAATCTGACTGCCATTACATTGTTCATTAATAGATAGAGGTTACCAGCATGGCTACAGGTACGGTTAAGTGGTTCAACGACAGCAAGGGTTTCGGCTTTATTTCTCCCTCTGATGGCAGCGCGGACGTGTTTGTTCATCACAAGGCCATCCAGGGCAACGGATTCAAATCCCTGTCCGAGGGGCAGACGGTGACTTACAACACCGAGCAGGGTCCCAAGGGTCTGAACGCCACTAACGTAATCCCGCAGTAAGCCAATCAGGGTAAAACCTGACCGGCAAAAAAGCCCCGCCCTACGGCGGGGCTTTTTTTTTATGCCGTGAAAAACCCTGCAACGATATCAGTACAGATACACCGCGCCACTGGTCGCGGCACTGTCATAGGTCTGATTGCCGTCGATACCCGTGGCGCCGCTGGATTCTTCAGTCGCCCCCACCCCCAGGGTATCCCCGTTGGCGGACAGGCCGACCGCATAACCGAACAGATCCCGCTCTTGGGTATTGGGTGCCTTTACATAGGACTGCTGCCGCCAGCCGCTGCCGCCGTTGGTGAAGACATAGACCGCGCCGCTGCGCGATGCGCCGTTGTCTGTCTGGTCGCCGCCGATACCGACGGCGGCGCTGGACTCGTAAATCGCGCCCACCGCCAGGGTGGCGCCGTCTCCCGAGAGGCTGAGCGACCAACCAAACCTGTCATTTGCCTGGGTGTTGGAGGCCTTCACATAGGCTTGCTGGCGCCAGGCGGCGCTGTCCCGGTTGAAGACATACACCGCGCCGCTGGACACGGCGCTGTTGTCGCCCTGATTACCGCTCAAACCCGTTGCGTTACTGGACTCAAAAGGGGCCGCCACGGCCAGGGTGTCGCCATCGTTGGAGAGGCCGAGGAAAGACCCGAATCCGTCACCCGCCTGCGCGTTGGAGGCCTTCACATAGACCTCCTGGCTCCAGGTGCTGCCGCTGCGGATGAACACATACACCGCGCCGCTCTTTGACGCGCTGTTATCGGTCTGATCGCCGCCGACGCCGGTGGCGTGACTGGATTCAAAGGGGGCGCCCACCGCCAGGGTATTCCCGTCCCCCGACAGGCTGAGGGCATGACCGAAGGCGTCCACCGCCTCGGCATTGGAGGCCTTCACGTAGGCCTGCTGGGCCCAGTTGGCGCCGCTGCGAGTGAACACATAGACCGCACCGCTCTCCGGCGCGCTGTTGTCGGCCTGGTCGCCGTCGATGCCGGTGGCGCCGCTGGCCTCGAAAAAGGCCCCCACCGCCAAGGTGTTGCCATCGGCCGCCAGGCTAAGTGCGGCGCCGAAGTCGTCCGATGCCTGAGTATTGGAGGCCTTCACATAGGCCTGCTGGCTCCAGCTATTCCCGCTGCGGCTGAAGACATACACCGCCCCGCTCTTCGGCGCGCTGTTGTCGGCTTGGTCGCCGTCGATGCCGGTGGCGCTGCTGGACTCCTGGGGAGCGCTCACCACCAGGGTGTCGCCGTCGGCGGAAAGACTCAGCGCAGAACCAAACAAATCGCCCGCTTCCGTGTTGGAGGCCTTCACATACGCCTGCTGCCTCCAGACGTTGCCGGCGAAGGTGAAGATGTACACCGCGCCGCTGCCCGCCGCGCTGTCATCGAGCTGATCGCCGTCGATGCCGGTGGCATGACTGGATTCGAAGGGGGCACCCACCGCCAGTGTCTGGCCGTCGGCAGACAGACTCAGCGCATAACCGAACTGGTCGGCGATGCCGGTGTTGGAGGCCTTTACATAGCCGATCGACAACACCGGATCCAGCGAAGTGACCGCCTTCGATGCGGTACAGCCGCCGCTGTTGCACGCCTCCACAATGTAGCTTTCGTTAAGCCAATCGGTCAGATACACCGGTACCGTATCGGCGTAGCTGGTGGCGGTCAGATTACCGTCCACCTGGCTGTAACCCGATACACCGTCCGGATTCTTCAGCACCCGGTAGTAATCCGCCCCGTTCACCGCCTTCCAGGACAGCACGATCTCCTTCACGCCATAGGCAACACTGACCGTCGTCTCCCCGGGTGCCGAGTCGCCATAGCCTTGGCACGCAGTGAGCATCACGCTAAAGCAAACACTCATGCAAACAGCAATCGATCTGTCGTAATGTGACGTTTTGAAAGCAGAGTCCCCGGGTAAAGTACTAAGCAAATTATTTTTTCTGCACCGCGCGACCTTCATGCATCACGGGCTCGCCGCGGTGAATTCCCCCCTACCAGAATATTATGCCACCGCGTCCCCGGCAATTTTAATAATTCCTATAAATTTCAATAAGTAATATGCACGGCACATTACCTGAAGGTGATACGGCGCCCGATCCGGCCGCCATTGACGGGACGCGGGCCACCGTCCCCACGCCACCCAGGGGCAGATCACGGCCGCGAGGGGGATGAACGACTTGCTTTCCACCGCCGGAAAAGTGTGCGCTTGAGGCCTTGGAACCCCACGGCGCGAGACGGCGAGCGTACCCTGAATATCAACACCGCGGGTGCTTTATCTGCGGGTGAAAAACCAGCGCGTGTCAACGCCGGTTGGATAAACCCGCCTATACACGCACTTGGAACACCTTCCCCGTCGAGAGACCCGCCAGGGACAACAAGTGCGCCACCTTGATCAGCATTTTCTAACAGGGTAAAGTGTACGTTAAGGAAGGCCTGAACAATTCTCTTGATGTCATTCCGGCGTGATCCCGGCTTTCACCGGGAGGAATCCGGTCACTCCCTGTATTAAAATTCCGGGTTTACGCCACGCTACGGAATGACGAATTATTCAGATCCTCCCTGACTATCATAATGATGACCCTCTACGGTATTAACAACTTTGTGAATGGTGAAACTGAAAACAAGCCCGTCCTGGACATCCGCGCGTTACTGAATGAGCACGCGGGCCGCAACTACGACCTCCATACCCAGCACATCAATCCGGCCAATGTACGCACCCTGAAGACCATCGGGTTCGACCGCTGTTATGTGCGGGCCGAGGGGCCGTACCTGTGGGATATCGAGGGCACAAAATACCTCGACCTGCTCTCCGGTTACGGCGTCCATGGATTGGGCCGCAACCACCCGGAGGTGCGGCGGATACTGACGGACTTCCTGTCCACAGACTACCCGAGCCTGGTCAAACTGGAGGCCCCGCTCCTGGCCGGGCTGCTGGCGCAGGAACTGAAGAAACGCATGCCCAATGAGCTGGACATGGTGTTCTTCACCAATTCCGGCGCGGAAGGCATAGAGACGGCCATCAAATACGCGCGCTGCGCAACCGCCAAGCCGGCCATCATCTATTGCAGCAAGGCCTTCCACGGCCTGACCTACGGCGCCCTGTCGCTCAACGGGGATGACAGCTTCCGCGAGGGTTTCGATCCGTTCCTCACCGACTGCCGCAAGATTGCCTATAACGATCTCGAGGCCCTGGAGCAGGAATTGCGCCGCGGCGACGTCGCGGCGTTCGTTGTCGAGCCCGTGCAGGGCAAGGGGGTCAACCTCCCCGCGCCCGGATACCTGCGTGAGGCCGCCCGACTGTGCCGCCGGCACGGCGCGTTGTTCGTCGCCGATGAGGTGCAGACCGGGATGGGGCGCACCGGGCGCTTTCTCGGCATCGAGCACGACGGCGACGTTGATCCCGATATCGTGGTGCTCGCCAAGACACTTTCCGCCGGCTTTGTCCCCGTGGGCGCGGTACTGACTCGCAAGCGCATTCACGAAAAAGTCTTCTCCAGCATGCAGCGTTCCGTGGTCCATAGCTCCACCTTCAGCATGGGCAGCTTCGCAATGGCCGCCGGCCTGGCGGCCCTGGACGTCATAGACCGTCACAACTTGATTCAACGTGCGGAGATGCTCGGCAACCGGATCGGCGCGGGACTGAGCGCCATGGTGCCGAAATTTGAATTTCTCAAGGAAGTCCGCTGGCGCGGCCTGATGACCGGAATCGAGTTCGGACCGCCTTCATCCCTGGCCTTGAAGAGCGCATGGGCGCTGATGCACCGAATGGACAAGAGCCTGTTCCCGCAGGCGGCGATCATCCCCCTCATGAACAGGCACCACCTCATCACCCAGGTGGCCGGGCACAATGTCGACGTCATCAAGCTGCTGCCCCCGTTTGTCCTGAATGACGCGGACGTGGACTGGATCCTTACCGCGTTTGAAGATGTCCTCACCCAAATGCACCGGTTTCCGGGACCCGCCTGGGACGTGATCTCCGATATCGGCAAGATGGTGCTGACCAACCGCGCCCGCTGATCACTCGCGGGCCCGGCCACCGCGCCGCGCCGCGCAGTCACCCCCGCCCGGATAACGCCCGCATACAACCGCGCCTGAACAGATGGCGAGGCGGGCCGTTATTCACCCCCTCCCCCTTATCTAGAGTGTTGTTTATTTTGATGCTTCTTTATTTTTGACTCCGGTGCCCGGCGGGGCACGGGCGCGTGCGCCTGCGCCACAAGAAATCCCCCCTACTGCCGCTAATGTTTGTGGCAATACGCCCTCAAAACAGACAAGACACCCCTTTCCGCGGGTTATGGAGATCAAACTGGAACAAACTAACGTTGCGGAGCAGCACACAGGGAAGCGGCGGATCGGGCTCCGGGGCTACTTATTCTGTTGCTTGGGCCTGGTCGCAGCGCTGCCGGTGCTGCTGCTGGGCGGCATCCAGGTGCCCAAGTGGGAAGCGAAGCAACTGGAAGGCATCGACCAGGAGCGGCAGTTCGTCGCGGAGACACTGGCGTACGGCATCGGCCAAATGGTTGACGGCCATGTGCGGGCGGTGGAGACCCTCGCCGGCCAGGTACAGGCAAGAGGCAGCATGGACAAAGCCGTGCTGCAGCCCATGGTGACGTCGCAGCGCAAGCGTTACGGCGGCTTCTCCATTATGTACATCGCCGGTCCCGATGCGGTGTCCATCGTGGATGATCCACCCTTCAGCGAAAGCGGAAAATCGAATGCGGGCACAAACTATTCCAGCCGCGATTATTACAAGGAAATGGTGCGCAGCGGGGAAACGGCCATCTCCCGGGTACAGATCGGTAAACGCTCGGGCGTGCCCAACGTGCAGATTGCGGCACCCATCAGGGACCGCAACGGCGGAATAGCCGGATTTGTTGAAGGATCTCTTGACCTGAGCGGCATACAGGATCTGGTCTCGCAAGTCACAAAGGGGATAACCGGACTCAACGTCGCGGTGTTGGACAATGAAGGGCGGGTGATCGCCTTTCCGGACGACAGCATGCGCAAGGCCGTGGAAAACCTCTCCTACCTGCCCCTGTTCCATAAGGCACAGGCCAATGCGCCTGAAATTCGCACCGGCGAGGATGAAACAGGGACCAAGATGCGTGCCACCGTTACCGGTGTAGGCGAGTACGGCCTCGACTGGACAGTCGCGGTCTACCGCCCACAGGCCTATGAGCAAGCGCAGACGGCGGCGGCGCGCAGGCAAGTCCTTACCATTGCCGGTATCGCCCTGCTCGCGGGCCTGATCATCGCAACACTGCTGGCGGAGGGGCTGGCGCGCCCGATCCGAAAACTGGCAAAGGTCCTCGCCGCCGTCAGCAACGGGGACTTCTCCCAGATGCCGGACCCCCCTCACCCTCTGTCGTCACGGGAGATGGCCGCGCTGCAGCATGACGCCAGGGTCATGGTCGAAGAGTTGAAAGACTACACGACCGATTTGGAAAAGAAGATAGAGGAGCGCACCGAACAGGTAAAGAAGGCCAATCAGGAACTGGAGACATTCGTATACAGCGTCACCCATGACCTGAAGGCACCGGTAATTTCCCTGTACGGCATGGCCGCCATCATGCAGAAAAAATTCAGCGGGCAACTGGGCGACCAGGGAGAACACTACCTGCAACGCCTCATGTCCAACGCCGGATTCATGGAACAGCTGATCACCGATCTTCTGAATTTCTCGAAGATAGGCAAACACGAATACCGCATGGAAGAGCTGAACGTGGAAAATATCGTCACTGAAAGCCTCAATCAATGCGATCGGGCGATCCATGAAGGGAGCGTCACCATCAAGGTGCACACGCCTCTTCCGAACGCGGTATTCGACCGCACCGACCTGTGCAAGGTATTCATGAATATCATCAGTAACTCAATCAAGTTCATGGGCGATCAGCCCGAACCCACGATTGAGATAGGCGGCAGTGAGGTCGACGGATTTGTCGAGTATTACATCAAAGACAACGGCATCGGCATCGACCCGAAATACCACGACAAGGTCTTCAAGATCTTTCACCGTCTTAAAGAAGTGCCGGTGGAAGGGACGGGCATCGGCCTGGCCATCGTCAAGAAGATTCTGGAAATGGCCGGCGGCCGGATATGGTTTGAATCCACGGTCGGGGAAGGCACTACCTTCATTTTCCTGATCCCTTCCAATACTGCTCGGATGCTCAAAGGAGAAAGCAATGAACTGGAGAGAGTGGCAAATGGCTAACGTAATCCTCCTGGTTGAAGACAACGAAGATCATGCCGAAATCATACGGCAGTATCTGGACGAGGATAACGCCGACAAGGTAATACATTGGGCCAAGGACGGTCAGGAGGCCATCGACTTCGTTCATAAGAAAGGCGCGCATGCCAACGCGCCGCGCCCGTCGCTGATCATACTCGACCTCAACCTTCCCAAGGCGAACGGCCTGGAGGTGCTCAAGGATATCAAGGAAGATTACGACCTGAAGGTCATTCCCGTGGTCGTGCTGACCACCTCCGACCAGAATGAAGAAATGATGAAATGCTACCGCTTGGGTGTGAACAGCTATATCACCAAGCCGGTAAAGCTGGACGATTATCTGGAAAAGATACAGTCACTGGAGCGCTATTGGCTGTTGACCAACCGGGAACCGCAATATGACAGCGCGTGATTTTTCCGGCGCCATTTCCCCCGATATGCCGGTGAACATCTTATTGGTGGAAGACAATGCCGATCAGCGGGAGCTGACCATCGAGGCGCTTTCGGAAAGAATGGCGAATGCGCGGGTAATGGAGGCCGAAAACGGGCCGTCCGCCCTGGAGATTCTGCGCAATAACACCGTCGACGTAATCATCCTGGATTACAGCCTCCCGGGCATGAACGGCCTGGAGGTGCTTCGCGAAATCAACCTCATTGATTCAAATACCCCGGTGATCATGGTCACGGGCCAGGGCGACGAGACCATCGCCGTGGAGGCAATGAAAAACGGCGCCCAGGACTACATTACTAAAATAAAAAACTATCATGATGCGCTCCCGGCAACCATCGCCAGGAGCATCGCTCAAGGCCGGATGAAGCGGGAGCTGGAGGAGGCATCGCTGCGCGGACGGCGCCTCTACGAACTGTCATTGGCCGCGGCCCGGGAACGCAAAGTGGACACTCTCGCTGAGTGCCTGGTAAACGGCGCCGCGAAGCTTATCGGCGTGGAAACGAGCATCATGTTCCTGATGAATTCAAACGGGTCGGTGGGATTCGTCAAATCCCACGGCATGGATGTCGACGAGAACGAACTCAAGGGCCCGTCGGGGAATGTCGGCCTGTTGTCGGCCGCATACCGTGAAAACAAGCCGCTGGTGGTTGAAGACCCCCACGGTCATCCCCAATGGGCGGCGGCGCCGTGGATGCACCCCATATTGCGCCAGGTGCTGTCCGTGCCGCTTGCCATGCAGGGCCATGTCGAAGGCGTGTTGTGTGTCATAAACAAACTGAACCGCCTGCCGTTCTCCCCCGAGGATGTCGACACGCTCTCAACCCTTGCTGTCCATGCGGGCGTCGCCATCGACAACGCACGGTTTATAGAAAAGATTGAACAGCAGGCGGTCACGGACAGCCTGACCGGACTCTACAATCACATGGAGTTTCAAGAGTCTGTGACAAAAGAGGTAGACCGGAGCCGGCGCTACAATAAGGAGTTTTCCGTACTGCTGCTGGATCTGGACCACTTCAAGCTGGTCAATGACACCTTCG
>CAZPVG010000058.1:9342-27387 GCA_964589945.1 uncultured bacterium
TTTTCCGTACTGCTGCTGGATCTGGACCACTTCAAGCTGGTCAATGACACCTTCGGCCATCAGGTGGGGGATACGGTCCTGAAAGAGATCGCCGTGACGCTGCGCCATTGTCTGCGTTCTGTCGACAAGGTGTTCAGATATGGCGGCGAAGAATTCGCAGTGATCCTGCCGGAAGTGAAGGCCGACGGCGTGAGGCTCATCTCCGAACGGATCCGCCAGACCATCGCGGATGCATCCTATCAGGTAGACGCGGATCACACCGTCAAGATAACGGTCAGCATCGGGGTGTCGTCTTTCCCTCAAGACACGCTACAGCGCGATGAGATGATCTGCAGGGCGGACCAGGCACTGTATTCGGCGAAACGGGCGGGGCGCAACCGGGTCGTGGCATACAGCCATGGGCTGGGAAAGAGCGAAGACGAGGGCCCGGTCAAGCTGGAGGACTATTTATGTACCCCGCAGATGATGGTGTTGAGAGACCTTGCGGCATTCATCCACACCAAAGACCCCGAAAAAAAGGCCCATTCAGAAGGCGTCGTGTATCACGCGCTGCGCCTTGCCAAGGCACTTAATCTGCAAGAGAGCGATAAAAAGACTCTGGAGTTCGCCAGCCTATTGCACAACATCGGCGTAGTCGATATTCCGGGCAAACTCCCGGACAGTTCAAACGCGCCCGCCGATAATATCCAAAACCCCGGCGCGGACCACCCCACGCCTGCGCAGACACTGATCGAGCAAACCCAGGAACTTGCCACCGTGCTTCAAACCATCATGTACCTGCGCGAGCGATACGACGGCCGGGGATATCCAAACGGGCTCCGTGGGGAGGAGATCCCCTACCTGGCCAGGGTGCTCAGTGCCGTCGATGCCTATAACGAGATGATCACACAGCGCGCCCCCAAACTCTCCAAGACACAAGCCATCCAGGAACTGAGGAGAAATGCCGGCACGCAGTTCGACCCGGCCATCATCGAGAGCTTCACCTCGCTTTTGGAGCAAGAGACGATTTCCATAGCGGACCTGGTGTGAAGCCACCCGCCTCCGTGATGCGGACAGGGGGCTTGTCACGCCTTGATAATCCACTATTCCGGATATAACCTAATATTTATATATTATTGTTTTTATTAACCATATACACATTCGCCCGGGTCGGAAAAGTGAGATAATCGCCGCGTCACAACATCGTGATGCCGCCACAGAGTCTCATGGGCCACCCACAGGTTTTTACCAATCTCGCCGAGCTTTCCAAGCAGCAGCATCTCATCGACAGTCTGGTACAAAACAGCTTCAGTGTCATTCAGGATTACTTCGCGCCCGGACTGGTCACTGCGCTGCATCAAGAACTGCGCCATCACCGCAGCAAAAACCGTCTCCGCGCGGCCCACATCGGGAAGGACAGGCGGCGCATTCGCGCAACACAGATCCGCGGGGATTCCATTCTGTGGCTGGACGGCGCCAGTGCGGCGCAACACGCCTTTCTGGATGAAATGGAGCAGTTAAGACTGCTGATCAATCAGCAACTGTTCCTCAGCCTCATAGAACTTGAGACCCACTTTGCCTACTACCCCGTGGGCAGCGGCTACCAGAAACACCTGGACAGCTTTCGCAATGACAATCTGCGCCGGATTTCCATCGCCGCCTATCTCAATCCGGCATGGCAGGAGGCAGACGGCGGTGAGCTGCTGCTCTTCAAGGATGATGAGATGATCGCAAAAGTCCCGCCCCTCGGCGGTACACTTGTCTGCTTCCTCAGCGAGGAGATACCCCATCAGGTCGCCGTTACCCGCAGCGGGCGCTTCAGCATCGCCGGATGGTTTCGTGTCAGAGAGATCGGCACCCTTCCATCGGTATAAGGGACTTTTCCACAAACCGGGAACGCCGAGACACCCTCGCCGCCGGGGGCCTCCCGGCGAAAACCGGGATCGTGCGCGAATGACATCAAAAGAATTGTCCAAGCCTTCCCTTAGCCTATAATCGAACACGGCTCCGGTGAAATGATCGAATCGGCAATGACCGTTGCCACAGGTGAGTCCTGAATCGTCGCCCATGCTCTGCACGGCAAACCGCGCAAAATGCCCTCATCCTTCCCCGCACCGTCTGATAGGGTGTGTGGTGGCCATAATGCTGCTGGCAGGCTGTGCCCAGCCGTATGTACGCCCTGCTCCGCCAGATACCCTTACCCCGGTGTTATACGATGATCATGCCGTCATGGCAGACGGCTATGTATTGCCCCTGACCGTGTGGCGGCCACCACCGGCAGCCCCCGTGCGTGGCGTGGTGCTCGCCTTGCACGGTTTGAACGACTACCGCCGGGCCTATGCCGAAGTCGGCCCCTATCTCGCGGCACGCGGCTTTATCACCTTTGCCTATGACCAACGGGGATTCGGCGAGACCTATCGGGCCGGCGTGTGGCACGGCGTGCACCGCATGGATGAAGACATGCGCGCCATGGCGTCACTGCTGCGCGGCACCTACCCCGGCCTTCCCCTTTATGCCATGGGAGAAAGCATGGGCGGCGCCGTGTTGTTGAGCACCTTGCAGCGGGCGCCGCCCGATATAGACGGCATGATCCTGATCGCCCCCGCCGTATGGGCACGCAGCACCATGCCGCTGCTGCAGCGGTTCACCCTATGGCTTGGCGCCCGCCTCATGCCGGCGGAAACCGTAACCGGCGGTTTTTTGCATATTGTCCCATCAGATAATGAGGCGATGTTGCGTGCCCTGCGCAAGGATCCGTTGACGATCAAGGCGACCCGGATTGATGTGTTGTTCGGCACGGCGCAACTGATGGACAAGGCCTATGCCGGCGCTTCCAGGCTTCATTTACCGGCATTCATCCTCTATGGCCGGCACGATCAAATCATCCCCAAAAGGCCTGTCTGCGGAATGGTAGAGGAATTGCCCCACGGCAAACACCGCCGTTGGCGCATGGCGTATTATCCCGACGGCTATCACTTGCTCACCCGCGACCTGGATCGCAAGGCGGTACTGACGGACATCACCGCGTGGCTGTTGAATCCGCGCAACACCCTGCCGTCCGGGGACGAGATCTTGACCGGGAATTACTCGAAGGCGCCTTTCTGCTGATCGCGGGCCGCCGGGACGGTGGACAACACCCGCCATCCGCGCATGACGGCCGCCTGACCGAGATGGCGACCCCCGCCGTCCATGAGGTTCCACACCGTGGCGTCTTCGATCATAAACCGGCAGCCGGTCCTGGAGATGCGGACACCCGAATAGTTGTCCGCATAGCCCCGGGCAGTGACCCGGGCCAGCAGCCTGTCCCGCTCAACCTGATTCACAGCCTCCGCGGAAAGCCGCGACGGCAACGCCGTGAACTCATCCCACGTCATCTCGAACAACTGCAACGCCAGGCGGTTACCGTAGGTGAAGACCGGGTCTGCACGGGTGTCGTGGGAGACCACTACAAACGGCGCCTCGTAAAGCGCCGGCACCGCCTCCGCAGGACTCAGTCCGGCCGTCAACAAATTCCTGCCGGTCCAGTGCCGGTAACTGCCGCGCAGCAGGGCGGTATGTTGCAACAGAAACGGCGAGTCAAAATCGGGCATCTGTGTTGCGCCTGACATGCAAATATATACTCTCCGTGCTAACCCTAAACTCCCTCTCCCTCCGGGCGCAGGCTGACTGCGGGCATATCGAGGCCGTTGAATGCCATGCCTCCATGATGACGCCACCCATGCACGCAGGGGCCGATCTGCTACAGTATTAATGTCTCACGGCGCCGTGTGGCACACCTGTACAACTTGAGGACACAAGCCCATGAACCGCATGCAGCGCTGGTGGCAGCAACGATTCCTGCGCAAGCACCGCATTCCGCTGCACCTGTGGGACGCCGCCCTGTCCCAAGCGCCGGTCCTGACGCCCCTCGATAGCGCGGAGCGCCTGCGCCTGCGCGAACTGGCCAGCCGTTTTCTCCGTGACAAGGTCATCGTCGGTGCGCAGGGCATGACGGTAACAGAAGAGATGGGTGTACTGATCGCTTCCCAGGCCTGCCTGCTGATCCTCAATCTCGGCGATGAATACTTCGCCGGCTGGCGCGAAGTGATTCTCTATCCCGACAGCTTCGTGGTGGATCATGAGGAATACGACGCGGCCGGCGTGGTACACGAGACCCGTCACGCCCTGGGCGGCGAGGCATGGGGACGGGGTCCGGTGATCCTGTCATGGCAGGATATCCGCCCCGGCGCCCACCCCCACGGCCCGGGCTCCAACGTCGTCCTCCACGAAGTCGCCCATAAACTGGACATGCTCAACGGCGACGCCAACGGCATGCCGCCGCTGCACACCGGCATGTCGCGCCCGGCCTGGACCGAGGCGCTGTCCGGCGCCTACGACGATTTATACCAGCAGTTGCAACGCCACCGGCATACCGCCATCGACCCCTACGCCGCCGAAAGCCCGGCGGAGTTTTTCGCGGTGTTGACCGAGGTGTTCTTTGAACGTCCTCAGCACCTCTATCAGATCTACCCCAGAGTCTACGCGGTGTTCAAGCAGTTCTACCGGCAGGATCCACTGAGCAGAATCCGGTAGGCAGAGGACTCTTAGCGAAGCGGCAGGCGTGAGCGCCTATTCCAGGCCCTTCCAGATGCGCTTGCCGCGCTTGTACAGCCATATCCCCAGGGCGAACAGCGGGATGCCGAACAACAGCACCAGTGCGAAGGTCGTCTGAAACGCACGCAGGCTATGGCTAGACAGACCCTTCTCGGTCTCATAAAACATGAGACCCAGGGAGGTCATAAAAATAAGCACGCCGGCCAGCATCTGCAGCAAACCGGCGATGGGACTGCCCTGGCCGGAGCCGCCATCGAGAAAACCGAAGTCGTCTTTATCGTATTTGGCCATGGATCGGCTCATTGTAGCGGTGGCTCGTGTGTGGAGATAGTACCATCACCGGGCGGTCCCCGCCTCCATAGCCTATCCATTACGCCGTCACCGGCATCGGTGCGCGGTCCGACAGCCGCAGCCAACCCCGCACGATGCGGTACAGCACCCACAGGCCGGCGAACCAGGCGATCAGGAGGGCCACGGGTATGCCGATGACTGTAAACGCCAGCAACAGCACGATCGTCACCCATAGAAACGCATACCAGAAGGTGCGGATCTGCCAGCGAAAATGAGATTCGAGCCAGGTACCGCGCGCCGCGCCCCGCTTGACGTAGTTGATGATCACCGCGATGATCGATGGCCAGCCGGTGAGAAAGGCCGTAACCACAAAGGCCGGGCTCAACAGCCCGCTGAAGGCGCTGATGCCGTGCAGTCCGTAGATTAGGAACGTCAGCATGACCAGGCCTTCATCCACCGGCGGTGTGCTCTGCTGTATCGGTATTTCCATGTAATCGTGCGCTTACAGACGCTTGGCGGCCAGGGTCGGCGCCTTGTCGGTGCGTGTCTCCAACTTGAGATAACTCACCAGACGAACGCTGCCCTCCCGGTGAAGCCTCTCATGGATTTGCCCGACAACGGCGAGGATATCCGCCATCTCCCCTTCTATGTCGGTGCCTGACGCATGGGTCTCCACGATGAAATCATGGTCATTCAATATCTCGACCACGCGGCTGATTTCCTTCCTGACGGAAATACCGCTGCCGATGGGGACGACCTGCAGTTCCGCTGTTGCTTTCATATTTAAACCCTCAGAAATGTAGAGTGGGTAAGGCGTGAATACGCATCACCCGCCAAAGCCTTCCGATCTCCATCACCCTATCCCCCCTCCCGCAGGGAGAAGGCGCCCGTCACCTTCGCCCATCGAATGATCCCGCGCTCCCCCGCGCCTTGCGGGAGAGGGCTGAGGTGAGGGGGAGTAATCACATACAAAAAGTATTTCGATCCCCTCCTCCCCGGCTTTAGCGGTAACAGGCTCTCACCTCACCCCGAGGGAAAAGGAATTTATCGGACAGTGTCAGTTCAGTGACTTATCATCCTGTGTAATCAATCATCATTTAAGACAGTACACACAACACGCCGTTCGGACCGCGGCCCGTCGAACTCGCAGAGAAAGATGTTCTGCCAGGTGGACAGTCCCAGCTCGCCGCCGATAACCGGAATGGTCTCCGACGGACCCACCAGACCCGCCTTCAAATGGGCATCGCCGTTGCCGTCCTGCCGGTCGTGGAGCCATACGCCCTTGGGAATGATCCGGCGCAGGAAGTTGACGACGTCCGTCTGCACGCTCTCGTCCCAGTTTTCCTGAATCATGACGGCGGCCGTGGCGCCTTGGGCATAAACGCTAACGATGCCATCGCGAACCCCGCTGGCGCTGACGACCTGTTTGACCTGGGCGGTGATGTCCACGAGCATTTCCCGCCGATGGGTGGCGATAATGATAATCTCACGCATCTTTGATTCCCACATCACTGGAACCTGTCCCAGAATTAGAGTTTAGCAGGAATGTTGTCATACCCGCACAGGCGGATATCCAGAGGTCTTTGAAAACACTGGATTTCCGTGTGCAAGGGGATGCCAAAGCAAGTGGCACGGACAATGAGAACGCATTTCGAGATAGGTTCGAATACTGTTCTGACGGTCAGCTGCGGGGAGGCGTCGATTGAAAAGTCACTCGCCACCCCCTCCCTTAACATCTCGGACCGGCGATGGGAAGGCGAACGGCACTGGGAATGCCCTTATTCAGGGGTGACGGCGAGGCCCCGGCCGTGTCGAGTCGGCGCGCCTGCCGTGCCTGGGAAAATTTAACCGCGATGCCGGACCCTCTTAGGCCAATTGATCGTCCGCCACGTGATAGCGCGGATCCTCCAAGACATTCACCTCCACAAGGTCGCCGGCCTTCTTCAGCAGTCGGCGGCACTCCTCGCTCAAGTGTCGCAGGTGGAGTGTTTTACCCGCCTTGATGTACCTCTCGGCCAGGGTATCGATGGCCTCAATCGCCGAGTGATCCGCCACCCGCGAGTTTTGGAACTCGATGATCACATCATCCGGGTCTTGTTCGGGGTTAAACAACTCCAGGAAGTTTTTCACCGAGCCAAAAAACAAGGGGCCGTTGAGCTCATGCACCCGTGACCCGTGTTCGTCATCATAGGTCTTGATATTGATGTGCTTGGCATGCTCCCAGGCAAAGGCCAGCGTCGAGATGATCACGCCCACCACCACCGCGATCGCCAGATCGGTAAAGACCGTGACGGCCGAGACCAGTATCAGCACAAAGGCATCGGTCGCCGGAATCTTTCCCATGAGGCGCAGGCTGGACCATTCAAAGGTGGCAAGCACAACAATAAACATAACGCCCACCAATGCCGCGATGGGGATGCGCTCAATCAAGGGCGAGGCAAACAGGATAAACATCAGCAGGAATAACGCCGCGGCCACGCCGGACAAACGCTGGCGCCCCCCGGAGTTCACGTTAATCATGCTCTGACCGATCATGGCGCAGCCGCCCATGCCGCCGAAAAATCCCGTCACCGTATTGGCAATCCCCTGCCCGATACACTCGCGATTGCCACGGCCACGGGTATTGGTGACGCCATCGATGAGGCTCAGCGTCAGCAGGGATTCAATCAGGCCCACAGCGGCCAGAATGAAGGAATACGGCAGGATGATCCGCAGAGTTTCGAAATTGAAGGGAACCGCGGGAATATGAAAAGAGGGCAAACCGCCCTTGATACTGGCCAGGTCACCCACGGTCCTGGTATCCAGATGCAGACCGAACACCAGCAGGCTTACCGCGATTATCGCCGCCAGTGATGCCGGGAAGGCATTGGTCAATTTCGGCAGAAAGTGGATGATCAACATGGTGAGTATGATCAGGCCCGAAAACAATATCAGTGGCTCACCACTCAACCACTGCTTCACGCCCCCCGCCGGCGTCACCTGAAACTGGTGCAGCTGCGCCAGGAAGATCACAATCGCCAGGCCGTTGACGAACCCCAGCATCACCGGGTGTGGCACCATGCGTATAAACTTCCCCAGCCGCAGCATTCCGGCGCCCATCTGGATCAGCCCCGTCAGGACCACCGCCGCGAACAGATATTCCACACCATGCTTGGCCACCAGAGCCACCATCACCACCGCCATGGCGCCGGTCGCACCGGAAATCATGCCCGGGCGGCCGCCGAAGATGGCCGCCAGCAGGCCCACCATAAAGGCGGCGTACAGTCCGACCAGGGGACCCACCCCGGCCACGAAGGCAAACGCCACCGCCTCTGGCACCAGCGCCAAGGCAACGGTCAGACCGGACAAAATCTCGTTTTTGAAGCATACGCGGCACGCGCAACCAAGCTGAAACATCCATCACCCATGGGAATTTAATGCGTAAAAGGCCGCGTATTATACAAGAATACGCTCACAACCGATACATTAATGAGTAAAGGCAAGCACATCCCCCGGCATTCCCCACGCGGGGTGGGTGAGAGCAAATACGCGAAACCCACCAAGGCTTATCAAACCCACCTGTGTCCCAAGGAAGATGCCCGGGCAGCTTGAAATACACGCGGGAATAGGGAATATTCACCCCCTATCCCGTTTTAATGATATCTATGTCACGTAGCGCATTTATACAGGGATGACGCGATGCCCCATCACCTGCTGACAATCCTGGCCATGCTGGCCTTCGCCGCCAACTCCATACTCTGCCGCATGGCATTGGGCGGAAGCACCATCGATGCCGCGAGCTTCACGTCGATCCGCCTGCTGAGCGGCGCCGCGATGCTTGCCGGGATTCTCGTTTACCGCAACCGCGGTTTTACACAGGAAAAAGTCAATCCCGTCTCGGCGCTGATGTTGTTTATCTACGCCATCTGCTTTTCGTTCTCGTATATCGAATTATCGGCGGGCACCGGTGCCTTGATCTTATTTGGCGCGGTACAGCTCACCATGATTCTGTATGGACTGGTGAAGGGGGAAAGACACGGCAAACTCACATGGATAGGCATCGCCGCCGCATTCGGCGGCCTGATTTATTTACTCATGCCCAGTGTCAGCACGCCGCCGCTTACCAGCGCAATGCTTATGATTTTTGCAGGGGTTGCATGGGGCATATATACCCTGCGCGGCAAGACCTCGAAAAATCCCCTGTCGACAACCGGCTGGAATTTCATCGGCACCATCCCCCTGGCCTTGCTCACTTACGTGGTCTTCCGTTCAGAGGTGCACTTAACCACCCAGGGGATCACGCTGGCCGTTTTCTCCGGGGCGCTGGCGTCCAGCATCGGGTACGTCATCTGGTACAGCGCCCTGCCCCACCTGACACCGACAAACGCGGCCACGGTACAGCTCTCCGTACCGGTGATCGCCGCCTTCGGCGGCACCCTGCTGCTGGCCGAGCCCATTACGCCGCGATTAATCCTCGCCAGCCTGGTGGTGCTCGGCGGCATCTATCTGACCATCAACTCCGCGGCCGCAAAATCAAAACCGGCCCCGGAACAATGAGTGTCCTGGTATTGGCGGCAGACCAGAAACAGGCGGTGCCGATTGTCCAAAGTCTGGGCAGAAGAAACATCGAGGTTGCCTGCCTGAGCCCGAACAACACGGCCCCCGCATTTTTCTCCAGATATTGCAGCGACAGAATCCATTTTCCGCACACGTCCGACCGGGACAAATACGCTGAGTTCTTGAAATCCCTGGTGAGACAAAGGAAATACGAACTGCTCATCCCGTGCTCGGATTATTCCACCGTCCTGGTTTCCGAATACAGGGATGACATTTTTCCCTACGTAAAAGCGTTACTCCCCAGCCATGACCTGGTAAAAATGGTGACAAGCAAGGCGGCGCTGATGAAATTCACTGAAGCGCATCAAATATCCGCGCCGAAAACATACTTTCCGGAGAGTGCATCAGACCTGGAAAAGTTGGCATCCAATCTCACCTACCCCCTGGTGGTGAAGGGGGACGTCACGGCGGGCGCGGTCAAGGTCAGGTATGCGCAATCCCGGTCGGACTTAGCCAAGACGTATAACGAACTCCGTCAAATAGACGAAGCCCCGATGCTTCAGGAATATATCGACGGTGACGATCTGCTTTTTTACGGCCTGTGCAACCGGGGCAAAGTCACCGCCTTTTATATGATGAAAGCAATAAGATCGTATCCCCCGACGGGCGGAACCCCTGCAAAGGCGTATTCCGTATTCGATGCCAAGCTGAAAGATTATGCCTTTAATATTATAGAAAAGACCCATTGGACCGGGGTGGTGGGTTTTGATATCAAGCAGGACCGCCTGTCCAAAAAATATTACCTCCTCGACTTCAACCCCCGCTTCGGCGCCACGACTTCACTGGCCGACAGGTGCGGCGTGGATCTCCCTTATCTGCTGTATCAACTCGCCGTCGAGGGAAAAGAACAACACGTCCACCAATACACGAAAGGGACCTATCGCAGCTTATTCAAGGAAGACCTGTTCTACGCGGCAAAAAAACCCTTGTCCATTCCCAAATGGCTGGTGGAATTCCTTGATCCCCGCGTCTATTACGGTTACGAAAAGGACGACCCACGGCCTTTTTACCGCATGGCAAAAAATACACTGGGCGAACTCAAAAGCGCCATCTTCAAATAAACACCCCCTCCTACCGGATATCCCACACCTTCAGTTATAAAAGGGTTCCAGGCTCACCCTATCCCTGCGGATGAGGGGGAGTAATCGAGAAGTTCTCGGTCACAGGTCAACAAAGAGTTTCGAGTTGCGGGTTTCCAGTTCTGCCAGCCCCCTCTCCCGGCGGAAGAGGCTTGGGGTGAGGGGAAGCAATAACACCGCGACAACTTCTTGATCGTCCTCATCCTAACCTTCTCCCGTAGGGAGAAGGGACAATATGCATCCGCTCCGGGCAGCGCTTTCACCCTCACCCTGCGGGAGAGGGCCGGGGGAGTTGAAGGGATTTCTTATCGGGAGGAGACCGCGTCAAATACAGTCAACGGCAAGTAGAGTCTGTTCAAACTCGCTGATGGGAACGGGCTTGCCGAAAAGATAGCCCTGGAAATTCTCGCAGCCGAATTGCTCCAGCATGCGGCGCTGCTCGTCGGTCTCCACACCCTCCGCGACGACTTCCAGGCCCAGGGTCTGACCCATCTTGATGATGGTCTGCACGATGATCTCGTCGTTCTTGTCCACGGCGATGTCACGCACGAAGCTGCGATCGATCTTGACCTGGCTCAGGGGCAGTTTCTTCAGATAGGAAAGTGATGAATAGCCGGTACCGAAGTCGTCCAGGGCGAACAGCACGCCGACCTCGCGCAGGCGCCGCATCTTGGCGATGGACTGCTCAATATTTTCCAGGAACATGCTCTCGGTGAGTTCCAGCTCCAGACGTGTGGGATCGATGCCCGTCTTTTCGATGATGCGCATCACCTGATGGACGAAATTGTCCTGCCGGAACTGGTTGGCGCTGATATTCACCGAGATCTTGAGCCCACGTGTATCGCGCCGGGACTCCCATGCCTGCAGCTGGGCGCAGGCCGACTCCAGGACCCACTCGCCGATGGGCAGAATCAGGCCGGTCTCCTCGCAGATGGGGATGAATTCTCCCGGCAACACCAGGCCGCGTTCGGGATGCGCCCAGCGCAGCAGGGCCTCTGCGCCCAGCGCTTGACCTCCTGGGCCAACACGCACCTGGTAGTACAGGATGAGCTGGTGCAGCTCTACGGCCTTGCGAATGTCGGTCTCGACCTTCGCGCGCCTTTCAAAGCTGGCCTGCATCAGCGGGTCGAAGAAGCGAGCGACACCGCGCCCCGCTCTCTTGGCTTCATACATGGCCATGTCCGAGCGTTTGAGCAACTCGTCGATACTGTCGTCATGGCCGCGAAACAGCACTACGCCGAGACTGGCTGAACCGGTGTATTCCCGTTCCCGCAGGTAATAATGCCTGGCAAGCACCTCGAGAATCTTGTCACTGGCGGCCTTGGCCACGGAGGCGGCATGATCCCGGTCTGTGCCGATTTCCTCCAGGATCACCACAAACTCGTCGCCGCCGGGACGGGAAACCGTATCCGCTTCGCGCAGCACCGCCTGCAGCCGCTGCGCCACTTCCTTGAGCAGCAAGTCACCGTATTCATGGCCGACGGTGTCGTTAATGGTCTTGAAGTGATCGAGATCGATAAACAGCAGCGCGCCATACAAATGGTTGCGCGCACTGACCGCCAGCGCCCGTTCCAGGCGTTCGTGCAGCAGGCGCCGGTTGGCGAGTCCGGTCAACGAGTCGTAGAAGGCGAGATAGGCCACCTGTTCCTCGGTGCGCATGCGCTCTGTGATATCCAACAGCGCACCCACGGTTCGCACCGGGCGGCACGCGACGCCCTCACCCTCGAACAAAGTCTGCGATCGGGTCATCACCCACCTGACATCGCCGTGGCGGGCAATGCGATACTGAACGTCAAACAGTCCGTCCCCCTCTGGATCATGGGCATGCTGCACGGCCTGCATGACCATTTCCCGATCCGCGGGAAGCACCTGGGCGATAATTTTCTCCAGTGTCACGCTCTCGTCCGCCGACACGCCGTGAATGTCCCGCTGCTCCGGTGACCAGTAGATGATGTTGGTCAGGTGGTCATGATCGAAGATGCCGGTCTGGGAGACACGAATGGCCTGGCGAAGGCGTTCCTCGCTCTCGCGCAGCGCCGCATCGGCCTTCTTGATTTCACTGAGATTGCGGGTGAAGGCAATGGCGAATTCCTTATCGTTATAGCAGACATAGTTGGCTATCACCTCCACAGGAAAGGTGCTGCCGTCTTTGCACCTGTGCGTGGACTCGTGGCGCCAGGACTGCCTGCCGCGCAGGGCTTCCATTCGCGCCGGCCAATCGACGCCAACAAAATTCGGATCGAGATCCCAAACGTGCATGCCGACCAGTTCCTCGCGGGTATAACCAAGGCTGCGACAGGCCTGATCGTTCACCTTGAGCACGCAGCCTTCCATGTTCAGCCAGAACACCGCGTCGCTGCTGCGATCCACGGCTATCTGGGTCAGCATCAGCGTCTCCTCCACCCACTTTCGTTCGCTGATATCGCGAACCACGCTGATGATGCACTGCTTGCCCTCCACCTCAATCAACCTCGCATTGACCTCCACGGGCACAACCGTACCGTCCTTGCTCAGATTGGCGGCCTCGAAGACCAGGTATCCCCGGTTCCGCAGCTCTTCAATCCTGGCAGGGACTGTTTCCGCGAATTCTGGTGTGTAAAGCTGTGAGATATGGGCCCCAATCAGCTCTTCCTTGGTATAACCCAGCCGCTGGTAGGCGGCGCGATTGAGCTCCCTGATATGACCGTCCGTGTCCAGGATCATAAGGCCGTCATTGGCCTGATCGAACAGGGTGCGATAGGCCTGTTCCCCCATAGCCTGCTGTATGTTTCGTTGTCCGTGTTTGACCATGGTATGAGACGTTAATTGTTCAAATTTTTATGCCCGAATTTCCCATGCCTGATAATAATAATTAACATTAGAAAATTACTATATCATTCTGTTTATTATTGCTATTATTCCGATATCGTGATCAGGAATTCGTTGCCTGCGCAGTATTGCCTCTGCACCCTCAAACGCCCATTACGCTACTATCGGCAAACGGTTTAATTACTGAAACTACAGCCATAATTCCGCCCCCCCCAGCATTAAGGGCAAGGGAAGTCCTGTCATTGGATAGGGGGTGTTTCGGCGCGGGGGGGATGGAGAAAGGTGATAGTCAATATTGCCTGGCCGTCATCCCCATGGGCAGGTCTCATCGCCAAACGGGTATAAACAGCGGGCTGTTCCAAGCTGTTTTTGATGGGACGCGTTGCTGACAAGCCGGCTATTCCGCCGGGCGTTGGGCAAGCCAGATCATGTGCCGCGCGCCTTTGGAACCACGTGCCCGCACCGGTACCTCCTGCACCTCAAAACCCGCCTTGAGCAGTCGGCCGGTGAACGCCTGATCGTGGCCGGCCGACCACACGGACAATACACCGCCGGCGCGCAAGGCGGCATAGGCCGCGTACAACCCGTCACAGCCGTAGAGCCAGTCGTTGTCCGTATGGGTCAGGCCCTCCGGCCCGTTATCGACGTCAAGCAGTATCGCGTCATAGGCGCGCGGCCGGGCCATGATCTTGCGCGCCACATCGCCCTCGTAAACAATGACCCGCGGGTCCAGCAGCGGGTCCCCGGCAAGTCCGCCCAGCGGTCCCCGGTTCCAGGCCACCACCTCCGGCACCAGTTCCGCCACCGTCACCCGCGCATCGGCGCCGAGCTGCCCCAGGGCCGCGGCCAGCGTGTACCCCATGCCCAGACCGCCGATGAGCACATGGGGCCGGGCACACCCCTTCAGGCGGGCGCAGGCAAGCTCGGCCAGCTTCTCCTCGGAGCCGTGGCTGCGGCTGTTCATCAGCTCACCGCCGCCGCCGCTGAGCCGGATGGAGAATTCGCTGTCGCGCTGATACAGCGACAACCGCCTGCCGCCCACCGCCACCCGCGCCTCGCCAAGCAATACCCAGGGAATCATCGCCGCCTCAAACAGAGACTGGCCAGGCGACGCCCCCCCGCTGTTCCTCTCCCGCCGAGCATCAGCGGCCGCTCCCCGGCGGGGTGTGCAGATACAAACGCTCCACCTCCTGTCGCGCCCAAGGGGTCCGCCGCAGAAACTTCAGGCTCGATTGGATGCTGGGGTCTTGATTGAAGCACTTGATATTGATCCTGCGTCCCAATGCCTCCCAGCCATAGTGTTCCACCAGACGGGTCAGCATCCCCTCCAGTGTCACGCCATGCAGCGGATTATTGATCTGGCTGTCGCTCATGCCGGTATCGTCCGACCATGCCGCGGGCGCTCACGGCGGGAAATGCTATTCACCGGCCTTGCCCTCCCGCGTCTCGGCCTTTTTCACACGGATCCTGCTGCCGCCGACCTCCCGGGAATTCAGGGCCTTGACGGCCGCCTTGGCCTCCCCGGCATGGGGCATCTCGACAAAGGCGAAGCCCTTGGAGGCCCCCGTCTCCTTATCCGTCACCACCTTGCAGTACTGCACCTTGCCATGGGCCTCGAACAGCGCCAGCAGTTCGCTCTCCGTGGTATCGCGGGACAGACTGCGCACCAAAATCTTCATACTCGCACCCTAAAATGTGTTGCACTGCGCCTACAGGGCCGCAAGCATAGGTCATTCGGCGTCACGCGCCAACAGAAACCGCGCCGGCGCGGCAGTGATATCGCAGCATAATCCGTCATTCCAGTCGCAGCGCAGCGGCGCCCCGGAATCCAGCATCTTTAACTCAGAGAGTGACCGCCCCCCCTGACAAAAGCGGAATAACGCCTGTATAACACCGCAACAGCTGTCCTGGCCTTTTTAATCCTTGACTGCCAGTACCCCGTCGTCGCGCAACGCCGTGACAAAGCCCGCGCGACGCAGGCGCTTCGCCACCTCATTGGGCACATCGCGGCCGCTGGTCAGCTTGTTCGGGGCCCCTGTGTAGTGAAACAGCTTGCCCTTGCGCCTCAGCACCCTGGCAAGCTGGTCATAAAACACCTGGGAATAGAGCTCGCCGGCGATACCGAAGCGCGGCGGGTCGTGCAGCGCGGCATCCACCGAGCCACCGGGCAGTGACTCGATCTCCCGGCGGATATCGCCCGGCGTCAGGCGCAACACGCCGTCGGCCTTGGGCGACCAAGGATTGAGGCCCCGCAGCCAGATCACGTCGGGGTTCTTCTCATAGGAAAGCACCTGTCTGGCCTTACCCTGCACACACCACGCGGCAAAATAGCCCAAGCCGCCGCAGGTATCCAGAATCACCTTGCCGCGGGGCTGAATCAGCGCCACCTTGCGCCCGGCGTCTTCATAGGGCGAGGTTTGCGCCGTGGGCAGCATCTTGATGCCGTCGATCTCAAAGGTCGGCGGCCCCCACTGGGTGGGCACCAGCTTGATCAGCGACGTGGTGTAACGCGACACCGGCGTAAACTCCCTGCCGTCCCAGTAATAGATGGTCCGGTCTTTACAGGTATCCAGATAGGGGAATAATTGCCCTTGCCAGACCCAACCCTCATCCCCCACCGCAACCATCGCCGTCGAACGCCCCAGGTCCAGGGAGCACGCCACATGGGGCATACCGGCCTGTAACGCCGAAAGCAATGCCTCGTGTTCTTTCAGGGTCAACAGCGGCCCCATTTCCGGATCGGGGTCGGAGGCACTATGGTTTGTCAGGTGAGGCACGAAACTTGCTCTGAATCCATGACTGATTGTGCTTGAACCGAGGCCAGGGCGACGCTTGGCCGGGGAACCCCCGATGACTGCTTGCTCATGGCATAGTGTAATGGAGACGCGGGAACCAATGCGCCGGAGAATCAAAGATACCCGGGCAAGGCCCTTTGCCCTTGCAATCGGGGGCGTCCGCCCGCATTTAACTCCCCTATGCTACACTACGCCCTCGGAAGGCTTCATCCGCCCCGCAAACGATCACCATAGCCGCCACCGAACCTTAGCCTGAGCCCATTAACTGCCGTGAATGCCGGCAGAGGCGGCAAATTATCCCCATGAAGATCCCAAAACGCATTGAACCCCTGGTGGAGGACGGTCTCGTGGACGCGGTCATCCGCCAGCTCATGAGCGGCAAGGAGGCCATGGTCTACGTGGTGCGCTGCGGGGAAGAGATCCGCTGCGCCAAGGTGTACAAAGAGGCCGACAAGCGCGGCTTCCGCCAGAGCGCCCATTACACGGAAGGCCGCAAGGTGAAAAACAGCCGCCGCGCCCGCGCCATGGAAAAAGGCGGCCGCTACGGACGCAAGGCCCAGGAAGAGGTGTGGCAAAGCGCCGAGGTGGATGCCCTGTACCGTCTCGCCGCCGCCGGCGTGCGTGTCCCGCAACCCTATTGCTTCACCGACGGCGTGCTGCTCATGGAGCTGGTGACTGGCGATGACGGCGACGTCGCCCCGCGGCTCAACGACCTGGAGCTGACGGCAGAGGAATCCCGCGATTACCACGGCCTACTGATCAAGCAGGTGGTTCGCATGCTCTGCGCCGGGGTCGTCCACGGCGACCTGTCGGAATACAACGTCCTCATCGGCCGCCACGGCCCCGTCATCATCGACCTGCCCCAGGCCGTGGACGCCGCCGGCAACAACCACGCCTTCACCATCCTCGAGAGGGACATCAACAACCTGGCCGCCTACTTCGGCCGCTTCGCCCCCGAACTCCTGTCCACCGACTACAGCATGGAGATCTGGTCCCATTACCAGAACGGTAAGCTTCACCCGGACATCGAACTCACCGGGCGCTTCCAGCGCAGCGAAATGCCGGCCGATGTGGAAAGCGTCATGCGGGAAGTCGATGCCGCGATCAAGGAAGAAGCCGAGCGGCAACGCTACAGGCAGCAAATGGAGCAATAACCGGCAACCCCGGCACCAATCCCCGTCAGCGGCTCAGTCCTTTTTCGATTTGCCATCCAACATGGCTTTGAGATCGGCGAAGGGATTATATGTGGTGCCCGCGCTCTTTTCGCTGCCGGCGGCGCTACTGCCCCGCTGCGCCTCCAGCAGTCGCTGATGCTCGTTGTCATGGCAATACAGACACAACAATTCCCAGTTACTCCCGTCGGCAGGATTGTTGTCGTGATCGTGGTCGCGGTGATGCACCGTCAACTCATGCAGGTTCTTGCGTGTAAACGCGCGACCGCAGCGGCCGCAAACCGGCGGATACATCTTCAGCGCCTGTTCGCGGTAACCTTGATCCCGCAGCTCGCGGGCACGTCGCGATTCGCTCACCACCTGATGCAACTTGTCTCTATCCGGCTTCACCACATCGACCTCCCCACCGCCGGGTATTTAAGGAACCGCCAACCGGGATTTTTCCCGGCATAGCGCTCAGGCCCGATAAGCGCTATCCGCCTCACGGTAAGAGACCATGCGCTGTCGTTCTTCGTCCCACAGACAGGAACTGAAGCAGTCAATGATATCCCGCAACCCAAGGGTGGTGACCACAGGCGACTGCAGTTCGGGAATGGCCGCCATGGCCTCGGGCAACCGATAAAACGGGATACGCACATTCAAGTGATGGATATGATGATAACCGATATTGCCGGTGAACCACTGCATGACCTTGTTCAGCCGCATATAACTTGAAGACTCCAGCGCCGCCCG
>CAZPVG010000059.1:0-27306 GCA_964589945.1 uncultured bacterium
CCGGCCATCCCCGCGATGCCGGCGCCGGACGCGGCCGCGCCCGAGAGATGGTGCGCATGCGTGCGCTCGGTCGCGGCGCCTTGCCGCGGCGTCACGGGTGCCGTGTCGTTCGTGGCCGGGGGCCGGTGCGCGTCCTGCGCACCGGCCGGCGCCGCGACCGAGGGCTTTCGCATGCGGTGCATCAGGCCTCCAGCGAGACGGAGTCGAGCCACCAGAGCAGGTCACCACCGTGCAGCTGCAGCTGGTAGACGTCGCCGTTCTCGTCGGTGACGGAGAAGTAGAAACGCGGGTGCTTCCCGACCCGGTCGATCCAGCGGGCGTTGACGCGCCGTACGCGGTGCTCGCGGCCCCGGCGCCGGAAGGCCACCGGGGTCACGGTGCCGCCCGAGAAGTCGGCGCGCACCGCCACGGCTTCGTCGATCGCTTCGCTTCGCATGGACTCGGGTCGCTTCGGGCGCTCGCCTCGCCGCCGTGGCGGGGCGGGTCGCGCCGACGCCCGGCAATCTACTGCACGTTTGTGCAGTAACGCAAGGGGCTTTTTTCGGGCGATCGACGCGCAGAACAGAGGCCCGGCGGGCTTGGGTCGTGCCCGGCGGAGTCGTGAGGCCTGCGAGAGCCAGGGATGGCGAAGCAGGCCGAACGCCTGGCGAACCGAGGGCAGGAAGCCCGAGGCGAGCGTCCGCCGGGCGCGACCCAAGCCCGCCGGGCCGGCTCACCCCGACAACGAACGTCGGTCCATACGCGCCCGAACGCGACGGCCCGGCTCCCCCGCGAGGCAAGGCCGGTGGCGCGCCACCCGGGCGGGGTGTAGAAACGCGACCGTGGAGCGTCACACGCTCCCGACTGACAGGAGGCCCAGGGTGAGATTCGTCCGCAAAGGTCTTGCCGTGCTCGTCCTCGCCGCGCTCGTCACGACGGCGTTCGCCCAGGGGCCCAAACCGAGCCTGCAGACCACGGAGCTCGGCACGGGTGGCGCCTCGATCGTCTTCGTGCACGGCTTCGGCGGCACGCGCCTGGACTGGCTGCCGCTCGCGAAGTACCTCAAGGACCGCTACCGCCTCGTCATGGTCGAGCTGCCCGGCTTCGGCACCAGCCCGCTGCCCGACCCGTTCTCGCTCGAGGCCGCGGCCGACCAGGTGGACAGCGTCATCGCCACCCAGAACCCCGGCAGCACGATCGTCGTCGGCCAGGGCCTCGGCGGCTTCCTCGCGCTGCGCGCGCTCGCGAGGCACCCGGGCCACGCCCGCGGGCTCGTCCTCATCGACGCCGCGCTCAAGTCGCCGATCCCGGTCGAGGACCAGATGGTCCAGCAGCTCGTGAAGTTCATGGACGACAACTACGAAGGGTTCTCGAGGCTGGCGTTCGGCAAGCTGGGCCGCGACTCGGCCGAGAGCGCGATCCTCTTCGCGAAGATGGCGGCCGTGGAGCCGGCGACCGTGAAGGCGTACATGCGGAACCTGCTGCGCGCCGACGCGAACAAGGACCTGAAGTCGCTCGACGTCCCGGTCGAGCTGCTGTTCACCGGCCGCACCTGGAAGGACGACCAGACCTGGGGCGAGATCGCCAAGCGCTTCGGCTACGAGGACACGACCATCGCCGTGCCGCACCGCCTCGTCAGCGCGGGCACGCTCGTCGCCAAGGACCAGCCCGACTCGCTCGCCGAGCTGCTGTCGGCGTACGCGGCGAAGCGCTTCGCCGCCGCGAAATAGCTCCCGGCGCGACCCCTCCAGGACCCCCGGGGCGGCCGATCGGCCGCCCCGGCCCGCGTCCGCCGGGCCCGCGGCCCGCCGCCGCGGCCACGCCCGCGACCGCGAGATCGCAGGGCCAGACGGGCCCCGAAATTCGCGCGAAAGCCCGGGGTCGAACCCGCCGATGACCGGACCGGAGCCCCCTCCATCGGGGAGCCGGCTCCCATCGCAACGACCCCATGCTCCGTCGAGTCGCCCTGCTCGTGCTGCCCCTGCTCGCGATCGCCCTGCTCTTCGGGCGTTCCGTCATCGGCCGGCGCACCCCTGCCGCCCTCGGCTCCTTCGGCCGCGGTCCCGACGTCGTGCTCGTGCACGGACTCGGAAGCAACGCCGACCACTGGCTGCCGATGGCGCGCGACCTCGCGCGTGACCACCGCATCGTGCTGACCGAGCTGCCCGGGCACGGCCTCGCCGAGATGCCGCACCCGCTGACGCTCGAGGCCGCCGCGCAGGAGCTGGACCGCGCGATCGCCGAGCAGTGCAGCGGGCCCGTCGTGCTCGTCGGCCACTCGGTGGGTGGGCTCGTGGCCGCCGCCGAGGCGCTCGACTCGCCCGAACGCGTACGCGCGCTCGTGCTGGTCGAGACGGCGCTCAAGCCGCAGGTCACGCCTGAGGAGCGCGACGGGCTGCTCGCGTCGCTCGACCGTGACTACCGCGGCACGCTGCGCGACGCGTACGTCCCGTTCGGGCGCGACTCGGCGCAGGGACTCGCGCTCTTCGCCGAAGCCGCGAAGCTCGACTCGGCGATGCTCAAGCAGTGGATCCGGCTCGCGGTAACCGAGGACCTCTCGACCCGCATCCGCGGGCTCAAGATGCCGCTGCTCGTCGTGCTGTCGGCGCGCTCGTGGCCGGACTCCGAGAGCTGGAGCCACTGCGCCGGCGTGCTCGGCTATCCCGTCGGGCCCGACGTCGTGCCGGTGCGCGTTCCGGGCACCGGGCACTTCGTGATGCTCGACCGCCCGCACCTGCTGGCCGGCCTCGTGCGCCGTTTCGCCCGCGAGCGGGCGCTCAGTGCGTCGGCGCAGTAGGCGCTCCGGTCAGGGCAGCGACGAGCCGTCGGGGGCGGTGCCGCTCTGGACGGCGTAGGCGCTCTGCGCGATCCAGCGGACCGTGCGGTCGGGGCCACCGTAGCCGGTGCTCATCCGGCTGCGGCCCGTCTTCGGCGAATAGACGACCAGCGTCGGGAAGCCGTCCACGCGCCACTGCTTCTGGAGCGAGTCGATCCACGCCGGGTTGTGCCCGTCCTCCTGCACGCGGTCCAGGACGTGCACCGGGACCACGGCCGATTCGACCGAGCGTGCCAGCTTCGCGTCGGCGAAGACGCCGGCGTTCATCTGCTGGCAGGGCGCGCACCAGTCGGCGCTGAAGTCGTAGAGGATCGGCCGGCCGCTGCGGTTCGCCTCGAAGTGCGCCTGGTCGTGGGGAACCCAGCTCATCTTGTCCGCCTTCTTCGGCGGGTTGTACTCCTCCCACACGCCCATCGCGACGCGGCCGAGGAAGAGCGCGGCGGCCACGAGCAGCAGCCACATGGGGTCGAAACGGGTCGAGCCCCGGGGCTTCTCAGCCGGCGGCATACGACAGCTCCTTTCGGTTGACGATCCACACGGCCAGGGCGAGGGAGAGCGCCAGCGTCGAGAGCGCGGAGACCAGCGCGAGCCAGCCGGGGTCCCCGTGGCCGAACAGCCAGCCGAGCCGCAGGTGCGGGTTCAGGAACTGCTGCAGCTCCTGCCCCGCGCGCTCGACCGCGGGCCAGCCCTTGATCTGGCCGACGCCCGCGACCGCGTTGCCCGCGAACACGCCGAGCACCCACAGTCCCACGTCGCCGAGCCCGTTGACGAGCGAGGACAGGAGCACGAACACCGCCGCGCCGGTGAACGGCAGCAGCACCGCCTCGAGCACGTACGCCGCGAGGTCGCCGGCGGCGGGCGAGGGCCCCGAGCGCATCGCGACCACGGCGAGGCACAGGGCGACCTGCACCAGCCCGAGCACGGCGCCCAGCGCGCCCGCGCCGAACCAGCGGCTCAGCACGTAGCTGGCGCGCGAGACCGGGCGGGCGAACGTCAGCGTGAGCACGCCGCTCGCGACCTCCTGGCCGATCGCGCCGGCGGCGAACACGAAGCCGAAGGTCAGCGCCATGCCCTCGACGGACTCGAGCGAGCGCGTCACGGCCACGATCCCGAGCGACGAGAGATAGAGGAACGCGATCATGATCAGCCGGATCGGGCTGCGGAGCCGCTGGCGCACCATCGTCGAGACGAGCGTGGCGTTCATCGCGCGCCCTCCGCCGGGCCCGCGAAGAGCCGCTCGAGCCGGCCCTCCTCGGGCGCCGCCTCGACGACCGGCAGGCCCGCGGCGAGCAGCGCCGCGAGCAGGCGCGTCGCGCCCGCGTCATCGGCGACGACGAAGCGCGCCTCGGGCGCCACCCAGTCCTTCCACTGCGCGCCCGCCTCGATCGCGAGCCCCGCGAGGCGCGTCGGGTCGGGCGGCACGGCCTCGGCCGACATCCGCACGCGCAGCATGCGCGCGTGCGCGGCGCCCGCGCGCACCGTGTCCATGGCCTCGATGCGCCCCGCCTTCACGAACACGACGCGCGTGCACATGCGCTCGACCTCGGCGAGCTGGTGCGAGTTGACCAGGATCGTGACGCCGGTGCGCGAGAGATCGGTGAGCAGCTTGCGGAAGAGCATGATCCCGGCCGGGTCCACGCCCGAGACCGGCTCGTCGAGGAAAAGGAGCTGCGGGTGGCCGAGCAGCGCCTGCGCGAGCCCGAGGCGCTGGAGCATGCCGCGTGAGTAGCGCCCGATGCGCTGGTTGCCGGCGGAGCGCTCGAGCCCGACACGCTCGAGCATCGCGTCGCAGTCGGCGGCGCGCGATTCGGCGGGCAGCCGAGCCAGCGCGTGGTGGTAGCGCAGGAACTCGAGTCCGGTCATCCAGCGGTCGAGCACGAGGCGCTCGGGCAGGTAGCCCGTCATCGCGCGGTTCGCGAGGTCGTCGGGCGGGCGGCCGTCGATCTCGATGTGGCCCGAGTCGGGCCGCAGGTAGCCGAGCAGGCAGCCGAGCAGCGTCGTCTTGCCCGCGCCGTTGGGCCCGATGATGCCCAGCGTCTCGCCGCGCTCGACGGAGAACGACACGCCGTCCAGCGCCCGCACCGCGAGTCCCGTGCCCGCCAGGCCGCGCCGGTAGGTCTTGCTCAGGCTCTCAACCGAGAGGAAGGCCATAGGGGCGCCTTTCTACCACCGGCGGCCAGCCGGGTCACGCGGCTGATCGTGGTGCGACGCCTTCGTCCCTACGCCGCGCCCTCGTCCGGCTGCGGCTCGGCGGCGCTCGCGGGCGGCGTGACCGGGCCGGGGCCGGAGCCCTCGGCGCTGTCGGGCGAGCGCAGTCCCAGCTCCTCGCGGGCCTGGCGGTAGATCCCCGAGGGCGTCGGCTCGTGGCGGCGCTCGCCCTTCTTCTCGCCCTGCGCGAGCGAGCGGCGCAGGTCGAGGATCTGCGTCTGGCCGGGGTAGGGGCGCGAGTTCGCCTGGATGAGCGTCGCCATCTTGCCGGTCACGTTCTGGATGCGCTTGGCGGCCTCGAGCACGCGCTCGATCTTGGCGCGCGTCCCGAGGTCGACCTGCTCGCTGCGCAGCAGGAGCTGCGCCGTGCCGACGATCGTGGCGAGCGGGTTGTTCACCTCGTGGTTCAGCGCGCCGACGGTCTCGGTGACGCCACGGAGCCGCTCGGACTCGAGCAGCCGCGCCTGGGCGGCCGACAGCTCGTCGTAGGCGCGGCGCGTGGCCTCGAACAGCCGCGCGTTGCGGATCGCGGCGCTCGCCTGCGTGCCGACGATGTTGAGCACGCCCAGCTCGTGGCGGCCGAAGCGGCCCTCGGTCTCGTAGTCCTGCAGCGCGATCACGCCGACGGCCTCGCCGTCCGAGAGGATCGGCACGCCCACGAACGAGGCGCACGGCCGGCCGACGGGCTCGAGTCCCAGCTCGACGAGCTGCGCCACGACGTCGCCGTTCAGCAGGAGCGGCTGGCGGTTCAGCAGCAGGTGCTCGGTGACGCTGTTGCCGAACGGGCGTGCGCGGTTCACGGCGGCGATCTTGCCCTCCTCGACCCAGAGCGCGTACTGGATGGCGTTGTGCTCGCGGTCGTGCAGGGCGACGAAGAAGTTCGTGTTGTCCATCATGCGGCCGGCCTGCTCCCAGATCCGGCGCGAGAGGACGTCCATCTCGAGCGTGCCCGACAGCGCCATGCCGATGTCGTTGAGCACCGTCAGCTCGCTGTTGCGCAGGAACAGCTGGTGGCGCCAGGCCACCTCCTCGGAGAGGTCGGTGAGCTGCACGGCGAACGTGCCGTCCTCGTCGCCCGCGCGCACGGTCAGGCGGAAGCCCTGGCTCGCGTCGTCGCTCACGACGATGGGCAGGAACGCGCTCGCACGCCCGGCGCGCTGGGCCTCGGCGAGCACGACCTGGGCGGGGGGCCCGAAGAGCGCGGCGAGCTTCGGTTCGGCGCCGTGGCGGCCGGCGAGTTCGTGGAACGCCCGGTTGCCGTAGAGCGTGTCGCCGTTGGGCAGCACGAGCAGCACGGGATCCGGCAGGCGTTCGAGCAGGGTCACGTCGACGGACATGCGGGAGAGAGCCTCCGACTCGGCCGTGTTATCGGCCGGAGGGGCGGCGCCCTGAACCTCGGAGGCCGCGTCCGGGGGGCCCCGGCGCCCGGGCGCCGGCGTGCGTTCCGGCCGCGCCCGGCGCGGGGCAAACCGAAAGGCCCCGGTGACGGACCGGGGCCTCTCGGCGAAACGGAGGAAGCGAAGAAGACCTACTTCAGCACGCTGTCCTTCATCGCCTTCGCGATGCGGAACTTGAGCACGCGCTTGGCCGGGATCTTGATGGCTTCGCCCGTCTGCGGGTTGCGGCCCATGCGCGCCTTGCGGTTCACGACGACGAGCTTGCCGACGCCCGGGAACACGAAGCCGTTCTTCGCCTGCTTCGCCGCCAGGTTCGCCAGCTCGACGAGGATCTCGGTGCTCTGCTTCTTGCTGAGTTCGAACTTGTTCGCGATGTGCCCAGCGATCTGGGTCTTGGTCATCATCTTCGCCATGGGATCCTTCCTCTCTGGTGACGTGTGGAACATCGCTCCCATTACGCGCGGACGCGAGTCGTGCGTCCTGCCGGGGTGGGTATAGCAGCGACACCCGCGGTTTCAAAGGGAAAATCGAGGGGGAGGGCGCTTTCGTCCTTGTCTGGAGCGGCCGAAACGCACGCAAGGTTCGGGCCGCGATTGGCGCGGTCGAAACCTGGGTCGCCCGGCGGAGGGCGCCGGGGGCGACGGCGAGTCGCGCTCGGGTGCCGGATCAGTCGGCGAGCACGACGCGCCGCGACACCGTCGCGCCGCCCGCGCTCGCGCGCAGGAAGTAGACCCCGGCGCGCGCCGGACGTCCCGACGCATCGCGCCCGTCCCACGCGACCGCGTGCCGGCCCGCGCCTGGAGCGCCCGAGAGCGGTGTCGCCACGCGTCGGCCAAGTGCGTCGAAGACTGCGACTTCGACGCGTTCGTTGCGGGGCAGGTCGAGCGTCGCGGTGACCACTCCGCGCGACGGGTTCGGCCACGCCGCCGAGAGCGCGAACCGGAGCGGCGCGATGCCCGGGGCGACGGCGACGGGCATCGCGGAGAGGTCGAGCGACCATGCCGAGCGTCCGTGCGTGAACGCGAAGAGCTGCCGGGTGCCGGCATGCAGGACGAGGTCGGCGATCACCTGGACGGGCAGCCCGGTCCCGAGGGCGTACCAGTAGCCGCCCCCGTCGGCGCTCGTCCAGACCCCGGTGTCGGTCGCCAGGTAGAGCCGGGAGGTGTCCAGGGGATCCACGACGAGGTCGTTGGCCGGGACGTTCGCCAGGTTTCCGGAGACGTTCGCCCAGTGGTCGCCCTGGTCGTCGGTGCGGTGGACGAGCGTCGCCTGGTCGTCCGAGGTGTAGCCCGAGTGGGTGACGTACGCGCGCTGGGCGTTCGCGGGGTCGGGCACGACGCGCGTCACCCAGCGCTGCGGCAGGCCCGCCGAGACGTCGGTCCAGCTGCCGCCGGCGTTGCTCGAGCGCCAGACCTTCCCGTCGTCGGTTCCGGCCCAGTAAACGTCGGAGTTCGCGGGCGAGATCGCGAGCGTCGTGAGCGAGCCGTAGACCACCGACGCCGACGGGTTCGTGCTGAGGTCGCCGCTCACCTTCGTCCAGCTCGCGCCGTTGTTCATGCTCTTGTAGACGTAGTTGCTGCCCGCCAGCAGGACGTTGTGGTTGTTCGGGTCCATGCAGATCGGCGAGTCCCAGCCGAAGCGGTCGGAGGCCGTCCAGCCCGTGGTCGTCCCCCCCGAGGGCCCGCCCGAGGTCGAACGCCGGAACCCGGCGCCGCTGCAGCAGAACTGCCACTCCGAGAAGACGATGTTCGGGTTCACGGGATCCGAGAGCACGTGGAAGCCGTCGCCACCGAGGATGGAGAACCAGGCGGAGGGCCCGGCCGACGTCATGATCGAGCCGTTGTCCTGCGTGCCGCCGAACACCCGCGTGGCGTTGGTCGCGTCCACCGCGCCGTCGTAGAACTGCGTGATGGGCAGGCTCGTGAACGCGGTGAACGCCGAGTTGTTCGTCGTCCGGTACAGGCCGCCGTCGTTGCCGATGAGCAGGTGCTGTGCGTTCGAGGGGTCGATCCAGAGCGCGTGCTCGTCCACGTGCATCGCGCCGCCGATGCCTCCCCAGCTCAGGCCGCCGTCGAAGGACTCCAGCATCGAGACGCCGAGGGCGTAGACGTGGTCGGCGCTGGACGGGTCCACGCCGGTCTCGCCGAAGTACCAGACGAACCCGCCGAAGGCGTTCTGGAACGTGGTGCCGAGGTCGCGCTTCGACCACGTCGTGCCGCCGTCGGTGCTGCGGTAGTAGCCGAGCCCGACGTAGCCGAGCGAGGCGCCGCTGCCGATCTGCGCGTACACGGTCCGCGGCCGCGAGGGCGCGACCGCGAGCGCGATGCGCCCGACGTCGTCGCTCGGCGCCGGCAGGCCGGTCGTCATGCGGGCCCACGTCTCGCCGCCGTTCGTGCTCCGCCAGATGCCGCACTCGGGCCCGTACGCTCGCCGGTAGGTGTTGCGCCGCACGCGCTCCCACGTCGCGCACCAGACCGTGTCGGGGTGGACGGGGTTGATCACGACGTCGCAGACGCCGGTGCTGTCGCTCACGTAGAGCACGCGCGCCCAGGTGTCCCCGCCGTCGAGCGTGCGGTAGAGGCCGCGGTCGGGGCCGGTCGAGAACTGGCGGCCCATCACGCCCACGAGCACGTGCTGCGGATCGTGCGGGTCCACGACCACGGCGCCGATGCGGCCCGCGAACGACAGCCCGCGCGGCTCCCACGTCGCGCCGCCGTCGCCCGAGCGCCACACGCCGTTGCCGTCGTAGGAGTCCACCGAGCCGTTCGACTCGCCGGTCCCGACCCAGATCGTCGAGGGGTCCGAGGGGTCCACGGCGACCGCGCCGATCGAGGCGAACGACTGCGGGTCCGTGACGCACGTCCACACGGCGCCGCCGTCGGTGGACTTCCACACGCCGCCGTTCGCCGAGCCGAGGTACGCGGGCACGCCGCCCGGCGGCGCGTCCACAGCCGTCACGCGCCCGCCGACGTTGCTCGGGCCCACGTTCGTCCAGCCGAGTGAGCCGGCGTTCGCGAGCAGCGGATCGGCGGTGGGGGAGACCCGTGCCGCGCGCGCCGCGGTCTCGGCCCGAAGCTGCTCCGAGCGCGCGAGCGCGGCCTCGTACTTCGCGGCGGGCCAGGTGCCGTCGCGGTTCACGCGCTGCGCCCAGAACCAGTCCGAGGGCTCGAGGCGGCCTTCGGCGCCCTCTTGGCGCCCGTGCCGGGCCTCGCGCTCGCCCGCGCCGGGCCGCGGGCGGGGAGCATCCAGGGCGACGGCGGTCACGAGCAGCGCGGCGGCAAGCAGGGCGGCGAGGCGGGCGGGCGTGGCGAGGCGCAGCATGCGAGGGCTCCGGGTGGGTGAGGCGGCCGCGGATGCGCGGAGAGACGCCGGAATTCTACGAAGCCGCCGGCTTCTCCCGCAACGCCCGCGCGAGCGGCGCGCGCAGCGCCGAAGGGCTCACGCGGCCCAGCTTCACCCGCTCGGCCCCCGTGAAGCGCGCGAGCGAGAGCAGGCTCTCCGCGGTGCCGCGCACCGCGGCGTCGCGGTCCACGGCGCCCCACGAGACGCCGGGCGGGCGGCCGCCGGCGGCGAGCCAGGGCTCGAACCCGACGCGCCGCGCCTCGAGCACGCCGCGCTCGCGGTGGAGCTTGGGGTCGACGCGACCGACGGGGACGCCCTCGTGCAGGATCGGCATCACGTAGTAGCCGTGCGTGCGCTTGTGGCCGGGCACGTAGATCTCGATCCGGTAGTGGAAGTCCCAGAGCCGCAGGATGCGCTCGCGGTGCCAGAGAAAGGAGTCGAACGGGCAGAGCAGCGTCGTGCCGCGCGAGGGCCGCCGCGCCTTCGCCGCGCGGGCGAGCGCTGGCAGGTCCCCGGTGAGCGCGTGCCAGTGGACGTGCTGGCCCTCGACCGCGACCGGCGTCACGACGCCCTCGCGCTCGAGCCACGTGACGATCTTCCTCAGCTCCGGGCGCGGCAGCATCGGCCAGGTCCAGTACATCGCCAGGTCGTCCATCGTCGCCGCGCCCATCGCGCGCAGCGAGCGCACCACCCGCTCGCGCCAGTACTCCGGCTCGGTGACCGGCGTCACCGACGCCGGCTGCGGCAGCACGCTTGCCATGGGCGCGTAGAGCTTCTCGAAGTTGCGCCGCGAGTGGACCGCGGTGCGGCCCGACTTCCACAGGTAGTCGAGCGCGTGCGTGGCCGGCTTCCACGTCCACCAGCCGCCGCCCTTCTGTCCCTTCGGCCGCTCGAAGCCCGAGTTGCCGAGCGGTCCGCGCTCGGCGATCGCCCGCTCGACCGAGTCCACGAACGCCTGCTGGCGGCCGGGGTAGCGGTGGCGGCGGCGGAAGCGGCCGGGGATCGCATCCATGATCGCGCGGAAGAGCGGCAGGTCGCGCGCGTCCACGAAGCAGGCGACGTGCGAGAGGTATTCGAACACGACGCGCCGCCGGTACGCGAGCCGCTCGAACGCCGCGCGGTCGAACTCGCCGAAGCGGCTCCAGAGCGTCAGCAGGTGGGCGCGCTCGAGCACGTTGACGCTGTCGATCTGGACGCCGCACGTGGCGCCCGTGAAGTCCGCGAGCGATCCGGCCGTGAGCCGCCGCGCGCGCGGCCGGTCGAGCCGCTGGCGCTCCAGGAAGAGCGCCGCGACCGCGCGGCGCGAAACGTGCGGCACGCTCACGCGGAAGCGCTCCCGCGCGCGGCCGCCGGGAGCCGGTCCTCGTCGCGGCTCATGCGCCGTGCGGGCCCGCGGGGTAGGCGGCGCCGAGCACTTCGACGAGGTGCGCGTAGAGCGCGCGCTGGCCGCGCCCGGCGGCGCCGCGGCGCATGTGCATCAGGCAGCCGGGGTTCGAGGCGACGACCACGTCGGGGTCGAGCGCTTCGATGCCGTCCAGCTTCTGATCGAGCTGCGCGTCGGCGAGGTCGGGCTGGACGAGGTTGTAGATGCCGGCGCTGCCGCAGCACCAGTCGCTGTTCGGCAGGTCGGCGAGCCGCACGCCCGGCAGCGCGCGCAGCAGCCGGCGCGGCGCCTCGCGCACCTTCTGCGCGTGCGCGAGGTGGCAGGGATCGTGGTAGCCGACCGTGAGGGGCCGCGACGGGTCGCCCTGCGCGTGGAGCGGGGACTCCGCCTGCGGCAGCCCGAGCTCGTCGAGCACCTCGGAGACGTCGCGCACGCGGCCCGAGAACACGGCGGCCTCCTCGTCGCCGTCGAGCAGGTGTCCCGCGTCGCGCAGCGCCGCGCCGCAGCCGGCCGAGTTCGAGACCACGTAGTCCGCGTCGCCGGCGAACGCGCGCACGTTCCCGCGCGCGAGCCGGACCGCGCGGTCGCGGTCGCCCGCGTGCGCGTGCAGCGCCCCGCAGCAGCCCTGAGACGCGGGCACCCGCACCTCGGCGCCGGCCAGGACGAGCAGCCGCACGGTCTCGTGGTTGATCTCGGCGTACATCGTCTCCATGACGCACGAGGTGTGGAACGCGACCCGCGCCTTCGGCCGGCCCGCGGGCCGGAAGACGAGCCCGTCCTCCTGCCGGTCGAGCCGCGCGCCCTGAGGCAGGTGCTTCGCCACGCGCTCGAGCGCGCGCTCGCCCCGCGGCGCGATCGGCGGCGTCATCGCCAGCCCCCGCGAGGCGAACGCCGGCAGCAGGCCGCGCCGGTCGGCCGCCTTGGCCACCGCCGCGAGCGGCCCGGCCTGCGAGAGCCGGAGCAGGTCGGCCGCGAGGTGCATGCGGCCGCGGTCGGGCATCACCTGGGCGAGCACCCAGCGCCCGAAGAGCCGGAGCGGCGTCGCGCGCCGGACCCGCTTCTCGATCTGCGCGCGAGAGGCCTCGAGGAGCTGCGAGTAGGGCACGCCCGCCGGGCAGGCCGTCTCGCACGCGCGGCAGTCGAGGCAGCGGTCGAGGTGCGTCACCAGCTCGTCGGAAGGCGCGATCCGCCCCTCGAGCAGCCCGCGCATCAGGTACACGCGGCCGCGCGGCGAGTCGGGCTCGGTGCGCAGCGTCCGGTAGGTCGGGCACGCCGTCATGCACAGGCCGCAGTGGATGCAGGCTTCGAGCCCGGCCTGCGAAGGCGAACCTTCGCCTTCGAACCAGGAGCGGCCTTCGCTTGCCGGGACGCCGGGGGCGCTCATGGCCGGTCAGGTTAGCACCGAGCCGCCGGGCGCGGGCGGGGCGCCCGTGCGAGCGCGTTCGCTACACCGGGCTCCAGAACAGCCCGTAGAGCAGCACGAGAAGCACGATCGCGGTGAGCAGGACGTAGATCCGGTCGCGCTGGATCGCGAACGCCACGAGCGTCAGCGCCACGCGGGCGACCGGCGTCGCGATGAGCAGGATGATGCCGATCTGCAGCAGCCCCCGGCTGTCGAGCCGGAGCGCCGCCTTGAGGCTGCCGCCAATCGTGCGGAACTGGTCCGGAGTGCCGACGAACTGGCGGAAGTCGGCGATCGCGCCGCCGTGCTGCAGGAGCGTCAGGATGCCGCCCGCGAGGACGAGCAGCGCCGCGGTGAGCACGCCGACCTGCAGCAGCCGGCCGACGAGCTGCTCCATGCGCCATTCGGCGTCGTGCTCGGGCTCCGGCACGCGGGCGGGATCGCGCTCTTCGCTCACATCAGCCCCCGGATTCCCTTGATCAGCATCTGGACGGCCATGACCAGGACGACGATCGAGAACAGCACGCGCAGCGGCCGCGGGTCGGCCTTCGGCAGCACGCGCGCGCCCGTGAGCGCGCCGGCGAGCACGCCGAGCATGACCGGGAACGCGATCACTGGCTGCACGTAGCCGCGGTGCAGGTAGACGCCGGCGCTCGCCGCGGCAGTGACGCCGATCATGAAGTTGCTGGTCGTCGAGGAGACCTTGAACGGGAACTTCATGAGCCGGTCCATCGCCAGCACCTTCACGACGCCCGAGCCGATCCCGAGCAGCGCCGACAGCACGCCGGCGCCGTACATGAGCGCGAAGCCCTGCGGGACGGCCTGCACCGAATAGTGCCGCGGGCCGTCGGGGCCGGGGTAGGTCGAGGCGAGCTTGAGCTTCGCGGCCCACGGGTGCGCGTTCTCGTGCGTGACGTGCTCCTCGGGCGCCTGGAACGACCGCCAGGCGCTGTAGATGAGCACGATCGCGAACAGCACCGCGAGCGCCGAGGGCGAGATCCACGCGGCGAGGAACGCGCCGGAGAGAGCGCCGATCGTGGTCGCCACCTCGAGGAAGATGCCCGCGCGCACGTTCGTATACCCCTCGCGCACGTAGGCCGACGCGGCGCCGGAGGAGGTGGCGATCACGGAGACCAGCGAGGCGCCAATCGCGTAGCGCAGGTCCACGTGGAAGAGCAGCGTCAGCATCGGCACGACCACGATGCCGCCGCCCAGCCCGGTCAGCGAGCCGAGGAGCCCCGCGGCGAACGACCCGACCGCGACCAGCAGGGCCATGACGAAGATCGTCACGCTCGGGCGAGCCTCCGGGAGGGACAGGGCATACCGCAGGATAGCGGATGCGCGTGACACCCGCTCCCCGCCCGCATCCCGGGCATCGCCCCGGGCAGCGTGGTCACGGCCTTCGAACCGCTTTGCGCCGAGGGTCCCTGGCTGCCGGGGTTGACGCGGGCGAGCGAGGGGCAGGCGCGCAGAGCCTCTCTGCGGAGAGGTCGGAGCGGCGAGTCACCGGACCGGCGATCGGCGAGCTGCGCACCGGGGGGCCGCAAGGCTGCCGGGTCAGCGGGCACGGGTACGCGAGGAGCGGAGGAGTGGCCCCGCCCCCGGGGCGCGGCGGGGCGCCGGGCGGGCCCTCGCGAGGTCACGGGGTGCGCGGAAGGCCCCTGGGCAGTAGTCGGGACGGGGTGAACGCTTGGCAGGCGCGCGAAAGGAAATTCTTGTCCGTGCGCCGTCGGCTGACCTGCCACAGGGCGGCACAGGAGAACGCGACGATGCGGCGAGCCGTGGCCTCGAACTTGCAAGACGGGAGGTACGGCGGATGGGAGCGACTCCTTCGTGAGCGTTCCTGTCCGCTGAAGTCCGCCAGGTCACGCGGAAGGCCGGTTTCTGATGCTGCTCCTCGTTCAGGTCGGCATGGTCGCTGTAATTATGGTCGCTGTAGTTCTTGGGTTCGTCGCGCTCGTCGCGACGACCGTTCTCGCCCTGGTCCGTCCTGGCCCTGACGCGGCCGACCTGGCCTCGGCGGCCAGGCTGTCGATGAGCCAGGTCGGGCGGATCGTGCCGGACACGCAGGGTCGGCTCGCCGGGATCGTCGATGCGGCTCCCAGGCAGACGCCGTAACGCACATTCAAGGCCGGCGCGGGTGCGGGCGCTGGCCATCGCGTCGCCCGACCCGGCGTCCGCCGAGCTCGCTCATTCGATCGGGCGGGACACCAGGGTGTACTTGCCGGGTGCCAGATCCAGCCGCCGGAGCACCTCGTTCAAGGTGTGCAGCCAGAGCCACGTGCACGGGCGGCAGTCCGGACTCCAGGCGGCGAGGTTCCGGTAGGCGGCGACCACCGCTGCGCAAAGCGCGTCGCCGGCCGTTTCTGCGTCGCCGAGCGAGCCGAGCGCCAGCGCGTAGAGGCAGTCCTGATGACGTTCGACGAGCGCGTTGAACGCCGCGTGCTCGCCGGCGCGCGTGCGCAGGAGGAGCGCCTCGTCGCGACAGCTCCCGTAGCCCTCGGCCACGGTCGTGCAGGATGGGCCCGAGTCCGGGCCGTGCGGCGTCTCGGTCGCGATGCGGGCGGTTTCATCCTTCTCCATGAGCGGCCTCCATCGTCGTGCGGACAACGGGCCCGCGAACGGGCGGGCCTCGCAAGACAGCGCAGGCAGGAGTCGTGCCACATGGAAGGACACGCTCCGAAGTGCAGTTGCGAAGACCGGGCAGGGGGCATGCTTGAAAGAGCTGTCCCTGTTGCAGGTCTTACAAGCAGGCACCGCGGGGCCGGGGCACCCACGGCGCGATGTGCACTCCCGCGAACGTTCCCCGCCGTCATGCCGCGCGTCACGCGCCCGCGTCAGCGACGGCGTGGCCCGACGGGCTCGTGCCCGACGCGCGCGAAGTCGATGTAGCCGCGCTCCGGGTCGGTGTGCACGAGCTTCACGCGCACACGGTCGCCGACGTCCAGGCCCGCGGTGCCGTGCTCGATGCGGCCCTCGACCGGCGGGTCGAAGAGGCGTGCGTAGGTCCCCTTGGGCGAGGCGCCGGTGACGATGCCGTCAAACGTCTCTCCGATCCGGCCCCCGAGCAGGCAGGCGGCCGCCGCCTTGCGCAGCAGCCGTTCGACCTTCTGGGCGGCGTCCTCCATCCGGGTGCAGTGCGCCGCGAGTGTGCGCAAGGCATCGGGCACGAAAGGCACCGCGGCGCCGGCGAGGGCGGCGCGGACCAGCCGCTGCGTCACGAGGTCGGGGTAGCGGCGGTTGGGCGCGGTCGAATGCGTGTAGTCGGTCACCGCGAGCCCGAAGTGACCCGTCACGTCGTCGCCCGGGAAGGTGGCCTCGTACTCGCCGCGGCCGAGCAGCTTGATCACGGACAGCGACAGGTCCGGGAAGCGCAACGCATCCGCCGCGCGGCGGCGCAGCAGGAACTCGTGCAGCGCGACGGCGTCGGGCGCGCCCGGCAGCGTGTCCCCGACGTGAACGGCGATCTCCACGATGCGCTGCCAGCGCTCGGGCGAACGCACGATGCGACGAATGACCGGGAACTCGTGCCCGGCAAGGAAGCGCGCGATCGTTCCGTTCGCCGCGATCATGAAGTCCTCGACAATCTCCATTGCGCGATTGCGCTCCCGCGCCACCAGCCCGCTCACCGAGTCGCCGTCGAAGCGCACGGATTCCTCGAGGGTCTCCAATTCGAGTGCGCCATGCTCGTGGCGCCCGGCCTTGAGGCGCTGCGCCGCGGCGTCCTGGAGCCGCAGGTTGTCGGCGAGCCCGGGCACGGCACCGAGGGCTGCAGGCATTTCGCCGCGGCCCTCGAGCCATGCGCCCACGCTCGAGTACGCCAGCTGGGCCTGGTTGCGCACGACCGCGCGGTACACGTCCGCGGCCGGACGCGGGCCGTCGCCATCAACCACCGTCTCGATGACGATCGCGAGGCGGTCTTCGCCCTTGCCCAGCGAGGTGAGGTCGGTGCTGAGCCGCTCGGGCAGCATGGGGAAGTTGCGCGGCGCGGTGTAGATCGAGGTCGTGTTGACGGCCGCGTGGCCCTCCACCGCCGAGCCCGGCAGCACCGCGGCGCTGACATCGGCCACCGCGACCAGGACGCGCGTGCCGCCGTCCTCGATCGGCGCGGCGACGGTCAGCTGGTCGAGGTCGCGCGAATCGTCGTTGTCGATCGAACACCAGAGCAACTCGCGCAGGTCGCGCACGTCGGCGTCGAACGGAGCGGCGGGAGCCACGAGATGCTGCGCCTCGGCGAGTGCCGCGGCGGGGATCTCGGGCTCGAGCCCACGCTCGATCATGGCGCGCCGCGCGACCCGCAGCAGCAGTGAGCGCTGGCCTTCCCGGAAGTTGCTCATGTCCGGCTTCTCCGCGTGGAACGATGCGTGGCGAAGGCGAAGCGCGTCACAGCGTGCCTCCGTCGGCAGGCCCGGGCGATTCGCCCGGACGCGCGGCCGTGGCCTGCCGGCCGGGCGTGACGGACTTCGCGATGGCGGGCGTCGTGTCCTCCGTGCCGTCACCAAGCTCGCGCTGCAGCATGGCGAGCGCTTCGGCCGGAGTGTCCACGACATGGAACAGCGACCGGTCACCCGGCGCGATCATCCCGTGTCGCACCAGCGCCGGGAAGTTCACGATCTCGCTCCAGTAATGCGAGCCGTAGAGCAGCACGAGCATGCGTCGGTCCAGCTTGCCGGTCTGCCGCAGCGTCAGGATCTCGAAGAGCTCGTCCAGCGTGCCGAAGCCGCCCGGGAACGCCACGATGGCCCGCGCGAGGTGAGCGAACCACAACTTGCGCATGAAGAAATAGTGGAACTGAAAGCTCAGCTCCGGCGTGATGTACGGGTTCGGATGCTGCTCGTGCGGCAGCCCGATGTTGAGCCCCATCGTGCGCCCGCCCGCGTCGGCGGCTCCGCGGTTGGCCGCCTCCATGATCCCGCCGCCGCCGCCGGTGCAGACGACGAAGCGGTGGGTCGGCGACTCCAGCCCGAGCGACCACGTGGTCACGAGACGGGCGAGTTCGCGCGCCGCGGCGTAGTAGGCGCCGAGCGGCCCGTCCTCCTTGAGCCGCGCGGAGCCGAAGAACACGACCGTGTCGTGCACGCTCCGGCGGCGGAAGACGTGCAGGGGCTGGAGGTACTCGGAGAGGATGCGCAGCGGCCGGCCTTCGTTGCTCTCGAGGAACTCGTCATTCTGATAGGCGAGCGGCGGGCCGCTGTGGGCGGGGGTGTTCGGGTCGGGCTTCCTCAAGTGGCCTCCTTGCGAGCGCGTGCGGCACCAGGCCGACGACCATACCTTGAAACTTCTTCCATCGGGCGCGCACGTTCTTCCATCGCCAGCCCCGCGCGCCTGTCCGCGAGGCGACGCCCGCCGGGTCGGAGTCGTCGCGCCCCTACGGAGTTGAGCTTCCCCGGGCCGATTCGAGCGGCGCGGCACAGAACTCGCGTTTACAGCGGTGGGTGGATACCGCGACTCGCCTCGAAGCGCGGGGCCGAGGGCCGGGCCGGGCTCCCGGCGTCGTCGTGACCGTAGTCTCCCACCGACCTATGGAGGGCGAGGATGACCTCGTTCGGCAGGCCGAAGCGACCCGGCCGTAGCCGCGACAACGGCACCCTCGCGCCGCCGAACGGAGTCGCGGCGGCCTGCGCCAGCAGGTTGCGCTCGCCGGATGAACACGTGGAAGCGCAGCGAAGCCTCACCGACATCAACAGGGAGCTGCGCCGCAACGTCACCGAGCGCGAGCGACTCGAGCGGGAGGCGGTGGGGGTGGAGCGCGGCTTGCGCGAGGTGCAGGGGCGCTTCGAGAGCGCGTTCAACAACGCACCGATCGGCATGGCGCTGCTCGACATGGACGGCCGCTGGCTGCAGGTCAACGACGCGCTGTGCCGCCTCATCGGGTACACGGCTGCCGAGCTGACGGCCACGACGCTGGGGGCCATCACACATCCGGACGACCTCGACCTCGACGCGGAGCTGCTCGAGCAGCTCCGGCTCGGAGAGATCGCCAACTTCCAGATCGAAAAGCGCTACCGCCACGCCTGGGGCCACCACGTCTGGGTGCTGGTCACCGTTTCGATCGTCCGTGACGGGGATCGACGTCCACTCCACATCGTCACGCAGGTGCAGGACATCTCCGAGCGCAAGGAGATGGCGCAGCGTCTCGAGTACGTCGTGGACCACGACTTCCTGACCGGGCTGCTCAACCGGCGCCACTTCGAGCAGGAACTCGCCCGCGAGACCGCGCGCGCGTCACGTTACGACGTGCCGGGCGCCGTCCTGCTGATCGACATCGACAACTTCAAGGACGTCAACGACACGTTCGGGCACCGGGCGGGCGACGACGTGCTCAAGGGAGTGGCCGGGCTCCTGCGCGAGCGCCTGCGTCACACCGACGTGGTCGCACGTGTGGGCGGGGACGAGTTCGCCGTGCTGCTGACGCAGACGAACGCGGACGAGGTCCGGCTCGTGGCCGACGAGGTGGTCAAGGCGCTCGGGCAACAGACCGCGGTGCTCGCCGACCAGACCATTCGCATCACGGCCAGCGTCGGCGCCGCGATGTTCGAAGGGTTGACGGACGTCGAGGTGCTCGCCTACGCGGACCTCGCCATGTACGAGGCCAAGGAGACGGGGCGCAACCGGTTCGAAATGTACCGGCCGCTCAAGGGTGGGCGGGAGCGCGTGTCCGAGCGGCTGGCCGAGGCGGAGCACATCCGTCACGCGCTGGAGGACGATCGCATGGTGCTCTACTGCCAGCCGATCCTCGACCTCGCGGCCGACGAGACCTGTCAGTACGAGCTGCTGCTGCGGCTCCCGGACGTCGAGCGCGGCGAACTGCTGCTGCCCGGTGCCTTCCTCTACCGCGCCGAGCGCTCGGGCCTCATCCAGTCCATCGACGGCTGGGTGGCGCGGCGCGCGATTGCCCTGATCGCCGCGCACGAGCGCGCCGGGCACAGGCTCGTGCTCAACGTCAACCTGTCGGGCAAGTCGATCGGCGATCGCCGGCTCGCGGCGCTGATCGAGGGGGCGCTCACGGAGTCCGAGATCGATCCGTCACAGCTGATCTTCGAACTGACCGAGACGGCCGCGATCTCCAACTTCGAGGACGCGAAGGCTTTCGCCACGCGCCTGCACGCCCGCGGCTGCCGCTTCGCCCTCGACGACTTCGGCGCCGGCTTCGGTTCGTTCTACTACCTCAAGAACTTCCCGTTCGACTTCCTCAAGATCGACGGCGACTTCATCCGCGACATCACCACGAGCCCCATGAACCAGCTCCTCGTCTCCGCGATCGTCGGCATCGCGCGCGGCATGGGCAAGCAGACCGTCGCCGAGTTCGTCGGCACGGAGGAGGTTGCCCAGCTGCTTCGCGGACTTGGAGTCGACTTCGCGCAGGGCTACCACGTCGGCAAGCCGCTGCCGGTTTCCGCGGTGCTGGAGGGCTCCGTCGCCGCGCCCGGCCTCGGCGCGCGCGTTGAAGATTCGGGGAAGGTTTGAAATTCCTGCCCCGCCCAGCCGTGGCGCGGGAACACGGATCGAGCGCGTGGAAGACTGCGGGCGCGTCGTTTCGCGTATCCGGAACATGCGAGGCCTCGGTCCGGGTTGGCACCATTCCTGCCCTTCATGCCCGCGGGCGGATCGCCGGTTCCGGTTGGCCGAGTTGCCCCGGCGACGGGCCGCGCCACGACCGACCTCATCCCGGCCCGCGAACCGCGGGCTCCTTCGTCGCTCCAGAACCAAGGCCAACGGCATGACTCCCACCATCCAGACGCAAGACGCTGCGGTCCGGGCGCTGGTCGCCTACCTGCCGCGCGCCGGAGTGCTCTACGACCTCGACCAGGCCGCGATGCTCGCGGGCGTCACGCGGCGCACCATGCTGCTGTACTGCCGCTGCGGGTTGCTGAGCCCGTCCTTCGAGGTTCCCTACGGCGCCATGGTGTTCGGTCCGGAAGCGATTCTTTCCGTGCGCGGCATCGAGCGCGTGCGGATTGCGAGAGGCCTCGAACGGGCATGGGTGGCCGCCATGTGCGAGGTGCTCGAGGAGCTGGAACGCCTGCGCGCCGAGATGCGCGAGCGGCGAATTGCCTGAAGACCCACTCGGCGCGTTCTCCGACGCCCTGCGCAACGTCGAACGCCCGGACCCGAAGTTCACGATGCAGCACCGAAGGGAACCACATGTCCTCCAGCTCGGTCGTCGCGGTCTACCCGTCGCACATGGCCGCGGAAACGGCCGTCAAGGCGCTCCAGCTCGCGGGCTTCGACATGAAGAAGCTCTCGATCGTGGGGCGAGACCACCACACCGACGAACACATCGTCGGCTACTACAACACCGGCGATCGCATGAAGGTGTGGGGCCGGTCGGGGGCGTTCTGGGGCGGGCTGTGGGGCATGCTGTTCGGCTCCGCGTTCTTCTGGATCCCGACGGTGGGACCGCTGCTGGTGGCGGGCCCGCTGGTCGGCTGGATCGTCACCGCGCTCGAGGGCGCGGCGGTCGTGGGTGGCGTGAGCGCGATCGGCGCCGCGCTGTACAGCGCCGGCATCCCGAAGAACAGCGTCCTGAAGTACGAGACGGCGCTCAAGACCGGCAGCTACGTGCTGGTGGCCCACGGCGGCGCCGACGAGACGGCGCACGCCCGCGAGATCCTCACCCACACCGCGTCGGATGCCCTGGATCACCATGAGCTCGCGCACCAGGCCTGAGGCGCGCCCGCCAACGACGTGTGGGCGGGCTCGCCTCGCCGCGGGCACCTCGTCTGGTCGGGACCGCTGAGCACGCTCGAGTCCGTGGCCGGTCACACCGTGAAGCGGACCGTGGACGAGGCGATCATGCCGGAGCTCGTGGGGCGGGGCGTGCTGCCGGGCAAGGCGCGGTAGCTGAGGCGCAGGCGCCGGCCGGCGGCGCGGAGTCTCCCGCGCCGCGCACGGCCGACGGCTGGAGAGAACCACGAGGCGCCCTGGCGCACGCGATCGGCCGGGCGCGGGAGGTGTGTGATGGGGAAGCTGCGAATCGAGGGGATCACGAGCATCGAGTGCCCCCGCTGTGGCCGCGAGTTCGCCGACTACGACCGCCCGGTGCCGTGGCGGGGCATTCTCCACCTGACGGCGCGGTGTCACCGCTGCCGCCTCGAGCACCTGTTCGAGATCGAGGTGGGGACCAGGGAATCCAGCGTCGTCGCGGTCGCACACACGGCCATTGCGTGATTCCGCCGGGCAGCGGATCGGGCGATCGCCGCCGCGACTGCCGCACCGGAACCCGGGCGCGTCACGTCGCGGCCGGGAGCCGCGGATTTGAAGATCCCTCCTCGGCGGGTGCGCGATCCTACTACGATGGCTCCCGCGTGGGACTCCACTGGTGTGCCGAGCCAGCCGGTCCAAGCCCGCATCGCGTTGGCTCGCTGGACGTTGGGCGGACGCGTTCAGGACGCCGCCCCGGTGGCACAGAACTGGCTCTATGCGCAGTTCGAAATCCGCCTTCCGAGGTCGGCCCGTACTTCCCCGGGCCGAAGCATGACCGGCGGATTCACGTTCGCCTCGTGAGCCAGAGGGAGGACGAGCCGTGCACGACATGGGTCTCGATGGATACGGCAGCTGGTCGGCTGCGTGGTGGATTGCCGGATCGGCCCTCACGATCGCGCTGGCCTGGCTCATCGCCGGTGTGAGACGGCGCGCGGCAGCGCCGCCACCCGAGCCTCGCGCGGGCAGCCCGAATCGCGTGGACCGCAGCCGGGTGGGAAGCGACGCGCCGGAAGAGGGGCTTTCCGGAAACGGAACCTCGAGCGCATCGCAGGTGCACGCCCTGCTTGTCTACCCCGCCTTCCCGGACACGTTCTGGGGCTTTCGACACGCGCTCAAGTTCGTCGGTCGGCGGGCGGCACTGCCGCCGCTCGGCCTCGTCACCATTGCGGCCCTGTTGCCGCGCGCGTGGGCCCTGCGTGTCGCCGATACCAACGTGCGGCCACTCTCCGCGGCCGACCTCGCGTGGGCCGACGTGGTGATGGTGAGCGCCATGAACGCGCAACTGCGCTCCACGCGCGAACTGCTCGCGCGCTGCCGGGCAGCCGGCAAGACCATCGTCGCCGGCGGCCCGCTCTTCGACGCAGGCCCGGAGGTGTTCCCGGAGGTCGACCACTTCGTGCTCGGCGAGGCCGAGGCCGCGCTCGCCCCGTTCCTGAAGGACTTCGAGAACGGCAACGCGAATCGAGTCTATCGCCCGACGGAGCTGCCCGATCTGCACCAGACGCCGATCCCACGGTGGGACCTGCTGAACCTCGCGGACTATCACTCGCTAAACGTGCAGTTCTCCCGAGGCTGCCCGTTCGATTGCGAGTTCTGCGACATCACCTCGCGGTTCGGCCACCGACCGCGCACCAAGCCGCCGGAGCAGATCGTGGCCGAACTGGACCTGCTCTACGGGCTCGGGTGGCGCGGCTCGGTGTTCTTCGTGGACGACAACCTGATCGGCAACATGCGCGACCTCAAGACCGGTTTGCTGCCCGCACTCATCCGCTGGCGCGAGGGCAAGCGCGGCATGCCGTTCTACACTGAGGCCTCGATCAACCTCGCGCGAGACCCGGCGCTCATGGCCTCGATGGTCGAGGCGGGCTTCGGCACGGTGTTCATCGGCATCGAGACGCCGGAGGACGCCAGCCTGGCCGAGTGCAACAAGCGCCAGAACCGCGGCCGCGACCTGGTCGCCGACGTGCGCACGATCCAGCGCGCGGGCCTGCAGGTGATGGGCGGCTTCATCGTCGGGTTCGACAACGACTCGCCCATGGTGTTCCGGCGGATGGTCGAGTTCATCCAGAGAAGCGGAATCATCACCGCCATGGTCGGCATGCTCAATGCGCCCAGCTCCACCCGGCTCTACGAGCGCATGAAGCGCGAGGGGCGGCTGCTCGGAGAGATGACCGGTGACAACACGGACGGCACCACCAACATCCAGCCGCGCATGGGACTCGAGGTGCTGCGCGAGGGCCATCGCAGCGTCCTGAGGAGCATCTACTCGCCCGGCCCCTACTACGCGCGCGTCCGCACCTTCCTGCGCGAGTTCCGGCCGGCCAGTCGGTGTGGCGTCGTGGTGGAGTGGCGCCACTTCCTGGCGCTGTTCTACTCGAGCGTGCGACTGGGCCTCCTCGGACGCGAGCGTCTGCATTACTGGGGGCTGCTCGGGTGGACGCTGTTTCGCCGCCCGCGACTCATTGCCGCGGCGGTGACCTTCGCGATCTACGGGCACCACTTCGAGCAGGTCTCCAAGGCGCTCGACGTTTGAGTCGCGACGGGTGGCAACGTGACCTGCGTTGTGGTGGCGTTCCCGGTCGTCGTGCAACGGGTCACCATTCGTCCGCCCGCGCGCCGGCTCGCCCCCGCTGGAAGCAGGCCCGGAGCCCGGCGTCCGGAGTTCCGGCTTGAAGGAGTTGCCTCTGCGCTTGCAGGTCTCTCCGCAGGCATCGCGCCCGCCACGAGTTCGTCGGGGACCCGCGCGAGCTCTCGCTCCTCGACCATCAGCTCGGGCGAGAGTCGCCCTACGAGCGGCTTCTGACCGACGCCATGGCGGGCGATGGAGCGCTGTTTACGCGGGAGGACGCGGTCGAGGCCGCGTGGTCGGTGGTCGATCGCGTCTTGAAGACGCGCCACCCTGTCGTGCGCTACAAGCCGGGCAGTTGGGGGCCCAGGCAGGCGGATGCCCTGACCGCGATGGATGGCGGCTGGCACAACCCCTCGCTCGACGGGGAGCCCGCCCGATGAAGCCCGCCACTTCGACGACCTGCCTGTTCGTGGATATCGGCGGGGTCCTGCTCACCAACGGGTGGGACCACCTCGCGCGCAGGCGTGCGGCGAAGCACTTCGGCCTCAAGTGGGACGACGTCGAGCGCCGGCATCACATGGCCTTTGAGGCGCACGAGGAGCGGCGGCTCAGCCTGGAGCAGTACCTCACGCTGGTGGTCTTCCATGACAGGCGTCCATTCTCCCGCGCGGACTATCGCCGATTCATGTTCGCGCAGTCCCGGGCCATTCCCGAGATGCTCGCGCTGGTCCGCCGGCTCAAGGCGCGCTACGGCCTGAAGGTAGTCGTCGTCTGCGACGAAGGGCGCGGGCTGAACGCCTACCGGATCCGGAACTTCAAGTTGGCCGGATTCCTGGACGCGTTCATCTCCTCCTGCTTCGTGCATGTACGCAAACCCGCCCCGGGCATCTTCCGGCTCGCCCTGGACGTCTCGCAGGTCGATGCCGCGCGGGTCGTCTGCATCGAGAACACTCCAATGTTCGTGCGGGTGGGGGAAAGGCGTCGGGATTCGCAGCCTCCTGCACACGGTCTCCCGGTCGACGCGTGCAAGGCTGGCCGCGTTCGGACTGCGGGATGACGAGGGTTAAGGCCATGAAACCCCCTGACACGCACGTCCTGATCATCAATGGCGGCTCTTCCAGCATCCGTTTTGCGCTGTACCGGGTCGGCACCGCGCTGGAGCGCGGTCTTCACGGAATGATCGACCGCATCGGCTTGGACGGAACGACGCTGACCGCTCGTGGCCCTGCGGGGGAGGTGCACGACAGCCGCGCTCTTACCGCCAGCGATCATGAGTCGGCCGCGCGACTGCTGATGGACTGGCTCGAAGGGCAGGAGGGCTTCGCGTCGATCCGGGCCGTCGGACACCGTGTCGTCCACGGCATGACGCACACGGCGCCGGAACTCGTCACGCCGGACTTGCTGGATGAACTGCGCCACATCATCCCGTACGACCCGGATCATCTGCCGCGCGAGATCGAACTGATCGAGGCCGTCCGCCAGCGCCATCCGCAACTACCGCAACTGGCCTGCTTCGACACGGCGTTCCACCAGCACATGCCCCGTGTGGCCACCCTGCTTCCCATTCCGCGGAGGTACGAAGCGCAGGGGCTCCGGCGCTATGGCTTCCACGGCCTCTCCTACGCCTTCCTCATGGAGGAACTCGCGCGCGTGGGGGATCCGGCGGCAACAGGCGGCCGCGTGATCCTCGCGCACCTCGGCAACGGCGCGAGCCTGGCCGCCGTGAGGGACGGGCGGAGCATCGACACGAGCATGGGCTTCACGCCGACCTCTGGACTCGTGATGAGCACCCGTTCGGGTGACCTGGATCCCGGCGTGGCGCCGTACCTGGCGCGCACGGAGCACATGACGGCCGAGATGTTCTACCGCATGGTCAACCATGAATCCGGGATGCTCGGCGTATCGGAGATCAGTGGCGACATGCAGGACCTGCTCGCGCGGGAGGCCATCGACGTGCGGGCGGCCGAGGCGGTGGCGCTGTTCTGCTACCAGGTGAAGAGGTGCATCGGATCCTTCGCCGCCGTCCTCGGCGGGCTGGACACGCTCGTTTTCGCCGGGGGCATCGGAGAGAACGCGCCTCTCGTCCGGGAGCGAATCTGCGATGGGCTCGGCTTTCTAGGTGTTGCCCTCGACAAGGCGCACAACGCGTCGAACGGGCCGAGGATTTCACCGGACGCGGGCCGCGTTGCGGTCCGGGTCATCCACACGGACGAGGAACACATGATCGCGAGATCCGTCGCACAAGTTCTCCATGCCGCACTTCACACGGGAGCCAGGCCATGAGCACGAGCCCCCTTGCTCCGGATGCGCTCCGCTTGTTGGACGCGTACTGGCGTGCCGCCAACTACCTTTCGGTCGGCCAGATCTACCTCTGCGACAATCCGCTGCTTCGGCGGCCACTGGCGATGACGGACGTGAAGCACATGCTGCTCGGGCACTGGGGCACGACGCCCGGGCAGAACTTCGTCTACGCGCACCTGAACCGTGTGATCAAGAAGTACGGCCTCGACATGATCTACGTTTCGGGCCCCGGCCACGGTGGCCCCGCTGTCGTGGGCAACACGTACCTCGAGGGCACCTACAGCGAGATCTATCCGGACATCAGTCAGGACGAAGCTGGGCTGCAGAAGCTCTTCCTGCAGTTCTCGTTCCCCGGTGGCATCCCCAGCCACGCCTCCCCGGAGTGCCCGGGCTCGATCCACGAGGGCGGCGAGCTGGGCTACTCGCTCAGCCATTCGTTCGGGGCCGTGTTCGACAATCCCGATCTGATCGCCGCCTGCGTCGTCGGCGACGGCGAGGCGGAGACGGGCCCGCTGGCCACCGCATGGCACTCGAACAAGTTCCTCGATCCGGCCACCGACGGCGCGGTGCTGCCGATCCTGCATCTCAACGGCTACAAGATCTCCAACCCGACCGTCCTCGCCCGCATCACCCGCGAGGAATTGGAACAGTTGCTCCGCGGCTACGGCTGGACGCCCTACTTCGTCGAGGGCCACGAGCCCAGATTGATGCACGAGGCCATGGCCGCGACGCTCGACGCCGCCGTGGAGCGCATCAAAGAAATCCAACGGGACGCCCGCGCCAATCGCAGCTCGGGCAACCTCGCGCGCCCGCGCTGGCCGATGATCGTCCTCAACTCACCCAAGGGCTGGACCGGGCCGAAGGTGGTCGACGGCCTGCAGGTCGAAGGCACCTTCCGCGCGCACCAGGTGCCGCTCCACCCGACCACCCATCCCGAGCACCTCAAGCTGCTGGACGACTGGCTGCGGAGCTATCGGCCGGAGGAGCTCTTCGACGAGCAGGGCCGGCTGAAAGCGGAGCTGGCCGAGCTCGCGCCCAAGGGCGAACGACGCATGGGCGCAAATCCCCGCGCCAACGGCGGCAAGCTGCTGCGCGACCTGCGGATGCCGGATTTTCGCGACTACGCCGCCGACGTGCCCTCGCCGGGGGCGCCCGGCATCGGCGACACGCACGTGCTCGGGC
>CAZPVG010000060.1:0-26543 GCA_964589945.1 uncultured bacterium
GGCTCGAGGACACGCCGGGGATCGCCAGCCCCGCACGGCACCGGCTCAAGCGCGCCGCGTAGAAGCGGCACGGCGCCCCGCAGGGGGTGCCGCGCTCACCGCCACCCACAATCTGCGCCGCACAGTCAAAGTCCTTCGGCGGCGCGCGCGGGAGCGCTCAGCGCGCTCGGGTGCGGCGGCCCGGGCGCCCGCCGGTCGCCCGCGGCCGGCCCGGCCTCCACTGGTGCGCGGCCATGTCCACCGTGCCGCGGCCCGTGAACTTCACGCCCTCGTGCTCGAGCCGGATCCGCTGGGTCGTCGCCGCGCTGCCGTCGAGCTTGCCGAGCGTGATGCGCCCGCCGGCGGCGAGCACGCGGTGCCACGGCAGCGCGTGGTGCTCCTTCGAGGCGTGCAGCGCGTAGCCCACGAGCCGCGCTGCGCCGTGCATGCCCGCGAGGTCCGCCACCTGTCCGTAGGTCGCCACCTTGCCGCGCGGGATGCGCCGGACGACGGCGTAGATGCGGGCGTACGAGGTCGAGGGCTCCGTGGCTACCCCGCGATGCCGAACTCGCGCAGGGCGTCGTTCAGGCTGGTCTTGCGGTCGGTGCTCTCGCTGCGCGTGCCGATGATGAGCGCGCACGGGGTGCCGAACTCGCCGGCCGGGAGCTTCTTCGAGCGGAAGCCGGGGATCACGACGGCGCGCTCGGGCACCTCGCCGCGGAGCTCGATGGGCTTGCTGCCGCGCGCGTCCACGATCGGCGTCGAGGCGGTCAGGACGACGCCGGCGCCGAGCACGGCGCCGGCGCGCAAGCGCACGCCCTCGACGACGATCGAGCGCGAGCCGACGAACGCGTCGTCCTCGACGATCACGGGCGCGGCCTGCGGCGGCTCGAGCACGCCCCCGAGTCCGACCCCGCCCGAGAGGTGGACGCGGGCGCCGACCTGAGCGCACGAGCCCACGGTGGCCCAGGTGTCCACCATCGTGCCCTCGCCCACGCGCGCGCCGACGTTCACGTAGCCGGGCATCAGGATGACGCCCTTCTCGAGGAAGCTGCCGTAGCGCGCCACGCCCGGCGGCACCACGCGAACGCCCGTGGACTCGAGGTTCCGCTTGAGCGGCAGCTTGTCGAAGAACTCGAGATCCCCGGCGCGCATCGGGGCCGAGACGCGCATGCGGAAGTAGAGGAGGATCGCCTCCTTCACCCAGGCGTGCGTCGTCCACTCCCCGCCCGCGTTCGCCGGCGGCGAGGCCACGCGCACGTGGCCGGCGTCGAGCGCGGCCAGCGTGCCCTCGACGGCGCCGCGAAGCGCCGCGTCCTCGAGCGGCAGATCGCCCGCCCAGCCGCGCGCGACCGTCTCCTCCCAGCGCGCGAGCGGGTACTCCGCCGCCGCGGCGGCCGAGGTCGCGGCGGTCGGGGCCGCGCTCACCTCAGGGCCTCCATCCGCGCGATCGCCTCGCGGCACTGCGCGAGCGTGGGCACGAGCGCCCAGCGCACGAAGCCCTCGCCCCCGGGGCCCAGGTACGAGCCGGGCGTCACGACGATGCCGAGCCGCAGCAACGACTCGCAGAACCCCTCGTCGTTCCCGCCGGGCGCCTTCATCCAGAGGTAGAACGTGGCCTCGCTCGCCTCGGTCTTCCAGCCGCGCTTCGCGAACTCGGCCAGGAACAGCGAGCGCTTGGCGGCGTACCGCGCGCGCAGCTCGCCGGTGTGGGCGTCGTCGTCCCACGCGGCGATCGCGGCGTCCTGGATGAAGTCGGGAGTCGCCGCGCCGACGCTCGGGCGGAAGCGCCGCAGCGCGTCCATCAGCCTCGCGTCGCCGGCGAGGAAGCCGCTGCGGTAGCCCGTCATCGCGCTGCGCTTCGACAGCGTGTACATCGCGATTACGTTCTCGAGCCCGTGCGCGAGGAGCGTCGGCGGCGGGCCGCCCTCGAACCACAGGTCGCCGTAGGCCTCGTCGCTCACGACCCAGAAGCCGTGGCGGCGGGCCAGCGCCACGATCGCGGCGCCCTCTTCGGGGGTCAGCACCGAGCCGGTCGGGTTGTGGGGCGAGTTGAGCCACAGCAGCGCCGTGCGCGCCCAGACCTCGTCGGGCACCCGCTCGGGGCGGAACTTCCATCCGTCCTCGCTCCGCAGCGGCGCGAAGTGGGGCTCGGCGCCCGCGAAACGCGCGCCGCCCTCGTACACGGGATAGGCGGGCGTCGGAATGACGACGGTCTTCTTCGGGCCCGTCGGGTCCACGACCGCGAAGGCCATGTTGAAGACGGCCTCCTTCAGGCCGTTCGCCGGCAGGACGTGGATCTCCGGATCGGCGGTCACGCCGTGGCGGCGCTTCAGCCAGGCCGCGCACGCGGCGCGCAGCTCCGCCTTGCCGGTCGTCGCCGGGTAGCTCGAGACGACCGGCACGCGCTTCAGCATCGTCGCGCGGATGAACTCGGGGGTCTCCTCGCGCGGGTCGCCCATGCCGAAGTTGATCGTCGCCAGGCCGGCGGGCTGCAGCTCGCGGCGGCGGCGCTCGAGCTTCACGAACGGGTACTCGCCGGTCCCGGTGAGCAGCGGGTGGAGCGGCGCGGCGGCGGAAGCCGCCGGGCTCTTCGCGGACGCGGTGCCCATCTACTCCTCCGTGGACAGGAACCGGGCGAGCGTCTCGTAGACGACGCCCAGGTTCCCGACGGGACAGTGCTCGTCGGCCCGGTGGCAGAGCTCGGCCAGCCCGGGTCCGTAGTTGAAGGCCGGAATGCCGGCGCTCGTGAAGCGCGCGACGTCGGTCCAGCCCTGCTTGCCGGCGACCTTCGCGCCCGAGCGGCGCACGAACTCGGCGACGACCGGCTGGTCGAGCGCGACGAGGCCGGGCGCGGCACGGTCCACGACCTCGAAGCCGAAGCCCTCCGGCACCTTCGCGCGAACGTTCGCGATCGCCTGCTCGACCGTGGTGTCGGGCGTGAAGCGGTGGTTGAGGTTCACGACCATCTCGTCGGGGATCACGTTCTTCGCGCGCCCGGCGTGGAGCGTGGTGACCTGCAGCGTCTCGCGGTATTCGAGGCCCTGGATCGCGCGGGGCGTGACCGGCCAGCGCGTGATCTCCGCGAGCCACGCCGCGCCCTCGCCGACCGCGTTGCGCCCCATCCACGGGCGCGCGGCGTGCGCGGCCTCGCCGGGGACCCGAACTTCGACGTTCAGGATGCCGTTGCAGCCCATCTCGACGTTGAGGTCGGTGGGTTCCATGACGACGGCCACGGCGGCCTCCTGGAGCCACGGGTTCTCGGGCAGGATGCGCCCGAGGCCGTTGTTCACCGCCGGCCCCTCCTCGGCGTCGTAGAACACGCAGGCGAGATCGAAGCGCAGCGACGCGAGGTCGAGCGACTCGGCGAGCGCGAGCATCACCGCGTCGCCGGCCTTCATGTCGGTCGTCCCGACGCCGTAGAGATCGTCCCCGTCCCGGCGCGACTTCGCGTTGCCCTGCGGCGGCACCGTGTCGAGGTGACCCACGAGCGCGACGAGCGGTCGGCCGCGACGCGGGCCCCGCCAGATCACGCCGTTGCCGGAGCGCGTCGTCTCCCCGCCGCGGACGGCCCCGAGGCGCTCCTCGACGAAGGCGGCGATCTCGGCCTCGTTCCCGGTGACGCTCGGGATGTCCACGAGGGCGGCGAGCAGCTCGGCGAGCGAATCGGCGGTCACGACGGAAGGCATGGCGGGGCTCCGGGAAGAGGAACGGGTGAGAGGCGCGAAAGGTAGCATCGCGGCCGAGCCGCGCGCGAGGGCGCGGGGCGGACACGGCGCCCGCCGCGCGGGCACCGGCTTCCCGTCAGTCCAGCCCCGCGGCGCGGGCCGCCCACCAGCACAGCGCGGCCACGATTCCCGCCGCGGGCATCGTGAGCACCCACGCCCACACGATCCGGCCGGCGACGCCCCAGCGGACGGCGGAGAGCCGCTGGGTCGCGCTCACGCCCGAGCCCACGATGGCGCCCGTGATCGTGTGCGTCGTCGAGACCGGGATGCCGAGCGCGCTGGCGCTGAACAGCGCGCACGCGCCGGCCGTCTCGGCGCAGAAACCCCCGACGGGCTGCAGCTTCGTGATGTTCATGCCCATGGTCCTCACGATGCGCCAGCCGCCGGACAGCGTGCCGAAGCCGATGGCCCCGTAGCTGCAGAGAATCACCCAGAACGGGACGTGGAAATCCCCTTTCAGGTGCCCGATCGAGTAGAGCAGCGCGGTGATGATCCCGGCGGTCTTCTGGGCGTCGTTCGACCCGTGGCCGAGGCTGAACGCGGCCGCCGACAAGAGCTGCAATCGTCGGAACAGCGTGTCCACCCCTCGCGGCGTCCATCGTCGGAAGATCCACACGGTCGCCAGCATGAACAGGAAGCCGAGGATCAGCCCGAGGACGGGCGAAACGACGATGAAGGCCACGGTCTTCGTGACGCCGGAGGCGACGATCACGCCGGGCCCGTCGGCGGCCATCGCGGCCCCGACGAAGCCGCCCATCAGCGCGTGGGACGAGGACGTCGGCAGCCCGAGCCACCAGGTGAGGATGTTCCAGAGGAGCGCCCCGGCGAGCGCCGCGAGCACGATGGTCGGGGTCACGACCGAGGGGTCCACCGTGCCTTTCGCGATCGTCCTCGCCACGGGCACGCCGAAGACCGCGAACGCGATGAAGTTGAAGAACGCGGCCCAGACGACGGCCTGGCGGGGCGAGAGCACGCGCGTGCTGACCACCGTGGCGATCGAGTTGGCCGCGTCGTGGAAGCCGTTGCTGAAGTCGAACGCCAGCGCGATCGCGATGATCACGAGGATCTGCGGCGGGAAGGGCAGGTCCATCGAGCTCACCGGCTCTTGATGACGATCGACTCGATGGTGTTGGCCACGTCCTCGCACTTGTCCGTGGCGTTCTCGAGCCGGCCGTAGATCTCCTTCCACCTCAGCACGTCCAGGATGTCGTGCCGGCCGGAGAACAGGTCCGCCACGACCTGGCGCGAGATGCCGTCGGCCTCGTTTTCGAGCCGGTTGATCTCGATCGTGAACGCGATCAGGTGCTTCATGTCCTTCAGGCTGTCCACGGCCTGCTCGATCTGGCGGGCACTCGCCACGAGGATGGACGTCATCCGCACCGCCTCGGGCCGCGGCCGGTCGATGCCGAACAGCAGCACCCGGCTGCCGATCGCCTCCGCGGCGTCCACGACGTCGTCGAGCCCGCTCGCGAGGTCGTGGATGTCCTCGCGCTCGAGCGGGGTGATGAAGGTGCGGTTGAGCCGCTCGAAGAGCTCGTGCGTGACGAGATCCGCGCGATGTTCGATCTCCTTGAGCGTCTTCGCGCGCTCCTCGAGCCGGTCGAACTTCTCCATCATCTCGTGGAGCTCGTCGCAGCCCTCGCGCACCAGCGCGGCCTGCCGGCGGAAGAGGAGGAAGAAGTCCTCCTCACGGGGGAACAGCGAGATCATTCGGTCGCCTCTCGGAAGGGATGGGGAACGGCGACGGCGGCACGGATGGCGGCGGGAGAACTAGCACCGCGGGGGGTTTCCGGCAACGTGTCGCGGCGGGGGCCCGGCATGACGGGCCGGGCCCCCTCCGGAGGGCGGGAATTCGGGACCGGGAGCGGGTTGCGCTAACCTGCCGGCCGTGCCGCCGCCCTCCCTGATGCATCGCGCGCTCCTCGCGCTCGGGCTGCGCCGGCCGTCGCTCTCCGAGCTGGCCCGGCGCCTGAGATCCGTATACGAAAACGCCCAGTCCCCCCACCCGGTGTGGGAGGAGCCGGACTTCGAAACGGGCGTCCGGCTCGTCATCGAGGCGGTCGAACAGGGCGCGCCGATCGAGAACTTCGGCTTCGGGCTCGGCCCCATCGTCGCGCTCATGGCGGCCGAGGCGGCCGGGCGGCTCGACAACCTCGACAAGTCGCTCGACGCGCTCCTCCGGCTGCAGTCGGGCGGCTGGCCCTGGACCCGCCAGCGGGCGCTCGAGCTGCTCGCGGCGCGCGCCGGCGAGAAGCCGGTGCTCGCGCGCGCCCTGCTCGCGCTCGCACCGCCCTCCGAGGACCTGCTCGAGGCCATGCTTCCGGCGCTCGGCCAGTTCGCGCAGGAACGCCTCAAGGTCGAGGCGGAAGCACTCTTCGGCGACCGGCTCGATCCTCTGCCGCCGCCGCAGCGCGCGTTCGTCGAAGCGGCGGTCGAACGCCTGGCCGCCTCGCTGCCTCCCCCGATGGTCGAGGAGGTCCGCTCGGCGCAGCGCCGTCGCGTGCCGGTCGAGACGCTGCGCGGCATCGGCCGCGTCTGGGAGCCGCTGCCCGACGAGGGCGAGGACCCCGAGGCCACGCCGCACGAGGGCCACGAGCCGACGCTGCGCGAGATCGAGGCGCGCCTGACCGGCGCCGAGCCGCGGTGCGTGCTGCTCGCGGGCGAGAGCGGCACCGGCAAGACGGCGCTGATCCGGCAGATCGCGCGCCGCCTGCAGCGCGCCGGCTGGGTCGTCTTCGAGGCCTCGGCCCCCGACCTCGTGGCGGGCCAGTCGTTCGTCGGCCAGCTCGAAGGGCGCATGCGCTCGCTGCTCGAGGCGCTCTCGGGGCGCGACGTGCTCTGGATCGTGCCGTCCTTCCACGAGCTGGCCTATGCGGGAGCGACGATCGCCGATCCTTCGTCCGTGCTCGACCTCCTGCTGCCCTCGCTCGAGCGCGGGTCCGTGCACGTGCTCGGCGAGACGCGCCCGCAGCCGCTCGAGCGCCTCCTGCTGCGCGCGCCGCGCGTGCGGACCGCGGTCTCGATCCTCCGTGTCGAACCGCTCGACGACCAGAGCACGCTGGAGATGGCTGCAACCTGGTGCGAGGCCGCCGCGCGTCGCGGCCACCCCTCGTGCGACGCGGCGACGCGGCGCGAGGCCGCGCAGCTGGCCCGCCAGTACCTCTCCGATCTCGCGCCGCCGGGCTCGCTGCTCAAGCTGCTGCGCCTGACCTCGGAGCGGCTGCGCGAGCCGGGCCGGCCCCGGGTCGAGACCTTCGGCATCGACGACATCTACGAGACGCTGGGCGCACTCACCGGTCTTCCGCTGACCCTGCTCGACGACCGCCGGCAGCTCGCGCTCGACGGGCTGCGCGCCCACTTCGAGAAGCGCGTCATGGGCCAGCCCGAGGCCGTGGACCGGCTCGTCGAGCGCATCGCGATGATCAAGGCCGGCGTCACCGACCCGCGTCGGCCGCTCGGCGTGTTCCTGTTCGTCGGCCCCACCGGCACCGGCAAGACCGAGATCGCGCGCACGCTCGCCGAGTTCCTCTTCGGCTCCGCCGACCGGATGATCCGGCTCGACATGAGCGAGTACATGGTGCCCGAGTCGCTCGACAACATTCTCGGAGATCGCGACCCGTTCGCCTCCGCGCAGGCGCTCGTCCACCGCATCCGCCGGCAGCCGTTCTCGGTCGTGCTGCTCGACGAGTTCGAGAAGGCGCACCCGCGTGTGTGGGACCTCTTCCTGCAGGTCTTCGACGACGGCCGGCTCACGGACCGGCGGGGCGACTCGGCCGACTTCCGCCACGCGATCCTGATCCTGACTTCGAACCTCGGCGCGACGCTGCCGGCGGGCGCCCGGCTGGGCTTCCAGAACGACTCGAACGAGTACGCCCCCGGCTCGGTGCTGCGCGCGGTCGAGAACACGTTCCGGCGCGAGTTCGTGAACCGGCTCGACCACATCATCGTGTTCCGCCCGCTCGCGCGCTCGACGATGCGCGACATCGTCCGCAAGGACCTCGCGGACGTCTTCCAGCGCCGCGGCCTGCGCAGCCGCGATTGGGCCGTGGAGTGGGACGACTCGGCGATCGACCTGCTGCTCGAGAAGGGCTTCACGCCCGATCTCGGCGCCCGGCCGCTGAGGCGCGCGATCGAGCAGCACGTGCTCGCGCCGCTCGCGACGACGATCGTGCGGCACGAGGTGCCGGCGGGCGACCAGTTCCTGTTCGTCCGCGCCGAGGACGGCGCGATCCGCGTGCGCTTCGTGGATCCCGACGCGCCCGACGAGGAGGAGGCCATCGCGGGCTCCCCGCCGGCGACGGTGCCGGCGCCGGCCGATCTCGACGTGCGCGATGTCGCGCTCGATGCGCGCGGCACGCCCGCCGAGCTGGCGCTGCTGCGCACGCACGTCGAGGGGCTCGAGGCGGTGATCGGAGGCGAGGCCTGGCAGTCGCGCGCGGCGCGACTCTACGAGACGATGCGCGCCGACGGCTTCTGGCGCTCGCCGGGGCGTTTCCAGGTGCTCGGGCGCGTCGAGAACCACGATCGCGTTCGCGCGGCGCTCGCGACCGCACGCTCGCTCTGCGACCGGCTCACCGCCCCGCAGGCGCGCGAGCGGCTGCCCCTCGAGATCGTGCGCGCGCTCGCGCAGCAGGTCTACCTGCTCGAGGCGGCCCGCGACGCGCTCGAAGCGGGTGAATCGTGGGAGGCATTCCTGTCCGTGCGGCCGTTCACGGACGGGGACGCGGACCGCGCGGAGGCGTTCGCGGCACAGCTCGTGCGCATGTACGAGGGCTGGGCGCGCCGCCGGCGCATGCACCTCGAGGTGCTCCTCGAGGGCGGTCGGGGAAGGCGCTGGGTCGCCGCCGTCTCGGGCTTCGCCGCGTGGCGGATCCTGCGGCCTGAGCAGGGCCTGCACATCCACGAGGCGGAGCAGGATCAGGCCCACGTCGAGCGGCTGCGCGCCGAGGTGCGCGTCGCGGCCCAGCCGCCCGAGCCCGCGAGCACGAGCACCGTGCTGCGCGAGCAGGCCGTGGCGGCGCTCGCCGCCTCCGGCGAGGCGACGGACATCGTGCGTCGCTACCGCGAGACGCCCTCCCCGCTCGTGCGCGACGCCGTGCGCGGCTTCCGCACGGGGCGGATCGAGCGGGTGCTCGAAGGCCACTTCGACCTGCTGCGGTGAGACCCCGGGCCGGCCGTGACCGGCGTCCCGCTCTCGTCAAGACCGGGGGCGGAGGCTTGCGCCCGCCCGCGGCGCTCCGCCAAACTTGCGCCCCATGACCGCCCCGAGCCTCCCACCCCGACGGCGCGCCGCCGTCGTCCTGCTCGCCCTCGCGCTGCCGGCGCTCGGCGGCTCCGGGCGCGCCTCGACGGGCGCGGCGGCGGCCCCGCCCGCGCACGCCGCGGCGGCGGCCGACGCGACCGCGCGACCGTCGCCCTCGCAGCTGGTCGTGATCTCGACGACCGACGTCAAGGGCAAGAGCAGCCCGTGCGGCTGCCACACGCCCAAGGGCGGTCTCGCCCGGCGCGCCGCGCTGGGCGACAGCCTGCGGAAGGTCTACGGCCAGGTCCTCGTCGTCGACTCGGGCGGCTTCTTCCCCGAGGAGGCCGAGTACGAGGCGGCGGCGGCGTTCATGATGGACGCCATGAAGGACCTGGGCGTCGTCGCGGCCGGCGTCGGCGAGTCGGACCTTCGGTACGGACGCGGCTTCCTGCTCGCGCAGATCGCGCGCACGAAGCTGCCGGTGACCTGCGCGAACCTGTTCGACCGCGCGAGCGGCAAGTCGCTCGTCGCGCCGTGGATCCTGCACGACGCGGGTCGCGCGAAGGTCGGGTTCTTCGGGCTGATCACGAACCACGGCAATCTCGGCCCGTCGGTGGACTCGTTGCGCGTGACCGATCCCCTCGAGGCCGCCCAGGCGACCGTCGCCGCGCTGAAGGCGAAGGGCGCCACGGTGATCGTGCTGCTCTCCGAACTCGGCAAAGTCGAATCGGAGGAGGTCGCGAACGTCATTCCCGGCATCGACCTCGTGATCGCAGGACGCAAGGTGCCGCTGTTCGAGCAGGGCCGCCGCATCGCCGGCTCCCTCGTCGTCTACGGCGGCGAGCAGAGCCACTATGCCGGGCGCACGATCCTGAAGCTCGATCCGTCCGGCCACGTGGCCGGGAGCGACGCGGAGATGGTGATGCTCGGGCCCGACGTGCCCGAGGACCGGGTGATGTTCGGGAAGGTGAAGCGTTTCGAGGACGCGTTCAACGACCAGCTGCGCAAGCTCGAGAGCAAGCTGGCCCTGGAGTCGATCGCCGGTGAGGAGGGCGACGACGAGGACGAGCTGCGTGACCACTATGTCGGCGCCGAGGTGTGCGGCCGCTGCCACAAGCCCGAGTACGACCAGTGGAAGACGACGGCGCACTCCCGCGCGTGGTCCACGCTGGTCGAGCACCATTCGGAGTCCCGGACGGACTGCCAGCCCTGCCACACGGTCGGGTTCGGCCAGCCCGGCGGCTTCCGGACCGACGCGGATGCGGCGAAGTTCGGGAACGTGCAATGCGAGAACTGCCACGGCATGGGCACGCAGCACGACGCGACCCGGGCGGCTGCGAAGCTGACCGCGCTCACGTGCAGGAAGTGCCACGACGACACGAGCAGCCCGTACTTCTCGTTCGAGGTCTACGAGCCGCACATTCTCCACCACCCGCCGGCGGTGCTGCCGCCGCTGCCGCCGAGGCCGAAGGTGGCGATGCAGTGACGGGCGTGAACGTGTCGGCCGGCCCGCGCACCGCGATCCGCCTCACCGGGCGGGACGCCCTGGCGCTGCTCCACCGCATCTCGACGAACGCGCTGCTCGACCTGCCGCCCGGCGAGGCGCGCCCGACCCTCTTCTGTGACTTCCGCGGTCGGCTCCTCCACCGCGCCCACGTCGTTCACGCCCCGGACGGGTCGCTCTGGCTCGCGCGCGGGGACACCGGGGGCACGACGCTGGCGGCGTTCGTGGACCGGCACGTGTTCCGCGAGGACGTTCGCCTCGAGGACCGCGCCGCGGACTTCGACTGGACGATCGAGGGCGTGGCCTGGGGCGCGGACCTGCCGGAGCATGAGCGCATCGCGCGCGGCCTGCCGCGCCACGGCGCCGAGATCGCCGAGGCGTTCAATCCGTTCGAGGTGAACCTCGCGCACGAAGTGCATCTCGCGAAGGGCTGCTACACGGGGCAGGAGACACTGCAGCGACTGGTGACCTACGAGAGCGTCCGCCGCCGGCTCGTGCGCCTCGAGGGCGCGGGCGACGTCCCCGAGCCCGGGGAGCTCTTCGCCGCGGAGGTCGGAGTGCCGGGACGCGCCGGCGTGCTCACCAGTACGGCTGCGCGTCCCGAAGGCGGCTGGGTCGCCCTGGCGGTCGTCCGCCGGGACGCATCGGGACCGCTGCGGCTCGCCGGCGGTGCGACATTCGGCGAGGGAACGCCGTTCGAGGAATCCCGGCCGCAGGGCCGGCCCTGAGCGCCTGCGAAGCCGCGCGAAGTGAACCCTGCAAGCCGCTGCCCCACAAGGAGGCTGCGGCGACTCACTCCTCCTCGCCGGCTCCCGGTTCGGGCGGCTCGGGCTCGCCGTCGTCCACGACCAGCGCGTCCGTCGTGAGCAGCAGCCCGCCGACGCTGACCGCGCTCTGCAGGGCACAGCGCAGGACCTTCGCGGGATCCACGATGCCCTGCTCGACCAGGTCTCCCCAGCGGCCGGAGAGCGCGTTGAAGCCGTAGGTCCCGCCGCACGAGCGCAGCCGCGCGAGCAGCGCGCCGCCCTCCTCGCCGGCGTTGACGCCGATCTGGCGCGCGGGCTCCTCGAGCGCAGCGAGCAGGATGTCGCGGCCGACGTTGCGGGCCGTGCCGAGGTCGAGACGCCGCAGCGCGCGCGCCGCGCTCACGAACGCGACACCGCCCCCCGGCACGATGCCTTCCTCGACCGCCGCGCGCGTCGCCGCGAGGCCGTCCTCGAGCTGCGCGCGGCGCGCGCTGCGTTCGACGTCGGTGGGCGCCCCCGCGCGGATCACCGCGACGCCGCCGCCGAGGCGCACCAGCCGCGCGCGCAGCCGGGCCCGTTCGCCCTCGTGGCGGCACGCGGCCAGCTCGCGGTCGAGCGCGGAGACCCGCGCGGCGAGGTCTTCGGTCCGACCGCCGCCCTGCAGCAGCGTGAAGTGCTCCAGCGTGGCGCTGGCGTGCCGGGCGCGCCCGAACCACCCGGGCTCGAACCTCCCGGGCGAGCGACCCGTCTCGGCGCCCACGATGGAGGCGCCGGTGAGCACCGCGACGTCCTCGATCACCTCGCGGCGGTGCGCCGGGGAGCCGGGCACCTGGACGCCGGCGGTGGAAATCCGCCCGCGCAGCCGGTTCACGACCATCACCGCCAGCGCCTCCTCGGCGATCTCGCCGCAGACGATCAGCAGCGGGCGCGAGAGGCGCGAGGCGTGTTCCATCGCCGGCACCACGTCGGGCGCGCCGTGCAGCGTGCCGTCGAACACGGCGACGAGCGGGTGCTCCATCGAGCACTCCATCTCGTCCGCGTCGGTGATGAAGTAGGGCGACGCGAGCCCGCCCTCGATGCGCGCGCCCTCGACCACGTCGAGGGTCGTGTCCACGCTGCGGCCTTCCTCGATCGTCACGGTCCCCGCGCGGCCGACGCGCTCGAGGGCGTGCGCGAGGAGCTCGCCCAGGCCGCGGTCGCCGGCCGCGATGTGCGCAATGCGCTCGAGGTCGTGCGTGCCGCCCACCGGCTTCGCGAGCGCGCGCAGCGCGCGGAGCGCCTCCTCCCCCGCCTGCGCCAGCCCGCGCTGGACGGCGACCGGGTTGCGGCCGGCGGCAACCGCCCGCAGCCCGCCGCCGACGATGGCGTGCCCGAGCACGGTCGAGGTCGTGGTGCCGTCGCCCGCGGCCTGGCCGGTCTGGATCGCGGCCTCGCGGAGCATCTGCACGCCGAGGTTCTCGAACGGGTCGGGCAGCTCGATCTCCTGCGCCACCGCCACGCCGTCGCGGGTGATCGTCGGCCCGCCGTGCAGGTGCGTCAGCACCACGCTGCGCCCGCGCGGGCCCAGCGTGATGCGGACGGCGCTCCCGAGCTGGTCCACGCCGCGCCAGAGGGCGCTGCGGGCCTCGTCGTCGAAGCGGACGCGCTTGGCCATCGGGTGGGTCTCCGGCCCGCCGGCCTCCGTGGCCAGGGGCTCCCGGGGGGTATCGGCCGGATCGTCCATCCTCCCAAGGGGCTTCGGGACGCCGCTCTACCAGTGCGTGAGGCCGGACGCGCGGGCGGTGCGCACGAGGCGCTCGCTCACGACGGGCCGCCGGTAGGCTTCCTCGAGCCACCGGTGGAAGCCCGTGGAGTCGCCCTCGGCGTTCCGGCAGACCGCCACGTTGTAGGCGGGCTCCGCCAGGCGCGGATACGCCTTCGCGAGCTTCTCGTACTCGGCGGAGGCGAGTTTCCAGTCCTGTCCGGCCACGAACGTGGCGCCGAGCGCCATGTGGTCGTCGTACCACTCCGGGTCCGCCGCGCGGGCCGAGTCGGTGTTCTCCGGACCCGGTCGCAGCTCGATCAGGTGTGGCGCGGGCTCGAACTTGAGCTTGAAGAAGCGGTCCACCGCCGGCGAGCCCGGGGCCGGGGGCCGCCAGCGGCTCAGGAACCCGCCGGTCAGCGTCGAGTCGCCGTACCAGACGCGCAGGGCGGGCGCGTCGGCACTCAGGAAGGCGATGTCGTTCGGCAGGCTGGAGAACCACATCCGCGTGTGCGGCGCGGGCTCCGGTACGAGTGCCGTGAGCATGCCCCGGACCTCGCCGAGCATGTTGCCGGCGCGGCGGATGTAGTAGCCGTCGCCCCAGTCCCCCGAGGCGGTCGCGTCGTGGGCCGACGAGAACACGGTGAACAGCAGGATCGCCGTCGTGGCGATCGCGCCGGGGCGGACGAGCGCCGCGAGCGCGAGCCACGCCCCGAACGAGCCGAACATCCCGTAGTAGGCGTGCCAGCCGAGGCCCGGCAGGAACAGCGGCGCCCACCCGCACACGAGCCACGCGATCCCGAACGGGATTGCGCCGCGGGCGGGGCGCCTGGAGCCGCCCGCCACGCGGGAGCCGAACACCGCCAGCCCCCCGAGCAGCGCCGCGGCGGGCAGCGCCTGAAGCAGGGGCTGGCCCCAGCCGGGGCGCGGCGCCAGCGCCGAGTCGAGGCTCGCCAGGGCCAGCACGCTGCGCGCGAGCGCGACCGGGGAGGGAAGCTGCGACGCGGGCATCGCCGTCTGGATCTGCACGTGCCGCAGGAGCCGCCCGCCGATCTGGGGATGCGCGATGGCCCACGGCACGACGAGCACCGCGACCGGCAGGACGCGCACGAGCGCCTGCCGCGGGCTCCGTCCCGAGACGAACACGTCCCAGGCCAGGAAGAGCGCCGGCAGCGGCGCCGCGGTCTCCTTGCTCATGAGCGCCAGCGCGTAGAGGAGGAAGGCCACGAGGCGGCGGTCGCCCCGCCAGGCCTCGAGCGCGCCGAGGCTCCAGACGATCATCCACAGGTCCTGCACGCCGGCCGCCCACATGACCGGGGGCGCCCAGGCCGCCATCGCGGCGATGGCCGCGGTCGCGAAGGCCGCCCGGCCCGGCCCGAGCAGCGCGCGGGCGAGCCGGTAGAACAGGCCGAACGCCACCGCGACGAGCACGAAGTTGACGACGTGGAACGCCAGCTCGCTCGGGCCGAAGAGCCGCTCGAGGATCCAGTAGTGGAGCTCGCGCGACCACGGGCGCCACCAGTTGAAGAACAGGGCCTGCCCGCCCCACAGCGAGAGGAACGAGCGGTGCTTCATCCCGTCGAGAAAGATGAAGTCGTCGTTCAGGAACGTCATGTGCAGCGCGTCGTGGTAGCGCCACAGGAGCGCGAGAGCCGCGGCCAGGCCCGCGATGAGCGCCTCGAGCCCCTCCCTTCCGCCGGGTGCGGAGGGCGCTGGGGAAGCCGCCGGCGCGTCTGCGGACCTTCTCGCGGCGCGCCGGCGTCGCGTCACTTCTTCCACTCCGCCAGGAAGATGTTCGTCTCGCCCGGCACCTTGCCGCCGCGGTTCGAGCAGAAGACCAGCCTCTTCCCGTCGGGGCTGAACATCGGGAAGCCGTCGAAGTCCGGGTCGCGTGTCACCGGCACCGGCTCGCCCCCGGTCTCGGAGTCGATCAGGTAGAGGTCGAAGTTCCGTCCCCGCGGGTCCTCCCAGTTCGACGAGTAGATGATCTGACGGTCGTCGGGCGTGAAGTAGGGCGCGAACGAGGCGCCCGGCCGGTCGGTGAGCTGCTTCTGCCCGGTCCCGTCGGCGTTCATGACCCAGAGGTCCATCTTCGTCGGGCGGACGAGGTCCTGGTCGAGCAGGCGGCGGAACAGGTTCACGTAGGCGGTGTCGTCGGAGCGGTGGGTGCGCCACACGATCCGCCTGCCGTCGTGCGAGAAGAACGCGCCGCCGTCGTAGCCGACGCTGGTCGTGAGCCGCGTGAGGCCGGTGCCGTCCATGTGGATCTTGTAGAGGTCCACGTCGCCGTCGCGCGTGCTCGTGAAGACGAGCCACTTCTCGTCCACCGACAGCGTCCCCTCGGCGTCGTAGCCCGGGTGCTCGATGAACGGCTTCAGGTCGCTGCCGTCCGGCCGGCAGGTGTAGATGTCGTAGGTCGGGTAGATGGCCCACGTGTAGCCGTGGCTCATGTCCGGGTTCGGCGGGCACTCGTCGCCGCCCGCGTGGGTGCTCGCGAACAGCACGCGGCGGTCGTGGTCGTAGAAGTAGCCGCAGGTGGTGCGGCCCTTGCCGTTGCTGATGCGCGTCACCTTGCCGGTCGCGAGGTCGTAGACGTACTGCTGGTCGCACTTCGCGTCGCCGATCATCGCCTGGAAGGTGAGCTTCGTGCCGTCGGCGCTCCAGTAGGCCTCGGCGTTCTGCCCGCCGAACGTGAGCTGCCACAGGTGCGCGAAGTGCGTCTCGCCCGGGCGGATGAGCGAGTCCGCGTCCGCCGCGGTGGGCGGAACGGGACGGAAGGCGGGCCTCTTCGCGGCGCCGGTGGCGGCGAAGGCGGCGAGCAGCAGCACCGCGGCGGCCGCGGTGACGAAGGAACGGCTCATCGGCGGGTTCTCCTCACGGACTTCATCGAGCGGCCTGCTCCCACAGAAGGCGCATGCCCGTCAGGGTCAGCGCCTCGTCCACCACGTCTACGGTCTCGCATTCGGGCGCCAGCACGGACGCGAGCCCACCCGTCGCGATGACCTTCGGGCGGCCGCCGAGCTCGGCGCGCACGCGCCGCACGAGTGTGTCCACCAGCCCCGCGTTGCCCCACAGCACCCCGACTCGCAGCGCCTCCTCCGTCGTACGACCGAGCGCGCGCTCGGGCCGCCGCAGGTCCACGCGCGCGAGGCGCGCGGCGCGGCGGAAGAGCTCCTCGGACCCCGTCACGACGCCGGGGGCGATCGCCCCGCCGACGTACGCGCCCGACTTCGAGATGCAGTCGAGGGTCGTGGCCGTTCCGAGGTCCACGACGATCGCCGGCGTGCCGTAGAGGACGCGGGCGGCCCACGCGTTCGCGATGCGGTCGGCGCCCACCGACGCGGGATCCGGCACGTGGACCGGAAGGCGCACGTTGCGGGCGCTCACCTCGAACGGTGGCTTGCCGGTGATCGTCCGCAGCGCCTCGGTCCACGGCTTCGTCGCCGACGGCACGACCGAACACAGGATGGAGGCCCAGCCCGTGGCGGGAACCTTGAGCAGGGCCTCGAGGATGTAGCGCAGCTCGTCGGCCGTGTGGCGCCCGCTGGTCAGCCGCCAGAATCCGTCCATCCCGGGGCCGACGAACCGGCCGACGGTCGTCTCACTGTTGCCGATGTCCACCGCGAGCAGCGAGGCGGGCGGGCGCGGGCGCCTCCGCTTCGCGACCGCGCGTCCGCGGCGCTCAGGCATGGGAATCGTCTCCTTCCTCGGGTTCGCCCAGCACGAGGGCCTCGGACTTCGCCTTACGCTTCGCCACGAGGAGCGACATCCCCACGCTGAGGAAGTACAGGGCCACCATCGGGAGACCCATGACGAGCTGGGCGCTCACGATGTCGCCCGGCGTGATCGCCGCCGTCACGATGAAGATGATGACGATCGCCATCCGCCACTGCCGGGCCAGGAAGCCCGGCGTGACGAGGCCGATGCCGGTGAGCAGCATCGTGACGAGCGGCAGCTGGGCGAGCAGCCCGCAGGCCAGAGCCAGGTTGTAGAAGAAGTCGAGCAGGTAGGTGAGCCGGATCTGGCTCGCCATGCCCGGGGTGAGAAACTGCTTGAGCACGTCGATGACGAGCGGCACGACGTACAGGTAGGCCGCCCCGGCCCCGAGCACGAAGAGGATGCAGGAGAAGGCCGCGAGCGGCACGACCCACTTGCGTTCCTGCTTGAGCAGCCCCGGCACGATGAACGACCACAGCCGCCACGCCACGATCGGCAGCGCGAGCGTGAGGCCGAGGATGAGCGAGAGCTTGATCCGCTCGTTGAACGCCTCGAACGGCGACATCACCGTGGCCTCGCCCACCGTTCGGTGGATGAGGTCCTGCAGCAGGAGCGGCGCCAGCCACCACCCGCCGAGCGCGCCCACGAGCACGGCCGCCAGGCTGTGCTGCAGCACCTTCCGCAGCTCCGCGAGGTGCTCGAGGAACGGCATCTCGCCCTTCCGGCGCGGGTCCTCCCACTCGTCGTCCGGACGGAACTCCCGGTGACGCCGCGGGTCGAGGTGCGGGTTCTCGGTCATGGCTCCCGCCCCACCGGCACGCCGGGCTCGACGTCCCCCGCGAGCACCGTCGTCTCGGCACCCCCCTCGAGCCGGAGCACGAGCCCGCCGCCAGGATCGAGCCGCTGCGCCACGCCGGTGACCGGCCCCGCGGGGGTGCGCACCGTGACGGGCTCGCCCCAGAACGCCGCGCGCTCGGACCAGGCGTCGAGAACGGCCGCGCGTTCCCCGCGCTGCAGGGCCTCCCACAGCGGCTCGAACGCGTTGAGCACCTCGGCGGCGGCGTCTTCGAGGGCGACGTCCGCGCCGGCGATCGCGAGCGACGTGGCGGTTTCGCGAAGCTCGGCCGGGAAGTCGGCCGCCGCGTGCCGGACGTTCATTCCCACGCCGACGACCACGACCTCGCCCGACGCGCCGCGTCGCATCTCGCAGAGGACGCCCGCGAGCTTGCGCCCGCCCACGAGCACGTCGTTGGGCCACTTGAGCGAGGCCCGGACTCCGAAGACGCCTGCCGCCCGCGCGACCGCCAGCCCCGCGGCGAGCGGAACCAGCGCGAGCGAGCCCGCGGCCCCGCGGGCGTGGAACGCGAACGACATCGCGAGCCCCGCACCGGGAACCTGCGACCACGACCGGCCCGAGCGGCCGCGGCCGCGGGTCTGGGCCCCCGCCACGATCGTGACGCCGTGCGGCAGGTCGTCCTCGAACGACTCGATTGCCTCGTCGTTCGTGGACTCCACCTCCGGGAGGGCGAAGGTGAGGAAGCCGAAGTCGCGCGTCGCGAGCCGATCCACGAAGCGCGCCTGATTCCAACGGAAGGCGTCAGCCAACTTCCTCGATCTCCAGGCTCAGGTTGAGCGCCGGCGCCGAGTGCGTGAGGGCGCCCACGCTCAGCCAGTCGGCATCGGTCTCCGCATAGGCGCGAACGGTCTCGAGCGTGATGCCGCCGCTCACCTCGACCTCGGGCCAGCGCCGGGCCCCGGCACGCACGCGCGGGTGGTCGGGCGGGTGCTTCCGGAACCACGCGTCCACCGCCTCGACCGCGCGCCGCACGGCCTCCGGCGGCTGGTTGTCCACGAGGATGCGGTCCACCTCGGGACGCAGCGCCTCGTTCAGTTGTTCCATGGACTCCACCTCGACCTCGAGCAGGAGGTCGCGCCGCGTGCGCTGGATGCGGTCGATCGCCGCCGTGAGCCCGCGCGCCGCGCGGATGTGGTTGTCCTTGACGAGGTACATGTCCCAGAGCGCAAGCCGGTGGTTGTCACCACCGCCGCACTTGACCGCGTACTTCTCCAGGAATCGCAGCCCCGGCGTTGTCTTGCGCGTGTCGAGGATCTTCGCGCCGGTGCCCGCGACCGCCTCGACGTAGCGGCGCGTCAGCGTGGCCACCCCGCACATGCGCATCATGAAGTTCAGCGCCGTGCGCTCGGCCGTCATGATCCCGGCCGCCGAGCCGGAGACCGTCGCGAGCGCGACGCCCGCGTCCACCTGCTGGCCGTCCCGCGCCGTCGCGCGGAACTTGAGCGAGGAGTCCACCTCGCGGAACGTCATCTGCGCGATCTCGAGCCCCGAGACCACGCCACGCTCCTTCGCGACGATGGCCGCGCGGGCGCCGACGTTGGGCGGCACCGAGTTGAGCGTGGTCACGTCGCCGGTGCCGATGTCCTCGGACAGCGCGAACTTGACGAGCGGCAGGAAGGATTCGAGCACGGGTCTTCGGCAGCCTCGCGGGGGCCAGGAGTGCGCCGGGCGACCGGCGCGGGTTCAGGACGGGGCAGCATAGCCTCACCGGCAGGGGGCGCGCACGTGGGGCCGGGTGGACCCGGGCTCAGGCGGTCGCGTTCGCGATCATGGACAGGGGGCCGCCGTGTAGGACCTCCAATGGGGCCGGTCGCACCGATGCGCCCAGAGTGCCCGCCTCAGAGCCAGGCCCCCGCCCGAGTCCGGCGTCAGCCAGACGACGTAGCGCTGCCCCGAAACCGAATCATCCAGCCAGCCGTCCTCCTCGAGCGTGACGCGAATCCAATTCAATCGCCGACCGGGCTCCCACTCCGAAGGTGACACTTCGGACGTGACGACCTGCCGGCTGCCCACCTCCGCGAGACGGGCGAACCGCAGGGCGATCTGGATCGCGTTGGCCGTCCAACCCTCTCCACGCCCGCGGGCAGCGCGAAGGCTGTCGTTGAATGCACCCGCCTTCATCTCCCGCACCGACTCGACCTTCACAGGCGTTCCGATCGCGAAGGCACTTCGCGCCGGCAGCTGAAGCTCGTCGCCTGCCGGCTCCGCCTCGCCCGTGCCGATCAGCAGCACGATGGCCGAGATCGCCGCGGCCACTGCGATGGCCTCCCAACCCTTCGTCATCCAGCACCCTCCTGAGGCCTGCCCGACTTGAGGTCGCTGAATCCAAGCAGGCTGCACGTCCAGGCGCCGTGCGGTGCCACGGGAAACGGCATCCCGCACCGGCAGGCATGCTCAGTCGTCTTCTTCACCCGCCCGCTTCCGAAGCGCGCCCGTCGACCGCATGACCGCCCGGCACTTCCTGCAGGTTACGGCTCCGGGCTCCTCGGTCGCGATGCCCTCGTGACTGGCGCGGTGAGCCGCCTCCCGATCTCGGGGGTTGCAGGCCACCCTCCCCTGCTCGTTCAGGCAGTGGATCTCCCGGTTCGGCCGGTGCCGCCTCTTCCACGAACTCATGAGCGTCGGCCCCGCTTGAGTCAGATCGCTTGCGTTGCGACACCGGTCGTCCCGCGCCGGCGACCCGGATTCTTCGCCACGCGTCCCTGCCGGCCCGCTCCAGGGGCGTGTCCGCTGGCCGCGGAGTCTCGCGCGAGGCCGGGCGCGACTCCTCCGAGTGGGCTCGCACGTCCTGGGAGCGTGCTCGAGGAACCGGGACGAAGGAAATCACGGGTGTGCTTCGACGCCCGGCAGTTTCTCTCGATCATCGCCCGGCCCTCCAACGTCGGGCGCAACCCGCTGCGACCGGTGCCGCGGGCGAGCCGCCGGGTCCACTCCCTCCCCGGGCGGCGCTCAGGCGGGCAGCCGCAGCGTCGGGACGACCCCCAGCGTCTGAAGCGCCACCGTCAAGGCCACGGAGAGCAGGACGAAGAGCAGCACGACTCCGAACAGTCGCCGCAACCGAACGCCCGCCAGGCCGCTTCCCACGACGGCGCCGGCGATTCCCGACTCCACCGTCTGGCCGCAGAACCAGCCGAGGAGCAGTCCGTGGCTGGCGGTCGAGATGGAGAGCAGGCCCAGGGCGAAGGCACCCCAGGTGAGCGCACCGAGCTGCAATCCAAAGACCGCCCCGGCGCGCCAGCCGGCCAGTTCGAGGCGGGTCATCAGCCAGACCAGCAGGACCGCCCACAGGAAGAAAGCGGCATAGCCGACCGGGATGCGAGCGAAGGCCGAGAGGGGCGGCAGGAGAAAGGGGCTCGGCTCCACGTACACGCCGGCCAGGAGGCCGGCGTGCAGGAAGAAGTCGAAGCCGAGCATCGCCAGCCAGGCGATGAGCGTCAGGAGAATCAGCTGACGCCTCGAGGGGGCCATGGGCTGCTGGTCCAAGAGCAGACGTCCTCCTGCCCTATCCGCATCACCTGACTCCGATGAAAGAGCCTGCACCCTCTCGTCGGACCGGGCGTCCGGATCGGGGTATCAAGCCGATGATCCCGCGATTCCCATCCTTCCGCGACCCTTGACTTGCGTTCGCGTTCCGTCCCATCGCTGGGCAGCGCAATTGAGCAAACGGAGTTTGTGGCAGCCATCGGGCGGCGCTCATACTCTGGCCATCCGGATCCGACCGCGAGTCCGGATCCCGACCGGCCCGGGTCCCGGGGCCAGGTGGGCCCCCGCGGCGCGGGACGCGGAGGTCTCCCCATGAAGCTGCGACTTCTGCTCGTGCTCCTGCTCGGCCTGGCCGGCGCGCCAAACGGTGCGGCCGCCATGCAGGTGATCGTCCCCGACCAGTACGCGACGATTCAGGCTGCGCTCAACGCGGTCTCCGACTACGACACCGTCTGCATCCGTGACGGCGACTATCCCGAGGTCCTCACCATTCCGGGGCACGTCTCACTCGTCACGCTGCCGACGTCGTACGGAGGGCCAGGGTCTCCGTTCCTCGGCGTCGCGCGGGTGCGCAGCGCAACGGGGTCGCCGCACGTGATGCGGGGGCTTCGGTTCAGCGAACACGTGATGTTGACCGGATCCGGTGTGTCCGTCGAGAACTGCCGCTTCGACGCCGGACTGGAGTGCCCAGGCCTCGACGGACACGTGTGGAGCTGCATCGTGATCGGCGATCTCGATCTGGGCTACAGCATGACCGAAGTGGCGATGACGACGGTCCTCGACGGGGGAATCACCGGCAACCCGCCGGGCAGCGAGTCCATCAAGGACTGCGTCGTCATCGGCTCAGGCACGACTCCCACGGGGATCTACTGCTATTCGGATCTGGGCGCCGAACGAAACCTGGTGCGCAACTGCGTGACCGGAATCTACTCGAGCTTCGAGTTCAGCCCCGCGTCCGACAACGTGATCGAGGACTGCAGCGGCGCGGGCCTCCTGGCGGCTCGAAGCAGCTCAGGCGCGCCCATCGAGGGCAACACGATTCGGCGTTGCGGGCGCGGGATCGACATCACCTTCCAGCAATACGCGAATCCGACCAGCTCCGGACTCGTCAGCGACAACCTGATCGAAGACGTCGGTGCCGAGGGCATTCGCGCCACCGGCAGCTACGGTGGCGGCGCCGTCGTCGGCAACACCATCCGGAATGCGGGCGGGCAAGGCATCGACGCGGGATCATCGTGCGAGACCGTCAAGGACAACGTCGTGCTCGAATCCGGCGCCGAGGGCGTCGTGCTCTCGCCGACCTTTCCCGGCGTCGTGACCGGCAACGTGGTGGCCGGCTCGAACGGCCGCGGCATCGTGGCGAGCAACGCGGCCCTCGTGCGGAACAACACCACGTACCTGAACGACGGCCATGGCTTCGACCTCACCGGCTCGGCGGCCGACTCGGTGGACCACAACATCGCGTACGGCAACGGCGGCACCGGCCTGAACTGGTCGGGCGCCGCGCCGGTGATCGGCTGCAACGACTGGTTCGAGAACACGGCCGGCGCCACGGCGGGCGTCTCGCCGGGCGCGAGCGACGTGATGCTCGACCCGCTGTTCTGCAACCTGAACACCTACGACGCGCACCTGCAGCCGGGCTCGCCGCTCGCTTCGCTGACCGGTTGCGGGTTGGTCGGAGCGCTGGGCGTCGGCTGCCTGACGACGGCAGTGTCACCCGCCTCCACCGCGGTGGAACATCTCGCCCTTGCGGCGATGCCGGTGCCCTCGGCCGCGGAGGTGCGCCTCGCCTGGTCCTCCCCCGCGGTCGGCGGGCGGCTCGAGGTCTTCGACGTCGGTGGCCAGCGCCGCTGGAGCCGCACGCTCGACGGCACGCAGGGCGAGATCGTTTGGACCGGTGTCTCCAACGAAGGCCAGCCGGTGCCGCCGGGTGTCTACTTCGCCCGGCTGATCGCAGCCGGACACGCCCTGACGCGCCGCGTCGTGCTCGCGCCGTAACAGGATCGGGCTCACACGAGGCGCGGTCGCGCGCCGGGCCCCGCTCCGACCGTGGGGCTGGCGAGCCGCCGCGCCTCAGCCCGCGCGCGCCGCCGGTGCCCGGACGCCCGTGCACCGTGCCGGGCATCCGGGCCAGTCGGTGCCGCGATACCGTCCCAGGAGCGTGCCGACCGCGACGACCAGGCGGAACAGCACGGCCTGCAGCGCCGGCGGCATCACGAGAACCGACTGCGTGCGGCGGTGGCGCAGGGCGAGGTGCGCGAGATAGAACAGCGACGGCCGTTCGGGCGGGCCGGCGTTCATGATCTCGAATACGGCCTGCAGGTAGCGGTCCAGGTCCACCGCCGGCGCCGTGACCCCCTCGAACGCGAGCGGCTCGTCCCCGTCGTTCCACCAGCGATGCGGGACTCCACGCGGGAGCTGAACGGTTTCGCCCGTCCTTACGAGGCATCGCTCCCCGGCCACCTGCGCCGACAGGGCTCCCGCGGTGATCAGGCCCTGCTCGTCCTCGGCGTGGTGGACGTGCAGCGGCGGTCCCTGACGGCGCGGCGGCAGCGTGCCCCGGAGTCCGAACACGGTCTCGCCGTCGCGCGTCTCGCGACGGATCTCCAGGACCTCGCCGGTGTGCCGGTTCGTCAGCCGCAGGATTTCCGAGCCATTCTCGCCGTCTCGTGTCATTGGTCTCCCCCGACCTTGCCTGCGTGACGCGCGGCGCGGCGGACACGCGCACCGCCACCTACCGCAGTCGCAGCCTGCCGGCAAGGGAACACGGGAGATCCCGCGCTTCGTTCTCCCGGACCCCTCGGGCCCGAGCCCGGACCTGCAGGGAACGAACCCAAGATAGCGCGATACGCTCGCCCGGCCGTGACAGCAAGGTGCGCTTGGGTTGCAGATTCACCCCGCGTTCAGGCCGGAGCGGGACTCTTGGCGGCGGGGTTGTCCTCCCGGCGTGCGTGCCCGCATGCGCCCTGACTCCGGGCCTCGCGTCTTCCATCCACGAACGCCGTTCCGAGCAGGCGCCGTGCCTCGCGCTGGTTGTGCGCCCGGCACATCAGCCGCAGGTTGTCGGCGGTCGAGAGGCCGCCCCGCGCGAGCGGGACCACGTGGTCGAACTCGAGCCGGGCGCGCGCCTCGCAGCGGCGGCCGTCGGCGGCCGTGAACGTGCACTGGCCGCCATCGCGCTGCCAGACTGCGGTCTTGATGCGATCCGGAATGTGGCGCTCGTTCGCGACAGGCTTGCTCGCGGGCCGCCCTGGCCGCGCGGTCCGCGAGCGCTTACCCAGCTTTTCGCGCTCGAGCTTTTCGATCAGCGCGTCGAGCGCGCGTTCGAGGACCTCGGTGACGTCACCCGTCGGCACGGCGCGACCGAGCAACGCCTTCGCGTACTCGAGCTTCTCGTGTGCGGCCTTCCTGAGGGTGAACTGGTAGCTGAAGGCCTGCGGCGAGACCGGGGCGATCCGCGGGGCGGGGCCGACGGGCGATGCTGGCAGCGCCGGCTCGTCCGGCGGCGCGCCCGGCGCCCCAACATGCTGCGCAGCATGTGAAATGGGGCAACCGTCCATCCCATGGGGCCTTGCGGCGTTTGTCTGAGACGGATTCGAGGAGGACGCCTGCGCTTCGGCGATCGGCGCCGCCGGCAGCAGCGGCCGCACGACCGTCGGCACGTCGGGTCGCGGGAAGCGCGCGGCCAGGAGCTTCCGGATCTGGTCGTTGGTCCGGTGTGTCGCCGCCACCAGCAGCGAGGAAGCGTGCCGGCGCTGCCTGAGGTATGGCGCCAGCAGGGCGGCCCCGGTCAGCGTGAGCCGGCCGTCGCCGAGCATCGCGAAGACCTCGGGCAGCCGGCGCGCGGTACGCGCGACCTGGATGCGCTTTGCGGCCATGTCCTCGGACATGCCCAGCTCGCCGAGGCACCACGCGTAGATCGAGCCGTACGGGCCGTGAGCCCAGAGCCGCCGGCGGTCCACCTCGGCGATGAGCCGCAGCATCCCGGCGGTGGCCTGCCGGTCGAGGGCAACCGTCTCGCGCAGACGGCGGACCAGGGCTTCGTCGGACAACTGGGACACGGCAGCGGCGGGCGACGCGGAAGCGGACGTCATGACAACTCCACGACGGGGGCGGGCGTCGCGGGGGTGCGTCGTTTCTAGCACACGGTTTCACGGCGGCCGTGGGTGGCCGCAGAACCCGGCGGAGCAACCGACGCGAGATCGGGAAAGGCGACGCCCACGATCGCCCGCGGGCACGCGACCAGCGCACGTCCTGGCGTATTCGTGGTGACGGCAGTGATTCCCGGCATGCGAGGACGCCGGAGGCTGTCAAGCGACTTCTCGCGGGCCTGAAGCAAGCGAGCGTGCCGGGAGCACACCGGCCGGCCCCCGTCGGGCGAGTCATCGGGACGTCGTCGCCGCCTCGCGCACGAACAGCCGCTCCGTCGGCGACGGCCAACGGCCCGCGGCCTGCTCCGCCGTCGCCTCCACGAAGCCGAGCCGCCGGAGCACGCCGATCGACGGCCGGTTGTCCTGCTCGACCGTGGCGAGGAACCGGCGGACGCCGTACGCGACGGCGAGGTGCTCGAGCATGCACGCGGTCGCCCGGGTCGCGTCGCCGCGGCCCTGGTATCGGCGCCCGATCACGAAGGCCACCCAGGCGTCTCCCGACGGCTCGACCGTCGCCTGCACGTACCCGACGACGCCGTGCGTCGCCTCCCGCAGGACCCAGTTGAGCCAGTGCTGCGCGCCGTCAGGCGAGCGCCGGACCTCGAGCCGGGCGTAGGTCGCGCGCAGGTGCTCGATCGTCAGCGGCGGCCCGGAATCGAGGTGACGGTACAGCTCGGGATCGCTCAACAGCGCGAACATCGCTTCGGCGTGAGCCGTGCGCAGCGGTTCGAGTACCAGCGTTGCGACCTGGAGGGTCTGCATGCTCTCCAACCACCGCACTCCCCTACTCCTCCGGCCCGCCGAAGCGATGCGAACGCCGCCGCGGCGCCTTCGGCGTGCGCACCGGGCCGCGCGCCTTCTCGCGCGGCGTGCCGGCCGCAAACTCGAGCGCCGCGCGGATCTCGTCGATCCGGTCGCGCAGGGAGGCGGCGCGCTCGAACTCGAGCGCCTTCGCGGCCTCGAGCATCTCGCCCTCGAGCCGCGCGATCAGCCGCTCCGGACCCTCGGCGAGCACCCCCGACACGGTCTCCTCGAGGCGCGAGTCCACGCGTCCGATCGCGTCGGCCACCGACGTGGCCTGCAGGATCTCCTCGACGCTCTTCAGGATCGTGCGCGGCGTGATGCCGTGCTCGGCGTTCCAGGCGACCTGCTTCTCGCGGCGGCGGTTCATCTCGCCGATCGCCCGCCGCATCGAATCCGTGATCTGGTCGGCGTAGAAGATCACCCGCCCGCCGGCGTTGCGGGCCGCGCGGCCCGCCGTCTGGATGAGCGATCTCTCGCTGCGCAGGAACCCCTCCTTGTCGGCGTCCAGGATCGCCACCAGCGAGACCTCCGGCAGGTCAAGCCCTTCGCGCAGGAGGTTGATCCCGACCAGGACGTCGCACTGCCCGAGCCG
>CAZPVG010000061.1:0-26542 GCA_964589945.1 uncultured bacterium
ACGCCTGCGGCCGGGAAGTCCTCCCGAGCCGAAGACGCCAAGGCGAAGCTGGAGAGGCTCTTCGGGAAGAAGGACGAGGGGGACTAAGCCGCCTTCCCTGCGGCCGGTCGAAACAGGCCCCGGGGCCTGTTGGGTCCCAAAAGCGGCGCCAACATGCCGTACGGCATGTTCTGGTACGGCCCGCCTGGCCGTAGACAAGGGACTTTAGTGCCGGCTTGTAATCTCGTTGACCCTTCCAGCAACCCTCAACTAGAGTTTCCGGGTCCCGCAGTTCGACCGTTCTCGGTGTGGCTCAACGCGACCGGACTCCCCCATGCACCGATCCGATCAGACGCTGTCGGAACTGAAGCCCGCGGCCCCCACGAGCTGCCGGGCGACTTTTTCTGCCCACCGGACCGCATCCCCGAACGGGACGGGGTGCTCCCGAAGCTCCGGTGAGCACAGGGGGAACGGATGAAGAAGTCGCAGAGATGGCTCGCGCTCGCGTTCGCGCTCGCCCTGGCGGCCAGCACGATCGCCCCGATGAGCGCATGGGCGAGCAGAGGCGATCGACCACTGGACTCGCCGGAGGTTCCGCCGGGGACCGAGCCGGTTCTGTATGGGGATCCGGACGGAAGTGGCAGCGGTAGTCCCATGCAGTTCGATGTCGCCTTCTACTTTCGGCTGATCTTCCTTGCGTCGGCGCGGGTCTCTCCGGTCGTCCAGCCGTACCTAGCAGCTGATCATGTCGAACTCGAGCCCGGGCCATTCAGGGCCCGTCCTGCCACTTTGAGGGGCTCGCGGTGAAGCATCTTCTCGCACAGGCGGCCGCGCTGAGCGAGTTGCTCAGCAATGTCGGATCCACCGAGCCCGGCGTGGAGACGCTTGCGGCCGTCTGTGAGTGTGGTCACTCGCTAATCGAGCACGGACGCGCTCGAGAGGCCGTACGCCTTGTCTCGTCGATCCTGAAAACCGAGCCTGTCTCTGGAGAGTGGGATGCGCGTGTCCAAGTGCTTCGAGCCCGCGCACTGCTAGCATCGGACGATGTTGCAGGCTGCCGCGCCGTCTCATCATCCGCATTAGAGAGGCTTCAGGACCGGCCATTCCATGAGGTTGTGTGGTTGCGCGTTCTTAGTGCTGCTTCGCTTTGGAGAAGTGGCTTGGTTGACGAGGCAACCTCGGCGCTTGAGGGACTTCGCGGGGAGCTGCTCGGATTGCCTGACTCGACTGTGCATTCCGCGTGTGCGCTACATCTGTCTTCAGCACTTAATACGGCAGGTGATCGGATTGCGGCTCGTGGAATGGCATTGGAGGCATGGGTTTCTGCTCGGCGAACAAAGAGCGTCTTCTGGGCCGCCCTCGCTAGCCTGAACCTCTCGATCATCGAACGTCAGTGCTGCCGATGGAGATCTTCAAGGGATGCGGCCGAGCAGGCCATTGCCGGCTTCGAATCACTTGGCAACGACTATCAGGCCTGTCACGCGCGACGTTCGCTGGCTATTGCGGGCTGGAAGCAAGGTGCTAGCGAGGAGGCCCTCCGAGCCGTGGACCAGAGTATTCAGTCTGCCATTACATCAGAGGCTGAAGTTCAGGCCACGTACTCGCGACTGCTCAGAGCGCTTGTGCTCCTTCATACGGGACGGTTCACGGAGGCTTTGGTACAGCTGGAAGAAGCCCGATCGGGTTTGGGTCCGGCTGGCGATGCGCGGCCGAAGATTCTCGTCCTCGAGTACCTCGGCGACGTGGATCTCGAGCAGGGCAACGCGGCACCAGCGCTGGAGCTGTACCGGCAAGCGCTCACTCAGGCGCTCGCACTCGTGCCTCGCGGTGACATCGTCGCGGAGCTCCGGCGCCGAATCGCCGAGTGTCACCTCCTCCAGGGCCGGCCCGAAGAGGCGAAGAGCGAAGCATTGGCCGCGCTCGAGCTTTGCCGCGAAATCCAGGAGCGCTACGACGAGGCGGCCACCTATCGGGTCCTCGCGCTGGCGTGCGCGAAGCTGGGACAGCCCGATGAGGCGAAGAAGTACTTCGCCCAGGGCTTCGCCACCTTCGACGACATCGAGACGCCCTATGAGTGGGGCAAACTCTGGATGTCCTACGGCGACTGGATCGCCACGGAAACCGCCCCAGGCTACGGAAACCGCTCGCACGCCCTCGAGGCGTACCGGTCGGCGCTGGAACACTTCGAGCACATGGGCGCCCGTTCCCGTCTCGCCGAGGCCCGCGAACGCGTGGCGGCACTCGAAGCGCTCATGCGCGACGAGAACGAGCCCTACGTGCCGAGTGACGCGAAGCCACGGCCGGCGCGCAAACCCCGGGTCAACGCCGAGCTCACCCGCCGCTCGCAGTGGGCGTTCGACAATTTCGGCATGGTCACACGCAGCGAGGGCATTCTCGAGATGCTCGAGGACGTGGCGCGCGTGGCGGTCAGCGAACTACCGGTGCTCGTGCTGGGCGAGTCGGGCACGGGGAAGGAGTTGGTCGCGCAGGGCGTGCACCGGCTCTCGGGACGCGTGGGCGACTTCCTCGCGGTCAACGCGAGTGCGGTGCCCGAGTCCATGCTCGAGTCAGAGTTCTTCGGCCACGTGAAGGGAGCGTTCACGAACGCGGTGGCCGACAAGGCGGGCCTGTTCGAGGCGGCGCACGAAGGCACGATCTTCCTCGACGAGATCGGGGAGATGTCGGTGGACCTGCAGGCAAAGCTGCTCCGCTACCTCGAATCCGGCGTGCTGCGGCGTGTGGGTGGCACGCGCGACGTAAAGGTGGACGTGCGCGTCGTGGCCGCGACGAACCGCTCGCGCGAAGACCTGCAGAAGGGGAGCGGGTTCCGCAGCGATCTCTACTACCGGCTCGCCCACGCGGTGTACACGCTCCCGCCGCTACGCCAGCGCGGGGACGACGTCGAGCTGCTGATCGAGCACTACCTCGGCGAGTTCAATCGCGCTTCGAAGCGCCACGTCACATTGTCCGCTGCTGCGCGCAAGCGGATGCTCGAATACGGCTGGCCGGGCAACGTACGCCAGCTGCGGGCCGTCCTGCAGAAGATGGTCGTTTCGGCCACACACGAGGGGCCGCTTACGCCGCGGGACGTGCCGCTCGACACCGGAGACGGCACGCCGACGAGCCTCGCCGAGGAGATGGACGCCCGCGAGCGCGCCAGCATCGAGGCGGCACTTCGCGAGACGAAGGGGAACAAGTCCCGCGCGGCGAACCTGCTCAACATGCGCCGCACCTCGCTCACCACGAAGATGAAGCGCCTGGGTCTCATGCCCTGAAAGGGGCCGTCCCGAGATCCGGGTTGCCGGACCCGTCGCGTCCCCCACGTGGCGGGTCCACTTCGTTCGCGGCGCGGCCGTTCGGTACCGCGGTGCCCGGCGCCGTTTCGCCCGCCGCGGAGCGAAGTCCGCGTGGTACCTTCGCGGCGCCTCCGGGCACTGGAAACCCCCGGGTTCGCACGGCCGCCGAAGCCATCCCCCATGCTTCAACGGGCGGCGCCCGCCATGCCCCGATCGGCCCGATCGTACCCACGACGACCTCGACCGATTCCGGAAAGGAGACCCCCGCCATGCCGCGCCGTTCCGTCCTCGCCCCGGTGTTCGCCGTCCTCCTGCTCGCCGCCGTCGTCGCCGTGCGGCCGGTTGCAGCCCAGAGCGGCGAGTGGAAGCCCTACCTGTCCGAGAAGAAGGGCGAGAAGGAGTTTCCGCCCGATCCGAAGCAGCTCAAGGACGACAAGTGGCTCGACGTCGCCTACACCGACTACGCCGGATTCAAGCCGCGCATCGGCGTCGTGATGTCGGAAGAGCGGGCCTCGGGCGCGCAGGAGTACAAGAACGAGTGGGTCAAGCTGTTCGCCTCCTCGATGAGCTCGCCGCAGGCGCGCTCGGGCGGTACGAACAACGTCGAGACCCAGGTGCGCCAGGCGCTCAACAACACGAACCGATTCATCATGCTCGAGCGCACGACCGCGCTCGACGACGTGATGGCCGAGCAGGACCTCGGCGAGAGCGGACGGGTGGACCGGAAGACCGCCCCGAAGATCGGCAAGATCAAGGGCGCGGATTACACGGTGAAGGTCGAGTTGATCGACGCCGACCCCGAGAAGGAGTCCAGCAAGATCGGCGCGATCGCCGGCGGCGCCGGCGCGCGCACGCTCGGCGTGGGCAGCCTGGGGCTCTCGGGCACGGTGGCGTGGGCGCGGCTCAACGTGCGCGTGATCCGCACCGAGACCAGCGAGGTCATCGCCGACCTGACCGTGGACGGCACCGCGAAGGGCAAGGGCCTGGGCATCGGCGGCGGCCTCCTCAAGGCCGCGAGCAAGGGCGTGGTCGGCGGGGCCGCGGGGTACAGCTCGAAGAAGGCCGCCTCGCTCGCCGACGCCATCCAGGTGGCCGCCAACAAGGCCGCCTACCACGTCGCGCTCCAGCTCGAGTCGCTGCCATGGGAGGGCACGGTCATCAAGGTCGAGGGCAGCAAGATCATCATCAACGGCGGCACCAACGTGGGCATGAAGGCCGGCATGACGCTCAAGCTCTTCAAGAAGGGCGAGGAGATGATCGACCCCGACACGAAGGAGAGCCTGGGCTTCGACACGAGCGAGAACGGCTCGATCCGGGTCGTGAGCGCCGCCGAGAAGTTCGCGACGTGCGAGATCGTCGAGGGGGGAGCGGGGGCCAAGCGGGGCGACATCGTGCGTCTCGAGCCCTCCGGAGACTGACACCCGACGCCGCCCGAACGCGACGTCGCGACGCGCGCCGGCGGGGATCGCCCGCCGGCGCGTTCTCCACACCGCACTGTGCGGTGCCGGTGGACTCCGGTGAAGGGCGTCGCGAGGGGCGAACCTCGCGAAAAGCCGCGATTGGCGCGGCCCGCTTTGACTCCGGCGACCCGGCTCCCGTACCTTCCGCCGTCCCCCAGACACCCCATGGAGGTCCCCGGATGATCCGCAGCATGACCGGCTACGGCATGGCCGAAATCGAGCGCGACGGACAGCGCCTTTCGGCCGAGATCCGGTCGGTCAACCATCGGTTCTGCGAGGTCTCGGTCAGGGCCCCGAAGGCGGCCCTGCTGTTCGAGGACCAGATCCGCCAGCTCATCCAGGACCGGTTCTCGCGGGGCAAGTTCAACCTCACCGTCACCTGGATCGGCGCCGGGGAGCAGGGCGACGTCCTCAAGCTCAACGAAGCAGTGGCGGACCGATACGTGGGCCTCATGAAGCAGTTGAGCGCCCGCTACCAGCTCTCGGGCGAGATCGACCTGCGCACCATGTCGTCGCTGCCCGACCTGTTCACGTGGGAGCACTCGACGTTCTCGGACGAGGAGACCTGGACCCTGGTCAAGTCGGTGGTCGAGAAGGCGTGCGACAGCATGAACCTGATGAAGGGTCGCGAGGGCTCCGCGCTGGCCAGCGACCTCGAGAAGCGCCTGGTCATCATCCGCAGTCAGCTCGAGAAGGTCACCGACCGGGCGCCGCTGCGGCCGGCCGAGGCCAAGGAGCGCATGCTCAGCCGCATCAGGCCGCTGCTCGACGACGTCGAGATGGACCCGATCCGGATCGCGCAGGAGGTCGCCATGCTCGCCGACCGCCTGGACTGCACCGAGGAGTGCGTGCGCCTCGCGGCGCACCTCGACCAGTTCAAGCACCTCATCGAGGGACCGGAGCTGGCCGGCCGCAAGCTCAACTTCCTGCTGCAGGAGATGAACCGCGAGGCGAACACGATCGGCTCGAAGGCGAACGACGTCGAGATCGCCCGCGCGGTGATCGTGATGAAGGAAGAAATCGAGCGCCTGCGCGAGCAGGTCCAGAACGTGGAGTGACGGTGACGGCGTCCGCGCAACCGTCCTCGCTTCCCTCGCCCTTCGGTCTCGCGCCCGGCGGCTTCCTGCTGGTCGTCTCGGGGCCCTCGGGCGCGGGCAAGGGCACGCTCGTCCAGCGCCTCATGCGGGCGCGGCCGGACTGCGTGTTCGCGATCTCGTCCACCACGCGCCCGATGCGCGAGGGCGAGACCGAGGGCGTGGAGTACCGTTTCGTCACGCGCGAGCAGTTCGAGAAGCAGCGTGATCAGGGCTATTTCCTGGAATGGGCCGAGGTGCATGCGAATCTCTACGGCACGCCGCAGCGCGAGGTGGACGAGCCGATGCGCGCGGGGCGCGTCGTCGTGCTCGACATCGACGTGCAGGGCGGCGCGAGCGTGCGCGAGCGCCGGCCCGACGCGGTCACCGTGTTCGTGGCGCCGCCGTCGCTGGACGTGCTGCGGGCGCGGCTCGAGGGCCGCGGCACCGACTCGACGGACGTGATCTCCCGCCGCATGGGGAACGCGCCCGGCGAGCTGGCGCAGTACGTCGACTACGATTACCTGGTCGTCAACGACGACCTCGAGGGCGCCTCGGCGCACCTCGTCGCGATCCACGACGCCGAGCGCGCACGCGTCCGGCGCCTGGCCTCGCGCACCTGAAGTCCCGCGGCGCGCGCCCCGGCGGGTAGGCGCGCTCCGCCCCACGTTCCACCCGCCATCCGATGCAGGGAGACGTTCCTCATGAAGCTTTCGTCACTCGTTCCTCCGCCGGGCAAGAGCAAGTACGAGCTGGCCATCGTCGCCGCCCGCGAGGCGCGCCGCCTGAACGACTGGATCCGCCGCAGCGGCGAGACGCTGCACGGCAAGGTCACGGCGGTCGCCCTGGAGCGCGTCATCCGCGACGACGTTCCGTTCTACTACGAGGACCCGTCGGCCATGATGATGACGGCCGAGCAGCCGCTCGAGATCCCCGCCGAGTAGCGCCGTGCTCGCCGATCGCGTCGTCGTCGTCGGCATCTCCGGCGGGATCGCGGCCTACAAGGCCTGCGAGCTCGTGCGCCGCCTGCGCGAGCGCGGCGCGACCGTGATCGTGGTGATGACCCCCGCGGCGTGCGAGTTCGTGACGCCGCTCACGCTGCAGGCCCTCTCGGGCAACCCGGTCGTCACCGGGCTGTGGGGCGACCAGCAGCCGCGCTTCGCGCTGCCGCTGGAGTCGCGCACGAGGGTGGGGGGCAAGGTCGAGCACGTGGACGTGGCCGAGGCGGCCGACTGCCTCGTGATCGCGCCGGCGACCGCCGACCTGGTCGCGCGGCTCGTCCACGGCGTCGCGCCGGACGCGCTCACGACGATCGCGCTGGCGACGCCGGCACCGCTCGTGGTCGCCCCGGCGATGGACCTGCAGATGTGGCGGGCGCCCGCGACCCGCGACAACGTGCGCGAGCTGCGCTCGCGCGGCGCGACGATCGTCGGGCCCGACTCGGGGCCGCTCGCCTCCGGGCTCGCGGGACCGGGAAGGCTCGCGGAGATCGCCGACATCGTGGACGCGATCGAGGCCGCGGTGGACCGCGCGCACGACCTGGTCGGCGTGAAGGTGCTCGTCGGCACCGGGCGCACCGAGGAGCCGCTCGATCCCGTGCGGGTGCTCACGAACCGCTCGAGCGGCCGCATGGGCTTCGCGCTCGCCGAGGCGGCGCGCGACCGTGGCGCCGACGTGACCGTGGTCTCGGGTCCGGTGAGCGTCGAGTCGCCGCACGGCGTGACGCTCGTCCCGGTCACGACCGCCGAGCAGATGCACGCCGCGATGCGCGGCCACGCCGGCAGCGCCGACGTCGTGCTCATGGCGGCGGCGGTCGCCGACTACCGCCCGGCGAAGGCGGCGGCGCGCAAGCTCAAGCGCGGCGCCGGACCGCTCACGCTCGCACTCGAGCCCAACCCGGACATCCTGCGCTCGCTCGGCGAGTCGCGCCGGCCGGGCCAGGTGCTGGTCGGGTTCGCGCTCGAGACGAACGACGGCGTCGCGAACGCGCGCGCCAAGCTGCGCGGAAAGCGCGTGGACCTGATCGTGCTGAACTCGCCCGAGGAGGGCATCGGCGGCGACACGAACCGCGCGACGCTCGTCGGCGCGGCTTCGGCGAAGGCGCTGCCGCGGACGAGCAAGCGCGAGCTGGCCGAGGCGGTGCTCGATCGCGTGCTCGAGCTGCGCGCGAACGCGGCCACGGCCACGAAGCGCGCCGGGGCCCGCCGCACGTCGCGGAAGCCCGCGAAGGGCGCCGCAGGTCGGACGGCGAGGCACCGCTCGCCGCGGAAGGGCCGGCGATGAGCGCGCGCACGCCGCGCGAGGAAGCGGCCGGGATCGCCCGCGCCGCACGGCGGCTGCTCGAGCGCGAGCGCGCCCGCGGGGCCGGCGAGCTGGTGGCCTCGGGAGTCGCGAAGGCGCGCGGGCGCAAGCGCGACCCGAAGCCCGGGTCGGCCTTCACGATGAGCGAGCCGCCGGCGACCCAGATGGGGTTCACGCCGGCGGAGCCGGCCCCGAAGGCGCCGGCGGACTTCGCGCTCGCCGAGCCCGCCCCCGCGCAGGCGGGGTTCACGCTCACGCCGCCCCCGGCGCCGCCCCCGCGGGTACCGGCACCGGCCGTCGTGGACGATCCCGTGATCGAGCTGCCGGCGTTCGCCGACGACCTCCACCCGTCGGGCGCCGCCGGCGGCCGCGACGCGATCGTCGAGGCGTCGCAGCCGGTGCTCGAGGCGATCGCCGCCGAGGCGCGCGCGTGCGAGAAGTGCGGGCTCTGCCGGACGCGCACGCAGGCCGTGCCCGGCACGGGCTCGGCGCGCAGCGGCATCGTGTTCGTGGGCGAGGCGCCGGGCGCGGACGAAGACGCGCGTGGCGAGCCGTTCGTGGGCCGCGCGGGCGAGCTGCTCACCAAGATGATCGCCGCGATGGACGAGCGGCGGCTGATCCCGGGCGTGAGGCTCGACCGTTCGACCGTCTACATCGCGAACGTGCTCAAGTGCCGCCCGCCCGACAACCGGAACCCGCTGCCGAACGAGATCGAGCAGTGCTCGCCCTACCTGATCCGCCAGCTCGAGGCGCTGCGCCCGAGGATCATCTGCTGCCTGGGCAAGTTCGCCGCCGAGCTCCTGTGCGGGATCAAGGGCACGGTCGGCAGCATGCGCGGCCGGACCTATCGCTGGCGCGGCGCGAAGCTCGTCGTGACGTACCATCCGGCCTACCTGCTGCGGAATCCCCGCCCCGACGGACCCAAGCGCGAAGTCTGGAACGACCTCCAGCGCCTCGCGCAGGAATACCTGACCGACTGACTCCCGGCACGCGGGCGCCATCGAGGGCGCCCGGGAGGGGAACACCATGTCCGACATCCCTACCGGCGGTCCGGGCGGCGGCGCGCCGGGCCTCACGCCTCCGCAGTCCCTCGACGCCGAGCGTTCCATCCTCGCGGCGATGATGCTCGATCAGGCCGCCATCGGCCGCGCCGTCGAGAACGTCGATTCGAGCGCGTTCTACCGCTCGGCGCACGCGAAGATGTTCGATGCGCTCGTGGCGCTCTACAACCGCAACGAGGCCGCCGACCTCATCACGGTCGCCGAGGAGCTGCGCAAGCGGGGCGACTTCGAGGCCGCCGGTGGCGCCGCGGCGCTCGCGCAGGTCATGGAGTACGCGACCACGACCGCGAACCTCGAGCACCACATCCGCATCGTCCACGGCAAGGCGATCCTGCGCAGCCTCATCCGTGCGACCACCGAGATCCAGCAGCAGTGCTACGCGGGGCAGGACGAGACCGCGACGCTGCTCGACCAGGCCGAGGCGCGCATCTTCGCGATCACGGACCAGCGCATCCGCCAGGGCTTCACCGGAATCCGCGAGCTGCTCAAGCCGACGTTCGACCACATCCAGAAGCTGTTCGAACGCAAGGTCCAGGTCACGGGGGTCCCGAGCGGCTGGGACGACCTCGACAAGCTGACGAGCGGCTGGCAGCCCGGCGACCTCGTGATCCTCGCGGGCAGGCCGAGCATGGGAAAGACCAGTGCGGCCATGAACATGGCCGAGAACGCCGCGATCCGGCACAACATCCCGGTGGCGGTGTTCTCGCTCGAAATGAGCAAGGAGCAGCTCGCGCTGCGCCTGCTCTGCTCGCAGAGCGAAGTGCCGCTGCACAAGGTGCGCACGGGCTATCTCGGCAACGAGGACTGGCCCCGGCTCACGACCGGTGCCGGCCTGCTCACGCAGGCGCCGATCAACATCGACGACTCGCCGGCGCTCTCGGTGCTCGAGATCCGCGCGAAGTGCCGCCGCCTGAAGGCCGAGAACAGGCTCGGCCTGGTCGTGGTCGACTACCTCCAGCTCATGCACTCGAGCACGCAGGCGGAGAACCGCGTGCAGGAGATCTCGCAGATCAGCCGCGGCCTCAAGGCGCTCGCGAAGGAGCTGCACGTCCCGATCATCGCGCTCTCGCAGCTCTCGCGCGCCGTCGAGCAACGCGGCGGCAGCGGCCGCCCGCAGCTGTCGGACCTTCGTGACAGTGGCAGCATCGAGCAGGACGCTGACGTCGTGCTGTTCGTGTACCGCGAGGTCGTGTACAAGCCCGACACGGCGGAGCCGGGGAAGGCGCAGCTCATCATCGCGAAGCAGCGCAACGGACCGACCGACGACGTGGCCATGACGTTCCTTCGCGACTGCACGAAGTTCGTCCCGTACAGCCCGATGATGTCGGGCGAGACCGAGCCGGGGTTCTGAGGTCATGCGGAGTCTCGCCGCGCGCGGCCATCACTACGTGTGGCGACGCATCGGCAACTGGTTCGCCCAGGTCGGCGGCATCACGCTGTTCATGGGCGAGACGTTCCGCATGCTGCCGCGCGGCCTGATGGCGCCGCGCCTCATCGTCGAGGAGGCGCACGCGATCGGCGTGCAGTCGCTCGTGCTCGTCGCGGTCGTTTCGCTGTTCACGGGCGCGGTCGCCGCCGTGCAGGCGGCCTACCAGTTCTCGACCGTCGTGCCCATGAAGTACATCGGGGCGGTGATCCTGCGCTCGGTGATCATCGAGCTGGGCCCGGTGCTCACGGCGCTCATCGTCGGCGGCCGGGTGGGCGCCTCGATCGCCGCCGAGCTGGGCACGATGCGCGTGACCGAGCAGATCGACGCGCTCGAGGCGATGGCGATCAACCCGGTGCGCTACCTCGTCGTGCCGCGCGTCGTGGCGGCCATCATCATGGTCCCGGCGCTCGTCGCCCTCGCCGACGCGATCGCCATCTTCGGCGGCTGGCTCGTGGCCACGATGAGCCTCGGGGTCAGCTCGCACACTTACACGGTCGGGCTCAAGCAGTTCTTCCACATGAAGGACCTGTGGTCCGGCATGGTGAAGTCCACCTGCTTCGGGGCGATCATCGGCTGGATGGGCTGCTATTACGGCTTCCGCACCGAGGGCGGCGCCGAGGGCGTGGGCGTCGCGACGACCCGCGCCGTGGTCGCGACCTGCGTGCTCGTGCTGATCGGCGACTACGTGCTGGCCACCGTCCTCTTCCGCTTCATCTTCGCCTCATGATCCGGATCCGGGGCCTGAAGAAGCAGCTGGGGGGGCGGCCGGTGCTCGACGGCGTGGACCTCGACATCCCCGAGGGCCGCACGGTCGTGGTCATGGGGCGCAGCGGCACCGGCAAGAGTGTCCTGCTCAAGAACGTCATCGGCCTCATGCAGCCCGACGCGGGCCAGATCGAGGTGGACGGCGAGCCGATCGTGGGGCTGCGCGAGGCCGACCTGAACCGTGTCCGCAAGCGCTTCGGCCTGCTGTTCCAGGGCGCCGCGCTGTTCGACTCGCTCACGGTCGGCGAGAACGTCGCGCTGCCTCTGCGCGAGCACACGAAGCTGCCCGGCGCCGAGATCCAGCGGCGCGTCGCCGAGCGGCTCGACTGGGTCGGGCTCGAGGGGATCGAGGCCATGAAGCCGGCCCTGCTCTCGGGCGGCATGCGCAAACGGGTGGGACTGGCCCGCGCGCTGGCACTGGACCCGGCTTACATCCTGTACGACGAGCCCACGACCGGGCTCGATCCCATCATGGCGGACGTCATCAACCGGCTGATCCGGTCGCTCCAGAAGCGGATCGGCGTCACGAGCATCGTCGTGACGCACGACCTCGCGAGCGCCTACCATGTCGGCGACATCATCGCGATGCTGCACGAGGGGCACGTCCTGTTCACCGGCACCCCCGACGAGCTGCGGGCGGCGACCCACCCGTTCGTGCGACAGTTCGTCGAGGGCTCCAGCGAAGGACCCGAGCAGCCGCTCTGACGGCGGGGAGTGACGCGTGAGGCGAACCACCGAAATCCAGGTTGGCGTGACGATCGTCGCCGCGCTGGCCGTGCTCATCTGGGGCGTGACCTGGCTGCGCGAGTTCAAGCTCGGCGAGAAGGTGCGCGTCTGGAACGTCTCGTTCCCGCAGACGGGAGGGCTCGGCGCGAGCGACGAGGTGCAGGTGAACGGCATTCGCAAGGGCTCGGTCTCGAGCATCCACCTCTCGGGGGACCACGTCGTCGTCGAGCTGGCACTCGAGCGGGACATCACGCTGACCCGCGACTGCCGCGTCCTGATCCGGAACGTGGGCCTGATGGGCGAAAAGGTCATCGCCGTGGACCTCAAGTCCAGCGGCCAGCCGTACACCGGCCGCGACACGATCCCGGGCGTCTACGAGCCCGGGCTGGGCGAGTTCGTGGCCCAGGCGGGGCCGTCGTTCGACGCGATGAACCGCGTGGTCGTCTCGCTCGACCGGCTCGCCCAGCGGCTCGACCGCGAGGGGCAGGTGGACCAGACGATCCGCAACCTCCGCGAGTCCTCCGACGAGCTCGTGAAGGCGCTGAGGGAGGACCGCAAGATCCTCGACGAGACGCTGCGCAACGCGCGCGACGTCACGCGCACGGCGCGCGAGCTCACGACGGGCCGCGAGGCCCAGTTGCGGCGGACGCTCGACGGCCTGGAGCACAGCGCCACGAACCTCGAGCGGCTCTCGGCACGGATGGACTCCGTGCTGACGGCGGCGAAGCAGGTGGCCGACAAGGCCAACCACGGCGACGGCACCGCGGCGATGCTGCTGAACGACCGGGCGCTGTACGACGAGACCCGGCAGACGGTGAAGTCGCTGCGCGAGCTCGTGGACGACATCAAGAAGCACCCGAAGAAGTACATCAACCTCAGCATCTTCTGACCGCGCGGGAGCGATCCGCGCGGACGGCCCGCCCCCTCGGGAGAGTCCGATGACGCGCCCGGTGAAGCACGCGAAGAACGACAAGGCCGTCTTCTACTGCACCGCCTGCGGTAACGAGCAGCCGCGGTGGTTCGGGCACTGCCCGCGCTGCGGCGAGTGGAACACCGCCGCCGAGGCACCCCCCGCGGGCGCGGCGAAGGGCGGCGCGGCGCGCCGGCCGGGCCCGAAGCGCTGGGTGCCGGCCGGCGCCGAGCGCCCCGCGGGACCGGCGCCGCTCGCGCACGTCGAGGTCGAGTCGGCCGAGCGCGCCCGCACCGGCATGCGCGAACTGGACCGCGTGCTCGGCGGCGGGCTCGTGCCGGGATCGCTGCTGCTCGTCGGCGGCGACCCGGGGATCGGCAAGAGCACGCTGCTGCTCCAGCTCGCCATGGCCCTCGCGCGCGAGGGGCGCCGGCTTCTCTACGTCTCGGGCGAGGAGAGCGAGCAGCAGATCCGGCTGCGGGCCTCGCGGCTCGGCGAGGTGCCGGAGTCGCTCCTGCTGCTGTGCGAGACCGACCTCGAGGCGGTGCTCGAATCGGCGGCCTCCGTGCAGCCCGACGCGATGGTCGTGGACTCGATCCAGACGCTCTCGCGCTCCGACCTCGAGGGCGGTCCCGGCACGGTGACGCAGGTGCGCGAGTGCGGGCTCGCGCTGCTCCACTACGCGAAGGGCTCGCACACGCCGGTCTTCCTGGTCGGGCACGTCACGAAGGACGGCGCGGTCGCCGGTCCGCGCGTGCTCGAGCACATGGTGGACGCGGTGCTCTACCTCGAGGGCGAGCGCTACCAGCACTACCGCGTGCTGCGCGCGGCGAAGAACCGCTTCGGCTCGACGAACGAGCTGGGCGTGTTCGAGATGCTCGACTCGGGCCTGCGCGAGGTCGCCAACCCGAGCGAGGCGTTCCTCTCCGAGGGCCTGCGCTCCGAGCCCGGCACCGCGGTCGTCGCGAGCCTCGAGGGTTCGCGGCCGCTGCTCGTCGAGGTGCAGGCGCTCGTCTCGACGTCGTTCTACGGCACGCCGCAGCGGGTGACGAGCGGCCTCGACCCGCGCCGGCTCGCCGTGCTGCTGGCGGTGCTCGAGCGGCGGGTCGGCCTGCGGCTCGGCCGGCACGACGTGTTCGTGACCGTGACGGGCGGCCTCAAGCTGGACGACCCCGGCACGGACCTGGGCGTGGCGCTGGCGATCGCGTCGAGTTTCCGCAGCCGGCCGATGCTCGAGCGCACGATCGCGCTCGGCGAGGTGAGCCTGTCGGGCGAGCTGCGCCGGGTCGCTCGGCTCGACGCGCGGCTGCGCGAGGCGGCACAGCTCGGCTTCCGGCGCGCGGGCTTCCCGCGCGCGCAGGCCGCCGACGCCGAGGGCTGCGGCCTCGAGGCCGTTCCGCTCGCGACGGTCCGCGAGGCGTTCGAGGCGCTGCTCGGCGAGCGCGTCGCGCCGCCGCGCCCCGAGGGCGGCTCGGCGAGGGAGCCGCGGGCGGAGGCGCCGGCCGGCCGGGAGCGGGAACGCCCGTGACCGCCTCCGGGACGGACGGCCGGCCGCTCAGCGACGCGGCGCAGCGCGTGCAGGACGCGATCGCCGCGAAGGGCTTCGCGAACCGCGTGATCGAGCTGCGCGAGCCGGTGCGCACCGCCCGGGCGGCCGCCGACGCGGTCGGGTGCGAGGTCGCGCAGATCGTGAAGTCGCTCGTCTTCCGTGGCGCGGCGAGCGGCCGCGGCGTGCTCGTCGTCGCGAGCGGCGCGAACCGCGTGGACACCGCGAAGCTCGCGGCGCTGGTCGGCGAGGAGGTCGAGATGGGCAAGCCGCGCTTCGTGCGCGAGGCGACGGGGTTCGCGATCGGCGGCATCCCGCCGGTCGGCCACGCGACGGCGCTCGACGTCGTGATCGACGCCCACCTGCTCGAGCTCGGCTCCCTCTGGGCGGCGGCCGGGCACCCGAACTCGCTCTTTCCGCTCACTCCCGACGAGCTGTGCCGCATGACGGGCGGCCGCGTGGCGGACGTCGCGTGAGCGTCACCGCGATCCTCCTGTGCGCCGGGCGGGGCGAGCGCCTCGGCGCCGGTGTGCCCAAGGCGGCGGTGCCGCTGGCGGGGCGCCCGCTCTTCGCGTGGAGCCTCGGGACGCTCGAGCGCGCGGCCGGCGTGGACTCGATCGTGGTCGTGGGCCCCTCGCGCACGCTCCGCGAGCTGCTCGCGGCCTCCGGCTTCGCGCCGCGCAAGGTCGTCGCGTGGGTCGAGGGCGGCGCCGAGCGCCAGCACTCGGTCTCGCGCGGGCTCTCGGCCCTGCCCGCCAACTGCGACCTCGTCGCGATCCACGACTGCGCGCGGGCGCTCGTGAGCGACAGCGTGGTCCGCCGCGCGATCGAGGCCGGCCGCGAGCACGGTGCGGCGATCGCCGCCGTCCCGCTCGCGGACACGCTCAAGCGGAACGAGGACGGGTTCGTGGCGGGCACGCCCTCGCGCGAGGGCCTGTGGTGCGCGCAGACGCCGCAGGTCTTCCGCCGCGACTGGATCGAGGCGGCCCACGCCCGGGCGGGGGAGACCGCGACGGACGACGCGGCGCTGATCGAGGCGATCGGCCACCGGGTCCGGATCGCCGAGGGCGCGCCGCTCAACTTCAAGGTCACGACGCCGGACGACCTCGCCCTGGCCGGCCGCTGGCTGGCGGGGCGCGAGTCCGGGTCGCGGGAGGAAGCGGAACGATGAGCGCGCGCGTGGGTTTCGGCTACGACGTTCACCGGATCGTGTCGGGGCGGCCGCTCGTGCTGGGCGGCGTCCGGTTCGAGAGCGACTGGGGGCTCGAGGGCTACAGCGACGCCGACGTGGTGTCGCACGCGATCGGCGACGCGCTCCTGGGTGCGGCGGCACTGGGCGACCTCGGGACGCACTTTCCTCCCGGCGACCCGGAGTGGAAGGGCGCCTCCAGTCTCGACCTGCTCGCGCGCATCGCCGCGATGATCGCGGCGGCGGGCGCGAAGGTCGTCAACGTGGACGCGATGGTCGTCGCCGAGGCGCCGAAGCTCGCGCCCCACCGCGAGGCGATGTGCGCCAACGTCGCCCGGGCCCTCGGCGTGACGCCCGGACAGGTCTCGATCAAGGCGACCACGAACGAGCAGCTCGGCGCCCTCGGCCGCGGCGAAGGCCTCGCGGCCATGGCCGTGGCGCTCGTGGACCGCTAGGCCCGGGGCGGCCGCCGCGGCCCGCGGTCGCGGGCGCTGGCCCGCGGGACGGCGACCTGCTAATGATGCGCGGCCGGGCGCGCACCCCGCGCGCCCGCACCGATTTCCACCCGACCGAGTCGCCCTTGAGCCCATCGCCAGGCCCCGACGTCCGCGTGCGCTTCGCGCCCAGCCCCACCGGCTGGCTCCACGTCGGCGGCGCCCGCACGGCCTACTTCAACTGGCTGTTCGCGCGCCGGCACGGCGGCCGGTTCGTGCTGAGGATCGAGGACACGGACGCGGAGCGCTCGAGCGGCGAGAGCGAGCGCGGCGTGCTCGACGACCTCCGCTGGCTGGGACTCGAATGGGACGAAGGGCCCGACCGGGGTGGCCCTTTCGGTCCGTACCGCCAGAGCGAGCGGCTCGACCTGTACCGCGAGCGGGCGGAGCGGCTGATCGAGTCGGGGCACGCCTACCGCTGCTTCTGCACCGACCAGGACCTCGAAGCGCGCCGGCACGCGGCGCTCGCGGCGGGACGGCCGCCGCACTACGACGGACGCTGCCGCTCGATTCCCCGCGAGGAGTCCGACCGGCGGGCGCGCGCGGGCGAGCCGGCGAGCGTCCGCTTCCGCGTCCCGGATCGGGAGTGGCTGCTCGAGGACCTCGTGCGCGGGCCGGTCAGGTTTCCTTCCGGGATGGTGGGCGACTTCGTGCTGCAGCGCTCGAGCGGACTGCCGACCTACAACTTCGCCTGCGTCGTGGACGACTCGCTCATGCGCATCAGCCACGTGCTCCGGGCCGAGGAGCACCTCGCGAACACGCCCCGGCAGCTCATGCTCTACGACGCGCTCGGTCTCGCCGCCCCGCGTTTCGCGCACGTCGCGCTGATCCTGAACCGGGACCGCACGAAGATGAGCAAGCGCTCCGGCGAGGCCGCCGTCGCGGTGGGCGACTGGCGGCGCGCCGGCTATGTGCCCGAGGCCCTCCTCAGCTACCTCGCCCTGCTCGGCTTCCACCCCGGGGACGACCGCGAGATCCTCTCTCGCGCCGAGCTGCTCGAGGCCTTCTCGGTGGAGCGGCTCGGCCAGAGCGGGTCGGTGTTCGACGCGGCGAAACTCGCGTGGGTGAACCGCCACTACCTGCACCACGCCACCGGGGGGCAGCTCGCCGCCTGGCTCGAGGCCGGGCCCGGGCGCGGTGCGCCGCCGGCGGAGGACTGGCTCGGCGGGGTGCGGCGGCTGACCGCCGGCCTGGACGCCGCCGCGGTCGGGAAGCTGCTCGAGGGCGTGCGCGGCAACGTCGCGACGCTGGCCGACCTGCCGGGCGAGATCTCGGTGCTGACGGGCGGGCGGCCGGAGTTCGAGCCGGAGGCCGCGGCCGCGCTCGCCGCCCCCGGCGCGGGCGCCCTGTGCGCGGACCTCGCGTCCGAGGCCGGCGCACTTGCCGAATGGAGCGGAGAAGCCTTTAAATCCGCGGTTCAGGCCGTCGGCCGGCGGCTCGGGCGAAAGGGTCGCGATCTCTTCATGCCCGTGCGCGCCGCACTCTCCGGTCGAACCCACGGGCCGGAGCTGCCCCTGCTGGCCGAGTTGCTCGGAAAGGACCGCTGCATCGAGAGGCTGCACGACGCGGCCCGTCGCGCGGGTAGGCCCGCGTGACGCACGGGAGGATTCCATGAAAGTCGCCGTCCTGATGGGCGGGAGATCGTCCGAGCGCGAGATTTCGCTGCGTACGGGCCGCGGTTGCGCGCAGGCGCTGCGGAATCTCGGGCACGACGTGACGTCGGTGGACGCCGCCGACGGGGTGGTGCTGCCGCCCGGCGAGGAGGAGTCGGCGGCACGCTCGATCGAAGAGGTGCGCCGACTGTCCCGCGAAGCGATGCTCGACGCGCTGCGCACGGCGCCGATCCGCGAGGCCGACGTGGTGCTCCTGGCCCTGCACGGCACCTGGGGCGAGGACGGGACGGTGCAGGGCGCGCTCGAGCTGGCGGGCAAGGTCTACACGGGCTCGGGCGTGCTCGCGAGCGCCGTGGCGATGGACAAGGCGATGGCGAAGCGCGTCTTCGAGCGCGAGGCCATACCGACGCCGCACTGGATGCTCATCGAGGCCGGCGTCTCGGGCCGGGCGCTCGACGTGAAGCTCCTCGGCGGCTACCCGCTGGTCGTGAAGCCGAACGCCGAGGGCTCGACGGTCGGCCTGACCATCGTGCGGCACCCCGCCGAGCTGCAGCCCGCGATCTCGAAGGCCGCCGAGTACGACACGCACGTGCTCGTCGAGCAGTACATCGAGGGACGCGAGTTGACGGTCGCGGTGATCGGCGAGGTCGCCTACCCGGTCGTCGAGATCGAGCCGAAGAGCGGCTTCTACGACTACGAGGCCAAGTACACGAAGGGCGCGAGCGTCTACACGTGCCCGGCGAAGGTGCCCACCGAGCTTTCGCGGCACATCCGCGAGCTGTCGCTCGAGGCCGCGCAGGCCCTGGGCTGCACGGGGGTCTCGCGGGTGGACCTGCGCCTTTCGGAGGATGATGAACCGTACGTGCTCGAAGTGAACACGACCCCGGGCATGACCCCGACCAGCCTCGTGCCGATGGCGGCGGCGGCGAAGGGCATGTCCTACGATCAACTCGTCGGTCGCATGCTGGACCTGGCCCTCGCGGACGCGAAGAGCCGCCAGGTCGAGCAGGGCGCCTGAAGACCCACGTCACGGAGAACGAATGGACCGCACCCACAAGTTTCTGCAGGAACTGGTCGAGGCGAACGGCGCACCGGGATTCGAGGGCGACGTCTTCGACGTGATGGCCCGCACGCTGAAGGGCGTGGGCGCGATCTCGAAGGACCGGCTGGGCAGCTTCATCTGCGAGAAGGTCGGGGACCCGAAGGGGCCGCGCGTCCTGCTGGGCGGGCACCTGGACGAGGTGGGCTTCCTGGTCAAGTCGGTGACCAAGGAGGGGTTCGTCAAGTTCCTCGGCCTTGGCGGATGGTGGGGACACGTCGTGCTCGGGCAGCGGCTCGTGATCCACACGCGCAAGGGCCCCGTGCTCGGCGTGGTGGGCTGCAAGCCGCCGCACGAGCTGCGCGAGGAGGACCGCAAGAAGGTCCTCGAGCTGAAGGACATGTACATCGACGTGGGTGCGACGAACGACTGGGACGTGAAGCGGAAGCTGGACATCCGGCCCGGGGACCCGATCCTGCCGGACTCGTCGTTCCGGGTGATGGCGAACCCCAACCTGCTGCTCGCGAAGGCGTGGGACAACCGCCTCGGCTGCGCGATGGCCGCCGAGGTGGCGCTGGCGCTCAAAGGCCAGAAGCACCCGAACACGCTCTTCGCGGTCGCGACGGTGCAGGAGGAGGTCGGCCTCCGCGGCGCCCAGACCTCGGCGTTCAAGGTGAAACCGGACGTCGCGATCGCCCTCGATTCCGGCATCGCGCACGACACCCCGGGAACCGATGGCGAGGAGAAGCTCGGCGGCGGGCCTCTCGTCGTGATCTACGACTCGTCCGCGATCCCGAACCGGAAGCTGCGCGACCTCGTGATCGAGACGGCGGCGAAGCTGCGGATCCCGCTCCAGTTCGAGAGCGTCGAGCGCGGCGGCACCGACGCCGGCCGGTTCCACCTCTCGGGCGAGGGCGTGCCCAGCCTGTCCATGGGCATCGCGGCCCGGTACATCCACAGCCACAACAGCATCATCGACCGCCGCGACTTCGACGCGACGGTGAAGCTGCTCGTGGCGGTCGTGAAGCGCCTGGACCGCCGGACGGTCGACGGCCTCTGTTGACGGACGCGCGGCCGCGTGGGTGGCGTCGCCCGCGCGGCCTTCGCACGTCTTCCGGACCCGCGCGCCGGACGACGCATCATGACGCGGGCGGCCGCCGGCCCCGGGCCGGCGGCGCACACACCCGCCAGGAGGAGGACCGGTGCCGCTTCGCATCTACGACACGCTGACCCGCGAGAAGCGCGAGTTCGTCCCGGTCACGCCGGGGCACGTGCGCATGTACGTCTGCGGCATGACCGTGCAGAACAAGCCGCACGTCGGCCACATCCGCGCATCGCTGTCGGCGGAAGTCATGCGCCGCTACTTCGAGCACCTCGGCTACGCGGTGGACTACGCCTACAACTTCACCGACGTGGACGACAAGATCATCGAGCGGGCGAACGAGGAGGGCGTCGGCTACGCCGCGGTCAGCGAGCGGAACATCGAGGCCTACCTGAAGTACGCGGACCTGCACAACATCAAGCGCGCGACCGTCTTCCCGCGCGCCACCCAGCACATCGACGACATGCACGACATGATCGCCACGCTGGTGGAGAAGGGCTTCGCCTACGCGGCCGGCGGCGACGTGTACTACGACGTCCGCCGCAAGGCCGACTACGGCAAGCTCTCGGGGCGGCGCGTGGACGACCTGCGCGAGGGCTACCGGATCGAGCCGGGCGAGGCGAAGCGCGATCCGCTCGATTTCGCGCTCTGGAAGGGTGCGAAGCCGGGCGAGCCGGCGTGGCCGAGCCCCTGGGGCCCTGGCCGGCCGGGGTGGCACATCGAGTGCTCGGCGATGGCGCGCAAGCACCTCGGCGACACCATCGACCTGCACGGCGGCGGGCAGGACCTGATCTTCCCGCACCACGAGAACGAGATCGCCCAGAGCGAGGCCTGCACGGGCAAGCCGATGGCGAACTTCTGGACCGAGAACGGGCTCGTGAACCTCTCCGGGTCGAAGATGTCGAAGAGCGAGGGCAACTTCTTCTTCATCGAGGACATCGCCGCCCAGGTGGATCCCGAGGTGACCCGGTTCTACCTGCTCTCCACCCACTACCGCAGCCCCATCGAGTTCAGCCTCGACCGGCTCCGGGAGGCGGGTGTCGCCTACCAGCGCCTGCGGACCCCCCTCGAGCGGGCGGCGGTCTGGACGGCCGCGGACGGCCCGGACCCGGGAGGAGAACTGGGGACCGCCGTCGCGGAGGCGGACCGGCTCTTCCACGAGGCGATGCTGGACGACTTCAACACCGCGCTGGCCCTCGGGCACCTGTTCGACCTGGCCCGGGCGGTCAACCGGGCCCTGGACGACGGCGTGGGCTCGGCCGCCGTCCAGGCGGCGAAGGCCCTGTTCCGGCTCGGAGGCATCCTCGGGCTCTTCTGGAAGGCGCCGGCGGGAGAATCCTGGCCCGCCGAGGTCCTGGAGCTGGCCGAGGCGCGCGCCGCGGCCCGGAAGGCCCGGGACTTCAAGCTCTCGGACAGCCTGCGCGACAAGTTGTCCGAGCTGGGGGTCGCGGTGGAAGACGGCCCCCAGGGCCAGAAGCTCCGCCGGAAGTAGGTCGGCACCCCCGGCGATGCCGGCGGAAACCGCCTGCCTCGGCGGCCGTTGGATGCCCTGACGGCCGCCGAACATTTTCCTTGCCCCGGTCAAACGCACGGGACTAGCCTTTCTGGCGAGCCCGGGCGATTGCAGGCAGCCGCCGCGGCGGAGGAGATCACCCCGTATCCAACTCCCCCTCGTGACGTCCGCCCGCACGTTCGGGTCGTTTGTTCGAAGGCCGCTCAAAGGCAGCAAGACTGGGTACAAGAGGATCGGTTTCATGCGTCGATTCAATCCGAATCGGTGGTGGACCCTCGTTCTGGCGCTCGTGCTGAGCGTGGCGAGTGTCGCTGCCTTCCCTGCCACGGGACATGCCGGCAAGGGCACCGATGGCACGATCGGCAGCAGCTCACCCGGTGGCACGTTCACGCCCCCGCCGCAGGGCTCCGGTGACCCCGACTCGCCGTCGGGATCCGGCAGCCCGCAGGCCCAGCTGGGCAGCGGGATGCAGACGTACGGGATCACCCCGACAGCCGGCGTGGGTGACGCCGACGTTTGGGCCCCGATGACGATCTGGCAAATGAGGGTTCGTCTCGCTCTGGGAGCGCTCAAGTACTTCTTCCTGCGCTAGCAGGGAGGGTCGGGCAGCACCCGCTTCTCGACGATTGACCGGAGTTCGGTGTGCCGATGGTTGACCGGAACGATATCGCGCACCTCGAAGATCGGCTGGCGTTCGACGCCGCCCATGGCGGCGGGTCGTCGCTGGCCGACCTCGAGATGCTCGCGGATCTCTACCTCCAGGCGGATCACTACCTGCCCGCACTGGAAACCATCGAACGCCTCCTGTCCCTGCCCGCGGCGCGCACGCTCTCGCGTACGCGCCGCGCGGCGCTCGAAAGCAGGGCCGTCGACTGCCGCCTGGCCCGCGGCGAGTGCCAGGCCGCACTGGCCCAGTGCCGCGACCTGCTGACCGACGAGGGATCCATCGAGTCGGTGTCCCTGCGCGCGCGGCTCCACCTTCTGTGCGCGCACGCCCAGATGGACCTCGGGCGCATCGTGGACGCCCGCCGGTCGGCCGAGCGGGGCCTCCAGCTGGCCGATTCGACGGCCGACCTCGCGCTCTCGGCGCGGGCGCTCACGTGGCTGGGCATCGGGGCCTACCGTTCCGGCGAGATGCTGATCGCCCGGGACCACCTCGACCAGGCGCTGGCGCTCTTCCGGAGGCTCGGCGACGAGTTGAAGGCCGCCCGGGTGCGGAACAACCTGGGACTCATCCACAAGAACCTGTGCGAGTGGGACGCCGCCATCGCCCAATTCCGCGCCTGCCTGGACGTCTACGAGCAGGGCGGGCACCTGGCGGACTCGGCCTACCCGCTCATGAACCTCGGAGTCGTCCAGCAGAAGATGGGCGACTGGGACGCGGCGGCGCAGACCTACCGGCGCTGCGAAGAGGTCCTGCTCCGACTCGGGGAGGAGCTGCGGCTGGCGCGCACGAGCATCGGGCTCGGCAACGTCGCCCGCCTGCAGCGCCGGTTCCCGGAGGCGGAATCGCACCTCCAGGCCGCGCTCGAACGCGCGCGGCGGCTCGGGGCGAATCGCGAGGAAGTGCTCGCGGTCGAGTTCCTGGGCGAGCTCGAGTTCGACCGCGGGCGGCCGCAGGAGGCCCTCGACCGCTACCACGAAGGGCTCGAGCTCGCGGCCCCGACCGCCCCCGAGGGCGACCTGGTCGTCGAGCTGGAGCGCCGCCGGGCCGAGGCGCTGTGCGCGCTCGGCCGGCTCGACGAGGCCCAGGCGGCGTGCGATCGCTCCCGGCGTCTCGCCCGGCTCACGGACGACCGACTCGAGCTCGCGATCACGCACCGCGTGGCCGGCGAGATCGCGCTGGCCCGTGGAGACCGCGCCGCGGGCCGCTCGCTCCTCGAGTCGGCCGCGTCGCTCCTGCAGGACTGCCACGAGCGCTACGAGCTCGGGCGCACGAGCCTGCTGATCGGCCGTCACACCGACGAGCCGCGCGCGGCGCGCACGTGGCTGATCCGCGCCTGCGCGCTGTTTTCCGAGCTGGGCGCGTCCCACTGGCTCGGGCAGGCCGAGGGCGAGCTCGAGCAGCTGATCGGGGCGCCTCCCGCCCCGCCCGCCGGTTCTCTCCTGGGCCGGCGCCAGCGTGCGCCCAGCCTGGTGGCCTGCTCCAGCGGGATGCGACAGGCCGAGGCCCTCGCGCGGCGGGCCGCCGCGACGGACCTCTCGGTGCTCCTCACGGGGGAGACCGGCACCGGCAAGGAGCTCGTGGCGCGGACCATCCATTCGCTCTCGTCGCGGGCCGCGCGGCCGTTCCTGGCCGTCAACTGCGGCGCGCTGCGGGCGGACCTGGCCCTGTCCCAGCTCTTCGGCCACCGCAAGGGGGCCTACACCGGCGCCCACACGGAGGGCGTGGGCCTCGTCGAGGCGGCGAACGGCGGAACCCTGTTCCTGGACGAGGCCGGCGAGTTGCCGCACGACGTCCAGGTGACCCTCCTGCGGTTTCTCGAGAGCGGCGAGTACATGCGCCTGGGCGAGACGCAGGTCCGCCGGGCCGACGTGCGCATCATCTCGGCGACGAACCGCGTCCTGCGCGGCAGCGAAGGGGAGAAGTTGTTCCGTCGCGACCTGCTGTTCCGTCTCAACGAGATCGAGATCCACCTGCCCGCGCTGCGGGAGCGGGTCGAGGACATCGTGCCGCTGGCGCGTCATTTCCTCTCGTTCTACGGCGGGCTCGGCGGGCCGCGGCTCACACCCGACGCGGAGGCCGTCCTGGCCTCCTTCGGCTGGCCCGGCAACGTGCGCGAGCTCGAGAACGTGATGAAGCGGATCGCGGCGCTGTGCGCCTCCTGCGGGGCCGTGACCGCCGCGGACGTGCTGCCGTTCCTCGCGGAGGAGGCCCACGAGGTCGTGCGGACCCGCGAGGCGGACGCCCGCGCAGCGGCGGAGCGCGACGCGATCGTGGCCGCGTGGCAGCGCTCGCACGGAAACAAGAGCCGGCTCGCCGAGCTGCTGGGCGTCAGCCGCAAGACGCTCTACGCGCGGCTGAAGCGCCTGCAGCTCGAGCTCTAGCGGGCCCTCGGCGCGCTCGGTCCGGCCGTTCCCGGTGTCACCCCGGCACCGAAGTGTTACCTCCCGGGTAACAGTTCGATCCCCCAGTGAAATCAGGCTTTTCGGGATCTCGGGCCCCGAATGTGTCACCCCCGCCGGGGGTAACACCGGGACTCGGCGCCCGTCTGGTGACCGCCTGACGCGGACGACAACCATGTCCGGAATCTGTTGAGGTGCTTACGATTCCGGCATTCGCGTGAAACAAGGCATGGCGATTCCCGGACATGGCATGCGAAGTGCAATGAAGTCATCCCGGATACGGGGATTTGGCAGCCCCTTCGCTCGCAGCATCGCATGGGCAGTGCAGCGGGACCTCGCTGGGGGAGTGGGGTTCCAGGCTTAGGAGGGTCGCGTGAGGGATAGCACCTCCACCTCACGCGGCCAGCCAGGCCAGCAGCGGACGAGATCTGTAGCTGGTGGAACAGGGCGCTTCGCGCCCCGGGGCTCGTACCCGAAGCAACACGGTTCCGCGAACCACGCGAAGGCGTGGTGAGTGGTCCGGCCATCCAAGAGGGGGGATAGTCGCTCAAAGACGGTTGGCCCATTCAGAACGGTGAGTAGAAGTTCGTAACGGCAACAAAAAACCAAATACGCCCGGTCAACGAAGCCGTTGGAACAGAGGAGTTAATCCCGGTCGCTCCCTGTTCCATCGGGAAGAGGCAGTCGGAGGCGAGCTCGTCTCGCCACCCGGCTGCCTCTTCGAATTGCGGGTGCTTCGGGCGCCGATCCCCGTGACAGACCGTCCGAGCGGGCTGGCCAGGTCCTTCTCACGGCCGCCGGCGCGGGCGGGACCTCACCGGGCCGCGCGACCCGAGAGCCCGGCGCGGCCGCGGCGACCTGCTCCTGGCCGTTGCAGTGCTTGACAGTGCAGGGGGCCCTGACTATCTTCCCGCGTGCTTTTCCGCGCCTTCGGGCTCGTGCTGGCGTAGCTCAATTGGTAGAGCATCTCATTTGTAATGAGGTGGTTGGGGGTTCGAGTCCCTTCGCCAGCTCTGTCGTCGCTTGCCGGAACGAGGCCCCTGGCCGGCCCCGGTGGACCACCAGCAAGAGGGCCCGCATTGCGCCGTCCGCGTGCGGACGCGCGTGCTGGTGTGGAGGGGTGCCCGAGCGGCCAAAGGGAGCAGACTGTAAATCTGCCGGCTGATGCCTTCGAAGGTTCGAATCCTTCCCCCTCCACCATCCACAAGTCCCGTCGGCGCTTGAGCGGGAATAGCTCAGCGGCTAGAGCATCGGCCTTCCAAGCCGAGGGTCGCGGGTTCGAATCCCGTTTCCCGCTCCATCTTCCCGGCTGGCCCTCACCGGCGATCCGCCGGTCCGGGCCTCCGGACTGTCGGACCTGACGGAATCCTTGCGACCCGCCGAGCCCCCTCCCGGGGGGGCTCACCCCCCGGCCAGGCGGGGGGCGCGGGACCCGGGATGACGCCGCAACCGTCTTTTTTTTCGAAGTTTGGCGTTGACACCCTTTCGGGCGCCTGACTAGATTACGCGGTTCGTGCAACGCCCCGACGACATCCGCACCCGGACGTCGCATCGGGGTGGTGTGTCTTCTCACCGAAGGCACGCTTGCCCGGACACCCCTCCCCACCGGTCGGTACCTCAGCCTGCCGTCTCATCTCGAGTCTTGCTGCCCGCGTGGTCAGGGATGCGGTCGTACATGCCCACGTAGCTCAGTCGGTAGAGCATCTCCATGGTAAGGAGAAGGTCATCGGTTCGATTCCGATCGTGGGCTCCACCCGAAGCGTTCGTGGCGCGCACCGCGACCGGTGACGTTTGGGGTGGGCGACCGGGGCAGGAGCACATCGCTGGCGCACGACGCGGCGACCACGCCGCTCATGAAGTGACGGATCCCGCCGCGTGCGGGACGTGATCGCAATCCCAACTGGAGAACACAGGAGTCTGCCGAGATGGCCAAGGCGAAATTCGAACGGACGAAGCCGCACGTGAACGTGGGCACGATCG
>CAZPVG010000062.1:0-1776 GCA_964589945.1 uncultured bacterium
TCCACCACCGCGCGACCGCTTCGCAGGAGGTAGAAGCGATCGGCCGGCTCGCCCTCGCGGAAGAGGTAGTCCCCGGCCTCGAATCGCGCGTTGGTCCCGCAGCCCGCGATCAGGGCCAGGTCCTTCGGCTCCATGCCCGCGAAGAATGGATGTTCTGCCAGGAGCTGCTCGAGTCCCTTCAAGGATCACCTCCGATTCCGGATGTCTCCCGGTGCTCGGGCGCGTCGCCGGGCCAGGCGTCCGGGCTCCGCCGCAGCGCCGCCACCTCCTCCGTCAGGTCGATGCCCACCGGGCACCAGGTGATGCACCGGCCGCAGCCCACGCACCCCGAGCTGCCGAATTGATCGAACCAGGTTCCGAGCTTGTGGGTCAGCCACTGCCGGTACCGGGACGCGGCCGACTGGCGGACGCTGCCGCCGTGAATGTGGGAGAAGTCGGTGTGGAAGCAGGAGTCCCAGCGTCTCCAGCGCTCGGCCACCCGGCCCGACAGGTCGCCGGTGTCCTCGACGCTGGAGCAGAAGCAGGTGGGACACACCAGGGTGCAGTTACCGCAGGTGAGGCAGCGGTCGGCCACGTCCTTCCAGCGGGGATGCTCCAGGGTCTCTGCCAGGAGTTCCCGGACGCCGTCCGTGTCCAGGGTCCTCCCCATCCGTCCGGCCGCCCGCGACACCACCGCTGCCGCCGCCGCCTCGTCGGCTGCCGATGCCTCCCGGCGGGGCAGCCGCTCGAGCACACGCTCGCCCCGGCCGGAGCCTGCCGTCACGGTGAAGTGGGAGCCGTCGGGATCCAGGATCTCGGTGAGCGCGAGGTCGTAGCCTCCGTCGACGCCCGGTCCGGTGCCCATGGACGAGCAGAAGCACGTCCCGCCGGGATCTCCGCACTGGACCGCCACCAGGAAGGCCGCCTCCCGGCGGGCCCGGTACGTGGGGTCGGCGAAGGCACCTGCCAGGAGCACCCGGTCCTGGATTCGGATCGCATGGAGCTCGCAGCCCCGGACGCCGATGAGCGCGTAGCGCGGCTCGGGCTCCTCGTCCGTACGGAGCTCCAGTCCGTCTTCCGTCCTCCGGGCGCTCCACAGCCGCCGCTTCGGCGGATACAGGTAGCGCTTCCAGGCCTCGGGGCCGAGGGCGTAGCCGAACAGGGCCCGGTCCCCGCGTCTCTCGAGACGATAGCGGCCGCCATCCTGCTCCTCGGTCCAGCCCTCGGGGAGGTCGGAGGTCGACCGGATCGAGCCGTAGGCGATCGTTGCGTCCCGGACGGTGGGTCCGACCAGGTCGTAGCCCTCGGCCACCAGGTGGGCGAAGAGTGCGTCGAGTCCCTCGCGTTCGATGACCTGCACGTCACGCTCCTCGTGTGGCTGCCGGCAATCGTGCGGTTCAGGCGTCGCCGCCCGGCCCCGCCTGCGCGTGCTCCTGGAGGCGCTGTTGGATCTGCTCCATGAGCTCGAGGCAGCCATCGGTCTGGTCGGCCATGTTCCGGAAGCGCTCTTGCAGCTGCTCCATGCTGCGGTTCATGACCGGGTCGTCGCCGAAGCCGGGCTCGCCGGCCATCTGTCGCAGCTGTTCCATGCTCCGGGTCATCTGCCGGACCATGTCCCCGGTCGAGCCCAGCATGTCCTGGAGCTGCCGGTGTTGCCGCAGCTGGTCGCGGGCCTGGTCCCGCGTGCGCAGCTGGTCCATCTGCTGCGACAGTTGCCGGTCCATCTGGTGGATGCGGTCCTGGAGCTGGTCCATGCGCTGCATCGTCTGCTGCATGCTCTGCATCTGCTGCTGCATC
>CAZPVG010000062.1:1876-26451 GCA_964589945.1 uncultured bacterium
CTGCATCTGCTGCTGCATCCGGCCCATCTGCTGACCGTGACCCTGCGCGAGCACGGTGCCCGGAACCACGAGGCCGAGGCCGATGAGCAGCGCGGCGGCGAGCGTCTTCGTGCCTTTCATGGTGAATTCCTCTCGTCGCGCGCCCCTCGGCGCGCCTGGTGGGTCGTTCGTCGGGCGCTCACAGCCTCGTCGTCCAACCGACCGACACGGAGACGTCGGGGCTGGACTCGGACAGGCCGATTGTCACGCCCACGCTGAGGCTCCGGCCCTCCCCGAGCCGGTAGCCGATGGCCCCGCCCACGTCGAGCGGGGGGTCCGTTCCGGCCACGATGCGGCTGTAGCCCGACAGGGACGCCAGGAGCGAGACCCTGTCGGCGAGCCGATGGCCGATGCCCACGGAGTAGCTCACGGGGTTCTGGAGCGGCAGGTCGGGCAGGTCGCCCAGCACCCAGTAGCCCACCTCCCCGAACAGCAGGGTCGAGCCCAGGCGACCGGCGACCGACAGGGCGCCGCCCCCGTCCCACTCCCCCGTGCCGAAGCCTCGCGCGGGGTCGGCGAGCGGCGCCTTGACCTCGCCCGAGAGCGTCACGCTGACGTCCCCGCGGCCGCGCGGGACCAGGTCGACGCTCACCCGGAGGGTCGGGTCGCCCACGCCGACCTGGTCGAAGGAAGCCGTGTCGGGCAGCGTCACGCCCGGGCGTGTCGACATGGCCCGGGGGAGCCGGGCCCCCGGCACCGGCGCGGCGCCGCCCCCGCCTGCGGCGGAGCCGGCGGCCAGCGCTCCGGCGAGGCCCCCGCGCGCGTCCATGCCCATACCCGGTCCTCCGTGCCCGCGCCGCTGCAGCGAATCCCCGACGGCTCCCCCCTGCGGCCCGCCCGTGGGAACGCCGCCGCCAGTCGTATAGGAGATCCAGGGCGTGCTCTGGTAGATGAGGGGGAGGTTCGCGGAGAGCCGAAGGCGTCCGCTGCGCACGGCGAGGCCCGTGAACAGGTAGGCGGAGTTGGTCCGCTCCGTGAACAGGTACTTGCCGGTCGCGAACTGGAGAGAGCCCGAGTACGTGACCTCCTGGGCGGCTGCCGGGCGCGCGGCCACGAGGAGGAGCAACGCCGCGGCGTCCCGGAGCGTGGGCCGGGGAAGGGAGCGAAGGGCGGAGACGATCCTCTGGCTCATCGTTGATCGGCCGGATCGGGGGACGTGGACGAGCCCGGCATCCACGGGGCGCGCGTGCTCGACCCAAAAGTGCAATCTGGGCGTGTCGACCGCGCCGATCTGTCGGGAGGCTTCCGGGTCCGACGGTGGGGAAAAGCACGGCGGAGCGTGTCGGAGTCTTCCGCCGCACGTCCGGGTGCGTGAGGCTCCGTCCCATGGGCGACGTGGACGTGCACGCCCTCCGGTCGCTGGACCTCGACCTGCCCACCTCGGGCTCGATCGGGTTCGAGGATCACGACATCACGGAGGCCGACGAAGCCGAACTGACCCGCTTCCGGCGCGAGCACGTGGGCTTCGTGTTCCAGTTCTACGGACTACCAGGCCGGCGTGCCGGTGCTGGAGCGCGGCCGAGCGGGCGCGCCCCGGCACGGCGATCCCCTACACGGCGCGCCGGCATTCCCCCGATAGTGGGCGCGGGGGTACGCCCGGGACATTGCACGAGGACGGAGGAGGTACGTCCGCACGCCCGTTCAGGGCCCGCCGGGGGCCCGTGGCCCCCGGGCCGTCGGAGCGCCGCGAGACTGCAGTCGTCGAGTCGACTCCCCGCAGCGAGGATGCGACCATGCAGACCGCTCCCGAGATCAGCTTCCGGAACGTCGAGCCCACGCCCGCCCTCCGGGCCCAGATCGACGAGGAGATCGGACGGCTCGAGCGCTTCTTCGACGGGATCACCAGCTGCCACGTCATGGTGGAGGTGCCCCATCCCCGGCACAGGGAGGGCAACCTCTATCACGTCCGGGTCGAGGTGCGGGTGCCGGGCACCGAGCTGGTCGTGAGCCGCCAGCCGCCGACCCAGGAGCAGCGCGAAGAGCTGCGGGTCGCCGTGACCGAGGCCTTCGACTCCATGGCACGGCAGATCGAGGACTACGTCCGCAAGCTCCGGGGCCAGGTCAAGACGCGGGAGGAGCTTCCCCATGGCCGCGTCGTGCGCCTGTTCGCCTACGAGGGCTACGGGTTTATCGAGACCCCCGACGGGGACGAGTACTACTTTCATCGGAACAGCGTGCTGGGCGGCGACTTCGACCGCATGGAGATCGGCAGCCCGGTGCGGTTCTCGGTGGAGGAGGGGCTGGAGGGTCCCCAGGCGAGCACCGTCCGCCTGCAGGGCGGTCGAGCCGTACCGGCGGGTGAGGGCCCCCTGGAGTGACGCTCGGACGGCCGTCGCCGGCCCGTCGACCGGCGGAGCGATCCCCGAGGCGGGCGCGGAGACTCGCTACGGACGCGTGGTGCCCCGCGACCTCCTCTCCACCTCCCAGGCTTCTTCGAGCAGGGCCCGGACCTCGTCGTCGGTGAGCTGCGGATAGTCCAGGTACCACACGCCGATGGCGAAGAAGGCGTCGGGCCGGACCGGGCTGTGGGAGATTCCCCGCGGGTCCCCGACGTCCGACTGGCGTCGCGCGGGCGGAACTTGGGCGGAACTTGGGCGGAACTTAGAGGAACTCCGGGCCGATGGTGGGCGCCGATGAACGAGAATCTGGTACCCGGGACGCTGGAGCTGGAGAGGCTCGACGACCACCGATGGCTCCTGCCCCGCCGGGGGGCCATGCGGGTCGACGGGATCGTCTACGCGGACGATCGTCTCATCGAGGACGTCCGACACGACGAGTCCCTCCGTCAGGTGGCCAACGTCGCGTGCCTCCCGGGAATCGTCGGCCGTTCCATCGGCATGCCGGACATCCACTGGGGCTACGGCTTTCCGATCGGGGGCGTGGCGGCCTTCGACCCGGACGAAGGCGGGGTCGTGAGCCCGGGCGGCGTCGGCTACGACATCAACTGCGGGGTCCGCCTCCTGCGCTCCGACCTCTCCGAGGCCGACCTCCGCCCACGGCTCGAGCCCCTCATGAACCAGGTCATGCGGGACGTTCCCTCGGGGGTCGGCTCCCACCACCGCGGCGGCGGGCTGCCCGTCGAGGAGCTGCGGTCCGTCCTCACCGGCGGGGTCCCGTGGGCGGTGGCGTCCCGGGGCTGGGGCGTGCCGGCCGACGTGGCCCGGATCGAGAGCGGCGGCGTGCTCCCGGGGGCCGATCCGGGCAGGGTGAGCGCCCGGGCCCTGGACCGCGGCCGCGACCAGCTCGGGAGCGTCGGCTCGGGGAACCACTTCATCGAGGTGGGCTACGTCGACCGGCTGTTCGATGAGCCCGCGGCGGCCGCCCTCGGGCTGGAGATGGGGACGGTCACGGTGCTCATCCACTCGGGCTCCCGGGGGCTGGGCCACCAGGTGTGCACCGACTACCTGGAGGTGATGCTGGACGCGGCCGGGGACCACGGCATCCGGCTCCCCGACCGGCAGCTGACCTGCGCGCCGCTCGACTCGCCCGAGGCCCGGGACTACCTGGCCGCCATGGCGGCGGCGGCCAACTTCGCCTTCGTGAACCGGCAGCGCATGGCCCACCTGGTCCGGGGCGCGTTCGAGCGTGTGTTCGAGCGGCCCTGGGAGGCGCTGGGCCTGGGGCTCGTCTACGACGTGGCCCACAACAACGCCAAGTGGGAGACGCACGTCGTCGAGGGTCGCGAGCGGCGGCTGTGCGTGCACCGGAAGGGGGCGACCCGGGCCTTTCCCCCGGGCCACCCGGAGCTGGATCCCACCTTCGCCGGAATAGGACAACCTGTCCTAATTCCGGGCGACATGGGCCGCTACTCCTACGTGCTGGTCGGCACCCGGCAGGCGTTCGAGGAGACGTTTGGTTCGTGCTGCCACGGCGCCGGCCGCCGGATGAGCCGGACGCAGGCCCGCAAGGTCGCGGGGGGACGGGCGCTCAGGCGGGAGTTCCGCGAGCGGGGCATCGTGGTGCGGGCGGCGTCGCGGGCGACGATCGCCGAGGAGCTTCCGGAAGCGTACAAGGACGTGGCCGACGTGGTCGACGTCGTCCACCGGGCGGGCATCGGGCGCAAGGTGGCTCGCCTCCGGCCGATGGGCGTGCTCAAGGGTTGAGCCGCCGCCCGCGCCGGGAGGGTGCCCGCGCCTCCCGCCGACGGCCTCGACTACGCGGCATCGTCCGTCCGGCCTACCTCCTCTGGCCCCTTCCTCCCCACGGTGGGGAGGGGGATGGCCCTACAGACGGGGGCACGCCCGTGGATGAGCTTCCGTAATCGACTATGGACGAGACGTCCGCGGACGAAACGGAGGACCATGAACGTACCTGCAATCCTGCTGAACAGCGGCTGGTTGGGGCCCGTGGCCCGGCTCGACGAAGACGACCCTCAGGGCGGTCCGCCCCATGGAGGGCCCGACGCGGACGGAGCATCCGATCCGCGCGCGCCCGACGACCCGGAGCGGGAGCCGGAGTCCCCGCCGGTCGTCTCGGCGCCCGGCAAGCTCACCTGGTGAGGATCGAGAGCGCCGTCCGGGCCACGGTCGGCGCGCGCCCCCTCCGGACCGCCTCCAGGAAGCTCCGCTCGAACACCAGGCGGGCCCGGCAGTCCGGGCAGCCATCCAGGTGCCGGGCCACCCGGCGCTCCCAGGCGGCCGTGAGCTCCCCGTCCAGGTAGTCGTAGAGGCGCTCGAGAACGTCCCGGCAGGTGATCCACGGTCCGGAGGGGAGGGCACGCGCGCCCGCGCCCCCAGACTGGCCCTGGCTCATACGAACCCCTCCGCTGACGGCGACCCGCTCCGCGGAATCCCACCCATGCCGTGGCGGGGCGCCGCCCCGGGGCCGAAGCGGTCCACGACAGCACCCCGCCCACCACGCACACCGGTGGAACGACGAACGGGTTCGCGTGGTTCCTGGGCCCCCGTCCCCCTTTTCCGCCCGGGGACCCCGACCTAGCTTCGCCGCCATGCACGAAACCACGACCCGCGCCTCCGGCGCTCCGGCCCCCGTCGCTCGCCTTCCCCTCGCCCGCACGTCGACGGTGCTCGTCGCCGTCGCCCTGACCGCGCTCGCCGCGCCGGGGCTGCCCGGCTCGGGCGGGCCCGCGCCCGGCTCGCCGCCCCTGGTCGCCCAGGAGGCGCCGTATCGAGGCCTGCCGGTCGAGGGCGGCGTGACGGAGACGGCGCTCCTCCTCCGCCAGATGGGAGGAGTGAAGCGGGTCCTGCTCATCGCCGCGCACCCGGACGACGAGGACACGGCGCTCCTGGCGGAGCTGGCCCGGTTCGAGGGGGCCCGCGCCGCCTATCTGGCTCTCACGCGTGGCGAGGGGGGGCAGGACCTCATCGGCCCCGAGCTAGGGAAGGGGCTCGGGCTCATCCGCACCGAGGAGCTCCTGGCGGCCCGCCGGCTGGACGGGGCGGAGCAGTTCTTCTCCCGGGCGTATGACTTCGGCTTCTCCAAGACGATGGCCGAGTCCTTCGGCCACTGGCCCCGCGACACCCTGCTCAGCGACATGGTGTGGGTCATCCGCACCTTCCGGCCGCAGGTGATCGTGTCGATCTTCAGCGGCACCCCGGCCGACGGCCACGGCCAGCACCAGGTGGCCGGCGATCTCACCCCGATCGCGTTTCGGGAGGCGGCCGATTCGACGAAGTTTCCCGAGCAGCTCCGCTGGGGGGCCCGGCCGTGGCGGGCGGAGAAGCTGTACCGGCGCACGTGGCGGAGCAGCGACAGCGTGACGCTGCGGATCCCGACCGGCAACTACGACCCGGTCCTCGGCCTGTCCCCCTTCCAGCTGGCCATGTTGAGCCGGAGCCAGCACCGCTCGCAGGACATGGGGCAGCCCCGGCCGCCGGGGCCGCGCTTCACCCGTCTCATGCTCCTTCAGAACCTCACGAAGGCCGCGCCGGGCGCCGGACTCTTCGCCGGAATCGACACCACGCTCACGGGCCTGGCCGACGGCGTGGCGCCGAAGCGCCGCCAGGCGGCCGGGCGGGAGCTCGTCGCGTACCGGACGGCCGTGCAGGTGGCCCGGGACTCCCTCCGGGCCCTCGACCCGGGCGCCGCGGTTCCACCGCTGCAGCGGGCGGTCGGGGCCATCGACTCGGCTCGCGCCATCGCGGAGGGCGCCGACCCGGCCGCGCGTGCCGCGCTCGACCGGCAGGCCGGGCTCGCGGCCCGGGCGCTGCTGTCGGCCTCCGGGGTCACCTTCCGCTTCCGGGCCGAGGACGACCTGTGGATTCCCGGGGCCACGGTCCGCGTCCACGCGGAGCTGTGGAACGGCGGGTCACGGCCCGTCCAGGCGGGCGCTCCCGAGCTGGCCCTCCCGGACGGCTGGTCGGCGCGGCTACTGCCGGCCGATAGCGTACGGGCGGCCGGCTCGCGGCGCCCGGGCTTCTTCGGGGTCGCGCCCTCGGCGGCTGGCGGGAGATCCGGCCTGCGGCTTCCGGCCGGCCGCCTGGCGCGCTGGACGTTCGACGTGCACGTGCCGGCCGACGCGCGTCCCACCGAGGAGTATTTCCTACGGCAGGACACGGTGGGCGACCTGTACCGGTGGCCCGAGGACCCGTCGCTCCGGGCTCGACCTCTGAACCCGCCCCTGGCGACCGGACGGATGTCCGTTCGCGTGGGCGACGGACAGGCGGTCTCGGCCACCGGGGAGGTGCGCTACCGCGGGGTGGACAAGGCCCGTGGCGAGTTCTGGCGTCCGGTCTACGTGGTCCCGCGCGTGTCGGTCACGGTCGAGCCGGGCGTCGTCGTGTGGCCTGCCGAGTCGGAAGGAGCCGATGGCACCGTGGACGCCGGTCGCCAGGTGACCGTGACGGTCCGGAGCGAGGCCCACGACACGCTCGACCTCGACGTCGGGCTGGACCTTCCGGGCGGCTGGACGTCGGATCCCGCCTCGACCCGGATCGTCCTGGACGAGCGCGGGGCGACCGAGAGCCGCACCTTCACGCTGCGGCCCGGCGGAGACGGGGCGCAGGGCGCGGGCGACGCGTCGGGCCAGGAGGGTCCCGATGGCTCGCGGACCTACCGGGTGACGGCGGCGGCGCGCGCGGCCGGCCGGACCGCCGCCGCGGGCCACGGGCCCTGGTCGCGGGAGCTCACCTTGCTCGGCTTCCCTCACACCGACCCGGTGCCCCTGTACCGCGACGCGAGCGTCCGGCTGGAACGCTTCCCGGTGCGCGTGGACCGGTCGCGGAAGGTCGGCTACGTGATGGGCTCGGGGGACGCGGTTCCGGACGCGATCCGGCAGCTGGGGCTGCCCGTCAGCATGATCGGCCCGGAGCAGCTCCGCTCCGGGGACCTGTCGGCCTTCGACGTGATCGTGCTCGGCGTGAGGGCGTACGAGGTGCGCAAGGATCTGCAGGCGGCCAACCAGCGCCTCCTGGACTGGGTGCGGGCCGGCGGGACGCTCATCGTCCAGTACAACAAGTACGAGTACGTCGACGGCGGCTATCCCCCGTACTCGGCCACCATGGCCCACCCCCACGACCGGGTCACCGACGAGCACGCGCCCGTCACCCTCCTGCACCCGAACTCTCCGGTGCTGAGCGAACCCAACCGCATCGGCCCCGGGGACTTCGAGGGCTGGATCCAGGAGCGCGGGCTGTACTTCCTCCACAGCTGGGATGATCGCTACACGCCGCTCCTCTCCATGCACGACGCCGGAGAGGCGCCGAAGGAGGGGAGCCTGCTGGTGGCCACGCTCGGGAAGGGCGTGTACGTCTACACCGGGCTCGACTTCTTCCGAGAGCTACCGGTGGGCGTACCGGGGGCGTACCGCCTGTTCGCCAACCTCCTGTCGCTGCGGCCGGAAGCGTGGCGGCGGTGGCGGGAAGGCGCGAGCGGGGGCTCGTGACGGGTCGCCTCCGGGCCGCGGCGCTGGCGGGCCTGGCCGCCCTGTGGGGCTGCGGGGGCGGGGGCGGCCGCACGCCGCTGGTCATCTACTCGCCCCACGGCCGCGACCTGCTCGCCCACTTCGAGCAGCGCTTCGAGGCCACCCATCCCGACGTGGACGTCCAGTGGGTGGACATGGGCAGCCAGGAGGTCCTGGATCGGCTGCGCTCGGAGAAGGCCAATCCGCAGGCGGATGTGTGGTGGGGCGCCCCGACCGAGATCTTCGCGCGCGCCGCATCGGAGGCACTGCTGGCGCCGTCGCGGCCGAGCTGGGCCGATTCGGTGCCGGCCGCGGCGCGCGACTCCGCCGGCCGCTGGTATGGGACGTACCGCACACCGGAGGTCATCGCCTACAACTCGGACGCGCTCACGCGCGCCGAGGCGCCCCAGGACTGGGACGACCTCCTCGCCCCGAAGTGGCGCGGCAAGGTGCTCATCCGGGACCCGCTCGCCTCGGGCACGATGCACGCCATCTTCGGCGCCATCATGTGGCGTGAGTACGCGCGCACGGGCGATTCGACCGCGGGCTACACGTGGCTCCTCAAGCTCGACGCCCAGACCAGCGACTACGTCCTCAATCCCACGCTGCTGTATCAGAAGCTGGCCCGCCAGGAGGGGCTGGTGACCGTGTGGGACATGCCGGACGTCGAGACGCTCAGGGCCACGACCAGCCTGCCGATCGACTACCTGATCCCGAAGAGCGGAACGCCGGTCGTCATCGACGCGATCGCGGTCGTGAAGGGTGCGAAGCACCCGGCGCTGGCGCGGGCCTTCCTGCAGTGGGCGGGGAGCCGTCCCGAGGTGCTCGAGGCGGCGCGGCGCTTCTATCGGATCCCCGTTCGCACGGACGTCCCCGACGACTCGCTGCCGGAGTGGCTGCGGCGGACCCTCCCGGAGATTCGCCCCATGGACGTGGACAGGGCGTACGTGCAGGAGCACCTGCCGGCATGGCTCCGGCACTGGGACCGGGAGATCAGGAACCGCGGCCGCGACGAGGGCTACTGAACGAGTCGGGCGTGCCCCACGGCGCGGAGCTCGAGCTCGTCCGGCTGGGCCGGACGTTCGGGTCCACGGCGGCCGTGGATGGGCTCGACCTCGAGGTCGAGCGGGGGGAGGTCCTCACCCTGCTCGGACCCAGCGGATGCGGGAAGACCACGGCGCTGCGGCTGGTGGCGGGCTTCGAAGTGCCGGACGAGGGCAGCGTGCGCTTCCGAGGCCGGGATGTGACCGCCTGGAACCCGAGGCGCCGGGGCTTCGGAATGGTCTTCCAGAACTACGCCCTCTTCCCCCACCTGGACGTGTTCGAGAACGTGGCCTTCGGGCTGCGCTGCCGGTCGGTGGAGGACGCCGACATCCGGCGGCGCGTGGGCCGTGTCCTGGCGCTGGTGGACCTGCCCGAGCACGGGGAGCGCCCCGTGCAGCAGCTCTCGGGAGGGCAGCAGCAGCGCGTGGCCCTGGCCCGGGCCCTGGCCATCGAGCCTCCCCTCCTCCTCCTCGACGAACCGCTCTCCAACCTGGACGCCGCCCTGCGCGAGCGGACCCGGACCGAGCTCCGCCGACTCATCAAAGAGCTCGGCATCACGGCCCTGTTCGTCACCCACGACCAGGAGGAGGCCTTCGACCTCTCGGACCGGGTGGCCGTGATGCGGTCCGGGCGGCTCCGCCAGGTCGGGAAGCCGGAGGAGCTGTACGACGCCCCGGCGGACGCGTTCGTGGCCGGGTTCGTCGGCCGCGCCAATCGTCTGCCGGTCCGGCTCGAGCGGGAGGACGGAGGCGGACGCGTGGCGCGCCTGCCCGACGGGACGGTGTGGCCGCTCCCGGTGAATGCCGGGGGCCGGGAGGGAGACCGCGGGCCCGCGCCCGCGGGACCCGCGCCCGACGATGTCGGCGCCGAGCTGTGGGTACGCCCCGAGGACCTGGAGCTGCGGCCCTGGATGCCCGAGAGCGCGGGGCGGGAGGTCCTGGCCGGGCAGGTGGTGGATCGCCGCTTCCGGGGGGCGGTCACCACCTACCGGATCGACGCGGGGGAGGCGGGCGTGCTCGAGGTGAACGGGCACAGGGATGCGGCCGCGCCGGGCGACCGGGTGGGGGTCGTCCCGGCCCGGGGAGCCGCCATGCACCTGTTCGGGGCCGGGGCGGACGCGCCCCCCGACGGGTGGCCGGACGAAGGCGGGGAGGGCGAGGGAACGGAGACGGAGAGCGAGCGCGGCGGCCGTGGCGAGAGCTGAGGGCGGTCCGGAGGCCGGGGCGGGGGGCGCGGGCTCCCATCGTCTGACGTGGCTCCTGGCCGCGCCCGTGCTCTTCGTCCTCGTGTGGCTGGTCGTCTACCCGAGCATCGTCACGCTCGCGCCGCGGCAGGTTCTCCTCGGTTCGCTGCTGGCATGGGCGACGGTCCCCGGTGTCGCCATCCTGTCGATCGCGGTCCACGGAACGCCCGAGACCTTCGTCGGGTCACCCGTGGTCGCCATCGTACGGCTTGCCATACCGGTTCTCATATGCGTTGCCATCGGGTACGCCATCGCCTACCGCGTCTTCTGCCTGGCGCGCGACGTGTCCAAGGCGAGGCGCCTGGGCAACTACAAGCTCATGGAGAAGATCGGCTCCGGTGGGATGGGCGAAGTATGGAGCGCGAAGCACAAGATGCTGGCCCGGCCGGCCGCCGTAAAGCTCATCCGCCCCGAATCGGTGGGGAGGACCGGAGATTCTACGGGAGCGAGAACGATGCTCCATCGCTTCGAGCGCGAGGCGCAGGCGACGGCGATGCTCACGTCGCCGCATTCCATCCTGCTGTATGACTTCGGCATCGCGGAGGATGGCATATTCTACTATGTCATGGAACTGCTCGAGGGGCGTGATCTGAAGTCGCTCGTGCTGGGCGCGGGGCCCCAGCCCGCGGAGCGTGTCGTGCATTTCCTGCGGGCAACGTGCGATTCCCTCGCCGACGCGCATTATCGGGGCCTCATTCATCGCGACATCAAGCCGGCCAACCTGTTCACGTGCCGCCGGGGACGGGAGTTCGATTTCATCAAGGTTCTCGACTTCGGACTGGTGAAGCACGTCACGGATCCGGGTGAAACGCTGAGCCAGGTGACCGGCGACGGCGTCACGAGCGGCACACCCGGTTTCATGGCGCCGGAGATGGTGACCGGCGAGCGGACCGTCGACGGCCGCGCCGACATCTACGCGCTCGGGTGCGTGGCCTACTGGCTCCTGACGGGTCAACTCGTGTTCGAAGGCAAGAATGCGATGGCCATCCTCGTGAGCCACGTCAAGGAGGAGCCCGTCGGCGTTTCGTCGCGAACCGAGATCGAAGTGCCGCGACGCCTGGAGGAGATCGTGCATATGTGCCTCGCCAAGCATCCGCACGACCGGCCGGAATCGGCCCGCGTGCTCGGCGAGATGCTGGCCGACGTCGCGGCGACGCTCCCGCCCTGGACCCAGGAACGCGCGGAGGCGTGGTGGCGGACAAACCTCCCGCACCTGCACGCCGCTCCCCTCTCGCGCGCGCTGGACACGTCCGCTCCAACGGTGATCAATGCCTGACACCGGCCGTTCGTCGGCCTCGTCGCTCATCATAGCGTCGGTGTGCGCGTTCGCGATCATCGCGATGCAGGTCGCCGGCAAGGCGACTCGAGACGTCCTCTTCCTCACAAGCTACCACATATCTTCACTGCCGCTGATGCTGATGGCGTCGGCGCTGTTGTCGATCGGTGCCGTACTCCTGATCACGCGCATCCTCACCGCACTCGGCCCCGCGCGCGTCATTCCGTCGTTCTTCCTCGCCAGCGGGATGTTGCTCATCGGCGAATGGCTGCTCGCGATGCGCAATGTGCGCATCGGGTCGGTGATCGTCTATTTCCACGTCGCCGTGATCGGATCGATTCTGGTCTCCGGGTTCTGGTCGATGGTCAACGAGCACTTCGACCCGCGGTCCGCGCGCCAGAACATCGGGCGCATCGGGGTGGGAGCCGCGGTCGGCGGCCTCTTCGGCGGGTTCTTGGCCGACCGGATCGGATCGGGCGCCGGTGTCCTGTGGTTGCTGCCCGTCATCGCCGCATTCCACGTGATATGCGCGCTGCTGCTGCCGAGGCTCACATCCATGGACGCCGTGACCGATACGCCGCCGCTCCGCACCCTCTTCGCCCGGCCGCGCGGCGCGGATGAATCGGGGTTCCGCGTCCTGGCACGCGTTGGCTACCTCCGCAATCTCGCGCTCATCGTGCTGCTGGGAAACGTCGCCGCCACGCTCATCGACTTCCTGTTCAAAGCCCGCGCGACCGAAAGCTTTCCAGGAAGTGCCGACTTGATGCACTTCTTCGCTGCGTTCTATACGATCGTTTCGGTGGCCACGCTTGCGGTCCAGGCCGGTGTCACCCGGCGTCTCCTGGAACGGACCGGGGTGGCCGACACCATGGCGGTCCGGCCGGCGGTCATGACCGTCGGCGGCCTTCTCACGCTCCCGTTCATGGGGGTCATCGGCCTGAGCATTCTCCGCGGCGTGGACGCGGTCTTCCAGAGCTCGGTGTTCCGCTCGGGATACGAGCTCCTCTTCACGCCCGTGGTGCCGGACCAGAAGCGCCGGACCAAGACTCTGATCGACGTGGGCGCGGATCGCATGGGCGACATTCTCGGCGGCGGTATCGTGCGGGCCGTCATCCTCCTGCCGGTCGCGGTTGCCGGCCATCTCCTCGTTGTGCTCACCGTGGTCGTTTCCGTGGTGGCGTTCGTCATCGCGCGGGCGCTGCGCCGCGGGTATCTGCGCGCCCTGGAGGAGCGCCTGCTGCACCGCGCCGGCGACCTCGACATGGGCACGGCGGGGGATTCGTCGATGAGAACGATGATGATGGAATCGTTCACCGGCATCGACCTGTCCGGATCGCTCGAGGCGATTCGCACGGACGCGCTTCGCGCCCATATCGAGCCCGATTCCTCCGCGACAACGTCGGTGCCCGCGGCGCGCACTGCGGATCGGCCGTCGCCGCCGCAGCGCGCGGTGGATCCCGAAATCGTCTCCCTCGTCGAATTACGCTCGGGGGACGCCGGACGCGTGCGCGCCGAGCTCCGGGGGATGCGATCCCCGAGCCCCGCCGTCGCGGCCCAGATCATTTCACTGCTCGCGTGGGACGAAATCACCGGCTGGGCGTCGCGGGCGCTGGCGAAGGCCGCACCGCGCATCACCGGTCAACTCATCGACCGGCTTCTCGATCCGGACGAAGACTTCGCCATCCGCCGGAGGATTCCCCGGATCCTGGCGATGTGCGTGACACCGCGCGCCGTCGATGGGCTCCTCGCCGCACTCTCCGACAAGCGCTTCGAGGTTCGGTTCCAGGTCGGCCGCGCCCTGGCCCGGATCCACGAGCAGAATCTTTCGCTCTCCGTCAGTCGCGATGTCGTGTACGGCGCCGTGATGAAGGAAACGAACGTGGGCAGGCCCCTGTGGGAAGATCAACGCCTTCTCGACGAGCCGGCGGCCGATGATCCGTCGGTGTTCATCGACGAAGCGCTTCGCACCCAGACCACCCGCAGCATGGAACACGTGTTCACGCTCCTGTCGCTCGTCCTGCCGGCGGCCCCGCTGCGAATCGCGTTCAAGGGGCTGCTCACCACCGATCCGGTGCTCCGGGGGACCAGCCTCGAGTACCTGGAAAGTGCGCTGCCGCGCGACATATGGGAGAACCTCCACCCGTTCCTCAATGACCGCAGGGAGCACGCGTCGAATCAGCGGCCGGGACAGGAGATCCTCGAAGCGCTCCTGCGGTCCAGCCAGTCGATCGAGGTCAACCTGTCTGAGATCCGGAAACGCGTCACCGGGGAGTGATCGGCGGGCGCCGTGTCCCGGGCAGGGGCTCAGGCGGCGAGGCCGCTGCGAGCGGGCCGGTGAGCCTCCCACCAGGCGCGGCAACGTGTCTCGTCCCACGCCTCCTCCATCGAAACCTCGCCCAGCCTGCGCGACAACTCGCGCGCCGACTGCGGCCGCTCCGCCGGGTTCTTGGCCAGGCACGAGAGCACGATCGCATCCAGCGCCGCGGGGATCGGGAGCTCCGTGCGGCTCGACGGCGCCGGCGGTGGCTCCTGGATGTGCTTCATGAGGAGAGCCGTCGGTGTGTCGGCATGGAAGACGAGTGCGCCGCTGAGAAGCCAGTACGCGACGCAACCGAGCGCGTAGATGTCGGCGCGCCCGTCGATCTCCTCGTTTCCGAGCGCCTGTTCGGGTGCCATGAACGCCGGTGTGCCGTGGATGGTGTTGCGCCCCGTCAGCGCCGGAGTCTGCGCCGCGGGATCGTGCGTCGTCTTGACGATACCGAAGTCCAGGACCTTGACGAAATCGTAGTCTTCGCCGTACTGGCACACGAAGATGTTCGACGGCTTTACGTCGCGATGCACGAGGCCGCACGACTCCGCTTCCGACAGCGAGTGGCACACCTGGCGAAGGAGATGAATCGCGCGCTCCGCCGGAACCGGCCCGAAGCGGCGCACCAGCGCGTCCGCATCGAGTCCGTCCAGAAGCTCCATCGCGTAATAGAACGAACCGTCCTCCGCGACGCCGAAGTCGAAGAGGTTCACGGTGTGTGGGGACCGCAGCCCGGCGATGGTCTGGGCTTCCCGTTCGAATCGTTGAACGGCTTCTTCCGACAGTCCCACCCCGGTCTGGCCCGTGAGCGCGGGACGAATGAGCTTGATCGCCGCCGGACGCGCCAGGAACCGATGGTTTGCGCGCCACACCTCGCCCATGCCGCCTTCGCCCAGTCGCTCCACCAGCTGATAGCTGCCCAGCGCGCGGGCCCGGGCAACTTCGCGCCCCAGTCCGTACACGACGCGCGCACCCATGTACGCGAAACCGACCGCGAACAGCGACGCGATAAGGGCCTCGACGAACGGTCCCGCGTCCTCGACCCGGATCCCGCCGGTCGACGTCAGGATGGCCAGCGCGAGGAGCGGCATCGCACCCGCCGCGAGCGCGGCGACCAGCATCCGCCGCGGCGGCCCGGGCATGATGAGGGGAAACATGATGACGATGGCGGGGACCCAGGTCAGGCTGGGGAGCGTTCCCGTGTCGACGAAACTCTGCCAGAACGCGAGAAACGCGCAGATGAAGCAGACCGCGACTTCGTACACGAGGCCCAGCGTGTGCAGCCGCGCCGCCGAGATTCGCTGGTTGCCCACCGCCCACCACACGGTGACGGACATCAGGACCGCGCCCAGATTGGCCCACTGAAACGCCGCCGTGTGTGCGGCGCCCTCGGGCAGTGTGTGGCGGGTGAGAATGGTGTATATCGCGCCGGCCACGAAGATCAACAAGTCGAAGCCGAACGCGACGACGAAGAACGCCGTCAGCAGGCGCAATCGCCCACGGGCCTGCTCGAAGAGGTCGGTCGGGAATCCGGAGGAGTGGTCCCGGGTGGCGGAGGCCGCCGGCCGCGGCTGCATCAGCGTGACGTGCTCGCGCCGACGTTCGGTCGTCGCGCGTCCGCCGCCGTCAGTCGAAAGGTCGTCCATGGTTCACCGGGTCCTCCGTCGCGCGTGCCGGGAAAAACCGGAGCTTACCGCGAAACGGACCGTCCCGGAACCGGGAAAAACCGGGGGCCTAGCGGGAGACCGGACTCTTGTGTGTCACCACATCACCGTTCGCAAGACCCGTCTGCTCGAGGATGCCCCGTTCGAAGGCTCGCGCGACGATGCGATTTCCCTCGGCGTTGAGATGCACCCAGCTCACCAGACAGTCGCGGCGTTCGTCCAGGGCCGCGATGACGTCGACCAGGGGCACCTGGTTGGCCGCCGCCCACTCGCGCAGGTCGGCCATCATCCGCTCGTGCGTCAAGAGGTCGACCTCGTAGCGCTTGATATAGCCGTTCTGCTTCAGGTCTTCGCGAATCAACCCACACTCCTGTTCGTAGGTGAGCCCCTTCATCTGATCGCGGTCAACGAGATAGGACTTCGCCTGCTGCGTGGCGACGATGAACGCGATGCCCCGGCGACGGCATTCGTCACGAATCGCGGAGATGTTCTCCAGGTAATTCTCGCTCTTCCCTCGCATGTGTGCCTCGACGTCCCGCGCGTTGAACGAGACGTTCTTCTCGCGCTTCAGAAATCCGTCCGCCACGCTGATGACCAGAACGTGATCGCGCAGCCATCTGAATCCCTCGTGCAAACGACGGTTCTTTCGGATGGTTTCGCGCATCGCATCGGAGGAGTGCATCTCGCGCTCCTTCTTGAACAACACGGGGCTCCGCCAACTGTCGTTGACGCCTTCGTAGAACGTAACCACGTCGGGATCCAGCGGGAGAGCCTCCGCCTCGAAGAGGGCGTGGATCTCGTTCGACGTCAGGTGAGGGATGCCCAGGTTGTACACCTGGAAACGCTTGCTCCCCGACGTGTCACGATTCAGCATCTGCTCGAGGAAGTACGGATACGTCTCGTCGTCGCGGTCCGAGAAACCGAAGGTCGACGACGCGCCGAGGGTGATCACGCGAATGACGTTCGGGGCTTTGGCTTCGGTGAACTCGGGGCCGCGGAAGCCGCGGGCGTTGATGCCGGCCCGGATGAGATGCCCCGTCTCCTTGTCGCGTGTGTAACGCTTCTCGTGCGCGTGGTACTTGAAATACTCGCCGAGCAGGTTCATGTCGCCGCTGCGGACGTCGCCGTCCCGCTCGCGATTCAGGCTCGTGCCGTAGAAGAGCACGCCTGGCCCCAGTTGATAGGCGAAGAAGGTCCGCACGCCCACTTCCATCACCAGCAGGGGAAGACACAGCATGATCCCCCAGAAGAGCACCTTCTTCATGCGGGACACATGTGGAAGCTCGCGTGCATCGCGGCTCATGGGCGGAACGCTCCGGGCGGAGGATGGCGGTCTCTCCGCCGTGGACGGAAAACGACGTCCGACCGGGTCGGGATCGGGTCGGGTGGGGTGCCGGGACTCGGGGCGCAGGAAGAGCGTCAATGCTAGCAGGGTGGATGTCGGTTGTCAAACGCGCCGGCGCCGCCGCCCGCGGCGGGCTCGCCGCGCCGAGTGCTCCACATTTTGCGTTGAAAAAGTCGACGATCCGCGGCACGATGGGCAATCTGTCCCGCGGACGGACTCCAACCCGGGTCCGCGGGGAGTTTCATCCACATATCGGCAGAAAGCAGGCACCTGGTGGACATTTCCGCATTCCTGAATCATAAGGGCGGCGTCGGCAAGACGACGTCGGTCGTCAACGTCGGCGCGGGACTCTCGATCCTTGGCGAGCGCGTGCTCCTGGTCGACCTGGACCCGCAGGGCCACCTGACACGTTTCCTGGGCGTCGAGCCCGCGGACGTCGGACCCACGATCGACGACGTGCTCCGCTCCGGCACAGACCCGCGGGACGCCATCGTGACGCGGCCGCTACGGGCGCGCCGCCACATCGATGGTCGTGACCTGCCCATGTCGATGTCGGTCATCCCGGCAACACTCGCATTCTCGTCGGCCGAGATGGCCCTGGCGGGCGTCGCGGATCGGGAGCTCCTGCTCAAGCGCGCGCTGGCCCGGCTCGGCGATGCGTACGATCACATCCTGCTCGATTGCTCGCCCAGCCTCGGGCTGATCTCGATCAACGCGCTCGTCGCCGCGCAGCGGATCTTCGTCCCCGTGCAGACCGAGTATCTCGCGCTGCACAGCCTGGAGAACCTGCTGGCGAAGGTGGAGTCGGTGGCGGCGGCCTTGAATCCCGGGCTCGAAATCGGCGGGTTGATCGCGACTCGCTTCGACGGGCGCAAGGTCCTGAGCCGCACGGTCGTGGAGACGCTCCGCGAGCGCTTCGGCGCGCTTCTACTGAACACGATCGTCCGCGACAATATTGCGCTTGCCGAGTCGCCCCGGTTCGGCAAGGACATCTTCAGCTACCGATCGACCAGCCCCGGCGCGGAGGACTACCTCAACCTGTCCACCGAGATCCTGGACCGCTTCGAGTCCATCGACGAGTTGCAGGAGTCCGATCTGGAGGTCTTCGAAAGCCACGCGGGATTCCCGCACTGACGGCGACGCCGCGCCCGAAGCACCCGGAGTGCCCACCGGTGCGCAGGGTCAACGCAAACGAGGCATCTCCCGGATGGGGGAGGCGGCGATTTCATCGCCACCCTTGAGGGCGACGACCTGCCAGTAGCGCACACCGTCGGGACTCTCGCTCGCGGCGATGCTCAGCGTCGTGACGGTGACCGGGCCCAGACGGTGGATCTCGGTGAAGTCCGCCCGGAGGAGCCGGATCGCATACGCATCCGCCGATTCCACCGGCTCCCACGCAATGTCGACGCTTCCGTCGGCGGCCGCACCGACGGAGAGGATCATGACCGCCGACGTGTGCGGCACACCCGTCGAGCGCACCTCCAGCGACCGGTCCACCCACGGCTGCCACCGCCACACCCCGATGGCGATCAGCGTGACGGCAACCAGCGTCGGCATGACCACCCGGGGCGCCGACAGCACGCGGCGCAGGCGGGTCCACCAGCCCTCGGACTCCGCCGGTGCGGGACCGAGATGCGCCGCCGCTTGCGCGGTCACATACTCGGACAGGTGTTTCTCCGCCTCCACGGGATCCGCCCCGGCGATATCGCGGCCCTCCAGAAACGTCCGGAAGGCGAGGAACCGGCTCGCGCAGCGCGGGCAGTCTTCCACCGCGGTACGGTCGGGATGCGTCTCCGGCAGATGGAGCAGCCGGTCGAATCCGCTCATGTCGTCGTGACAAACGTGCTTCATGATCCCTCTTCCTCACGCGCCTCGCCGTTGCGCGCGGCCCTGAGTTTGCGCCGGGCGCGTTGCAGCAGGCCTCGCGCACCCGACTTGTCCTCGATCCCGAGAACGTCGGTGATGGCATCCACGGGCATGCGTTCCACGCAGCGCATCCAAACCGCCTTCTGCTCGGTCGGATCCAGCGTCCGCCGGATCAGCGCCAGCAGCTTCTCTTCCGCCTCACGTTCCTCAAGCTGCTGCCCCGGGTTCGAATCGGCGCCGTAAACGAACAGGTCCTCCAGGTCCACATCGTCTACCGGTTCCGGGCGCCGAACCGCGCTGAGGCACCGGTTTCGGGCGATGGCGAAGAGCCACAGCGAGAAGCTCGACCGGCCTTCGAAGCTCGCGAGCCCCCGGAGGGCCCGGATGAACACGTCCTGCGCCAGATCCAGCGCCTGGTCGTGGTCTCCCGCGTAGCGGTAGCACCACAGGTACACAAGCCGCTGATAGGGGCGGAGCAGGCGGTCGGCCGCCCGCCGGCCAAGGGCGGATGCGCCCTCGGACCGGACGGTGCGGATCAGTTCGGCCTCTTCGCCGGAATCGCGTATTCGATCAAGAGACGCCATTTTCGAGATGGAATCACACGGGCGTACGAAGTTTCTCCCGCCCCGCGCGCCGCGGCAGGATCCAGGCGGCCACCACCAGCAATACAATCAGAATCCCCGCCAGGACGGTGGTTTCCGCCGGCACCCCGGACTTCCTCCGGAGGGCCACCGGCTCCCCGCCGTTTCCCACCACCACGAATCCCGCCCAGTAGAAGGGGTGCGCCGTGTGCGGGTCGGCCCGAAGAGCCAGCTGGGCCCGCCGCAGCGCGCCGGCGGTGGACAACCCGTCGGCGAGACCGCCGTAGAACCCCCGCATCAAGCGGCCGGTGGCCCGGTCGTCGACCCGCCACAGGCTCCCGACGACCGTGGCCACGCCGGCACGGTTGAACGCGGAGCCCAGCCCGATCACGCCAGCGCCGAACGTCTCCTGACCGAGGGCGGACTCACACCCCGACAGGACCGCGAGTCGGGCGGGGAGAGAAAGAGCGGCGATCTGATGCGCGCGGAGAAACGGGTCATGCGGGAACATCCGCGCGAAGCGCACGGAATCCTCGACGGACAGGATCTCGAAGTGGGTCAGCGACGCGGAGCGCACGCCGCTCGGCGTATCGGCTTCGTCGGCCGCGCCGACGAGGATGCCTGAGTACCACGGCATCTCGTCGTTGATCTCGACGTGCCCCGCCAGATGGATGAGCCGCGCCGCCTGCATGTGATCGCACAGCTCCCTGGCGGAGAGAGGTCCCCGATATTCGACAACGTCCGCGTAGCGCGCTTCGATGGCATCGGCTTCGCTCCGGGCACCGGCCAGAGAGCCACGGCCCTCCTCTCCGCCGCTCACCACGAGGAATGCACCGGCCCCGTCATCGGGTCGGCTCCATTCGCTCGCGGCGAATGCGCTCGCCGACGGCGCCCGGAAGACGGTCAACCGGTCGATCAGGGCGACGGGTGTCCCTGTCGAGTCCGGAAGGGCCAGCAACTCGAAGGGGAGCGAATGGAGGAAGCCGTCGGGCACGACGATGACCCGGCTGGCACGGGAGAGCATGGCGGCAACGGGTCCGAGAAGCTGCTCCCCCAGCGCGGCCTGCAGCGGCACCAGGGCCGCGGGTGCCATTGCGTCGGGACCGGGGGGGCTGGCGATCTCCCGGCAGAAGTCGGCAACCTGCCGGGCGAGCGGCGACAGGAATCCCGGCAGCGGCGCGTACGCAATCGAATCGGGCGAAACCGCGAACAGGTAGCTCCTTCGGCTCGTGGTGAAGAACTCGAGAAGCAGATCTCCCCGCTGCAACATGCGCTGTTGCAACTCCCGGGCCGTCGTGACGCGGGCGCGACCGTGATGTATGTCGGTCTCTCGCCGCGGATCCGTGATGGACGCCAGTTCGTCGGCGTTGCGGTTCCGCTCGAACGCGTCGAAGAGTGCCGCTCGTCTCTCCTCGACGCTCCGGTCCGTCGGAAAATCGAGCAGACACTCCGCCGCGGGTGCGAATGCGGCGATGGACGGCTCGCCGCCGCCACCCGGCCCCACGCTCTCCGGGACATCCATCGCCGTTTCTCCGGCTGCGAGCAGTGCCAACGCGCTGTCCGCATTGCCCACCGCGTGGTAGCACGCGCTGGCCGTGAACAACGCCGTGGCGCGGAGGGGTCCCGGCGGGAGGCCCGCGGAGAGCGCCTGCGCGCGGCGCGCCGCGACGAGGGCATCCGCGCGGTCGCCGCGATATCCCAGGAATCGCGCGAGCAGCGCCCGTGCCAGCACCACGTCTCCGAGCTTGCACCCGCGTGTGTCGACCAGCGCCTGGCGGAGCACGTCGACGGCCGTGTCCACACTATCCGCCATGGCCAGTGCGTAGGCGAGCCCGCGTGCGGCGTCGACCCGAACGTCGGCGTCGATCGTGTCCCCCATCGCCAGTGCGCGGCGGAAGACGGCGGCGGCCGCGTTGGGCCGGTCCGCCGAGGACAACGCGTACCCCAGGTCTTTCAAAACGAGTCCCGCGTGGGCGCGCAGACCGGCGCGGTTGCAAATCTCCAGAGTCTGGCGCAGGGCTTCGACAGCCTCGTGGTGACGACCGATCGCCGTCCACGCCAGCGCCAGGTTCGATGCGGGCGTGACGGCTTCGTTGAGATTGCCACTCGATTGCTGGAGGTCGAACGCCCGCCGGTAGTAGTCGATGGCGAGCGCCAGGTCGCCGTATTCATGCTCGATCGTGCCGAGATTGTTGAGCGCGTGCGCCGCCTCACGGTCGTGCCCCAGCTCGGTCGCTTCGAGCCACGCACGCTGAAAGCACGCGCGCGCGGAATCGATTTCGCCAGACACCGTATAGAGTCGACCCAGACCCACCAGCGGTGTCAGCTCGCCATCGCGATCCCCGGCCTTCCGGAACAGCATGATCGCCTGCGAATACCGGTAACGCGCGAATGGTCCGTTCCCGGCGAGCAACTGCCGGTACCCGATCCCGACGTGTGCCCATGCTTCGCGGTCCGCGTCCCGGCACGCGCGTGCGAGGTCGAGCAACCGCCGGCACTGGTCCTCCGCCTCGCCCCCGTATCCCATCGCCCCCGACGCGTACGCGCCGAACCGGAGGCCGTCCATCCACGTCACGGTATCTTGTGCATCGCGGGCCCACTCGACGGCGTCGCGATACGAGTTGCGCGCGTCGGCGACGTCTCCCGACTGGAGACCGACCCACCCGCGCGCCAGCGCCAGGCGCGCGGCAAGCACGGTGTCCCCGCTGGCGAGGGCACGCGGCGTCGCCTCGGAGGCGAGCTGCCGTACGCTGTCGTATTGACCGGAGGCGATGAGGGAGGCGACGTCCGCCAGATACGTCGAGTCACGGACGACCGGACGGGTCGACGAGGCGCGGCCGGAAGATTGCGTCGCTGCGCCCTCGATGGCGCTGACCAGAGCCACCACAACGACGAGGACACACGCGAAGCGTCGCATTCGACAATTGTACCGGCACTCGCTCGGAGGCAGCAACCCCCACCGCGGAGGGCGGCTCGACCGCTTTTCCGGAGGCGGATACGCTCGCGCTCAGCGCGATGTGGCGGCGCGGTCGCGTCCCAGCGCGGCGGCGCCGGCAACACCCGCGTTGTTGCCAAGCTCGGCAAAGGTCACGCGGAAGGTCTGTGTGAATGCGGTGAATGCGCGTGCGCGGACGACTTCATCCACCGTCTCCGTCAACTCGGGGAGACCGTCAACGACCCCGCCCCCGAAGATGATGAGCGAGGGATTGAACGTGTTGACCATCCCCACGACGGCGGCCGAGAGGTAGTCGCGTGTCTCCTCCACCAGTCGCCGGGCGAGGGGATCCTTGCGGTGGAAGGCGTCGGTTACGTGTTTGGCGGTAATCGAATCGGCGTCGCCCGCCAGCGCGAGGAGCGTCTTCGCCTCCCCCGGTTCCTGCTGCGCCGCTTCGCGCGCGCGCGCTGCGATGGCCCAGCCTCCCACATACGCCTCCAGGCACCCGCGGTTTCCGCACGAGCATTCGCGCCCGTTGCAGACGATGGGAACGTGGCCCAGTTCCGAAGCCGAACCGTTCGAGCCTTCGAGCAGGCGCCCCGCGGTAATCACACCGGCGCCCAGACCCGTACCGACGAAGATGCAGATCAAATCGGTTTCGCCTCGACCGGCGCCGAATCGATGCTCACCCCAGGCCGCCGCGCTCAAATCGTTGGTCACGAACACGTCCAGGCCCAGCGCGTCCTGCAGCGGCGCCTTCAACTCCACGTTGCGCCATTCCAGGTTGGGAGATTCGACGACGATGCCGTTCGTCTGGTCGATCTGCCCCGCGATCCCCAGGCCCATCGACGTCACCCGTCCGGGCGCTCCGTCGAGGAGCTTGCGGACGGCTTCAACGATGTCGCGGATGACGTGGTCCGCCCCCCTGGCCGCCTCCGTCGAGCGCCGTTCCGCGTGGAAGATCTCTCCCCGCCGGTCGACGAGCGCGGTCTTGATCTTGGTTCCACCCACGTCGACGCCCACGGTGAGCTCGTTGTCGCGTGAGCGTGTCGACGTCTTCGCCTCAGGCATGGAGATCCTTCCCCGCGCGCCCGGCCGCGGCGCGATCGATGAACCAGTCGACACGTCCGCGCCCCGGATGCACTCCCTGGCTGGGAAAGCGGACGGGGTCGGAGGGGCCGCAGAATGCGTCGTCGACAGCTGCTGTCTTCCGCGCGCCTGAAACGAGGAAGAACACGGCACGCGCACGGTTGATCAATGGATAGGTCACGGTGATTCGTGTTGTCGAGAGCTGTGGGACCGGATTTGCCGCCACCCACCGATCCGTGATGCCCAGGGCGGGGGTCCGCGGAAAGAGCGATGCGATGTGACCGTCCTCGCCCAGGCCCAGGAGAATGACGTCGAAACGAGGCGGTGGCTGCTTCATGGAGATGCCGAAGCATCGCGCAAGCTCCACCTCGTAGTCGCGCGCCGCGGCGTCCAGGTCGTCACGCTCGGCCTCCATCCGGTGGATGCGCGCTCCACCTACGTCCACGTTGTCCAGGAGCAGCTCGCGCGCCATGCGATAGTTCGACTCTTCGTGATCGGGCGGTACGTTGCGCTCGTCCCCCCAGAAGAATTCACCGCGCCGCCAATCGATCTGGCGGCGATAGTGCGGCTCGGTGAGCAACCGGTACAGACCCCGGGGAGTGCTTCCGCCCGACAACGCGACCACGAAGCGCCCGCGTGCGTTGATCGCCTTGGTGACCTCGGTCACGAAGGCGTCGGCGGCCGCGACGGATACCTGCTCGCCGTCGGCGAGGCGATGGATCGCTCCCTTTGCCCGCATGCCGGTGGTCATCCGATCGCCCACCGCGCGCCGTTGCTCTCCACCAGCCGGTCCGCTTCCGCGGGGCCCCACGTTCCCGCCGCGTAGGGAAACGGATCCGGACCATGCTCGAGGAGCGGCGCATAGACTTTCCACGCCGCTTCGACTTCGTCCGCGCGCACGAAATGCGTCTGATCACCGTCGATGATGTCGAGGATCAGCGTGTGATAGGCGTCCGCCAGTTCGTCGAAGGCGTCGGCGTAGCTGAATTCCAGCTCGTGCTGCTCCACTCTCAACGGGGCGCCGGGAACCTTCACGTCGAAGGAGAGCTTGAAGACCTCGTCCGGCTGCATCCGGATGCGAAGAACGTCACGTTCGACCGAGCACGGGCCAAGGGGCTGAAAGAGAGATATCGGCGGCCTCTTGAAGACGATGGCGATCTCGGTCACGGTCTGTGCGAGCCGCTTGCCCGTGCGCAGGTAGAACGGCACCCCGTGCCAGCGCCAGTTGTCGATCGACAACCTGATCGCGGTGTACGTTTCCGTTTTCGATCCCTCGGCAACGTTCTCCTCGGCCCTGTAGCCCCGGACTTCCCTGCCGTCGATC
>CAZPVG010000063.1:0-25234 GCA_964589945.1 uncultured bacterium
CCGGCGCGACTACTTCGCGTCGCCGCCTCCGCCCATCCGCTTGAGGGCGTAGTCCTTCTCGCCCGGGCGGTGACCGTCGACCTTCAGGATCTTGAGGCCGGCCGGGATGTCGTCGGTGTCCACCAGGGCGATCGCGCCGGGAAGAACGCCGACCAGCTCCACGGATTCGTTGTTCGACACGACGATGCGCGGGCCGGCGGCCGCTTGGGCGCGGAACACCTTCGCGATCCAGTACTGGCGGAACTGCGGCTCGCTCATGCCGTAGACCTTCTTCAGCAGCACGGTCCGCTCGGCGGCGACCGGCGCGCGCACGATCAGCACGACGGGCTGCCCGGACGGCCAGAACTCGCGATCGCCGAGAAGGACCCGGCGCAGCTCGGAGAAGGTCAGGTTCTCCACCTGCACGTCGGGATGCACCACCACGGCGATGTCGCCCGCTCGCGCGGTCGAGAGGGCCAGGGCCGTGAAGGCGATCCCGAGGAGCGTGCGTGCCAGGAGTCTCGCGAGGGTCTTCATCGGCGGCTCAGAACGTGCAGCTCAACTGCAGCTGGAGGGCGTTGACGGTGGGCTGCCTCTCGTAATCCACCCGCTTGAACTCCGCCTTGAGCGCGGCGAAGTCGGCGGCGTCGTATCGCAGGCCGGCGATGTACTCGGTGAGCGGCGCCACCGAGGCGAACACGGGGTCGCCGGTGGAGATCTTCAGCCGCTCCTCGCGCGCGTAGGGCTTGAAGCGCGCGCCGCACCAGGGGAGCCGCCAGGCGAGCTGCACGTACTCCGCCCAGTTCCGGTACACGACCCCGGAGGCGGCGTCCTGGTGCCGGACGTGCGCGAACTCGGCGAGCAGCTCCGGCGTCTCGCCGGGCCACACGATGTGCGCCGCCGCGATGGCCTCCCGGTAACGGCTGCCGTCTTCGAGGTCGGCCAGGTCGTGGTAGAACCCGCCGCCGACGTCGAGAGGGTAGAGCGCGTCCGGCCGGATCGACAGCGTGCCGAACCAGGCGCGGTTGTTGTTCGCGTCGCCCGCGTCACCGGCGCGCGCGAGGAGGTCGGCGCGGCCGTTGCCGACGCCGGCCTCGTAATGGAAGTCGGAGCCGAGCATCGGCTCCGTGCCCTCGGCGACCGAGCCGACGAAGTGCACGGGAATGAACGTGCCGCCGAAGCGGACCATCTCGGGCCGGCCGACGGTCGTCTGCAGCCACTGCCCGTGGTGGTAGGCGGTGTTCCACCAGTTGATGGGCGTGTGGTAGCGGCCGAAGGAAAGGCCGAACACGTCGGCGGCCTTGTACTTGATGATCGTGCGCTCGATCTCGGAGGAGTATCCGTTGTCGTGCGAGGTGAAGCTGATCTCCCCGAAGAAGCTGAACCGGCCGCTCAGCGTGGAGGCGAGGTGCAGCACGAACTGACCGTCGTTGAATCCGCTCGTGGCGCCCGGCGCGTGCTCGTCGGTGGCCCGGAAGTCGAAGTCGGTGAAGCCGCCGATGTGCGTCACCGGGTGTTCAGGAAGGGGCGGCAACCCCTCGGCGCGGGTGGAAGTCGTGGCGCAGAGCGCCCCGAGGGCGAGCACGGGCAGCCAGCAGTTGCGGACCATGGCGGCGGACGCTAGCGGTTGGCGACCCCGGCTGCAATAGCCGATCGCGCCTCGTAGTGGACTTCGTCGTCGCCGCCCAGCCAGGCGTTCGTCCCGGCGTCGAGCCAGGCCGCCAGTCCCGCGGGGTCCCGGGGCAGGTCGTCACGCCACAGCCGGACGGTCCCGTCGAGGCTGGCCGAGACGAGGGACCGCCCGTCGGGCGTGAACTCCACCTGCTCGACGCTCGCGGCGTGTCCCCGCAGGGCGCAGACCTCGCCGGTCTCCTCGTCCCACAGTCGCACGGTACCGTCGCGGCTCGCCGCGGCGATCGTCCGGCCGTCGGGCGAGAAGACACAGGATTGCACCGCGCCGAGGTGGGTCCCCAGCACGCGGGTCTCGCCGGTGGCGGTCGACCACAGGCGCAGGGTCTCGTCCGCGCTTCCCGAGGCGATCTGACGGCCGTCCGGGGAGAACGCGACGTGCAGCACCCAGCCCTGGTGCCCGGCGAGGACGCGGCTCCTCGACGAGGCGACGTCCCACACGCGCACGGTGCTGTCCGAGCCCGCCGTCGCGAGGAGCCGGCCGTCGGGCGAGAAGGCCAGCTGGCGGATCCAGCCGCGATGCCCGACGAGGGAGCGGCTCAGCGCGGTCGCCGGGTTCCACAGTCGCACGGTGCCGTCGGCGCTCGCCGAGGCGAGGAGCCGGCCGTCGGGCGAGAACTGCACGTCCGAGACGTTGTCCTCGTGCCCGCGCAGCACGCGGCTCGAGCCCGATGCGACGTCCCAGAGCCGGATCGTGTTGTCGAACCCGCACGAGGCGAGGGACCGCCCGTCCGGGGAGAACGCGACCTTCTCGACGCCGGCCTCGTGGCCGGTGAAGACACGGCTCTCGCCGGTGGCGACGTTCCACAACCGGACCGTGCGATCCCCGCTGGCCGAGGCGAGGGTCGCGCCGTCCGGCGAAAACGCGATCGACACCACGCCACCCTCGTGCCCGGCGAGCACGCGGCGCTCCCCGCTCTCGAGATTCCAGAGCCGAATGGTGTTGTCGAAGCTGCAGGAGGCGAGGAGCTTCCCGTCGGGCGAAACCCCGACCGCGAGCACCTCGCGCTTGTGCCCGCGCAGCGTGCGGCTCACGGCGGTGCCGGTGCTCCAGAGCCGTACCGTCCCGTCGGCGCTGCCGGACACGAGGCCCGTCCCGTCGGGCGTGAATGCGACCGTGAACACCCAGTCTTCGTGGCCGCGCAGCACGCGTGTCTCGCCGGACCCGGCGTCGGAGACCCGGACTGTACCGTCCACGCTCGCGGACGCCACGCTCTCCCCGTCGGGCGAGAACGCGACATCGAGCAGCGCCCCGCCGTGGTCGACGAGCACGCGGTCCGTGAACGTCCCGAGGTCCCAGACGCGCGCCGTGCCGTCGAGACTCGACGAGGCGAGCCGGTGGCCGTCGGGCGAGAAGTGGACGTCGGTCACCAGGTCCTCGTGGCCGTCCAGCACGCGGACCTCTCCGGTTTCGGCGTCCCAGAGGCGAATCGTGTGGTCCTGCGAGGCACTCGCCACCTGGCGGCCGTCCGGCGAGTACGAGATCGAGGTGACCGGGCCGTGGTGCCCGCGCAGAACCCGGCTCGCAACGTCCGCGGTGGCCCAGATCCGCACGGTCCCGTCATCGCTCGCGGAGGCGAAGTGCCGGCCATCGGGCGCGAAGGCAACCGCGTTCACGGCGGCCTCGTGCCCCTCGAGGACCTGGCACTCGCCCGACTTGAGGTCCCAAACGCGCAGCGTGCGGTCCCGGCTCGCGGACACCAGGCGCCGGCCGTCCGGCGAGTAGCACACGCGCATCACGGCATCGTGGTGACCGGTCAGCACCCGGGTCTCCCCGGTGGACACGTCCCAGAGGCGGATGGTCCGGTCCGTCCCCGCGCTCGCGAGGGTCCGGCCGTCGGGCGAGAAGTCGACGTCGCGGATGATCCCGTGCTGGCCCCGCAGCACGCGCACCTTTCCGGTCGCGGGCGTCCACAGCCGCACCGTCTCGCCGTCGCCTGCCGAGGCGATCGTGCCGCCATCCGGCGAGATTGCGACATGCCGGACGCGCCCTTCGTGGCCGACGAGGACGCGACAGATCCCGAGCGAGCGAGCCTCGGTGGCGATCATGCGCGCCGCGCCCCAGCGCTTCGAGTTGGCCGGCAGGGACTTGAGCCAGGCCAGCGCCTTGACCGGGTCGTGCTCGAGCCAGGAGCGCGCGTGCACCAGCGTGATCTGGTCGGCGCGATCGGCGGAGTGCTGGCGGGCAACCTCGGCCAGGTCGCGTTCGCGGATGACGCGCGCGACGCCCCAGCTCCCGAGCATGGCCAGGAGCAACAGGCTGGCGCCGCCGACGATGAACGCCGCCCGATTCTTCTGGAACCGCCGCCAGAGCAACTCCTGCGTCGAGTAGTTGTGCGCCGAGACCAGCTTGCCGGTCTGGAAGCGGTGCAACTCCTCCACCAGGTCCTTGGCCGTCCGGTAGCGATCGCGGGCGTCCCGGGCCATGGCCTTGTGGACGATCGCCACGAGATCCGGCGGCAGCCCGGGCTGGCGCACGTCGAGCCGCACGGGGGGACCCGCGACCACGAGCCGCAGCGTTTCGATGGCGCCCGCGCCCTCGTAGGGCGTCCGGCCGGCGAGCACGGTGTAGAGGATGGCGCCCAGCGCGTAGACGTCCGCGCGCTCGTCCACCTCGCGGCCCTCGGCCTGCTCTGGCGGCATGTACGCCGGCGTACCGACGGCGATGCCCTCGGTGGTCAGCGCGCCGCTCGAGTCCTCCTCGTCGCTCGCGATGGCGCCGGTGAGGTCCTTGGCGAGCCCCCAGTCGATCACCATGGTCTCGCCGAACGACCCGAGGATGACGTTGCTCGGCTTGAGGTCGCGGTGGATGATCCTCTGGTCGTGCGCGTAGGCCAGCGCCTCGGCGAGGCGGATGATCGCCGGCAGGAGCGCGATGCGATCCGCGAGCGTCTCGAGATCCGCCACGACCTTGTCGAGCGGGCGGCCGGTCACGAGCTTCATCGCGTAAAAGGGCTGCCCGTCCGGCCACGTGCCCGCCTCGTAGATCGGCACGATCGACGGGTGCTGCAGGCGGGCCGTGATGAGCACCTCGCGCCGGAAGCGCCGGCGCCAGCCGGCGTCCTGGTGGAGCCGCAGCTCCTTGATCGCCACGCGGCGCTGCAGCCGCCGGTCGCGAGCCGCCATCACCCGGCCCTGGCCCCCGCGGGCGAACTCCGCCCCCACGTCGTAGTGCTCGGGCCGGACGACCGGGAACTCGCCGCCGTTGCCCGAGGGGGCCCGCGAATCGTCCGACGGAAGCTCGGTGGGCGAGTCTTCGGACGCGCTCACCGCGCGAATCCTCCGGGACCTGGCGGCAATGGCGTCATTCCTGACCTCCGGAACCACGGGGATGCTCCGAGTGCGGCGAGACACGGGCCGGGGCGCGGCAATGGCACTCGCGACCTGGGATGGGCAGGGCTCAACGAGCGGCAGCTCACGGGGGGACCGCGAGCGTCAGGATTCGGGGACTCTAGACCGGTTCGCGTGCGCCCCACAATCGCAATCCGCAGGGGGCGCGAGTCGCGCGCCCGGCGCCACGTCCGCCCGCGCGCCCTAACGGACGAGCACCAGCCTCGCGGTGCGCTCTTCTCCGGCGCGGCGGAGCCGCGCGAAATACACTCCCGGCCGCCAGCCGACCGCCGGGGCGGGCCGCAGCACGTGCGTTCCCGGACCCATTCCGCCGACCTCGGCGGACCAGCACCTCCGCCCCCGCACGTCGAAGATCTCGAGCCGGGCCGGACCGCTGGCGGGAAGGCTGAACCGGATGGCGAGGCTCCCGACGGCGGGATTCGGGCGTGCCCCGTGGAGCGCGAGCCGGAGCGAAGCGGGATCGGGCACGAAGACGGCGTCGGAGTGCCAGAGCGTCGAGTCGGTCGCGACGGCCACGCGATAGTCGTAGTCGTGCCCCGGCCGCGCGCCCGGGTCCACGATCGAAGCGGGACCCTGGACGTCGAAATCGAGCGACTCGATCCCGAGCCAGTCCGTGTCCTCCTCGCGCCGCTCGAGCGCCGCGGCCCGGCCCCAGGCCGTGACCGAGCGCCACTCCAGCTCGATCCCGTCGGGCGTGCGGTTCGCGGCGCGGAGCGTGACCGACAGCGGACCCGGCGCGACGGCCCACACCCGCACGTGGTCGGACCCCGGGATTGCCGCGAATGGCGCGAGGAGCTGGTCCTCCACCGGGTCCCAGGCGATGGCCGACGTGACGCGGGGGCCCGGATTCGAGAACGAGAGCTCCGTCCACGGCCCGGAGTCCTCCACCGGGCGAGCCCAGACCGTGGAGTCGCTGGCGACGTACAGCCGGTCCGCACGGGGATCGAACGCGGCGTGGGCATCCGGCGGCGCCGGAGGCAGCGTCACGCCGGTCGGGTATCTCGCGGTCCACTGCAGCGTCGAATCCACCGGCGAGGTCCACACCTGGTATCCGTCGAACAGCACGAACCGGTCCCCGAGCGAGTCGTAGACGGCTTCCCGGGAGTACTCGGCGTCCCAGGGCAGGATCGGCGCCGGGTCGCTTCTCACGGATCGCCAGAGGGGCGCCTGCCAGGGATCGAACCACCAGACCGCCGAATCGGCCGGCGAGTAGTCGCCGCCCAGGACGACGTACCGCCGGCGCCGCGTATCCAGGACCATGGCTGCCCGCGATCGCGCTCCGGGTTCGAGCAGCGGAAAGGGCGGCAGCACCGCATCCCACCGGACCGGGTTCGTGAGCGACAGCGCCGAAACCTGCGGACAGCCCGACCCGCCGCAGGCGAGCAACCGGTCCTCGGTCGGGTCGTAGACGTCCATCGGGTAGGAACGGCCGCGCAGCCTGTCCAGCGTCCCGATCCTCGTCCAGGCCGGCCCGCCGTCGAGCGAAAACGCCCAGAGCTCGTCCGGCTCGATGCCGCTGTCCGAGAGCACGCCGCCATGCACGAGCAGGGGGCGGCGGAGCGGGTCGTAGACCGTCCCGAACGCCGATCGCGCACCCGGCACCGGACCCGGATCGTAGATCGTCGAATGCCCGAAACGTCCCGGCGGCCCTCCGGTGGTGACCAGCGAGTCCCACGCGGACGTGCCGGAGAGCGTGAGCGCCCAGACGCCGGGCTGGTTCCAGTAGTCGAAGCCGACGAGCAGCAGCCGGTCGCGCAGAGGCTCCTAGACGAGACTCGACAGGTAGGGCACCACGGGGGCCTGCCCGGCGGTCGCCAGCGTGGACCAGTGCGGGTCCGGAGCGGGCTCGAAGACGTGCACGACCGCCGGGGCCGGGGGCAGGTCCACGCTCACGGCGAGCACGCGGTGCCGCACCGGATCGTAGACGCTCATCGGTACGCCGATCGTCGGGGGGAACGGCGGGGAGTCGGAGAGCAGCCTCCACGACTTCAGGTCCGCGGCCGCCGCCCGGAACGCGAGGATCGCGCAGCCGGCCGCGACGATCACCAGCCGGACCCGATGGGGAGCGTGACGCATGCAGGCCTCACGGGTTCACGTGCGCGGAGGATTCTACCGTCGGCGCCGCCCGGAGGAAGTGGGGGGAGGATCAGTCCGGGCTCGTGCCGTGGTTCGCATCACCGGCGGGTCGCCTGCCGAGGCTGCTCGGGCCGGGCGGGTGCTAGAGTCGGCGCGGACCTCCTGGCACGCGCGGGGGGGGCCAGCTCGCCGTTCCGGCACGAGCGCGCGCGAGGAGGACGGGAGCCGGATGCACGACGCTGACCTGACAGCACGTCTTCGGGCGGGAGACGAGGAGGCGTTCCGCGAGCTGGTCGCCGGGTACGGTGGGCGGCTCTCGCGACTCGCGCGCTCGTTCTGCCGCAACGAGACCGTGATCGAGGAGGCCGTGCAGGAGACGTGGATGGCGGTGATCCGCGGCATTCACGCCTTCGAAGGCCGCTCGTCCCTGGGCACGTGGATCTTCGGGATTCTCGTCAACCAGGCGCGGCGGCTCGCCGTCCGCGAGCACCGTCAGGCCCAGGTCGCCTTGGGCCGCGCTCCCGGGGGCGATCCGCCCGCGCCGGCGGACGAAGCGGACGAGCGCGAGCCTGGCATGGGCGCCAACGGGATGTGGGCGGAGCCACCGGTCCCCTGGGGGCTCGAGGACCCCGAGTCGGCGATGCTCGGCCGCGAGACGCTGGAGGTGGTCGAGCGCTCGATCGCGGACCTGCCCGAGGCCCAGCGCGCCGTGGTGCTGCTGCGCGACATCGAGGGGCTCGACCCCGAATCCGTGTGTAACATTCTCGGCGTGAGCGACACTCACCAGAGGGTGCTCCTGCATCGCGGGCGCGCCCGTATCCGCCGGGCCCTCGATCTCTACCTGGGCGAGGGACGGCTGGAGCCCCGGCGATCGGACGATCGCGGGAGGAAAGACCGATGATGAACTGCGAGCAGGTCACCCGCGCCGCGGGCGACTTCGTCGAACGAAGGCTCCGGCTGCGCGGGCGGCTGATGGTCCTCGTGCACATCGCCATGTGCAGGGGGTGCCGGGCCTACGTCGAGCAGATGCGGCTCACGCTGCTCGCGCTCCGCTCGGTCCCGGAGCCGGCCGGTGAGGCGCCCTCCGAGACGCTCCTCGAGCGATTCCGGCAGGAGGCGCGCAAGCCCGAGTAGCCGCCGGCCGGTCCTGCGCATCGCGTCCGCTCCGTCGTTCCGGAACCCACCCCGAGGCAGGAATGCGCCCTCCCCGTCGCCGGCGAACGCGACGAGGAGGGCGCGCGGGTCTTCGGCGCCGTTGGGACGCTCAGGCGCGGGCCGGGTGCGGCGTGACGGGCACGGCGGCCCGCGTGCCGTACACGGTGCCGATCACCGCTCCGTAGAGCAGGTGCCCCATCAGGCTGCCGACGGCGGCCAGGATCGCGCCGCTGAAGAAGCCCCGCCCCATCATGGGCATCACGACCAGTCCCGCCATGAGCCACGGCAGCAGGCTGTAGAGCGCGCCGCGCGCCGCCGCGTGGCCGGGCAGCCGCGACGCGAAGAGCGCGGCGTAGCCCAGCGCCAGTACGGTCCCGGTCAGGAAGTGCGCCACCCAGCCCAGGATGACGTTCCCGCCCATCATCGACCCCAGCATGGCCGGGACGTTCATCGGCGGCAGCCCCATCGCCGGCGCCATGGTCATCAGCATCGTCATCGCCGCGGTGCCCGCGAGCCCCGCCACGATCGCCCTGCCCGGATTGAACTTCATCTCGAGACGCTCCTCCCCGGGGCTCTCACCCGCGCTGGCGGATCCGGTCGTTCGACTCGGAGCGCTTCCGGGATTCGGCCCTGCACCCGTGGGTGCGCGGAAGGGCCTCCGCGTTACACCCCGGGGAGGACGGTTGACCACTTCTCGAAGGGTGCGATTTCTCCTGTAACGAATCGCGCGTCGCGCGCACTCACGCGTGAAGAGGTGGCGCGTCGCCACCCCGCCACCCGGCGTCCGTGCGGGCCCGCAGCGCGCGCGAGGGGGCACCGACGCCGAATCCCAGGAGGAGCCATGCGTCGTCTCGTTTCCTCGTTCGTCGTCGTTCTGCTCGCCACCGTCGTCGGCGTCGCCGGCGCCGCGAAGGACTCCAGGCCCGCGCACAAGGACTCGAAGCCCGTGCACGAGGAGCTGCACGGCTACTGCCCGGTCGCCTACGTCGTGCAGGGCAAGGCCGTGAAAGGCGACCCGAAGTTCTCCGCAGTCGTCGACGGCCACCGTTACTTCTTCAGCAGTGCCAAGGCGAAGAAGATATTCGAGGCCGATCCCTCGAAGTACGAGGTCGCCTACGGCGGCGCCTGCGCCACGGCCATGTCCATGGGCAAGGAGATGAAGGGCGATCCGCGCATCTTCACCGTCCACGACGGTCGCATCTTCCTCTTCTCCAGCGAGAAGGCGAAGCAGATGTTCGACGCGATGCCCGACAGCCTCATGCACGAGGCCGACCGCAAGTGCGAGATGCCGCAGAAGAAGGAGTGACGCGCGCGGGGAGGCGAACCGGCGGCTGGCGGATCCTTCGCCGGCCGCCCGCCTCCTGCTCAGTACACCCGCTCGACCGCGTCCTTCTTGATCCAGCCGCCGGCGCCGCCGGGGAGCTGGATCAGCAGCCAGTCGCCCCGCGTCTCGCGGATGCGGACCTCGGTGCCGTCGTGGACCTGGAGGATCTGCTTGGCGTCGTCGCTGGGGCCGCTGCCCGCGCCGGCCTCGGGGACGATCACCACGGCGGGATGCGCGGCCACCTCGGCGGCCCACGCCTGCTGGCTCGCGAAGCACCACAGCGAGACCGCGGCGAACGCGATCGCGGCCACGAGCGTCGCGGTCCATCGCCGCACGATCCACAGCGCGAGGGCGAGTGCGCCCAGCGTGAACGCGACCGCCGCCCCGGTCGCGGCCTCGCGGTGCGAGAGCGTATGCAGCGCCGCGCCCATCATGGCGGCGAACGGGCTCGGCAGCACGGGCGTCTTGTCCACGCGGAAGCTCCGGGCGAACGCGAGGTTCGCCTTCACGTCCGGGTCGCGCGGGTCCAGGTAGCGCGCTCGGCGGTAGTCGAGCACGGCCTTCCCGACGTGGCCGGCCTTGAACATCGCGTTGCCGAGGTTGTAGTAGACGCGCGCGTTCGGCCCGGCCTGGAGCGCCTGCTCGTACGACTTCGCCGCGCCCGCGTAGTCCTTCTGCGCGTAGAGCTGATTGCCGTGGTTGAACGCCTCCACCGGCGGGAGCACCAGCGCGACGACGAACAGGAGGTTCATCAGCATGGGAACCGTCCGCGGAACCGGCGGCGCGACATCCTAGACCTGCCCCAGCGCGTCGCGCGCCCGCTGGAACAGGGCGCCGGAGTCGTGATCGCCGAGGGCCCCGGGTGAGAACCGCCCCACGTCGCAGCGCTCGAGCACGTCCATCACGGCCGCGGCGACCTCCGGCTTCACCCGGCGCCGGTCGAGCTCGGCGCGGAGCTGCTCGCGGGTCAGGGCCTGCGCGTCGAGATCGAAGCGGTCGCCGAGGTAACCCGTCACGGCCTGCGCCAGCGCCGCGTGGAAGCCGCGCTCGTCGCGGCTCTTCAGCTGCTTCTCCGCCTCGCGGAGCCGCTTGCGCACGAGCCCGCTCGAACGCAGCCGGCGGGCGTAGCCGCGGTCCGAAAGCAGCCGTTCGCGGTGCCCGCGGTACCAGAGCGCCCAGAAGATCGTTCCCAGCGAGGCCAGGTAGAGCACGTTCGGCCACCACGGCGTTCCGAACGGCGTCGTGGCGAGCGACGAGGCGTCGGACTTGATGTAGGCGATGTCGGTCCCCAGCACCTTGAGGCCGCTGGCTTCGGTCACCGGGGCGTTGCTCACCGCGCCGCTCGCGGTCAGCTCGAGGGGGCCGGCCTCGAGCGTGCGGTAGGTCTTCGCCTTCGGGTCGAAGTAGGCCATCTTGATCGGCGGGATCTCGAACTTGCCGTCGGCCTGCGGAATGATCGGGTAGCGCAGGGTCTTCGTGCCCTGCACGACGCCGTTCTCGACGTGGTCGTCGTCCTTGACCTCCGGGTCGAGGATGCGCAGCCCCTGCACCGGCGCGATCGCCGGCTTCTCGATCAGCTTCACGTTGCCCGTGCCCGCGATCCGGACGACGAGGTTCACCGGCTCGCTGTTCGTGCTGGTCGTGTGGTCGAGCGAGGCCGTCATCGTGAAGCGCCCGACGCCGCCGGTGAACTCGGCGGGCCGGCCGGTCTCGGGCAGCGGGAGCACGTGGATCGTGAGGGGCTTCGATTCGACGCGGGCGCTCGCCTGCTGGCCGAACATGCCGAAGAAGTCGCGCGACCCCTGCATCACGGTCGCGTTGAACGCGAGTGGCTTGATCTTCGCGTCGCCCGCGGCCAGCGGGAAGAGCGCCACGCGCTTGAGCGTCGAGACGGCGAACTCGCGCCCGCCGATCGTCTGCCTCTGGAAGTTCAGGCGGTCGGCTTCGTAGACGTCCTCGACCCAGAAGCCGTCGAACGAGGGCATGGACTCCCAGCTGCCGCCGGTCACCTGCAGCCGCGTCGCCAGCGAGACGGCGAGCATCACGGGCTCGCCCACGTAGACCGTGCGCCGGTCGGGCACCGCCGAGAGCAGCAGGTTGCCCTCGATCGGGACCTGGCCGCCCGTGCCCGGAGTCGCCTGCGGCATCGGGGCGGCCTGGCCCTGCGGAGCCTTGACCACCGTCATCGTGATCGGCTGGGTGGCGTAGTCCTGGCCCTGGTAGCTCAGCCTGCAGGGCGGAATGGTCAGCTGGCCGAGGCGTTTCGCCGAGAGCGAGTAGGTGAACGTGATCGAGACCTGCTGTTGCATCCGGCCGTTGATGATCGAGATGCTGGTGGACTGCGACGACGAGCTGCCGAGCAGGTTGAAGTCGGGAAGCGCGGGCAGCTCGGGCTTCGGCGCCGAGAGCGTCTGGGTGCCCTGCACGGTCACCTGCAGCTGGAACGTCTCCCCCAGCCCGACGGTCGTCTGGTCCACCGAGGCCGTGAAGCCGAGGTCGCCCGCCGCCCGCGCGGGCGGAACCGCGCCGAGCAGGGACACGAGCGCCGCGCAGGCGATCGCCCGCGCGACAGCGCCGCCCCGGCCGGCGCGCGACGCGCCCGCCTTCGGGGCGACCGGCGGCCCGGCGACGCTCACCAGTCCTTCCCTCCCGCCGCCTGCTGCGACTGCGGCCTGGGCCGCTGCTTCAGGTTCTGCTTCTCCTTGTTCTGCACGGCCTGGAGCATGCGGTTCGCCTGGTCCTTGCTGATCGCGCCCTTCTGCGGCTGGGCCCGGGCCTGCTGCTGCTCCTGCGGCTTCGGCTGCGGCTTCGGCTGCTGCTTCTTCGTCGAGTCGGGCTGGCTCTTCTGCTCCGCCTTCTTCTTCAGGCAGAACTCGAGGTTCTGTTTCGCCTGCAGGTCGTTCGGACGCAGCAGCAGCGCCTGCGAGTACATCGCGATCGCCTCGTCGAGCTTCTTCTCCCGGTACTCGCAGTCGCCGAGATTGTAGAGGCTGTTCGCGCGCAGCTCCTTGTGTTTCGAGAGGAGCCCGAGCTGGAAGTGGCTGGCGGCCTCCTGGGTCTTCTTGGCCTCGCTCAGCGCGCGCCCGAGGTTGTAGTGGATCCGCACGTTGTCCGGCTCGAGCACGAGCGCCTGCTGGTAGAGCTTGACCGCGTCGTCGTAGGCGCCCTGGCGCTCGAGCGCGTTCGCCTTGCGCACGAGCGAGCCGACGCCGGCGCGGGCGGGGGCGGCGAGGCCGAGGAGCAGCACGAACGGGAGCAGCACGCGCGTCGCGACGCCCGCGGCGCCGGACGCCCCGCGACGCGGGCGGCGGAACCCCGGGAGACGCAGGCCGGGGAACCACGCGCCGCGGCGGTCGCTCAGCAGCGTGCCCAGCAGCACGAACAGGAAGCCGATCAGCAGGAACATCTGGAAGTGCTCCTCGTACTCCACGTACTCGCCGCCGGCGATCGCCTTCTTCTGGATGCGATCGAGCGCCGAGACGAGCTCGTCGAGGTTGATGCTCTCCGAACGGAAGTAGCGGCCGTCGGTCGCCTTGGCCATGACGATCAGCAGCCGCTCGGCGAGACGCGACACCACGACCTTGCCCTTGTCGTCCTTGAGGTAGCTCGTGGTCGTGCTGTCGCTCCCCTTCGGGATGGTCGAGCCCTCGGTCGTGCCGACACCGACGGCGAACAGCCGCACGTGGTTCCGGGCCGCGGTGCGGATCGCGGCGGCCGGGTCGCCGTCCAGGCTCTCGCCGTCGGTCACGAGGACGATCGCCTTGGAGCTCTCGTCGGTCGGGTCGAACAGCGAAACCGCCGTGTCCACCGCCTTCTCGATGTTCGTCCCCGGCTTCGGCATGTTGTCGGGGCTGATGATGTCCAGGAAGAGCTTCGCCGCCTCGACGTCCGGCGTGAGCGGGCACAGGACCTTCGCGTCCCCCGCGAAGGCCACCACGCCGACGCGGTTCGTCCCGAGGTTGTCGAGCAGCGACGCCAGTTCCGTCTTCGCGCGCTCCAGCCGGTTCGGGGCGACGTCCTCCGCCAGCATGCTGCGCGAGGCGTCGAGCACCAGCACGATGTCGATGCCGCGGCCGTGGTAGACCTGCAGCTTCTCGCCCCACTGCGGGCGGGCCGCCGCGACGATCAGGAACGTGAACCCGAGCAGCAGGCATGTCGCCTTGATCGCGGCGAGGCGCGGGCTGCGGCTGTCCGTGAGGCGCGGAACGAGCCCCGAGTCGGCGAGCCGCGCGAGGCGCCGGCGCGTGAGCCACTCCGAGGCCAGCATCGCCGCCACGAGCGCCGGCACGACGAGCAGCAGCAGGAGCAGGTGCGGGGCTCCCCAGCGGATCACGGCAGCCTCCGCACGACCAGGGCGGGCAGGAGCATGCCGAGCAGGAAGAGCAGCGCCGCCGGCAGCAGGAACAGGCCCGCCTTCTCCGAGTAGACCGTGTGCCGCGCGCTCTTGAAGTGCGTGGGCTCCATGCGGTTGATCGCATCGTAGATCCGCCCGAGCGCCGCGGCGTCGCCGGCGGAGTAGGACCGTCCCCCCGTCGTCGCCGCGATGTCCTCGAGCGTCTTCGGGTCGTAGTCCGCCTGCACGGTCTGCGGCCGGTTGCCGAAGAGCGGGTCGTGCACGGTCACCGTGACCGGGGTCTGCGAGCCGACGCCGATGCAGTACACCTTGATACCGTAGGTCTTCGCGAGTTGGGCGGCCGTCTGCGGATCGATCTCGCCGGCGTTGTTGACGCCGTCGGTGAGCAGGATGACGACCTTCTCCCTGGCCTTCGAGCCCCGCAGTCGCGCGACCGCGCTCGCGAGCCCCATGCCGATCGCCGTGCGGCTGCCGTCGAGGGTGCCGATGCTGAGGTGGTCGATGATCGAGCCGAGCACCTGGCGGTCGAGCGTGAGCGGGCAGAGCGTCATCGCGCCGTTCGCGAACACCACGAGGCCGATGCGGTCACCCTTGCGCTTGGCGATGAACTCCTTCGCGCGTTCCTTCGCCGCGGTGATCCGGTCGGGCTGCAGATCGGGTGCGGTCATGGACTGCGAGACGTCGAAGCACAGCATGATGTCCACGCCACGCGACTCCACCTCCTCGTAGACGCGGCCGCGCTGCGGGCGCGCGAGCGCGACCACGGCCAGCGAGAGCGCCGCGGCCGTGAGCGCGAGCTGCAGCCAGCGCAGGTAGCGGCCGGGCCCGGGGTGCGCGCGGAAGAACGACGTGTCGGAGAAGCGCACCGAGCCGGTGCGCTTGCGCAGCTCGAGCCAGACGAGCACCGCGACCGGGAGCAGGAGCAGCAGGAACCAGGGCGAGGCGAAGCGCATGTCAGCTCCCCGTCCCCGTGCGCGCGGGAGCGGGCGCGGCGCCCGCCGGCGCGGCGTCGCCCGCGGCCGCGGGCTCGGCCGGCCGCGTGCGCTCGACGAAGTCGCGGACCCGGTCGACCGCCGCGCGCGCCTCCTCGAGCGGGGGGACGACCTTGGAGTACTTCACGAGATCCGAGCTCATCAGGAACCGCGCGACGTCGTCGCGCAGCGGCGCGCGCCGGGCGCGCAGCGCCGCCAGGATCTCGGTCGTCGTCTGCTCGACGGCATCGAACTCGAAGCGCCGGCCGATGTAGCGCTTGAGCACCTCGGAGAGGGCGTAGTAGTAGCGCTTCCACTGCCCGGCCTCGATCCACTCCCCGAGCGGCATCGCTTCGAGCGCGCGCATCGCCTCGTCCCAGGGCGGGAGCGGCGGCGCCTCCTCCCCACCCGCGTGGCGCAGCCGCCGCCAGAGCCGGCGGGCCGCCCAGGCCAGCGCGGCGAGCAGGATCAGCGCGCCCGGCCAGATCCAGAGCGCCCAGTTCGGGAACGACTCGGCGGGCTTGAGCCCGTGCACGTCCTTCATGTCGGCGGGCAGGACGCTCGCGATCGTCACCGAGGCCGTGTCGGTCCGCAGCGTGTCGGTGTGGTCGTTCGCGAGCACGAGGAACGTGAGCGGCGGCAGGACGTGCGTGCCGGGCTCGAACCCGGCGAGGCTGAGGTGATAGGTCGTCTTCGAGACGCCCCGGCTCACCTTCGTCGAGCGCTTCTCGCCCGCGAGCACGAACACGCCGAGCGAGTCGGCGAGCGGCCCGTTCAGCACGGCCGCGGTCGGCCGCGTGACGACGACAGTCTGTTCGAAGCGGTCGCCCACGGTGAGCCGCTCCGGAAGCGACACGTGGCTCGTGAGGGTGGCGTGCGGCGCCGCGGGGGCGGTGAGCAGCACCGAGAGCAGGGTCGTGGCGAAGTTCGCGCTCATGCGGGTCGGGGGGTCAGCCCAGGCGTCGGGCCCGCTCCTGGAAGAACTTGTGCAGCTTGGGCGTGAAGTCCTCGTGGGTGTGCAGCACGATGCTGTCCACGCCGAGCAGCCGGAAGAGCCGGTCGCGCCGCGTCCGCTGCGCCTCCATGTGCTCGCGGTAGCCGCGGCGCAGGCGCGCGTCCGAGGTGTTCACGGTCAGGATCTCGCCGGTTTCCATGTCCTCGACGTCCATGAGCCCAACGTGCGGCAGCTCGTCTTCGGCCGGGTCGGTGATCGGGATTGCCACGACGTCGTGCCGGCGCGCCGCGATGCCGAGCGGGATCCGCAGCACGTCGGGCGAGAAGCCGGGCCCCAGGAAGTCGCTGACGAGGAAGACGATCGCGCGGTGCTTGAGGATGTGCATGACGTACTCGAGCGCCGCCACGGGGTCCGTGCCGCGGTGCTCGGGCTCGAACAGCAGGATGTCGCGCACCATGCGCATGACGTGCTGCCGGCCCTTGCGCGGCGGCACGAAGCGCTCGACGCGGTCGGTGAAGAACAGCAGGCCGACCTTGTCGTTGTTGGCCACCGCCGAGAACGCGAGCGTCGCCGCCACCTGGGCGGCCTGTTCGAGCTTGAACTGCGAGCGCGTCCCGAAGTAGCCGGAGCCCGAGGCGTCCACGCAGAGGATCACGGTCAGCTCGCGCTCCTCGACGAACTTCTTCACGTACGGGCGGTCCATGCGCGCGGTGACCTTCCAGTCGATCGACCGGACGTCGTCGCCGCGCATGTACTCGCGCACGTCCACGAACTCCATGCCGGTCCCCTTGAAGGTGGACCGGTACTCGCCCGCGAACGTCGTGTTGAGGATCTTGCGCGTCCGCAGCTCGATCTGCCGGATCTTCCTCAGGAAGTCGGGCGACAGCATGCCTGGCCTCCCCGCGCTTTCGGATCCCGGACCGCCCCGGCCGCGCCGCTCACGGCACCTCGACCGCGCCGAGGATGCGCTGGACAACGTCGTCCGTCGTCATCTCCTCGGCTTCCGCCTCGTAGGTGAGCATGATCCGGTGCCGCAGGACGTCCGCCGCCAGCTCCTTGACGTCCTCGGGGATCACGAAGCCGCGGCGCCTCAGGAACGCCATCGCCCGCACCGCGACCGTGAGGAAGATCGAGGCGCGCGGCGAGGCGCCGAAACGGATGAGCGGCCGCAGCTCCGCGAGCCCGTACTTCTCGGGCTCGCGCGTCGCGAACACGAGGTCGAGGATGTAGTCCTTGAGCTTCGGGTCCACGTAGATGGTCCGGCACAGCTCGCGCGCCCTGACGATGTCGGCGGGCTCGACGACCGGCGAGATCGCGGGCTCGCCCGTGACCGCGATGCGCTCGACGATCTCCCGCTCCTCTTCGCGCGACGGGTAGGTGATCCGCAGCTTGAAGAGGAACCGGTCGAGCTGCGCCTCCGGCAGCGGGTAGGTGCCTTCCTGCTCGATCGGGTTCTGCGTCGCGAGCACGAGGAAGGGATCCTCGAGCGGATACGTCCGGTCGCCGATCGTCACCTGGCGCTCCTGCATGGCCTCGAGCAGCGCGCTCTGCACCTTCGGCGGCGTGCGGTTGATCTCGTCCGCGAGAATCAGGTTCGAGAAGATCGGCCCCTTGCTCGTGACGAACTCGCCGGTCTTCTGGTTGTAGATCATCGTGCCGATGATGTCCGCCGGCAGCAGGTCAGGGGTGAACTGGATACGCTGGTAGCGGGTGCGGATCGCCGACGACAGCGTGCGGACCGCGTACGTCTTCGCGAGCCCCGGCACGCCCTCAATCAGGATGTGCCCGTTCGCCAGCAGCCCGACCAGCAGGCGGTTCATGAGGTACTGCTGCCCGACGATGGCCTTGGAGACCTCGGCCATGATCGTCTGGACGACGATGCTCTCCCGCTCGATTCGCTCGTTGACCGTGCGGATCTCGTCGGTCTGGATCGACATGTCCCCTCCGGACTGTGTGCCCCGATGGTCCCGCGGCCCGCCCCCGCGGCCTGCGGCGTCCGAGCGACGCCCCGCGGGTACGCCCCGGTGCGCGCGATGGCGGCACGCCCCGGGCTTCCGGGCCCGATCGCTCCCGTGGGGAGGGGGCCGGCCCGGCGCCGGCCGCACGCGGCGGCGCGACGATGGCGAGTCCCGACATTGTAGGGAGGCGCGGCCGGATCTCGTCAGAGGGCCGCAAAAAGTCGGGGGGCGGTGGCCCGGGGAATTGTCGCGTTCACGGGGAAATCCGCGCCGCCGGCGGTCGCCCGGCGCCTGGAATGGCGGGGTCCCCGTCGCGTTCCTCCCGCCCCGGAGCCGCCCGTGAACCCGCGCCCCCCCTCGCCCGCCCCGTCCTCACGATCCTGCTGGCCGCGGCCGCGGCCCTGATCGCTCCGCCGCGCGCGCGTTCGAGCTGCACCGGCACTCGGTGATGACGTACCAGGTGCTCACCCGCCATGGCGTCGGCAGCGTCGCCGCGAGCCTCATCGCGTGGGGCGCCATGCTTCCGGACGTCGAGGACTGCCTCGCACACGGCTACTGCGACTACGCGCCGGCGTTCTGCCAGCCCGACTCGGCGCAGGCCGTCCCGTTCGCGTCCGACCACTTCGACAACAACCTGCTCGAGGAGAGCCTCGACCGGGTCAACGACCGGATGGCCGCGGCGCGCGCCGGCATCATCTCCACGCCGACCGACTCGCGAGCGTTCGCGAAGGCGCTGGTGGCCTTCGGCGAAGCGCTGCACACGACACAGGACTTCTACGCGCACTCGACGTTCGTCGAGATCAACATCTTCCCGTACTCGCCCTCCTTCGATCTCGCGAACGCACCGCTCTGGCATGGCGAGCCCTACTCGCTCTACTCGTGGCAGCACGGCGGCCTCTTCGGCGACGGCAGCCTGCAGACGGGTTACTACCTGCAGGGCGCGCCGGCCGGGGGCTACACGCACGCGCGGCTCAACAAGGACTCCCCCGGCTCGAGCGAGGGCGGGCGGACCGTGAACATCACCGGGCACGGCATCAGCACGCTCTACGCGGCGGTCTCCGGCGACTTCGGCGGCGACCTCTCCTTCGGCGACGAGGGCCTCGCGCCGCGGCACACCCTGTACGCCTACCAGCAGCTGCTGAACGGCGGCGACGTGTTCCCCTACGTTTCCGGGACGAATGGCCCGGCCCGCGCCACGCGGCCAGACATGGCGAGGCGGGTGCTCGAGTTCTTCTCGTGGGTCGAACAGGACTCCCTCTGCCGCGTGCTCGCGGAGGCCGCGGACTCGATCATGGCGCGTGCCTCCGGCGACAGCATCGGGAGCTTCGACCCGGGCCAGGTGGATGCCGACGGACTGCCGGTTCCCTCCGCAACGGTCGGCGTGCCGGTCGGCCGCCTGCGCGCGACGCCTTCCTCAACGCCCGTGCGCGAGCGCCGCCGGTCCGTCGGGGACCGCGCGTCGCGCAAAGAACCAGACCAGCACGGCGAAGAGGGCGTGCGGAACGAGCGCGGCCGCAACCGGCGCCAGGCCCGGACCGAGCGCCAGGCCGAACACGCCCCAGCCCACGAGCGGGAAGAACACGAAGAGCACCGCGAGCCACAACCCGAGCGCGAACAGCAGCGCCTTCAGGAACGTGTGCCGCCGCACGAGGAGCAGGTAGGCGAGCGTCCAGGTCGTGATCCAGCCGAACTGCAGCAGCATGCCGTACGAGAAGTCGAAGGGGCCGCCGAAGAGCTTCTGCGCGAACGCGACCGACAGCGGCTCGGGCAGGGGCACGAGCCCCGCCAGGTAAGCGTTGACCATGACGACCGAGACGAGCAGAGAAGTCACGAGTCCAGCGGCGACGGACTTCGCGATCTCGTACGCGGTGAGTCTTCGAGCCATGGCCGCCTCCTTTCCGGAAGGTGTCCCGGATCGCGGCCCTGCGCGGGGCGGCGGGGACGAGCGTCCGCCCCCCGACGAATACTCGGATTCGGGACGGTGGCCGGGCGGTTCGCCCGCGTTGCGGGGGCTCGATCTGCCCGCCGGGGGCCCGGCCGCGGCACCAGCCCCGGGCGGCCCCGCCGTCCGCTTGCCTCTCCGCTTCCCGCGTCCTAGGTTGGGTGAATGCGACGTCGCTACGCCTCATTGTGCCCCGCCACCCCGACCGGCCACCCGGCCCCGGCACGCTCCTGGCTCACCGGAGTCCTCGTGCTCCTGTCGTGCTTCGCGGCGCCCGGCGCCGCCCATGCCTGCGCCTGCGGCTGCGGCATCTTCGAAGTCGGCACGGCCTCGATGTTCCCCACGCGCAGCGGCGGAACGCTCTCGCTCGAGTACGACTTCATGAACCAGGACGACAACTGGAGCGGCACGTCGTCCGCTTCCGCGGCGGACAACGAGGACAAGCAGATCCGCACGACGTTCGTGACCGCGAAGCTCCAGTACATGCTCGACCGCGCCTGGGGTGTGTCGGTGGACGTGCCCTACTGGCATCGTCAATTCCGCACGGCGGACGATGGCGGTGTCTCCGAGTTCACGCACGGCGCTCCGGGCGACGTGCGGGTGCGTGCGCTCTACACCGGGATCTCGGACGACCTCTCCACGGGACTCACGGCGGGCCTCAAGCTGCCGACCGGCGACCACGCCTACGCGAACTTCGACCGCGACACCCAGATTGGGACCGGCAGCACGGACGCGATCCTCGGAGCCCACCACATCGGCCCGCTCACCCCGGACCGCGCCTGGGTCTGGTTCGTGGACGGCATGTGGGACCTTCCTTTCGCCTATTCGGGCGCGTACCGTCCCGGGAACGAGGTGGACGTGACGGCGGCCGTCGCGAGCGCGGGCTACCGCGTGGGCGGCTGGACAGTCGCGCCGCTGGTCGCGACGGTCGGGACCGTGCGGGCGCGGGACTCCGGGGCCGAGGCGAGCCCCGGCGACACCGGCTACCAGCGCGTGCTGCTCGCTCCGGGCATCGACGCGCGGCTCGGCAGCGTGCGGGTCACGGGGCTGGTGGACGTGCCCGTCCACCAGCACGTCAACGGCAACCAGTTGGTGGCCCCGGCGTTCTTCCGGCTGACGGTCGGCCACTCGTTCTGACCGCCCGCCTCACGACGACGACGGCCGCCCGGGGTTCCGGGCGGCCGCGTCGCTGCGATCGAACAGGCGTCCTTCGATCAGCGGAACAGCGCCTTGATGCGTCCCCACGTCTCCGTCCCGGCCGGGACGGGCTTGTCGTAGTTCAGGTCCAGGTTGAGCGTCGGACCCGCGTACGTGTAGTTCGTGTAGCCGGCGTAGGTCGCCGCCACCCCCGCCTCGCCGGTCCCGACCACGATCCGGATCGTCTCCTGGTTGTTGAGCCGGTTGACGATCTCCGCCTCGGTCGCCGAATCCAGGGTGAGGGCGAAGTGATCCACGTCGCCGTTGGCGCCGATGGTGTACGTGAACGGTCCGGCGCCGAGCGACAGCAGCGAAAGATCACCCTCCGTGACGTCGGTGGCGGTGCCGGGATCCACGCCATCGAATGCCAGCGGCGAAGTCCCCGGCTGGATGTCCACGAGCGTGGCGGACTGATCGACCGACAGGACCAGGTTCCCGCTGGCCGAGTACGCGGCGTTGGCCTGGGTCAGGGCCAGCTCGGCCGAGTTCACGCCGAGGACCGGGTAGGGCAGGATCCCGAAGTTGAAGTCCGCGACGCCGTAGCTCGCGTACGTTCCGTTGACGCTGCCCTCCATGTTGAAGTAGGCCTTCCCGCTGCTTCCCGAGCGGGGCCCGCCCGGCTGCACCGTGGCGTTGTCCGAGGCGAGGGTGCTGGCGGGGTCCGCGTAAGCGGCGGCGGCGGCGAAGGAAACGAGCACGACGAGCGTCGTGACGAGCTTGTAGCGAGTGTGCATCGGTCTTCCTCCCATCTGCGGGCGTGAGGTGCCGGCCGGGACCGGGGGTTCCGGACCCGCGGGGGACGCGGCGACCTCAAGCGTGCGACCCTTGTGCGGGAAGTCGCAAGCGTTCATTGCCCTCCGGGCCTGAAAAATGCCCCGGCGCGTCCCGTGCCGCGAGCGCACTTTCGGCTCAGGCCGGTTGTTGAGTTTGACCGAACAGCGAGCGGGACCGTTCGGCCGTGCCCCGCCCGGGGGTGACCGCCGCGCATGGTGCCCTCGCGGCGAAACGAGGAGTGAACCACGGCGCCACGAGCGAATTCGTACTTGGGCGCGATGCGAAGCCGACGCACCATTGGGGTGCGGGGCGGCGATCCGTCGGCCCGCAAGGGGGCGCCGTGGCAATCCATCCTGCCGGCCCGTCCATCGCCCGCTTCGCCGCGATCGTCGCGCTGGCCGGGCTCGCGTGGAGCGTCCGGCCACCGGCCGCTCACGCCGACGACGCAGCTGCCGGTTTCGTTCCCACCGCCAATCCCGCTTCACCCTGGAGCTACGGCTGGACGCCCACGCTCGCCGGCGCGTTCACGCTGCTCGCCACGCACGGCACGGACGCGAACGGTCTCGACAACTGGCGCGACGCCACGAACCTCACGCAGGTGACGCACAACGGCACCCCCGGCGGCAAGACGGTCGGCAACGCGTACACGCCTGCGGGGGGGCTCGATCTGCAGCCTGGGAATGGCGGGCAGTACGTGGTCGCGCGCTGGACTGCGTCGCAGGACGGAAGCTACACCGTGCATGCCCGGCTCGCCTCGCGGATGCTGCCGACCATGTTCATGTCGGCCGAGGTCGCGGTCCTGCTCGATGGAGCGGTGGCGTACGACCGTTACGTCTCCGCCACGGGCCAGGAGCGCGGCGACGTCAACGGCACGTTCGCGCTCACCGCCGGCCAGACGATCGACTTCGTGGTCGGCGACGCCCACGACGGGCTGGGCCCCGACCTCGTGGGCCTCGACGCGACCGTGGACGAGGAGCTGCCGGAGCCCGCCTCGGGCGCGGCGTACACCTTCGGGGGCGAGCGTTTCGCGGGCTGCCGCTGGGGCTCGGCCTTCGAGTCCATCGCGTTCGACCCGGTGGACCAGCACCTCTACGCGGCGGACGGGTCGGTGAGCCCCAAGCGGCTGCTGCGGATCGATCGCGACACCAGAGCCGCGACCGTCGTGGGCGACCTCGGCGCCCCGGTCACCGGCATGTCCTGGGACCCGGTCACCTCGAAGTTCCTCGCGATCTCGAACACGGGCGTCTACCGCGTGGACCCGGCGACCGCCGCGACGACGCTGCTGACGGCGACGAACGGCGCGGGCTTCGAAGGGCTCGCGGTCGTGCCAGTCCCGGCGGCCGGCACCGTGCTCTCGGCGGAAGCCCCGCCGGCGCCGGCATCGGTGCGGCTCGCGGCGTTCCCGAATCCCTCCCGCGGCGGGGCAACCGTGGCGTTCACGGTCCCGGCCGCCGGCGACGCGCGCGTGGGCGTCTACGACGTGGCCGGCCGCCTCGTGCGCGAGTTGCGCTCGGGGCGGGCCACCGCCGGCACGTACCGGCTCGAGTGGGACGGCCGCGACGCCGCGGGCGCGGCGGTCGCGAGCGGCGTGTTCTTCCTGCGCCTCGAGTCCGCCGGCCGGACGACCGTCGCGCGGCTCGCGGTGGTCCGCTGAGGCGCAGGGGGCGGACGCCCGGTCCGCCCCCCCCGAACCTCAGGCCATCGCCTCCTTCACCACCTCGGGCGTCATCGGCATCTCGAACACGCGCGCGCCGACCGCGTCGAAGATCGCGTTCGCGACCGCGGCGCCGACCGGTACGAGCGCGGGCTCGCCGCCGCCCTGCGGCGTGAGCATGTCGTTCTTCACGAGGAAGGTCTCGATCTTCGGCATCATCGAGAAGCGCGGCAGACGGTATGTGTCGAAGTTGCGCTCGTCGATCCGGCCGCCGTCGAAGCGCACCTCTTCCGTCAGTGCGTAGCCGAGACCCATGGCGATGCAGCCCTCCATCTGCATCGTGGCTCCGTCGGGGTTCACGACCTGCCCCATGTCCTGCGCGCAGACGATGCGCTTCACCTTCACGGCGCCGCTCGCGCGATCCACCTGCACCTCGGCGCACAGCGCGACGTACGTCCCGGCGTCGAGGCCGCAGGCGATGCCGACGCCCCGGCCGCTCGGCGCCTTCGCCGGCTTCCACCCGAACCGCGCGGCCGCCTCCTTCAGCACGGAGAGCGCCCGCGCGTCGGTCGTGTTCCGGAGCCGGAACTCGAGCGGGTCGAGACCCGCCTTCGCCGCCATGATGTCGAGCTGCGACTCGCGCGCGAACACGTTGATGTTCGCGCCCGGTGCCCGCCACGGCCCCGTCGCGAAGGGGTGCGCGCCCTCCGCGTCGCGCCCCCACTGGCCGTAGACGCGGACCAGCTGGTTCGGCACGTCGTAGATGGGCTCCGTGCTGCGCGCGCCCGCGTACCACACCTGGTAGTCCCAGAGCACGATCTGCGCGTCGCGGTCGAGCCCGGAGTGGATCTTCACGACCGCCGCGGGACGGAACGTGTCGTAGAAGAACTCCTCGGCCCGGTCGAAGCAGACCTGCACGGGCCGGCCCGTGATCCGCGAGAGCTTCGCGGCCTCGACCGACTGCAGCGTCGTGCCGCTCTTGCCGCCGAAGCCGCCGCCCACGAACGGCGTGATCACGCGCACGTCGTCCACCTTCATGTCCAGGGCCTCGGCCAGGCGTGCCTGGTCGGGAAACGGCGTCTGCGTCGCCGCCCACACGGTGAGCCTGCCGTCCTCGAAGCTCGCGAGCGCCGTGTGGGTCTCCATGGGCGCATGAGCGCCGTAGCCGTTCTCGTAGCGGTGCTCGAAGCGCTCCGCCGCCGCGCGCTCGCCCTCGGCGAGGTCGCCCTTCCGGTCCCGCTCCTGCGGCGCCGGCGCCACGGCGATGAGGTGGTCGAAGATGGTCTCGGTGTTCGCCTTCGGGGGCGGCACGTCCCATTCGGCCTTCACGGCGGCGATCGCCCTGGCCGCGCGGTCGGGCTCGGCGTGGAGCGCGGCGATCAGTCCGTCGCGTTCGACGACGGTCACGCCCGCCATCGCGGACGCCGCGGAGGTGTCCGCGTGCTTCAGGGTCGCCCCGTGCGCCGGCGGGCGAAGCACGCTCGCGTACAGCATGCCCTTCACGCGGATGTCGCCCGCGTACTGCGCCTGCCCGGTCACCTTGGCGCGCCCGTCGGTCCGCTTCGCCGACCTGCCGCTCACCGTCCACTCGGAGACGGGCCGGAGCTTCGGCCGGCCCTCGAGGTGGCGCGCGATCGTGCGCCCCTTCGCGAGCTCGCCGAACGTGACCCGCCGCTTCCGGTCCCGCGCGACGAACACGACGCCGTCGGCGACGGCCAGGTCCGCTTTCGGCGCGCCGAGCTTCTCCGCGGCGAGGTCCACGAGCACCGCGCGCGCCTCGGCCGCGGCGCCGCGCAGCGCGGGGCCGAAGAAGCGCGTGCTCATCGAGCCGAACGTGCCCATGTCCCACGGGCAG
>CAZPVG010000064.1:0-25090 GCA_964589945.1 uncultured bacterium
TGGGTGCAGGACGAGGTCGTGCTCGTCACCTGGTTCTGTTCGTGGCTCTGGCCGTTCTCGACGCTCGGCTGGCCCGAGCGGACGTCCGACCTCGAGCGCTACTACCCGAACAGCCTCATGGTCACGGGCAGCGACATCATCTTCTTCTGGGTCGCGCGCATGATCATGGCCGGTTACCACTTCCTCGGCGAGGCCCCGTTCCCGCACGTCTACTTCACGTCCATCGTCCGCGACGCGCAGGGCCGCAAGATGAGCAAGTCGCTCGGCAACTCGCCCGACCCGCTCGCGATGATGGAGAAGTACGGCGCGGACTCCGTGCGCTTCACGATGGTCCAGGTGCCGACGGGCCAGGACCTGCTCTTCGACGAGAAGCGGCTCGAGACGGGCAAGTTCTTCGCGAACAAGATGTGGAACGCGACGAAGCTCGTGCTCATGCGCCTCGGCGACGAGAACCTCGGAACCGTCAAGGAGTCGCACCTCGAGCTGACGCTCGCGGACCGCTGGATCCTGTCGCGCTTCGCGAACGCGGTGAAGGACGTGACGCGGAACCTGAAGACCTACCGCTTCGCCGAGGCGGCGCAGGCCGTGTACCACTTCGCCTGGAACGAGTACTGCGACTGGTACCTCGAGATGGCGAAGCCGCGCTGGGCGCTCGCCGACAAGGGCGACGCGATGTCGCCGCAGGAGCGCGTGGACCTGAAGACCGCGCGCTGGGTCGCCTGGCGGGTGCTCGAGGGCATCCTGCGGCTGCTCCACCCGTTCATGCCGTTCGTGACCGAGGAGCTCTGGCAGGCCATCCCGCACGACGGCGAGACGCTCGCGCACCGCGCGTGGCCGAAGGCGCGCAAGGCGTGGTTCGACGCCGAGGCGGAGCACGAGGTGGCGTTCCTCCAGGGCATCGTCGTGGCGGTGCGCAACCTGCGCGTGGAGTCGAAGATCGCGCCCGGCCGCGCGGTGCCGGTCGTGATCCGCGGGAGCACGGCCCAGCTCGACCTCCTCGGCCGGCTGGAGGTCCAGCTGCTGCCGCTCGCGCGCATCGAGTCCCTCGCGCTCGCGCGCGACGGCTCGCGCCCGAAGGTGGCGGCTTCGGCCGTCGTGGACGGCGCCGAGGTGTTCCTGCCGCTCGAGGGACTCATCGACCTCGCCGAGGAGCGCGGCCGCCTCGCGCGCGAGGCCGAGAAGCTGCTCGAGGACCTCGAGGGCGTGAAGCGCAAGCTGCGCAACCAGGACGTCCTCAACACGGCGCGGCGAGAAGTCGTGGACACGGAGCGCGCGCGGCTCGGGCAGCTCGAGGAGACGCTCGAGAAGCTCCGCAAGGCCCAGCAGAGCCTCTCGGCCGTCCGGGAATGAGCGTGCCGCCCGCGCCCGCCGCGCCGCTCCGCCCGGCGGTGGCCTGCCGCGCGGGCGTGCTCGCAGCCCTCCTCGCCCTCGCGGCCCTCGCGCCCCCGGCGACCTCGCGGCCCGGGCCGTACGAGCACGTGCTGGACCCCGCGGACTCGCTCGCGCGCGCGGGCCGGCCGGACCGGGCGGCCGCCTGGGCGGACTCGCTGGTCGCGCTCGCCCGCGCGCGGCACGACGGCGCGCTCGAGGCGGCGGTGGCGTCGCGGCGCGTGCTCGGCTGGGTCGCGTCGGGGCGCTTCGACGAGGGCGTGGCCGAGGCGCGCCGCGTCGGCTCGCTGGCGCGCGCCGCCGGGGACTCGCTGTCCTGGGGGCGCGCGCTGCTGGCCGAGGGCCGGGCACAGCTCTTCCGCGAAAGGCTCGCCGAGGCCGAGGGGCCGTACCGGCGCCTGCTCGCGGTGGCGCACGCGACCGGGGACGCGATGCTGGAGGGCAACGCGGACCTGGGACTGGCGTACCTCGACCTGCGCGCGAACCGCGTGCGCGGCGCCGAGCGCCGCTACCGGCGGGCCATCGCCCTGCTCGAGCGATCGCGCGACACCTTCAGCGAGATGAGCGCGCGCGTCGGGCTCGCCCGCGTGCTCCGGCAGCAGGGGCGGAGGGACGAGGCGCGCCGCTCGTACCGGAGCATCCTCGAGCGCTGCCGCGTCACCGGCGACCGGCTGAACGAGGCGGACGCCTGGAACAACCTCGGGACGATGGAGGCGGACGAGGGCGAGCCGGGCACCGCCGCGGCGGACTTCGCGCGGGCGCTGGACGTCGCGCGCACGATACGGGGGGCGAACCCGAGTATCGCCGGCAACCTGGCGGTCATGCTGGTCGAGGCGGGCCGCACGGACGCGGCCGCCGACACGCTCGAGGGCGAGCTGGCCCGCGTGCCCCGCGGAGCGCCGCGCGTGTCGTACCGCCTGCGCACGCAGCTCGCGGTCGTGCGCAACCTGCAGGGCCGGCCCGCCGACGCGGAGCGGCTGCTGCGCGAGCTGTGGGCCGCCCGCGACTCGGTACCTCCCGATCTCGCCGCCGAGGCGGGCCGGCGCCTCGTGGATGTCGTGGACCGGCGATCCGGTCCCAGCGACGCGTTCGCGGTGGCGCTCGAGCTGGACCGCGCCTACGCGAGACGACTCCCGGCGGACGACGAAGCCGACCGGCAGCTGCAGCTCGCCGACCTCGAGCGGCGCATCGGGCGGCCGGACCGGGCGCTCGCGCGGCTCCGGCGCGTGCGGCAGTCGCCGCCCGCGGCCCGGAGCTGGAAGCTCCCGGTGCGCCTCGACGAGCTGCTGTCGCTCGCGTTCGAGGACGCCGGGAGCCCCGACAGCGCCGTCGCCGCCATCCTCCGGGCGGGCGATCGCTGGGAGCGTACGGCCGAGGCGGTGAGGAACGCGGAGTGGTACGAGCCGATCGGCAACAGCGCGGGCCAGCTCTCCGTGCAGACCGCGCACGCGCTGCTCGACCCCCGGCGCCCGGGGCCGCCGCAGCGGCGGGCGCGCGAGGCCTTCGACGCGGTGCAGCGCTTCAAGTCGCGCGCGCTCGACTGGCGGACGCGTCCCGGGACGCCGCGGCGGCCGGAGGCGCTCACGACCGCGGCCTCGATGCAGCAGCGGGTCCTGCGCGCGGGCGAGGTGTTCGTGGACGCGTACTCGACCCGGGGGCGGCCGCCGATCGTCTTCGTGCTGGATCGCGACGAGGTGCGCGCGTACGAGGCGCGGGCGTTCGAGGACCCGATGAGTGGCCTGCGGCGGCCGCTCGCACTCCTCGGCTCGGACGATCCGCGCACGGCCCGCGCCCGGGCGGCCGCGGCCGCACGGCTCTCGGAGAACCTGTTCGGTCCCGCTTCGCACCTCGTGCTCCGGAGCCGCCGCGTGATCGTCTCGCTGAGCGGCTTCCTCAACGCCATCCCGGTAGCGGCGCTGCCTGCAGGCTCGCCGTCGGGCGAGCCGCTCGCGGCGGGACACACGCTCGTCTCGGTGCCCTCGGCCTCCTGGCTCGCGAGGCACCGGCGCGGTCCGTCTCCGGCGATCGACCCCGCGACGGTCGTGACGCTCGCGCGCACGACGGACGACCGGGGCCGCGCGCTGGACGGCGTCCGGGAGGAGGCGCGCTGGCTCACCGGCCGCTACGGCGGCGCGGGGGTCGTGAACGCGGGCGACCGGACGCTCGCCGACCTGCTGCCCTGGTTCTCGCGCGGCGACATCCTGCACGTCGCCTCCCACGCGCGCGCCAGCTCGCACGATGCGTGGGGGAGCGCCTTCCTGCTCGGCCGGGGCGACGACGCCGACGCGTGGCTGAGCGCGCGCCGCATCGCCGCGCTGCCGGTCCGGGCGAAGCTCGCCGTGCTCGCCTCCTGCCGCACGACGCTCGACCGCGGGTTCAACAACGAGAGCGTGCTCGGGCTCGCGCGCGCGTTCCACGCGGCCGGCGTGCCCACGGCGCTCTCGACCCTGTGGTCCGTGGACGACGCCGCGACGGCCGCGTTCACGCGGCGCTTCTACCTCGCGCTCGAGCAGGGCCGGACGGCCGCCGGCGCGCTGCAGCAGGCGCAGGTCGAGACGATGCGCCCGCCCGGGACGTCGGCGCCGATTTACTGGGCCGGGTTCGTGCTCTCGGGCGATCCCGACACGCGCGTCCGGCCGCGCCGCGCGCACTGAGCCCGCCACCCGCCGGCGCCGGGCCGGAAGCGGTGTTCCCACAGGGGAGTAGGTGGCGTGGCACCGTTTTGGGTAGCATCCGGCCATGACCCCGGCCGCACTCCGACCCGTCCCCGGTGTGCCATCGCCGCGCCCGCGGCGTTCCAAGGTATGAGCGAGCCCGAAACCGACCTCGAGCTCGTCCGGATCCTCCAGGCGCACCCGGACTCCCGGGAAGGCCGCCGGGCGGAGCGGGAGCTGCTGATGCGATGGCGTTCCCGCATCCACGCCTGGTGCTGGCGGATGGTGGGCGATCGCGAGCAGGCGGAGGATCTCGCGCAGGACTGTCTCGTCCTCGTTCACCGCGCGCTGCCGCGGTTCGAGCCGCGCGCGGCGGTGTCGTCGTGGATCTACGCGATCGTGCGCAACCGCTGCCTCGCCGCGCTGCGGCGGAAGCGTCCGCGTGCGGCCGACGAGGAGGAGCTGCTCCTGCTCGAGGAGCCCTCGGAAGGTCCCGAGGACTCGTTCGCACGGAGGCAATGGGAGGAGCGCGTCTTGTCCGCGATGCGGGAATCGCTCACGCCCGTCGAACAGACCGCGCTGTGGCTCAAGGCCTACGAGGGGATGGCCGTGCGCGACATCACGCGCCTCCTCGACGTGAAGGAGGAGTCGGGCGCGCGGGCGCTGCTGCAGACCGCGCGGCGAAAGCTGAGGACGGCGCTCGAGCGCGGGGCGCCGAGGGAGGAGGGGTCGTGACGGATTCGCGATGCATCCCCGTCGAGGAGCTGGCGCGCGTTCGCGGGTTGCCCGAGGACGCACCGGAGCGGGCGCACATTGTGAGTTGCCCGCGCTGTCGGGCGACGCTGCTCGCGCTCGCCGAGTTCGAGCGCGCCGACGAGAACCTGCCCGCCGCGGCCGGCGCGCCACGCGCGCACGAGCGGCTGGACCGCGCGATCGCCTCGCTGACGGCCGAGCCGGCGGCTTCCGCGTCGGGGCCCGCCGGCGGCTGGCTGCGGCGGCTGTTCGCCCCGCCCGCGATGCGCTTCGCGACCGGGTTCGCCGCGCTCGCCGTGATCGCGGCCGGCGCGTGGCTGGCGACGCGCCCCGCGACCGAGCGGAGCGCGCCTGCGGAACGCGTCGTGCGCGGCGAGGCGCCGGGGACCGGGGCCGTGGTGCGCACGCTCGACGACGGCTGGGTGGTGACCTGGGCGCCCGTCGAGGGCGCGGACGGCTACGACGTGGTGTTCCTCGATCGCGATGACCTGCGCGAGGTCGCGCGGGTCGAAGGCGTGCGCGAGGCGCGACTGGAGTTGCGTCGCGCCGCGTTGCCCGCGGGCATCTCGCCGGGAGAATCGCTGCTCGTGGAGGTGGACGCGATGACGGGGGGCGGCGTGCGGCACGTGTCCGTGCCGGCACCGATCGTGTTCTAGCGGCTCCCCCGGGAGCGCGCGCCGGGACGGGAGGCGGCTGTGCTAGCCTCCCGTCCCTTGCCGTTTCCAGGGCCCGGCGTGTGCCCGCCGCGCGTCCCGGGGCCGCCACCCGTGGAAGGGAGCCGCCGTGCGAACCGCCCCCGTGCTGTCGGTCGTCCTCCTCGCCGCCCTCCTCGGCGCCGCGCCCCGCGCCGCCGGCACGTTCTCGAGCGCCACGCTCGCGCACGCCCGCGCCGCGCGCGACGCGGGGCTGCGCGACGACGTCGGCTACGAGACCCTGCGCTCGCTCTGCACCGAAGTCGGACCGCGCCTCGCGGGCTCGGACGGCGATCGCCGCGCGGTCGCGTGGGGCCTCGCGACGCTCACGCGTCTCGGATTCGCGAATGTCCACGCGGAGTCCGTGACCGTGCCGCACTGGGAACGCGGGGAGTGCCGGCTGGCGGTCACCGCCCCGTGGCCGCAGCCGCTCGACGCCTGCGCGCTGGGGGGGAGCGTCGCGACGCCGCGCGAGGGGATCGAGGCCGAGATCGTCCCGGCCGGCTCGCTCGGCGACCTGAAGGGCCTCGGCGAGGAGCGGTTGGAGGGGAGGATCGTGTTCTTCCGGGGGCACATGGAGCGCTCGCGGACGGGCATGGGCTATGGAACGGCCGTCCAGGTGCGCACGCGCGGCGCCGTGGAGGCCGCGAAGTACGGCGCGGTCGGCGTGGTGATCCGCTCGGTGGGCACCGACGCGAGCCGTGACCCGCACACGGGCAACATGCACGACGACTCGACCGGCACGCGCATCCCCGCGTTCGCGGTCTCCGCGCCCGACGCCGACCTGCTCGACCGGCAGCTCGCGACCGGGCGCCCGGTGCGCGTACGGCTGTGGAGCGACTCGCGCGACCTCGGCACGGCGCGCTCGGCGAACGTGGTCGGCGAGCTGCCCGGCCGCGGCCCGGTCCCCGGCCTCGTCGTGGTCGGCGGGCACCTCGATTCGTGGGACCTCGGGCAGGGCGCCCACGACGACGGCGCGGGCGTGGCGACGATGATCGCCGCCGCGCGGCTCGCCCACGCGGCCGGTGCCCACCGGCACACGATCCGCGTCGTCCTGTTCGCGAACGAGGAATTCGGCCTCTCGGGCGCGCGCGACTACGCCGCGCGGCACGCCGGCGAGCTGGACCGGCACGTGGTGGCCATGGAGAGCGACCTGGGCGCGTTCGACGTCTGGGGCTTCGAGTCCGGCTTCGGCCCCGGGCGCGGGGCGCTCGTCGAGCCGATCCTCTCGGTGCTCTCGCCGATCTGCACCGAGTACGCGGGCGACGGCTCGCGCGGCGACTCCGACACCGGGCCCCTCGCCGAGCGCGGCGTTCCCGTGATGGAGCTCCTCACCGACGCCCGGCCCTACTTCGACCTGCACCACTCGTCGAACGACACGTTCGACAAGATCGACCCCGCGCTGCTTCGCGAGAACGTCGCGGGCTACGCCGCGCTCATCGCGCTCGCCGCGAGCGGCGACGTGGACTTCGGTCGCCTGCCCCCGGGAGAGCGGCGGCGCTAGCCGATGGCCTCCCGAGGCGCGCGGCGGGCCCTCAGCTCCTTCGCGGCCTCGGCGTCCGGCGGCCCCGGGCGCGCTGGATCGCGACCGAGACGTCCTCGGGGCGCAGCTCGAGCAGGTTGCCGAGCCGCCGCGCGAGGATGCTCTCGTCGGTCGTCAGCTCGCCGTCGGCGAGCACCACGCGCCAGACGACCTCGGCGATCGCGAGCCGCTGGCGCTCGTCGCGCTCGCGCAGGACGACCTTCGTGAAGCCGTGCAGGTCGATGGCCTCCCGCCGGGCCTGTTCGGCCCGGGCGATCAGGTCCTCGACCCCGTCGGCGTCGAGACCGAACTGCTTCTTCAGCGCCTGGGCGATCATCGCGTGCTCGAGCGTGTGGACGTGGTCGTCGGCGTTCGCCGACTCGAGCAGCAGGGCCGCCACGGCGACGTCCGTGGGCCAGTCGGCCCCGGAGCCGCCCCCCGAGCCGCCCCCTTCGCCCGTTGCGCTCATCAGCAGTTCCTTGAGTCGCTGCAGCATCGTACCCCCGGTCGGCCTGGTGATTCTCCGCTTGCCCCCGCGCCCGCGCCCCCTAACATAGCGCACCCCTCGCGGACGGCCGAACGAGCCGCGGTCGAGCGTCGAATCCTTCGCCCTCCCGGCCCGGCCGGGACGAAAAGGAGGTTGCGCATGGTCCCGATCGACTCGCTGTGGCTGCCGATCCTGCTTTCGGCCGTTGTCGTGTTCTTCGTCAGCTTCCTCCTCCACATGGCCCTTCCCTACCACCGGCAGGACTTCCGCCGGCTCCCGAAGGAGGACGAGGTCGCCGGGGCGCTCCGCCCGTTCGCGATCCCGCCCGGCGACTACATGATGCCCTGCGGCGACAGGCCGGAGTCCATGAAGGACCCGAAGTTCCTCGAGAAGATGAAGCAGGGACCGGTGTTCGTGATGACCGTCATGAAGCCGGGCCCCCCGGCCCTGGGATCCAGCCTCGCGCAGTGGTTCGGCTACAGCCTGCTCGTGGGCCTGTTCGCCGCGTACGTGGCCGGCCGGGCCCTCGAGCCGGGTGCCTCGTACCTCCGGGTGTTTCGCTTCGCCGGGGTCGTCGCCTTCGTCGGCTACGCCCTGGCGCTGTGGCAGGATTCGATCTGGTACAAGAAGTCCTGGGGCACGACGCTTCGCAACACCTTCGACGGCCTGCTCTATGGCCTGCTGACCGCCGGCACGTTCGGCTGGCTCTGGCCGCGCTGAGGTCCCGCGCGGGGCGGCCGGCGGCCGCCCCGCGCGCCGTCAGGCCTTCGTGGCCGCCCGGGGCGTGAGCCCGACCCGGGCGATGCACGCTTCGATGCGGCGCGCCGTCTGCTCGATATCGGCATCGAGGCCGATCGAGAACCGGATGAGTCCCTCCGAGATTCCGGCCGTCGCGCGCTCCTCGGCGGGCATCTCGCTCGAGGTGCTGTGGCCCGGCATGCTGAAGAGCGTCTTGAAGTAGCCGAGGCTCACGGCGAGATAGCCGACCTTCGCCTCCTGCATGGCCTGCATGAGCCGCGCGGCGGTCGTCGGGTCGACCGCGTCGAGGGTCAGCATGCCGCCCCAGCCATACCCCTCGTTCGCCATCCGCGTGATCAGCGCGTGGTGCGGGTGGGACGGAAGCCCGGGGTAGTGGACGTCGAACCCGAGCGACTCCAGCCGCCGCGCCACGTGGAGCGCGTTCGCGCTGTGCTTGCGCATGCGCACGTGCAGGCTGTGCAGGTTCTTCAGGATGCTCGCCGCCCGGAAGCTGTCGAGGACCGGGCCCAGCAGCATGCTCGTGCCGCAGTTCACGTCGTTGAGGCGGCCGATGAAATCGTGGCTCGAGACGACGCATCCGGCGACGCAGTCGCTCGTGCCGTTGATGAACTTGGTCATCGAATGAAGCACGACGTCGGCGCCGAGCCGGAGCGGCGAGAGCACCATCGGGCTGAAAGTGTTGTCCACGACCAGCGTCGCGCCGCGCTCGTGCGCGATCGCCGACAGCGCGGGGATGTCGGCGACCTCGAGCAGGGGGTTGCTCACCGACTCGACGTACACGACCCGCGTGCGCGGCGTGATCGCCGCCCGGACCGCGGCATGGTCCGTGAGGTCGGCGAACCGCGTCGTGACGCCGAAGCGCGGCAGCAGGTTCTTGAGCAGCGCGTACGTGCCGCCGTAGATGTTGCGCCCGCAGACGATCTGGTCACCCTGCGAGCAGAGCGCGAGCAGCGTCGTGCTGATCGCACCCATCCCCGAGGCCATCACCTGGGCGGACTCCCCGTCCTCCATGCGGGCGAGAGCCTCGGCGAGGAACTTGTTCGTCGGGTTCCAGTGGCGCGAGTAGAGGAAGCAGCCCTCGATCTCGTGCTCGAAGGCCTCCTCCATCTTCTCCTGCGTGAGGAACGTGTACGTCGAGGAATCGGTGATCGACGGGTTCACGTCCCCGAACTCGCCGAAGACGAGGAAGTCCTGGATGCGGCTGGCGGGATCGAAGCCCATGACGACCTCCGGTGGGGCGGGGCGCCGGCTCCCGGCCGGCGACGGAACACGCCTGCAGCAGACTACCGGGCGCGCCGTGCGTCAACCGCCCGCAGCGCCACCGTATCCCGTTCGGAGGTAGGAGACTGCGCCCGTTCGCTCGCGCGATCGTCGAGGTCCTCCGCCTGCCGGGGGCCCGACCCGGAATCGCCGCGGCGACCTGTCGTATCTTGGCCGCTCGACCCGACGCCTTTCCTCCCCTGGAGGTCCCCATGACGATCCGCCTGCTTCTTCCGCTCGCGGTCCTGCTCGCCGCCGCCCCGGCGGCCGGCGCCCCGGGACCGTCACTGACGGTCTATTCGCACGATCTCGGATTCGTGCGCGAGACGCGAACCCTCGAGGGCCGCACCGGCCGCGACACGGTCCGGCTCGAGGGCGTCTCGAACCAGCTCGACTTCTCCTCCGTGCGGCTCGCGCCCGCCACCGGCCGGATCGCGCGGCTCGCCTGGCGCTGGGACACCGCGAGCGGCGAGGCATTCGTCGAGAAGGCGATCGGCCGGCACGTACGCGTCGTCTCGGAGGGCGACCGCGTCGCCGAGGGCGTGCTCGTCTCGGCCGACGGCAGCTGGCTCGTCCTGCAGTCGGACGACGGCTCGATCTCGACGCTCGCGCGCGGCGCCGTCCACGAGGTGGACCTCGCCTCGCCGTCCGCCTCGCTCTCCCTGCGCCCGGCCATCGAGGCCGTGCTCGAGGGCGCCCGCCGTCCGGTCGAAGCGGAGCTGAGCTACCTGACCGGCGGGCTGTCCTGGTCGTGCGAGCACCTGCTCGTCCGCACGGGGGAGACGACCGGCACGTGGTCGGCGCGGGTGCTGGTCGAGAACCGCACGGGCCGCTCGTTCGAGAACGCGAAGCTCAAGCTCGTGGCGGGCGAGCCCTCGCGGGGCGCCACCCCCGTCCGGCCGATGCCGAAGATGATGCAGGCCATGGCCGCGAGCGCGGACGTCGGCGGCGCGCCGCTCTCCGAGGCGGCGTTCGCCGACTACCACCTCTACACGCTGGTGGGCACCGCGACGTTGCGCGACCGCGAGTCGCAGAGCCTCGTGATGATCGAGCCGCGGACCGTGAAGCTCTCGCCGCGCTACCTGTACCGCGGCGGCGACCCGCGCGGCGTGGCGGTGCAGCTCGAGCTGGTGAATTCCGCGAAGGACGGGCCCGGGGTGCCGCTGCCGGCGGGCCGGGTGCGGTGCTTCCAGCCCGACGCGGACGGGGACCTTCAGTTCACCGGAGAGACGTCGCTGAAGCACACGGCAGTGGACGAGAAGTTCACGCTCGACCTCGGCTACGCCTTCGACCTCGTCGCCGAGCGGAAGGTGACCTCGGACCGCCGGATCAGCGATCGAGAACGTGAATTCTCGGTCGAGATCACCCTGCGGAACCGCAAGGCCACGGCCGCGCGCATCGTGGTCGAGGAGACGATCGGCGGCGACGTCACGCTGACCGCTCAATCCGCTCCCTCCACGCGCAAGGACGCGAACACGATGCGGTGGACCCTCGACGTTCCGGCGGGCAAGACGACCGTGCTGACCTACACGGCGCGCCACCGCTGGTAGCCGAGGGGGCCCGGCCGGCGAAGGGGCACAACCGAACGAGAGCATGACGTTTCGGGGGGCGCCGGGCGCGTATGCTCACGCCATGCGCCCCTTCGCCCGCCCGCCCGCCGTTCTGTTCGCTGCCGCGCTCGCGGCCGCGGGCTGCTCGCCCTCGGCGGGACCTCGGACCGCCGCGCGCACGGCGGCCCCGGGCGACACGGCCGTCGTGCCGGTCACGGCCGCGGCGCTGCAGGCCATGGCGGCCAGGCCCGGAGCCGACGCGACGCTCGTCAACGTGTGGGCGACGTGGTGCGGGCCCTGCCGCGAGGAGTTCCCGGCGCTGCTCGCGGCGGCGCGCCGCCACCCGGATCTGCGGCTGCTGCTGGTCTCGGCCGACTTCGACGACCAGCTGCCCGCGGTGAAGTCGTTCCTCGGGGCGCACGGCGTGACCGACACGACGTGGATCAAGACCGGGGGGGACCAGGATTTCATCAACGGGCTCGATGCCGCGTGGAGCGGCGCCCTGCCCGCGACGGTCGTTTACGACGCACGCGGCCGGAAGGTCGCGTTCTGGGAGGGCGCCGCCGATTCGGCCCGGTTCGAAGAGGCGATCGACAAGGCGCTGCACGCATCCACCACCGAGGGAGCGATTCCATGACCCGCATCGTCCGTACCGCGTGGCCGTCCGCCGTCCTGCTCGCGCTGGCGCTCGCCGCGCCCGCTCCGTCTTCCGCCGCCGGCGACGTCCCGCAGGCCCTCGCGATCGGCGCGCCGATCCCGATGGCCGAGGTCGGCATGAAGAACGTGGATGGGCGCGAGCTGACGATCGCGAAGAGCGCCGGGAAGAGGGGCACGCTCGTGATCTTCATCTGCAACCACTGCCCGTGGGTGAAGATGTGGCAGTCGCGGATCGCCGAGACCGGCAACGCCGCGATGCGGATGGGCGTGGGCGTGATCGCCGTGAACGGCAACGACCCGGAGGCCTACCCGGAGGACGCCTTCGGCGTCATGGTGAAGCGCGCGAAGGAAGTGGGTTACCGCTTCCCGTACGTCGTGGACGCGACGTCCGGTGTTGCGCGCGCGTTCGGCGCGACGCACACGCCCGAGGCCTTCCTGTTCGACGCCTCCGGCAATCTCGTCTACCACGGCGCCGTGGACGACAACGCGCGCCAGCCGGGCCAGGTGAAGTCGCACTGGCTGGCCGACGCGATCGCCGCGGTCGCCGCGGGCAAGCCGGTGCCCGTCTCCGAGACGAAGGCGTTCGGCTGCTCGATCAAGTACCGCGAGCGGAAGGCCGACTGACGCCCGCCGGGCGGCGGCCGCTGGCGGCCGCCGCCCCGGGCCGTCACTTCGTCGCGAGCAGGCTCACGCGTCCCGATTCCGGGGCGTCCGGGCTGACGTGCGTGATCGGCCGGATCCGGGCGGGATCGCCGGCGAGCAGGGAAGAGAGCCAGCCGGTCACGCGCCGCGCGATCGCATCCGCCTGGTCCGGCCCGCGCGCCGTGACCTCGACGCGCACGACGCGCCCGGGCGTCGGCTCGTGGTTCAGCGTGGTCGCGGCTTCCATCACGATCGGCGGAGCGGCGTCGGCGGTCCCGTCGCCGGCCGGCGAGAGCTGGTCGCCCGTGAACGTGAGCACCGGACCGTCGGGACCCTGGAACCGGAACGAGGTGGTGCGGAAGCCCTCGCCGACGAAGTTCCGCTTGTTGCCCGCGCGGTCGTGAGCCTCGAGGACGTAGGAGTAGGTCACGCCGGGCTCGGCCCAGCCGCCGCCGGCCGTGCGGCCGTCCCAGTCGATCTCCGCCGGCGGCCTGCCGTTGCCCGAGTACGTCGCGACGGCGCGGCCCCGCTCGTCCACGAACGAGAGCTTCCAGCGCGCCACGTCGCGCAGGTTCAGGCGGACGCGGGCGAGCGGTCCCGACGAGAAGTGCGAGAGCCACGGCCGGGCGACCCAGGGGCTGGTCTCGCGCGCCGTCAGGTCGAGCATGGGCGCGAGCGGGTCGGGCATGGTGCGATCGAGCACGTCGAGCGGGCTGCCCCAGTCGAGGCCCGGCGCGTCCTGTGGCTCGAGGTCCAGCGTGAGCTTCGGGCGCTCGACGTCGATGTGGATGCGGTCCTCACCCTCGATGGTGAGCGTCCGGAATACAGTGCTCTCCTTGCCGGCCTGCAGCTCCATGCCGCCCTTCGCGTCGCCGCGGGAGGCCGCCGAGCGGTCCGGTGAGGCCGTGGAGTCCGCCCGCATCGCGGGGACGGGCACCGTGCGTTCCGGCGCCGGGACATTGCCCGTTCCGGCCGCTCCGCCGACCTTGGCCGTGGACGCGGACGCCAGGAGCAGCATCGCCGCAAGGGCCGAAGCCGGGATCAGGAGGTGCCGGGCCGCGGCACCGGCGTTCGTCGAGAAGTTGGCGCTCATGAGTCCCTCAGCCGGAAGCGGAAGGTGATCGTTCCCCACTGCTCGCCCGTGCTGCCGCTCCGGAGCGGGGCGAACCGCCACGCGGAGAGCGCGGCCCGGGCACTGTCGTCGAAATCGGAAAACCCGGCGGTCTTCTGCACGAGCACGTTCTCCTTCACGGTCCCGTCGGGGCGCACGACGAACGAGAGCGTCACGCTCGCCTCGACGCCGTCCCGCTTGGCCCACTCGGGGTAGACGGGCGTGACGACGTGCACGACGGGCCGGTTCGCGACGGGGCCGGTAAGCGAGGCCCCGGCGAGCGAGCGGCCCACCCGGGCGTCCGACTCGGTCGCCGCCGCCGCCTTCTCCACCGGCGGTTTCACCGCGACGTCGGCCACGCGTCCGACCGAGGAGTTCCCCAGCGAGGACCCGCGGCCGAGCGGCATGACGGGGTTGCCCTCGCCGCCACTCCCGCGCGCCAGGGCCTTCGAACCGCCGCCACCGGTCGGGCCCGGCACGCCGGCGGGGGCGGACCACAGTGCCGAAGGCGCGCTGGTCGAGACGCTGGGCAGCGCGGGCGCGGCGTCGTTGGTCCGCAGCGCGGCCAGGCGCGCGTCGAGCTGGTCGTCCAGCGCCGAGGCGGACTGCGGATCGGGCGCGAACGCACCGTCGTCCGCGCGACGCAGGAAGTGCTCGGTGCGCGTCTCGCGGTGCAGCGCCCCGAGCGTGCGCGGCAGGGACGACGCCAGGGAGGCGGCCCCCGCCGGCGCCGGGTCGTTGCCGCCGGGCCCGAGCAGGGTGATCTCGGTGAGGGACTCCTGGGTGCCGGCCGCGGGGCGGATCAGGATGAGCGCCATCAGCAGCAGGGCGTGGAGCAGGAAGCTGGTCGTCATGGTCCAGCGCGTCCGGCTCCGGACGTCCTCGGCATCCTGGGCCGCGAAGTCGAATTCGAGAGGGCGCACGATCACGGGCGGGCCTCCGCGCGCTGCCGGGTCGCGATCGCAATCCGGTGGGCGCCGGCGGCGCGAACGTCGCTCAGCGCCTCGCGCACGACCTGGAACGGCACCGCGGTGTCGGCGCGCAGGACGACCAGCACGCCCTCGTTCGCCGGCTCGGCCAGGCGCGCCGCGAGCGTCGGGCGCAGGTCGGCGACCGACGCGAGCTCGGTCTTGTCCACCGCAATGCTGCCGTCGCTGGCGATCGTCACGCTCACGTTGCGCTGGTCCTCGGCCTCGCGCGTCCGGGCCTCCGGCAGGTTCACCGGGCGGTCGGCGGCCGACATCATCGGCGCGGTGACGAGCAGGATGATGACCAGCACGAGCGCCACGTCGATGACGGGGGTCACGTTCACCTTCGTGATCAGCTCGTCCTTGCGGGGTCCGGTGTGCATGTCAGCTCCCCACCACGGCGATGTGCGTGGCGCCCAGCTGGCGGGCCTCGTCGAGCACGCCGACGAACGTCCCGTGCGCGACGCCGTCGGCGCACTGGACCACCACGGTTCCGGTCGGGCTCGCGGCGATGAGCGGGGCCAGCGCGCGCGACAGGGAGTCGCGCGGCACGCTGTGGTGATTCACCTCCACGAAGCCGTCCGCCTTCACCGACACCTCGATGCGCTCCACCTTCTCCTCCGGCTTGGCGGCGCGGGCGCTCCGCGCGGCGGCCTGGACCGCGATGCCCGACTGCAGGGCGAGCGGCGTGGCCACCATGAGGATCACGACCAGGACCAGCGAGACGTCGATCAGCGGCGTCATGTTGGGATCGTGGATGCCGTCCGAAGGCGGTTGCTTGCGCCGGGTCTTCATCGGGTCAGGCCGCCTGGCTCGTGCGCGAACTGCTGCGCGACTCCTCGAGGTCCAGGCGCAGGGCACGCGCCTTGTGCTCGGCCTGGGTCAGCAGGACGGTGGTCCGGCGCGAGAAGTGGTTGAACACGATGACCGCGGGGACCGCGACGAGCAGGCCGGAGGCCGTCGTGAACAGCGCTTCGGCGACGCCGGCCGCCACCACGGACGGGCCGGCCGAGCCGGTCGCCGCCATGTCGTGGAAGGCGCGCATGATGCCCCACACCGTGCCGAGCAGGCCGATGAGCGGCGCCGTGTTGCCGAGCGTGCCGAGCACGCCGAGGTTGCGCTCGAGCTGCATCCGCTGCTCACCGAGCGCGATCTGCAGCTTCTCCTCGATGGACTCGGGGGCGAGGTGGGCGTTCTTGATCACCGCGGCGGCGACCTCGCCGACCGGATGCGGCGTCGCCGTGCAGACCCACAGGGCCTCCTTCAGGTGACCCGAGCGCACCTTCTCGCTCACCTGACGGTAGAACGCGGCCGCGTCGCCCCGCCGCTTCCAGAAGTAGAGGAACCGCTCGAGCGCGAATCCGACCGCGATGACGCTGCAGAGGAGGATCGCGATCATGACCGGGCTCGATCGCATCGCGCCGATCCAGTCGAAGTTGGTGAACATCCGGGGTCTCCTTGAGGGTGGTGCGTTCCCGGCCTAGCGCCGGCGCTGGTGGTTCGACAGGCGGTTGACGCGTTCCGAGGCTGCCGCGACGAGCTCGCGGTCCTTCGAGTTCTTGACGATGTCGCGGTAGGCGGCGATCGCGCGCGTGTACTCGTGCCGGGCCTCGTGCAGCGTCGCCAGCCGGGCGAGCGCGGAGAGGCGGTAGGGCTGCGCGAGATCCGGGGACTGGCCGGCTTCGCGGTACGCCCTCATCGCGCCGGTCGTGTCGGCGAGCTGCTCGCGGACGCGGCCGAGCCGGAACGCCGCCTCGCAGGCCAGGCTCGCGTCCGGCTTGAGCGACAGGGCACGTGCGAAACCGGTCTGCGCGGAGTCGAGGCGCCCGGCCGCCGCCTCCATGGCGGCGAGGGCGGTCGCGGCCGGCGCGGCGAGCGGCCCGGTCGGGAACTCGACCGCGTAGCGCATCAGGTCGGTACGCGCCTCGTCGGACTGGCCGAGCTCGCGGCGGCACAGCGCGCGGTCGTACAGGGCGGCGCCCCGGACGTCCGGGGGAGCGCTGTCGGTGAGCGCGCGCGTGAACGCGATCGCGGCCGGCATCCACGACTTCGCCTGGAAGTGCAGCAGGCCGGCGCGCAGGCTGGCCGTCGGCGCCAGGGCGTTCTCGGGGAAGTAGGAGAGGAACTGTTCGTAGGCCGCGAGCGTGCGCTCGGGGTCGCCGGTGTGCCCCAGCGCGTCGGCCATCAGGAACTGGGCCTGGGCCGCCGAGCCGTAGCCGGGGTAGCGGCTCACGACCTGGCGGAAGCCGTCGGCGGCCTCGTTCCACTTCTTGGCTTCGTAGCGGCGACGCGCGATCTGGAACATGGCGTCGGCTGCGAAGGGGCTGTCCGGGTACTGCTCGACGAGCCGGGCCAGCACGGTGTCGGCGTCGGCGTTGCGTCCGAGCCGGTAGAGGGCCTGCTCCATGCCGCGCCGCGCCTCGCGCGCGTACGCGGTGCCGGCGAAACGCTCGAGCGTGGTCGAGTACGCGGTCACGGCGTCGGCGTCGTGGCCGGCGTTGTACTCGCACTGCGCCAGGCGCAGGGACGCCAGGCCGGCGGCCTGCCCGCTCGAGAAGTTCTCGAGCAGGCCCTGGTAGGCGCGACGCGCCTCGTCGTAGTGCCCCGCCTGGAAGTAGACGTCGCCGCAGCGCGCCCACGCGCGCTCCGAGAGGGGCGCCGACGCGCTGTCGTGCACCTGGGCCTCCCAGCGGTCCACGGCGTCGCCCTCCCGGCCGAGCCGCAGGTAGCACAGGCCCGCCTGGTAGAGGGCGATCGAGCGGGACGGGTTCTTCGGCCAGCGGCGGAGGAAGTCCTCGTAGGCCGCCGCGGCTTCGCGGTAGCGCTTCTGGTTGAAGCGGGCGTGCGCGATGTCGAGCGAGGCGGCGCTCACGATCGCGTCGTCGCCGCTCGCGCCCCACCGGGCCAGCAGCTCTTCCTCGGTCGCCACCGCGAGGCTGTCGCGGCCCTGCTTGGCGTAGGTCCAGGCCAGCAGCTGGCGCGCGCTGGCGCCCAGCGTCTTGTCCGGGAACTCGGCGCTGAGCTTCTCGAGCGTCGACTGGGCCTCGGCGTAGCGGCCGAGCGCCGCCGACGCGTCCGCGTCCACGAGCAGCGCGCACGCGCGCCAGGGCGAGCGGCTGGCCGGCATCTTCTGGAGCAGCACGTGCGGAGCGCCCGCGACCTGGCCGGGGTCGCCGGCCGAGTGCCAGGACCACTCGAGCATGCACAGCGCCGCCTCGACCAGCTCGCGGTCCTCCGCCCGGGCGAAGACCACGTCGCCGCGCGAGTCGGAGCGCGCGTAGCGGTCGAGCACGATCTGGAAGTAGGGAGCGGCGACCCGCGGGCGGCCCTGCTTCAGCAACCCGACGCCCGCAAGGTACGCGGCCGCGGGCGCCTCGGGCTCGAGCGGGTAACCGGTAACGACGGCCTGGTAGCTGCCGATGGCCTCGGCCCCGCGCCCCATCGCGTCGAGGCAGCGCGCGACGCGGTACTGGGCGCTCGCGGCGATCTTGTGCTGGAAGAACCGGGCGAGCACGCGGTTGTACGCGACCACGGCCTCTTCGAACTTCGATTCGGAGACCAGGCCCTCGGCGACGAGGAACTGCGCCCGCGCGGCCACATCTCCGTCGTCGTCCTGCCCGGCGAGCGCGCGCAGCGCCACCAGCGCGGAGTCCGTCCTGCCGGAGAGCAGCACGGCGCCGGCCGAGCGCAGCTGCGCCTCGGCGCGCACGTGCGGGTCGGTGGCCCGCGCGGCGACGCGCGCGAACTCCTCGGACGCGCTGCGCCAGTCCCGGGCCATCAGGAAGGTGTTCGCCTTGGCGAGCCGTGCCGCGTCGGCGAGCGGACCGTCACCCATGCGTTCGGCGACCTGCTGGAACGCCGCCGCCGCCTGGAGCGGCCGGCCCATCCGCACGAGGCAGATGGCCCGCAGGTGCAGCTCGAGCGGATTACGGGGCGCATCGCCGAGAATGGCCACCGCGACGGAGTCGCGTCCCAGCTCGTGGTTCGCGAGCGCCTGGGCGAGGCGGAAGCGGGGACGCACGGTCATCCACGGCGCCGTCTTCCCGACCTGGGCGAGCAGCGTGTTCGCCTCGTCGGGCTGGCCGCGCCGGAGCGCGTTCCACGCGCGGGCGAGCCGCGCCGCCGGCAGCAGCGGGCTGTCGCCGTTGCGCTTTTCCCACTTCACCCACTCCTTCGCCGCCTCGTCGTCGTGCCGGGCGGCTTCGAGCGCCTCGATGCGCGCGAAGTCGGCGTCGGCCTCCCAGGGGCCCTTCGCCGCGTCGTCGAACGCGCGCGCGGCGCCCTCGAAATCGCCGCGCTCCCGGAGGAGTTGCGCCGACAGGAAGCGCGCGGCGTCGCGCTGGTCCCTGTCCAGTCCGCCGCGCACCAGCCGCTCGACCGATGCATCCACCTCGGCGAGCGCGTCCAGGCGCTTCGACTGGTCGAGCAGGCGAGCCGACTCGAACGCGTCGCCCACTTCGCGCCACGAGGCCTGCGGATCGGGCGTGCCGGAGTCCGCGGCGGTCGCGCGCGGGGCGGGACCGGCGGCGAGCAGCGCCAGGACGAAGACCGGGGCGAGCAGGGAAGGCCTGCGGATCATCGGTGTGCTCCCGCGTCGGAGAGGGGCACCAGCGGCACCTCGCCCTGCGGACCCGTCGTCGAGATCTCGACCGTGCGGACCGGACCCTGGACGATGCGGCCCGCCGCGTCGTGCACGACGAGGCTGTAGCGGTAGGTCCCGTCCGGCAACGGCAGGCCGGTCTCGTCCTTGCCGTCCCACTGCAGGTGCGACGGCGGCTGGCCCTGCCCGCCGAAGCGGCGCACGACCGCGTCGGACTTGTCCACGACGTCGAGGTTCCACGTGGTGGGATCGGCCTTCGTCCGCGCCGCGAGCGTGATGCGCGTCACCGCGTGCTCGCCGGTGGGCGAGAACACGGCCGGCTCGGCGTCGGAGTTCGCGAAGAACCCGCCGAAGCGGACGCTCAGGCCGAGGCGCTGCGTGAGGCCCAGCGGATGGTCGGCCGCGGCGTAGTCGATCTGGTACTGCGGGCGGAAGCGGTAGCTGAAGCCGCCGCTGCCGCCGTCGCCGTCGTAGCCCATGCGCAGCCCGATGCCGGGCTGGATCCAGTACTCGACGCCGCCGCGCACGGTCGCGCCGAGGCCCTTGACGTGGTCGAGCTCGAGCGCCATCAGGCCGCGGCCGTCGAGGACGGCGAGCGACGCGCCGCCGCGTACGGCGGTCGGGTAGGTCTCGGAGACGTCACGCAGGGTGATGCTCGGGCCGCCGACATTCTGGAGCGCGAGGCCGAAGCCCAGGTTCGGCGTGACGTGGAACAGGCCGCCGGCGTCGATGCCGAAGCCGCCGCCGTTGTAGGACTCCAGCGTCTGCTGCACGAGCTTGAGGTTGACGCCGAGCGCGAAGCGCGGCGACAGCGACTTGGACGCCGAGAGCAGGTACGCCGTCTCGCCCTCGCGGAACGTGCCGAGGTTGTCGTTCATCTCGTTCGTGCGCTGGAAGCCGCCCGAGCCGAGCGAGACCACCGAGACGCCCAGGCTGGGCCAGTGGCTGCCGGGCACGGCGAAGCCGAACGCGTTGATGGACGTTTCCTCGAACAGCTGCGCGTTCTCGAAGCGGACCTCGTTCTGGTCCATGAACGACAGGCCCGCGGGGTTCCACAGCACGCCGAGCGGGTCGTTGGCGTTGGCGACGAACGCGCCGCCGAGGCCGAGCGAGCGCGCGCTCGTGTAGCGGCCCAGCCATTCGCCGGGCTGGCCGGCGTCCTGGGAGCGGGCGGTCGAGGGGAGAGTGAGTGCGAGCGCGACGCCGAAGAGGAGGCCGGCCCGGAGCGTGGCATGCGGGTTCATCTCGTTCCTCCTAGCGAACTGCCGCGATCTTGCGACGCATGACGTGAAGGGTTGCGCCCTGGCCCTGGGCTTCGATGAACGCGATGTAGCCGCCGCTCGCGACGAAGTGCCCGGCGCCGTTGCGGCCGTCCCAGACGAACTCGTTCAGGCCCGCGGAGCCGCCGGTGCTGCCGGAACCGAAGGTGCGCTCGTACACGAGGTCGCCGCTCTGCGTGAAGATCCGCAGGTGGACCGTCGCGTTGTCCTCCAGCTTCCACGCCAGCGTCGTGGGCTGCTCGCCGGGGTGGAACGGGTTCGGGTAGTTCGTCACCGTGCCGCCGGGGGCGGTCGGGTCCACGAACGCGGTCTCGAGCAGCAGGTCCGCCGTCAGGCCGGCGGCGGCCGCGCGGAGAAGGTCCTTCTCGGGCTGCCGCGGCGACAGGAAGTCGGCGCGCGCGACGCCCGTCGAATCGCTCAGGCTGTCGATCGGCGTGACCGTGCCGGCGCCCGTCAGCCGGGCGAACGTGACCGGCTCGCCCGGAACGCCGTTGTCGAACGCGTCCACGAGCCGGGCCTGCAGGACGGCGTGCTTGTTGCCGCCGACCCACGGGGGAGAGCTCGTGAACTGGATGGCCGCCGGCTGGCCCGGGGTGATGAGGATGGCGTTCGAGGTGGCCGGAGCGTTGCCGGCGTCGTCGCGCGCGATCACGACGATCGGCTCGGCGAAGGAGTAGGTCTCGCTCAGGATGCGCTGGCCCTGCAGCAGCTGGAACTGGGTCGTCAGCATCGTGCCCTTGCCGGGGGCCCGCGTGGAGGCCTGCTGCACCTCGAGCGTCACGAAGGAGTTGATCTCCTGGATGACCGAGCCGGCGTCGTTCGTGACCTTGACGGTCAGCGTGAACGGCTCGCCCGCGCGCGCCGTGGACTCGGTGATCGCGGCCTCGAGGTGGAAGCCGCTCGAGATCGCGCGCACCTGCGTGCTGCTGCCGCCGATGGTCGGGTTCGTGACGTCGGCGACCGAGATCTGGTCGTAGCCGCCGCGCGCGAGGCGCACGGACAGCTCCGCACGGCCGTCCACGAGCGGCGTGTCCGGCGGCAGCGTGGCCATCGGGTCGTCGGAGCCGATGCGGACGACGTCCGAGACGCCGTTGACCGGGTTCCACCACTGGTCGGTCGCGAGCACGGTCACGGTGAACGCGTAGTTGATGGACTGGTCGGTGGCCGTGCCGGTGCGGCCGCTCGCCGTGCCGGGGGCGGGCGACTCGCCGGGGGCCAGCACGAGCACCTTCGAGAACGTGCCGCCGGTGATGTTCACCCACGCGCTGGTGTCGGGCGCGACGCTGCCGTTGACGACATCGGAAACCCAGATGCGCTGCGGGCCGCTGCGGTGGAGGTTGGCCGAAACGAGGCGCTGGCCGTTCGCGAGCGTGGTTTCCGCCGACATGACCGCGAACTGGTCCGTCGAGCCGAGGGCGACCGTGTCCGTGACGCCCGGAACGAGGTTCCAGTAGGCGTCTACTGCGCGGAGCGTGACCGTGAACGGCGTGCCGGCGCTCTGACCCGTCGGGGTGCCGACCTTGCCCGTCGGCGTGCCGCCCGCGGCGGTCTCGCCGGGCAGCAGCACCTGCAGCCCGGCGAGCGGGCCCGGCGAGACCGTGAACGAGTTGCTGCTGCCCGTGTGAGGCGGCGCCGCGAAGTCCGTGGCGGTGAACGTCACCGCACCGCCGGCGCCGCGGAACGTCAGGTTGCCGGACCAGGTGCCCGACGCCAGCGTGACGCGCTCGGGGCTCATGCTGCCCGCGCCCGTGTTCGCGGCGAGGTTCACGTCCCCCGCGTAGTTGGGAACGGTGTTGCCGTTCGCATCGGCCGCGGAGATCGTGACGGCGACCGGAGCGCCCGCGACCTGCGGCGTCGAGACCGTGCTGATGACGAAGTGGTCCACCGAGTTCGGGAGCACGGTGATCCCCGGCGTCGTCATGCTCGTGATGCCCGGGTTCGTGACGTCGGAGATCGTCAGGGTCTGGGTGCCGACGGTGCCGAGCGTGACGTTGAACTGGTAGGCGCCGTTCGAGAGCGTGGCGGTCAGGGGCGTGTTCGCGGCCCCGTCGCTCGAGCTCAGGCGCACGTTGTCGCCCGAGTAGACCGGGTTCCAGTAAGCGTCCGTCGCCCAGACCGAGGCCGTGAACAGGTGGCCGGCACCCTGCGAGGCGGGCTGGCCGGTCTTGCCGCTCGGGCTCCCGGGAAGCGGCGATTCGCCGGGAACGAGGACCTGCAGGCGCGAGAAGGGTCCGGGATGGACGACGAACGGGTCGCTCGTGCCGTTCTTGCCCGGAGCCGACGGCAGCCAGGCGTAGAAGTTCACGTTGCCGCGGTTGATGTTCGTCTCGTCGGCGCGCAGGGCCGCCAGCTGGCCGCTCCACACGCCGTTGGTGAGTGTCACGACCGCCGGCACGGTGTTGCCGTCGCCGAAGCTCGTGGTCTCCTTGAGCTCGACGTCACCCGAGTACCCGGCGACGGTGTTGCCCTGCGCGTCCACCGCGCGGATCGTCATGTTCTCGCCGACGCCGGCGGTGTAGTGCTTCTGGCTGATTGTCGAGAACACGAAGCCCTGCAGCGCGAGCGAGCTGACCGAGGCGCTGGTGCCGTCGGGGATCGTGCCGTCGGTCAGGTCGTGCGCGAAGATCGTGAACGAGCCGCCGGCGTTGAACGTGACCGTCGTGGTCCACGTGCCCGAGGCGAGCTGCGTGGTGGCCGGGAGCGTCGCGCTCGCGTCGGACGAGAGCACCTGGATCGCGTCCGTGACCGTCGTCACTGTCGTCCAGGTATCGTCGCAGGCGCGGATCGTCACGTTGAACGGCACGCCGACGGTCTGCGCGGTGGGCGTGCCCGTCTTGCCCGTGGCGGTTCCGGGAGCGGCGGTCTCGCCCGGCAGCAGCACCTGGAGGCGCGTGTAGGGCCCGGCAATGGCGGCGCTTGCGACGAACGCCGCGGCCAGCGCGAACATCGTCGCGCCGATTCGGAGCTTGGCATGCAGCGATCGCACGATGGAGTACCCCCGCATGGAACGATGGGGGCGCGACGCGCCCGCTTTCCCTTAGCGCGCGCGCGACCCGACTTTCGGTGAATGGCGGGCGCGGCCTGTCCGCAACCCGCGCCGGTCTTGGCAGCCATCGTGCCGGAAGCGGTCGTGCGGAAGCCGGTCCGGGACAGCGAAGCGCCATCCGATTGCGAAGATTGACGCAGCGCCCCGCGGGCGCCCGGAATCGCCTCGGGCGCAGGAGGCTCGGCCGCTCGAAAGAGGCCATTCTGGGGCGAATGCCCCGGCCGGATTCATGCATGGTGCGAGACGCGTGCGGCGAATCGCACGACGCAGGGCGCGCGAAGCGCTCGCCCGGCTTCGCGCGCTTCGAGTACAGTCCCGTCCACCATGCCCTTCCAGCTTCACGCACCGTACCCGCCGGCGGGCGATCAGCCCCAGGCCATCGACGAGCTCGTGGCCGGCCTGCGCGGGGGCCAGCGGCACCAGACGCTGCTCGGCGTCACGGGATCGGGCAAGACGTTCACGATCGCGAACGTCATCGCCCGATGGGGCCGGCCGACGCTGGTCATCTCGCACAACAAGACGCTGGCGGCCCAGCTCTATGGCGAGTTCAGGCAGTTCTTCCCCGACAACGCCGTGGGCTACTTCATCTCGTACTACGACTACTACCAGCCCGAGGCGTACGTCCCGGCGACGAACACCTACATCGCCAAGGACGCGAGCATCAACGACGACATCGACCGGCTGCGCCTGCAGGCCACCTCGATGCTGCTCGAGCGCGACGACGTCGTGATCGTGGCGAGCGTCTCGTGCATCTACGGCCTGGGCACCCCCGACGACTGGAAGGGCATGCGCATCGACCTGCGCGCGGGGGCGCCGCTCCGGCGGCGCGACCTGCTCGAGCAGCTCGTCTCGATCCAGTACACCCGCAACGACGTCGAGCTCTCGCGCGGCCAGTTCCGGGTGCGGGGCGACCTCGTGGAGGTCCGGCCGGCCTACGAGGACCACGCGATCCGCATCGAGCTCGAGGACGAGACGGTCACGCGCATCCGCGCGGTGGACCCGGTGACGGGGAAGAGCGTCCGCGCCATGGACCGGCTGGCGCTCTACCCGGCGAAGCACTTCGTGACGCCCGACGACCGGCTCCGCGCGGCGCTCGGGACGATCCGCGCCGAGCTTCGCGAGCAGCTCGCGCGCTTCCGCGCCGAGGGCAAGCTGCTCGAGGCGCAGCGCCTCCAGCAGCGGACGGAGTACGACCTCGAGCTGCTCTCGAGCGTGGGCACCTGCCCGGGGGTCGAGAACTACTCCCGCCACCTCGCCGGCCGCGCGCCGGGGGAGCGGCCCGGCTGCCTGCTGGACTTCTTCCCGAGGAACGAGAAGGGCGAGCCGGACTTCCTGCTGGTCGTGGACGAGTCGCACGTCACCGTGCCGCAGATCGGCGGCATGTACGAGGGCGACCGTTCGCGCAAGACGACGCTCGTCAACTTCGGTTTCCGCCTGCCGAGCGCGCTCGACAACCGGCCGCTCCGCTTCGCCGAGTTCGAGGAGCAGGTGGGGCCGACGATCCACGTCTCGGCCACGCCGGGCGACTACGAGTTCGAGAGGAGCGGCGGCGTGTTCGTGGAGCAGATCATCCGCCCGACGGGCCTCGTGGACCCCGAGCTGGTGATCAAGCCGATCGAAGGCCAGGTGGACGACCTGCTCGCCGAGGTGCGCGAGCGGGTCGCGCGCCAGGAGCGCGTGCTCGTGACGACGCTTACCAAGCGCATGGCCGAGGACCTCA
>CAZPVG010000065.1:0-25047 GCA_964589945.1 uncultured bacterium
CGCGGTTGCCCGCGACCGGGCGCCCGCCTACGCTGCGCGGCGTCATGCCCCGCAAGTCCCCCCGATCGCGCCGCAGGAGCGGCAGCCCGTCGAGCCTGCCCTCGAAGCCGCGGGTGCGCTCGGCGCCCGGGCTCTCGCGGACGCGCGCCTCGCGCGGCGAGCGGGTGCTGAAGGGCGCGCGGCCGGCGGCGGGCACCGCGAAGAAGAAGGCGCCGCTCCAGAAGAAGGCCGCGAAGGCGCGGCGCCCGGTCGCGACGAAGCCGAAGAAGAGCCGCTTCCTCACGCCCGACCCCGTGCGCGTCGCCGCCGTGCTCGAGCAGCTCGACGAGGCCTACCCGGACGCGAAGTGCGCCCTGAACCACGCGTCGCCGCTGCAGCTGCTGATCGCGACGATCCTGTCGGCGCAGTGCACCGACGAGCGCGTGAACATGGTCACGCCGGCGCTGTTCGCGCGCTACCCCGACGCCGCGGCGTTCGCGGCCGCGAAGCCGAACGAGCTCGAGGACGAGATCCACTCGACGGGCTTCTTCCGCCAGAAGGGCAAGTCCATTCGCGAAGCGTGCGCCGACATCGTCGCGAGGCACGGAGGCGAGGTGCCCCGCCGTCTCGAGGAGCTGGTCGCGCTGCGCGGGGTGGGGCGCAAGACCGCGAACGTGGTCCTGGGCAACGCGTACGGGATCGCGTCGGGCATCGTGGTCGACACCCACGTCGCCCGGCTCGCCGGCCGGCTCGGGCTCACGAACGAGACGGACCCGGTGAAGATCGAGTTCGCGCTGCAGCCGCTCGTGCCGCGCGAGCAGTGGACGCTCTTCTCGCACTGGCTGATCCTGCACGGGCGCGCGGTCTGCAACGCGCGCAAACCGAGGTGCTCCGCCTGCCCGCTCGCGCCCCACTGCCCGCGGACCGGCGTCACGCTCTCGCAGTAGGCGCGCCGATGCCCCGCGCGATCCTCCTTCCGGCGCTCCTCGCCGCCGTCCTCGCCGCTCCCGCCTTCGCGACCGCGCCCACGCCCGGCCTGCCGCTGGCGCTCTACGGCGACGAGGGCGTGGCGACGACCGACGACGCGCGCGCGGCGCTGCTCAATCCCGCGGGCGTCGGCGTGCGCTACCCCTCGGAACTGTTCGCCGGTTTCGCCCGCGCCGGGGCGAAGCAGGAGTGGAACACGTTCGTCGCCACCGCGGGCGGCTTCGGGCTGCTCGCACGCCGCCAGCGCGACACGCTCCAGACGTACGGCGCGGTGTTCGCCGCCGGCGGCGAGGGCCTGCGCTTCGGCTGGTCGCCGACCTGGACCGTGACGGGAAAGGCGCTCGGCCGGCGGACGACCGCGGACCACCGGCTCGGGCTGCTGTCGCGCTGCGCCCCGTGGCTGTCGCTGGGCGCGACGCTCGACCACCTGACGCAGCCCGAACTGCGCGGCCGGCGGCTCGCGCGCGAGTACACGCTCGGCTTCGGGCTGCGGCCGCTCGCCCTCGACCGCGCGCGCGCGCACGACCTCGGCACACGCTTCACCCTGGGCGCCGACGTCACGCTGGTCGAGGACGGCGACTGGGCGCAGGCGCGCACCCGCGTGACCGCCGAGATCGAGGCGGTGCCCGGGCTGGCGTTCGCCGCGACGGTCGCGGACCACCGCGAGCTGCGCCTCGGCGTCACGCTGCGCGGCGTGGGCGCCTCGCTGCACGGCGGGACGGCGAGGGCCGACGGCGACCGGCTCTACGACCACTGGGCGGTCGCGGTGCACGGCGGCGAGGAGCCGACGGTGTTCCGCTCGCGCGCCGACGCGCGCGTGGCGGTCGTGCGCGCGGGCGGATGGCTCGCGGACGAGTCGCTGGGCGGCGTGTCGTTCTTCGGCGGGCCGGGCACGACCTCGAGCGCGCCGCTCCACGCGCGGCTGAAGCGCGCGCTCGAGGACCCGCTCGTCCGCGGCGTGCTGCTCGACCTGCGCGGCGTGGGCGGCATGGCGCAGCTCGAGGAACTTCGGCCGCGCCTGCTCGCCCTGCGCGACGCGGGCAAGCCCGTGGTCGCCTTCCTCGAATACGGCGGGGGGCGCGGCGATCTCTACCTCGCCAGCGCCTGCGACCGCGTGATCGCGACCGAGGAGGCCGAGTTCGCCGGCCTCGGCCTGCGCGCCGAGCGGCGCTACTACCGGAAGTTCCTCGAGGGGCTGGGCCTGCGGCTCGACCGTTCCAGCATCGGCGTCTACAAGTCCGCCTACCGCAACTTCAGCGTGGACTCGACGACCACCGCGGACGCCGCGGTGATCGACACCGTGCTCGACGAGGCGCAGTCGCTGTTCGTCGCCGCCGTCGCGAAGGGCCGGGGGGTGCCCGCGGGACGATTCGAGCACGTGCTCGACGGCCGCGAGTGGACCGCGCAGGACCTCGTGGCCGCGGGGCTCGCCGATTCGGTCGGCTACCGGGAGGACGCGCTCGCGACGCTCGGCCGCCTCGCCGGCCTGGGCCCGAAGCCGCGCACGGTGGACCTCGCCCGCGCGCCGCTCGCGCGCCGCGAGTGGAGGCGCCCCTCGCCGGTCGCGGTCGTGTACGCGAGCGGCGGCATCGAGACCGGTCGCAGCGGCAACGGCCTGCTCTCGGGACCGTACATGGGCAGCGAGACCATCTCGGCGCAGCTCGAGCGCGCGTTCAGGGCGCCCGGCGTGAAGGCGGTCGTCATGCGCGTCGAGAGCCCGGGCGGCTCGGCGCTCGCGTCGAACCTGATCGACCACACGGTGCAGCGCCTCAAGCGCGAGACGGGCAAGCCGTTCATCGTCTCGATGGGCTCGGTCGCGGCGAGCGGGGGCTACTACATCTCGACGCACGCCGACCGCATCTACGCCGACCGGGCGACGCGCACGGGCTCGATCGGCGTGCTGTTTGTGAAGCCGTCGCTCGAGGGCTTCTACGCGAAGCACGGCATCCGCCAGGATTCGTTCGAGCGCGGCGACTGGATGGGCGGGCTCTCTCTCGGGCGCGACTGGACGCCGGCGTTCCAGGCTTCGGCCGACTCCGCCGTGCGCCGGCACTACGACCTCTTCGTCTCGAAGGTCGCCGACGGGCGCGGCCTCGCGCCCGCGGAGGTCTACCCGGTGGCGCAGGGCCGCGTCTGGCTCGGCGAGGACGCCGTGAAGCACCGGCTCGTGGACCGCATCGGCGGGCTCGACGCCGCGATCGCCGACGCCCGCGAGCGCGCCGGCGTCGTGCCCGGCGAGCGCATCCGCCTGTTCGAGCTGCGCCGCCCGCGCGGGAGCTTCCTCGAGCGCGTCGTCCGGAGCTGGGTCACCGACCAGCTCGAGCGCCAGGCCTCCCTGCACACGCTCCAGGGCCCCCAGTTCCTCGACCCCGACTGGCTGGAGGAGCTGGGCGAGTGACCCGGCCGGCCGCCGGTGAGACCCGGGACTCGGCACCGGCGGGAACCGGGGAGGCCGCGGGCGGGTAACACCGGGGAGGCGGAGCCCGCGGCTCCGTCCGCCGGCAGCTCCGGCCGGCAGCGTCAGGCGCCCGCTCGCGCGTTCCCGTCCCCACGATCTCGCGGGCAGTGAATCGAGGGCACAAGATGATCAGGGAACGACTCGGGACGGGCCTCGAGGGCCTGCCCGCCGAGCTGTGGAAGCGTCTGCGCTGCGGCCGTCCGCGGCTGCTCCTGCTCGACTACGACGGGACGCTTGCGCCGTTCGAAGTGGACCGCATGCAGGCCCGGATGCCCGAGCGGTCCCGGCGGGCGCTGGAGCGCATCGCGACCGACTGCGGGGACGTGGTCGGCATCGTCTCGGGCCGGCCGCTCGCGGAGCTCGAGATCCTGGCCGGGGACCTCCCGGTGAACCTCGTGGGATCCCACGGCTGGGAGCGCCGGACGCCCGACGGGGACCGGGTGTGGTCGCAGCCGCCGCCGCTGGTGCTCGACCGCCTCGCGCTGGCGCGGCAGGCGGCCGAGGAGGCGGGCTGGGAGGCGCTGATCGAAGCGAAGCCGGCCGGGGTCATGCTGCACACGCGCGGCCTGCCGGAGACGGAAGCGCGCAGGATCGAGCGCGAATGCGAGCGGCTCTGGCGGCCGTTGTTCCACCGCGACGGGCTCAGCCTCGACCGCGTGGACGGCGGCGTCCACCTTCACGCCTCGGCCCACGACAAGGGCCGCGTCGTCCGCGAGATGTACCGCCTGAACCCGGCCGTGCGGCTGGTGGCCTATCTCGGCGACGACGCCTCGGACGAGAGCGCCTTCGAGGCGCTGCGCATCGACGGGCTGACCCTGCACGTGGGTGCCGACGCGCGGCCGTCGCGCGCGCTGTGGCGGATCGACTCGCCCGAAGTCGTGTCACACTTCCTCGATCGCTGGGCCCGCACCGCCAACTGAGCCGGCGTTCCGCTACTCGACGAACCCCTGGCGGCGCAGCTCGGCGGACCATTTGCTCGTGGGGTCGGCGGCGACCGCGCGGCGGGCCCAGAAGCGGGCCTCGACCTCGCGCCCCACGTCGCGCAGCACGTGCGCGCGGTCGTAGAGCGCCGCGGTGTACTCCTGGTCGAGCGAGTCCACCATCGCGAACTGCGCCACCGCCTGCAGGCGCAGCGCGCGCGCCTGCCACGGCTCGCTCGTGTGCACGGCCTCGAGCGCCAGCGCCACGCCCGCGCCGAGGCGGCCCTCGCCGTAGTGCGGGGCCAGCTCGCACGCGCGCCGGTAGCGCGAGACGGCGCGCGAGTAGTCGTGAAGGACGAGGTCCAGCGCCGCTCGCGCCGCGAGCACGCGCGCGTCGCCGCCGTGCCCGACCGATTCCAGGCGGTCGCGCGCCGCGGCGACGCGCTCCAGCATCGTCGCGTCCAGCGGCCGGTTCTCCGGCTCGCCGCCCAGCACCGCCGAGCGCCAGCGCAGCACGTCGGTGCGGACCGAGACGCGACCCGCGAGCTCGGCGGCCGCCGCGCGGATCTCCGGAACGTCGGGCAGCCCGTGCGGGTGCCGCTTCGGCACGACCAGCGACACCACCGCGAGGACGAGCAGCCCCGTCAGCGCGGCGATGAACATGATCGTCGGCAGGATCCGCCAGCGCAGGCGCCGTTCGATCTCGGCCACCGGGGGCGGGAGCGTCTCTTCGGTCATGGCGCGGGAGGATACGGGATGCCGGGCGGCGCGCGCAGGGGGGGATCGCTACCCTCCGACGGGCGGCCTCTTCGCCGGCGGGCGGGCGGCCGCGGCGGCCCGGCGCGCGATTGCGGCGTTCTTCTCGCTCTTCTCCCTCAGGTCGTCGGTCGTCGCCAGCTTGCGGGCCCGGTCGAACGCCGCCACGGCCGCCGCGTAGTCCTTGCCCTCGAACGCCTTCATGCCGCGCCGGAACTCGATCATGCCCGCGAGCTCCGCGACCCGGGCCGCGGCCTTCGCGCGCACCGAGTCGTCCGCGGCAGAGTCGCGCACCGCCGCGAACGCGTCGCGCGCCTTCTCGAGCTCGTCCGCGTTCAGCGCTCGCACGCCGTCGTTGTAACGATCGATCCACCGCTGCGAGTGCCGCGCCTCGGCGAGCTGGGCGCGCAGCGAGCGCACTGCGGCGAGCAGCGACTTGTCGCTGGCCGTGTGCTCGGTCCGGTCGAGCAGCTTCTGGAGCTCGTCGTACCGGCCGGCCTTCGCGAGCGCCGAAGCCGAGTCGCGGAACGCGTCGAAGTCGAGCGTCGCGCCCGTCGCGTCCCGCAGCCCGCGGTCCTGCGCGAGGCCGCCGTGCGTCTCGAGGACCCTCCGCGCCCGCGCCGACTGTCCGGTGTGGCTGAGCGCCGAGGCCCACGCCGACGCGACGGCGCCGTCGGTCGGCAGCGCGGTCGCCGCCTTCTCGAGCGCGCGCATCGCGCGCGGCGTCAGGCGGTCCGCCGCGAGCGCCGCCCGGCCGTACCAGCCGAGCGCCGTTGCGTCCGTGGAATCGAGCGTCACGCTGCGCCCGAGCACGCCGAGGGCCTCCCTTGCGAGCGCTTCGTCGCGCGCGCCCTCCGAAGCCGCCTGCATCAGCATTCCGCCCCCGGCGACCGAGAGCGCCAGCGCGCCGGCGCCCGGCGTCGCGGCCGCCGCACGGAAACGGCGCAGCGCGTCGGCCGGCCGCTTCTCGCGTCGGTCGAGCACGCCGAGCCCCGCGAGGGCCAGCGCCCGCGCACCTTCGCCGGCGGCCGCGCGCTCGAGCAGCGCGCGCGTCCGGCGCGCGTCCACGCCCTTTTCGAGGACCCGCCACATGCCGACGTTCGCGTCCACCTCGGCGGGCGTGGCGCCGCGGATCGCGACCGGCAGCCGGTCGAGCGGCCGGTCGAGCCGCATCTCCCACGACGGCAGCCGGTCCTGGCCCACGTACGCCGCGAGCCGGTTCGGGACCTCGTCCCAGCGTTCGCCGGGGAACGACCTGGCAAACGCGCGGCGCGGGGGCATGCCCGTGGCGATCGCGAGCGCCATCTCGCGGAACGGCTTCGAGCGGCCGTCCACCCGCATGAGGTAGTGCACGAGCGCCCAGGACTCGGCGTAGAAGAGGTTCAGCCGATCGCCCCCGCGCAGGTACACGGGCGAGTCCGGGCGGACGTCGAACAGCTCGTCGAGCGTGAAGGGGTGGTCGGCCGAGCGCAGCTCCCAGACGTGCCAGGGGATCGGGTCGCCGTAGTGCCCGCCGCGCGCCGTGGCGCGCCAGGTGCTGTAGAACTCGGCGAGGCCCTCGTTGAGGCAGAGCGGCGCGCCGCCCAGCGCCGCGTCCACGATCGTGTGCAGCAGCTCGTGGTGGGCGACCATGCGTCCGCGTTCGTCGTAGGCGGCGAAGCCGATCCACGTCCCGAACGGCGTCTTGTGCGCGAGCCCGGAGATCGCGGCCCGCTTGCCGTTGCGGACCGGAAGGCTCGCCTCGAAGTCCCGGCGGTCGGGGATCGCGACCATCGTCACGGGCTGCCGCTCGGCGGACCGGACGCCGAAGCCCTCCGCCTCGAGCATCTCGCACATGCTCTCGAGGTTCCGCGCGAGCCGTGTCACCGAGTCGCGGTCGGCGCGCGCGTAGAGCGAGAAGTGCGGCGTCTGCGCCCGCAGCCACGGCAGCGGCTTCGCGTGCGCCGTCGCGCCCGCGAGCGAGAGGGCGAGCGCCAGGGCCGCCGCGTGACGGACGGCCCGGCTCAATGCGCGTGCTCCGCGGGCCGCTGCGGGAAGACGACGACTGCCACGAGGATGAACCCGACCAGCACCGCCGAGGCGGCGAAGCGGCTGAGCGCCAGGCCGCCCAGGGCGCGGGGCTTGTCGAGGAAGTCGCCGAGCGCGGCGCCGAGGGGGCGCGTGAGGATGAACGCCGCCCAGAAGAGCGCCGTGCGCGAGATCCTGGTCCAGAAGTAGCCCGAGCCGACGACGGCGAGCAGCGCCAGGAAGATCACGGCCGCGCCGACGTACCCGAAGCCCGCCGAATCGGAGGTCCAGTCGCCGAGCGCCGTGCCGAGCGTCTGCGAGAACATGATCGTGAGCCAGTAGAACATCTCGGACCTCGGCGATCGAACGGAGTCCACGGCGATGGTCCCGAGCACGCGGTGCCAGACGAACAGCGACCCGAGCAGCAGCACGAGCAGGAGCGAGCTGCCGCCCGCGTAGCCGATGTGCAGCGAGCGGTCGGCGAAGTCCGCGAGCGTCGTGCCGACCGTCGTCGTGGCGATGATCGTGAGCCAGTAGAGCATCGGGTGGAACCGTTTCGCCCGGATCTGCGCCCACACGGCCCCGGCGAAGACGACCGCGAAGATCGCCGTGCCGACCAGATACCCCAGGCCGAGCGACATGGACACCGCATCGCCGCCCGTCTCGCCGAGCGTCGTGGCCGCGATCTTGATGAGCCAGAAGACGAGCGTGACGGCGGGCACCTTGCTCGCGTGCTCGCGATCCACCTCGGTCATTTCGTCTCCCTCCCGTTGCCGGGACGCGCCCGCCAGTCCGACGCCAGCAGGCCGTAGAGGTCCGAGTCCGAGACTTCGTCGTTCACGATCCAGCGCTCGCGCAGCCGCCCCTCCTTCGCGAAGCCGAGCCGCCCGAGCGTACGGGCCGAAGCCGCGTTGCGCGGGTCGATGTCGGCCTCGACCCGGTTCAGGTTCATGGAGGAGAACCCGTGTTCGAGCAGCGCGGTGAGCGCCTCGTGCATGTAGCCGCGCCCCCAGGCCGAATGCGCGAGTGCATAGCCGATTTCGGCACGACGGCACGACGGCACGAGGTTGAAGTACGTGCAGGTCCCGAGCAGCGCCCCGTCGTCGGCGCGCGTGATCGCCAGCCGCAGGAACTCGCCGGACGCCATGGCCTTCCCGGTCCGCTCGAGGAAGCGCAGCGCCGACTCGGGGGAGTGCCACGGCGGCGTGCTCCAGTAGCGCATCACGTTCGGGTCCGAGAAGATCGCAAACAGGCCCGCGGCGTCCGCCCGCTCGTGGGGGCGCAGCTCGAGCCGCGGCGTCGTGAGGCGGAGGTGTTCGAACGACGGCATGGCCCCAGTGTGCACGAGCGCGGGGCGGGGGAAAAACGTCCGGCGTGCCCCCGGTTCAGGAACCGGTGGGGATGATGCCGGCGGTCTCGACCATCAGGATCACCGTCTTCTCCGGCGCGCGCGTCCGGTGCCGGACGCCCCTCGGGACGACGATCGCCTGCCCCGGGTCGAGCGGCACCGTGCGGTCCTCGAGGTCCACGAGCAGCCGGCCCGAGACGACGAAGAAGAACTCGTCCTCGTCGTCGTGGTGGTGCCAGTGATACTCGCCTATCACGACGCCGGCCCGCACGACCGAATCGTTCACGCGGCAGAGCGTCTGGTTGAACCACGGGTGGCGGGCCTCCGCGGCCAGCTTCCCCACGTCGATCGTCTCGAGCGCGCCGTGCAGCACGTCCAGCCGCGTGTCGTAGGGGAAATCCTTCGGGTCGGTCACGCGTCCCTCCAGGTGAGCGGTCGTCGGGGGGGCCCCGCGCAGCCTAACGTCGGGCCCGGCGCTCGCGCACCTCGCGGACGACCCCGAGGATCCGGTCCGCGACGAGGTCGGGGGCGTCGGTGTAGAGCTGGTGCGAGGCCTTCTCGGCGAGCACGAAGTGCGCGCGCTTCGAGCGCGCGGCCAGGGCGCGGCTCCGGGCGATCCAGTCGCGCTGGAACGCCCCGGCGTCGTCGCCGAATGCGGGGTTCGCCCTGCCCGCGGCGATGACCACCAGCGGCCGGTCGCCGAACGAGCGGGCGGAGGCCGCGAGGCGCGCGCTCGCGCCGAACATCTCGTGGTGCTCGGAGGCAATCGCGGCGTAGAACGCGGCCCGGCCCCGCTCGCGCGGGTCCGGTGAACGCGCGCCCGAATCGGCCAGCGCCTGCCACCGGGCCGTCATGCCCTCCGCCACGCGCTTCAGGTCCGGGTACGTCCGGCCCTGCAGGAACGGCAGCGGCGGCGGATCGAGCAGCACGAGCCCCGCGGTTCGCTTCGGGTAGCGCTTCGCGAACACCTGCACGATCAGCGCGCCGAGCGAGTGTCCGACGAGCACCACGGGTCCCGTCACGCGCGCCGAGTCGAGCAGCACGCGAAGCTCGTCGGCCTCGCGCCCCGCGTCCCGCGGGAACGGGCCGGGCTCGCTCCGCCCGTAACCGGCGCGGTCGTAGGCGACGACCGCCGTTTCGCGTGCGAGCCGGTCCTGGAGCGCACGCACCTTCTCCGCCCCGTCCCCGAGCCCGGCGTCGATCACGACGACGGGCGTGCCCGTGCCCGCGCGACGCATCCAGAGCCGGTGCGCGCCGACGCGGACCAGCGCGCTCGTGTCGGGCGCGGCGGCGAGCGCGGCCGGGGCGAGCAGCGTGCACGCGGCGAGCGCGAGCAGCGCGACTTTCGGCACGGGACCGGAGGGCCGGGCGGGCGCGTCCACGGTCGTCACTCCCGGGGCAGCACCCGCAGCGCGGCGTCGAGCGCCGCGGCGAGGACGACGTAGAGCCCCGCGTAGAGCACGGGGCGGTTGCCGGCGAGCCAGCCCGCGGCCATCACGACCAGCCCCGCCAGCATCACCAGGGCCCTCGTGACCAGGGCGCGCTTCATCGGGGTACCTGCAGTCGGTGCAAGGGAGCCTCCACGGCCGGACGTGCGGAGTGTACGCCCGTGCCGCCCGCGCCGGAGCGGCTGCCCGCAGCCCCGGCGGGCGTGCAACGCCGGCGTTGAGGCAGGGCCGCGCTCCGCCGATAACTCCGGAGCCGCGCCGGAGGAAGGGACGGAGGTCCCGCTTTCGTTGCCCCACCCCGATGCGGCTTGGTAACTTGCGCCGTATTGCACGAGCGCCGGGGCAGGAGGCCCCGGGCCGCCCACCCGAACCGACACGAGGCAACGCCGCATGGCCCTCGCGCGTTTCCTGCAGGTTTCCGATCTGCACCTCGGGAAGCCGTTCGCCTGGCTGCCCGCCGACCGCCGCGAGGATCGCCGCCGCGATCAGCAGCGCGCGCTCGAGCAGGCCGTCTCCCAGGCGATCGAGCGGGGCGCGCACGCGATCCTCGTTCCGGGCGACCTCTTCGATTCGGTCAACGTGGACGCGGGCCTGCTCACGTTCGCGGTGAAGGCGTTCTCGGTGACGGGCTGCCCCCCGGTGTTCATCTCGCCGGGCAACCACGACCCGGCCAGCTCGACGAACGCGGCGTGGAACCAGCGACTGCTCGAGGCGCGCGGCATCGCGTGGCCGGCGCACGTGCACGTGTTCGACACGCCGAGCTGGACCGTCGCGACGGTTCCGAGGCTCCAGGGCGTGCGCGTGTGGGGGCGCTGCTTCGCGGCGAACGTCGAGAGCGCCGAGCGGCCGCTGTCGAAGCAGGCGCTCGCCGAAGTCGGCGGCACCAGCCCGCTCGGCTTCGAAGTCGCCGTCTTCCACGGCTCGCGCGAGGGCTCGTGCCCGCCCGGCCAGAAAATCACCGCCCCGTTCTCGGACGACGAGGTCGCGGCCTCGCCGTTCGTCTACCACGCGGTCGGCCACTACCACACGCTCTCGCGGATCGAGCAGCCGCTCACCGAGGGCGTGAACTCCGCCGGGGCGCGGCTCGCCTACGCGGGCTCGGGCGTCGCGCTCGACCTGACGGAATCCGGCATTCACGGCGCGGTCGAGGTGCGCATCGAGTACGGGCACCGGATGCCGTTCATCGAGGTCGAGCCCATCGAGCTGGACCGCCGGCGCGTCTACGACCTCGCCGTGGACGTGACCGGCTCGCCGAGCCCCGAGGCGATCGACCGCCGTGTGATGAAGGCTCTCGATCTCGCGGGCGCGGGCGAGCTGGACTTCGCGTCGGTGCGGCTCTCCGGCCGGCTCGGCCTGGGCGTTCGGTGGTCGTCGCCGGGCCCCGAGCTGCGCGAACGGGCGTTCTACATGCGCTTCGACACGAGGGACATGCGGCCTGACTACGACCTGGCCTCCTACCGGGCGCGCGAGCCGAAGACGACGGAGGAGCGGTTCGCCCGCGACCTGCTCGAGCGGATCGATGCCGAGACCGACGAGGCGCGTCGCGCGACGCTCGAGCACGCGCTCTACCACGGGCTCGACGCGTTCAAGCTGCGCGAGGTCTCGCCCGCGTGGGACGAGGTCGCGCGATGAAGATCCTCCGGCTCAAGGTGGACGGCTTCGGCCCCCTGCGCGGGGAGTGGTCGTTCTCGACGGTGAAGACCAACCTCGTTGTGGATGACAACGAACGCGGCAAGACCTCGCTGCTCGCGGCCATCGTGGCGGCCCTGTACGGCCTCGAGGACGACAAGCGTTCGCACCGCGTGCTCACGCCGCTCGAGCGCTGGCGGCCCTGGAACACCGCGGCGTATCGCGTCGAGCTCGACCTCGACGTGCTCGGACGGCGCTACCGTATCCACCGCGACTTCGACCGCGGCACGGTCGCCGTCTACGACGGCGGCGGCAACGAGGTGACGGCGGACTTCCTCGAGGGCAAGGACCAGTACCCGGTCGGCCGCAAGCTGCTCGGGGTGGACGCGACCGAATTCGAGAAGTGCGCGTTCCTGCGGCAGGGCGACGTGGACGGCGTCGTGCCCGGGGACGAGAAGGCCCGGCGCGGCTCGACGCTGCGCGCGCGGCTCGAGAACGCCGCCGACACGCACATCGGCGACACGAATGCCTCCGAGGCGATGCGCGTGCTGGAGGAGGCGCTCCGCCGCTACGAGTCGCCCGAGCTGGACTCGACGCTCACGGTGGACACGGCCATTGACCGACTCGCGGCCAAGCGCCAGCTCGCCGAGACCGAGCTGCACGACCTGGACCACCAGCTCGTGCTGGCGCAGGTCCCGCTCGAGTCGCTCGCGGCGCTGACCGACGAGGAAAACGCGCTCAAGGACCAGCTCCGGCGCCTCGAGGCCGAACGCCACGCGGGCATGGCCGCGGAGGTCCGCCGCCAGCTCGAGGAGAACGACCACGCCCGCGAGGAGCTGCAGCGCCTCGAGACCGAGGCCGCGGAGCTCGAGGCGGCGGCGCAGATGCCGGCGAACATCGAGACGGAGCTGCGCGAGACGGTGGCCCGCTTCGAGGAGGGGCAGCGCAACCTCGAGACGTTCGAATCACGGCGCCGCGAGGAATGGCGTGCCGAGCGCGAGGACATCGAGGCGATGCTCGCCGACCGGCGCGACTACGACAACTACTCCGAGGAGGACGCGCGCCGCTGCGACGCGCTGGCGGTGGAGCTGCGGCGCGTGGGCGTCGAGGACTCGCACCAGCGCCAGCAGGTGTTCGTGCTCCGCGACCAGCTCGCCTCGCAGGGCTACGACCCGGAGCGCATCCAGTTCCTGAGCGCGCGTTTCGGGTCGATGCCGGAGGCGCAGCAGCGGCTGCTCCGCCAGCAGTCCGAGTCGAACCTCGCCTTCCAGACCGAGGTCGCGGGACTCGAGCAGGAGCGGACCGGCGCGACCGAGTCGCTGCGGGCGCTCGACGCGACGCGCAGCGCGCGGCGAGTTCCCGGCTGGTTCGCGCTCGCGCTCGGCCTCGGCGCCGCGATCGCCGGCGCCGTGACGCTCGCGCTCCGGACACCGCCGGTGCTGTGGGCGACGCTGCTCGGTGTCGGCGGCATCGTGGCCGCGGCGGGCGGCGTCCTGCTGGCCATCGGCGGCCGCGCGCAGGCGGGCGAGCGCGACAGCGCGCTCAAGCGGCTCGCGGAGGCGCAGCGCCGGCTGAACGAGCTGCGCACGCGGCGGGCCGAGAACGAGGCGGGCCTGGCCGAGATGGCGCGGGTCATGGGTTACCGCGACTCGATCGACCTCATGCGCCACTGGGGCGAGTACGCGCGCCTTCTGGACGACAGCGGCCCGCTGCTCCGTGCGCAGGAGCAGCTCACCGCGGCCGAGACGCAGCGGGAGAACGTGATCGCGGAGGCGAGGCGCCTGCTGCGCTCGACTTCGGACGACCCGCCGAGCCCCGAGCAGCTCGAGAAGGTCGCCTACGAGGCGCGGCAGGCGATCAACGCGCGCAAGCGCCTCGAGCAGCTCGACCGCAACTGGGAGATGGTCGAGCGCGAGAAACGGGTGGACGAGGCGGCGGTCGCCGGCCTGCGCGAGCGCGCGGTGCGCATCCTGCAGAGCGCCGGCCTCACCTACGATCCCGCGCGCCCCTGGGCGGAGCAGGTGGACGAGCTCGCGCGCCGCGCCGAGGGCCGCTCGCGCTGGACGATGCTCGTCGAGGAGCTGATCCCCTATGCGCGCAAGCGGCTCCTGCCGGACGTGGAGATCGACCAGCGCCGCCAGCGCATCTCGATGCTCGAGGCCGGCCGCGAGCACATCACGACGCCGCGACTGCCCGACGAGATCGAGGTCGAGGCGAAGCAGTGCCGCGCCCGGCTCGAGGAGACCCAGCAGCACCGCGCCAACCTGCGGCTCGAGGTCGAGGAGGTCTGGCGCCGGCACACGCAACTGCGCCCCGAGCTTGAGGCGCAGATCGACCGGCTCACCCGCGCGCACGCCGCCGCGAAGGCGTTCAAGGAGAGCGTCGAGACCGCCCGCGCGACGATCCAGAAGGTGGCGCTGGACACGCACCGCAAGTGGGCGGACTTCCTCAACACGCGCGTCGGCGAGCTGCTCGAGTCCTTCGGGACGCGCGTGGACCAGATCCGCTTCGGCGAGGACCTCGACTTCTCCATCCAGCTCGAGGGCGGCCCCCCGGTCTCCCGCGGCAAGGCGCACCTGCAGCTCTCGACCGGCGCGCGCGACCAGCTCTACCTCGCGGTGCGACTCGCGGTGAGCGAGTTCCTCTCGCGCGGCGGCGAGCCGCTCCCGATCCTGCTCGACGACGCCTTCGCGACGAGCGACGACGGGCGCCTGCAGGCGGGCATGCGCACCCTGATCGAGGCGTTCGGCGGCGGGCACCAGGTGATCCTCGTGACCTGCCACCGCGGACGGTACATGGACCTGAAGCAGCTCGATCCCGAGCTGTACCGCGAACGCGTGAACTGGCTGGACGTCGGCGCGAGCGCGCCGGCGTCCGCGTGACCGCCCGCGGGCGCCGCGCGCGGACGCCGCGACGCCGCGCGCCATGAAGGGCCTGCACCGCTCCGGACTCTTCTGGCTCGCGCTCTCCGAGCTCTCGTTCGCCGTCATGCGCGTCGCCACGCGTGCGGGTGCCGTGGACCTGCCGTGGGCCGAGATCGGCGCCGCACGCTTCTTCGGCGGCGCGATCGTCGCGATCCTCTCGGCGAGGGTGAACCGCAAGCGGCTCGGCGTCACCGACCGCAAGAACACGTGGCTGCGCGCCGCGTTCGGCACCGGCGGGGCGCTGACGCTCTTCTACGCGCTCGGGGAGAACCGCATCTCGGTCGGCGACGCGACGACGCTCTACGCCACGTCGCCGTTCTGGGTGGCGATCCTCTCGGGCCCGATCCTCCACGAGCGCGTCGGTCGCGCCGTGTGGGCCGGCGTGGTCGGCGGCTTCGTGGGCGTCGCGGTGCTGATGGGCGCCGACTTCGGGCGGAGCGGCGCGATCGGCGCGCTGGTGCTCCTCGGCGGCTTCAGCTACGCGCTCGCGCTGCTGCGCCTGCGGCACATCGGGCCGCACGAGAGCAGCGAGGCGATCGCGCTCCACATGTCGCTCTTCGCCGGCGTCACGATGCTGCTCATCGCGCTGCCGAGCCTGCGCCCGGTGCACGCGACCGCGTACGTGCCGCTCGCGCTGGCCGCGCTCTCGGGCGGCCTCGGCCAGGTCTTCGTGGGCCGCGCCTACGCGCGCGCCGAGGCCTCCCGCCTCGCCGCGTTCGGCTACATGGGCATCGTGTTCACGTACCTCTTCGAGGTCGTGCTCTTCGCCCGCCCGCCCGCGTGGAACCAGGCGCTCGGCGCCCTCACGGTCATCGCCGCGGGCGTCGTGGTCGCGCTGGCGAAGAAGCCCGCGCCCGCGCGGGCCGCGACGACCGCCCCGGGCGCGGGCGGAACGTAGGCGGGGCGGGCCGCCGGCACGAACCCGTTGACCGCGCGCGCGAGCCCCCTATTCTCTCGGGGCCCGCAGGCCCCCCCACACGAGTCCGAACCCTTCCGGGAGCTCCCCCCATGCCGCACGCCGTCCACCGCGCGCTCGCGCCACTCCTCGCCGCGTTCCTGTTCTGCGGTCCCGCCCGTGCCGTGGCCGCCGCGGAGCCCCATCCCCTGATGGGCGTCGCCGAGCCCGCGCCGGCGGGGCTCAGGGCCCCCGACGGCCTCACGGGTTTCGCACCCTCGGCGATCGACGCCGAGCTCGCGCGCGAATCCCGCGTCGCGGACACGATCAGGCCCGACTCGCTGCGCCGCCACCTGCGGCTCCTCACCGAGGAGCCGCACGTCGCCGGCACGCCCGCCGACCGCGCGACGGCCGAGTACGTGCGCCAGCGCCTGGCCGCGTACGGCTGGGAGACACGCATCGAGGCGGTTCCGGTGTGGCTCAACTACCCGAAGGTCTCGCGGCTCGAGCTGATCGAGCCCGTGGCCGAGACGCTCGCGGTGCGCGAGAAGGGGATCCCGCACGACAAGGACTCGCACGACGCGGACGTGTTCGACGCGTTCAACGGCTACAGCGCCTCGGGCGAGGCCACCGGCCAGGTCGTGTACGCGAACTACGGCGACGTGGGCGACTTCGCGAAGCTGCGCGCGATGGGAGTCGAGCTCGAAGGGCGCATCGCGCTCGTGCGCTACGGGAGGATCTTCCGCGGCCTCAAGGTCCGGAACGCCGAGAACGCCGGCCTCGCGGCGGTGATCCTCTACAGCGACCCGGCGGACGACGGCTACGACGTGGCCGACCCCTACCCGCGCGGCCAGGGCCGTCCCGCCGACGGCCTGCAGCGCGGCAGCGTGCAGTTCCTCTCGGAGGGTCCCGGCGACCCGACGACGCCGGGGTGGGCGTCCACGGCGAACGGGCGGCGCCTTCCCGGCGACAGGGCCGTCGGGATTCCGGGCATCCCGTCGCTGCCGATCTCCTACGGCGAGGCGCGCAAGATCCTGGTCGCGATCGACGGTCCCGAGGCGCCGAAAGGCTGGCAGGGCGGGCTGCCGTTCCGCTACCACGTCGGCCCCGGCGGCGCGAAGGTGCACCTGGAGAGCGAGCAGGACTACGCGGTGCGGCCGATCTGGAACGTGGTCGCGACGCTGAAGGGCCGCGAGCACCCCGAGCAGCAGGTGATCCTCGGCAACCACCGCGACGCCTGGACCTACGGCGCGCTCGACCCGAACAGCGGCACGATCTGCCTGCTCGAGCTGGGGCGCTCGATCGGCGCGCTCGCGAAGGACGGCTGGCGGCCGCGCCGCACGATCGAGCTGTGCTCGTGGGATGGCGAGGAATACGGCCTGCTCGGTTCGACCGAGTTCGGAGAGGCGCACGCCGACGAGCTGTCGGCGAACGCGGTCGCCTACCTCAACGTGGACACGGCGGTCTCGGGGCACGAATTCCGCGCGGGCGGCTGCCACGCGCTGCGCGACCTCGTGGCCGAGGCGATGCGCGACGTGCGCGACCCGGGCCACAACCGCCCGCTGTGGAACGTGGCCGTGGACGAGGCGTGGGGCTCGGGGCGCGCGGCCTGGGCGGCCGACAACCGCGAGCGGCGGCTGCGCGGCGAGCCCGGGCGGCCGTTCGAGTGGAACCTCGGCGCGCTCGGCAGCGGCTCGGACTACACGGTGTTCACCGACCATCTCGGCGTGCCGTCGCTCAACTTCGGTTTCGGCGGCGTGGGCGGCAACTACCACGCGATGTACGACGACTTCGAATACATGGATCGCATCGTGGACCCGGGCTTCGTCTTCCACGTCGCGGCGACCGACCTGTGGGCGCGGATCGGGCTGCGGCTCGCCGAGGCCAACGTGCTGCCGCTGCGCTACTCGGACGAGGCGCGCTTCGCGCTCGACGAGCTGCGCTCACTCGAGGACCGGGCCGAAGACGCCGGCGCGGGCCGCCCGGACTCGCTCCAGTTCGCGAAGACGACCGGGATCGTGCGCGCGGCCGCGACCCGATTGCAGGACGCGGCGACGGCGCTCGAGCGCGCGGCCGACGCGGGTCTCGCGGGCGGCGGCTGGCCGGCGGGCGGTGCCGACGCGGTGAACGCCTCGCTGATGCGGGCCGAGCGCGGGCTGCTCGGCCCCGGGCTGCCGGGCCGCACGTGGTTCCGCCACGAGCTGTACGCGCCCGGACTCAACACGGGCTACGCGGCGGTGCCGCTGCCCCGGCTCGGCCAGGCACTGCTGGACGCGAGCCCGAAGGACTGGGCGGCGGGCATGGCGCCCACCGCGGCCGCGCTCGACCGCGCGGCGGCGGCGCTCGAAGGGAAGGGGAAGTAGGCCATCGGGACGCCGAAGGCACCCGGGCGCGGACCGGCGCGGCTCGTCGCGCTGGCGCTGTTCGTTCTCGCGCTGGCGGCCTCGCCGCGCGGGCGCGCGCCGCTGCCCTCGGAGCTGCCGCCGGACTCGGCGGCGCCCGACAGCTTCCTCGCGGAGTTCACGACCACGAAGGGCGCATTCACGATGCAGGCGGTGCGCGCGTGGGGGCCGCGCGGCGTGGACCGGCTCTACCGGCTCGTGAAGGGCGGCTACTACGACGGACTCGTGATCTACCGCGTCGGCCCCACGAAGAGCGCGCCGGGCGGGCTCGTCGTGCAGTTCGGCTCGGCGAACGACACGGCCGCGATCCACGCCTGGGAGCGCGACACGATCCCCGACGAGCCGGTCGTGCGGCCGCACCGCCGCGGCTCGGTGTGCTTCGCACGCGGCGGGCCGAACACGCGCAGCGTCGAGCTCGCGATCACGACCAACGCGGCGACGGCGCTCGACACGGTGCGCTACCTCGGCGTCACCGGCTTCCCGAGCATCGCCGAGGTGGGGCAGGGCCTCGACGTGCTGGACCGGCTCGAGTCGAAGTACGGCAACGCGCCGATCGAGAGCGACTCGCTCTCGATCGGCGGCGGCGCCTGGCTCGACCACGCGTTCCCGGGCCTGGACCGCATCCGGCGCGCGCGCGTGACGAAGGAGTGGGGCGCCACGCGCCGCGGGCGCGGGCGATGAGCCTGAGGCGCGTCGCGAGGCTGCTCTCGAACACGGCGTCGGTCGTGCAGGTCGCGGCCGTGCTGTACCTGCTCGCGACCGGGCACCTGCTCTCCCGCGCGCCGTGGGTGATCGCGACGCAGGCCCTCGCGTTCGTGGTGCTCATGTGGGCCTGGGTCGCGTTCCCGCGCGGCCAGTTCAGTACGCACCCGGAGCCGCGCGCGCCGAACCTCGTTGCCACGGGGCCCTACCGCTGGATCCGCCACCCGATGTACTCGGCGGGCCAGCTCGTCATCCTGCCCGCGGTGCTGCGCCACTTCGCGCCCGACACGGTTGCGATCGCGCTCGCAGTTGGTGTCGCGGTCTGGGGCCGCGTCGCGACCGAGGAGCCGTTGCTGCGCGAGAAGATCCCGGGCTGGGACGAGTACGCGCGGCGGACGAAGCGCTTCGTGCCGTTTCTCTTCTGAGTGCCGGCCGGGGGCCTCGGGCCGGCCGCCGGGAATTCACAAGTGCGTGTGTTGACGGCAGGGGGAAGCGGTCACACGCTGTCCTTGTCACCGGGAAAGCCCCTGGAAACGCGAACGGGCCGGGCGAGAGCCCGGCCCGCTTTGCGTGCGGTGAAGCGTCACCCCTGCGGCGGCGGGTTCACGGCGCGGGCGCCGACCAGCAGCGCGAGGCCGATGGACGTGGGCAGCCCGCCCACGGACCAGACGTGGTCGCCCGCGAGCAGCCCGAGCATCAGGCCGAGGGCGAGCCCGAAGAACGTGAAGATCAGCCCCGCGATGGTGAGGCCCTGGCGGCGGCGCCCGGCGAGGATGCGCTCGTCGCCGATGCCCTGCCCCATCGCCGCGACCAGCGCGCTCTCGGTCAGCGGCGGCAGCTTGTCCGGGTCGGCGCCCCGCTCGATCAGCGCGATGCGCTCGCGCTGGGCCAGCTCGACCATGCGCTGCCGCTGGTAGCCCTTCACGATTCCCGTCACGATCCCGCCGAGAATCGCGGTCGCCCCGAGAAGGATGCCTCCCATCACGACCACCATCCCGATATCTTCGCCGCTCATGTCGCTCTCCTTCCGCCCAGGTCCCGCCGGGGCCTTCGCCGCCGGCCGCGTTTCCGTTTCGCCCCCTTGGACGGACGCGGGGCCGGGCCGGGTTTCAGCCGTCCTCGCCCGGAGCCGGGACCGGGGCGCGGGCGAGTCCGGCCCCGTGCGGCTGCCGGCCGGGGTGAAACCTCGCGCCGCCCGCGTCCGTCCAAGAGACGTGATGGCCATCACGACGACCTTCGACCCGGCGGCCGCCCTGCCCGCGGCCGGCGACGACCCGGCGGCCGTGCGCGAGGACGGCGAGCGCGCACTGGTCGCGCAGGCGCGCCGCGGCGACGCCGCGGCGTTCCGGGTGCTGGTCGAACGGCACCACGCCCGCGCGCTCGCCCTCGCCCGGCGGGTCGTGCGCGACGCCGCCGAGGCCGAGGAGGTCGCACAGGACGCGTTCCTCAAGGCATGGACCGCGCTCCCCGGCTTCCGCGAGGAGTCGCGCTTCGGCACCTGGCTGCACCGGATCGTCGTGCGCCGCGCGCTCGACCGGCTCGACTCGATCCGCGCCCGCCGCCGGCACGAGCAGGCGGCCCCGTCGTGGCCCGACGAGGCCTCGGCCCGCCCGGAGGAAGGCGGCCCCGGCCACGCACGCGTCCGGCGGCTCGTGGACGCGCTGCCCCCGATGCAGAGGGCCGCGATCACGCTCTTCTATTTCGAGGACCGCTCCGTCGAGGAGGCGGCCCGCGTCCTCGGCACCAACGAGAACACGCTGAAGACCCACCTGCACCGCGCGCGCGCCGCCCTGAGGTCCGCCTGGTCGCGCGCCGGGGAGGAGACCCGATGAACTGCCTCGAGTTCCAGGAACGCCTCGACACCGGCGATGTCGCGAGTCTCGACGCCGCGGCCCGCGCGCACGCCGAAGGCTGCGCGGCCTGCCGCGACACGCTCGAGCGCACCGTCGCCCTCGAAGCCGCGCTGCTCGCGGACTTCCGCGAGGCGGACGAACCCGCGTCGCCGGGATTCGTGGACCGGCTCATGGCCCGCGTCGAGCTGGCTCCGCAGTCGCGCGTCGCGCCTTCGGAGATCGCGCGCGCCACGCTCGCCGCGTTCGCCACACCGCCCATCGCGGCGGCCGCCGCGTTCGCCGCGGCGCTGCTCGGCGTCGCCGCCGCCTACGGCTTCGACCCGCAGCGCATGGCCACGGCCGCCACGGCCGCCGCGGCGCCCGCCGCGCGGCTCGTGGACCGGCTCGCGGCCCCGCTGCCCGCGACCGGCCTCGCGCACGAGCTCACGCTCGCCGGCGTCCTGTGCGCCGTGGTCCCGCTCTTCGCCGTCCTGCTGGCGGGCGCCTGGCGGCTCGGCAACCTGATCGGCGAACGCTCGCCGCGGGCGCTGTAGGGCCGTCGCGCGGCCCCGCTCGTCCCGCGCCGGACGCCTGTCCGCAGGGCCGCGCGGCGCCGCCGCGCTTCCACCCCCGCCCTCCCCGAAAGCCCAGAATCCTGACATTCCCGGCGCGAGCCCGCAGGTAATACTTTCCGACCATGTCCGTTCCCAACCGGCTGGCCCGCGAGAAGAGCCCCTACCTGCTGCAGCACGCCCACAACCCCGTGGACTGGTACCCGTGGGGCGAGGAGGCGTTCGCGCGCGCCCGGGCCGAGGACCGGCCGCTGTTCCTCTCGATCGGCTACTCGACCTGCCACTGGTGTCACGTCATGGAGCGCGAGTCGTTCGAGGACCCGGAGGTCGCCGAGCTGCTCAACCGGCACTTCGTGTGCGTGAAGGTGGACCGCGAGGAACGGCCGGACGTGGACCGCGTCTACATGACCTCGATGCAGGCCCTGGGCCTCGGCGGCGGGTGGCCGCTCAACGTGTTCCTGACACCCGACCTCGAGCCCTTCTTCGGCGGCACGTACTTCCCGCCGCGCGGGATCGGCGCGCGGCCCGGCCTGGTCGAGCTGCTGCCGCGCGTCCACGCGGCCTGGACCGCCGACCGCGCCGCGCTCGTGGACCAGGGCGCGCGCGTGCTCGCCGCGATCGAGGCCATCGGCGAGACCGGGCGCGACGCCGTGGACTACGAGGACCTCGCCCGCGACTGCGAGGCCGCACTCGAGCGCTCGCACGACGAGTCGAACGGGGGGTTCGGGAACGCACCCAAGTTCCCCTCGACCGTGAACCTCTCGTTCCTGCTGAGGCGCTGGGCGCGCTCGCCCCGCGAGCGGGCGCGCGGCCTCGCGATGGTGCGCCGGCAACTCGACGCGATGCGCGCCGGCGGCATCCACGACCACCTCGGCGGGGGATTCCACCGCTATTCGACCGACGCGCGCTGGCTCGTGCCGCACTTCGAGAAGATGCTCTACGATCAGGCGCTGATCGCCGACGCGTACCTCGAAGCGCACGCCGCCACCGGCGAGCCCGCCTACGCGGCCACCGCGCGCGGCGTGTTCGAATACCTCGCGCGCGACCTCACGAGCCCCGAGGGCGCGTTCTGGTCCGCCGAGGACGCCGACAGCGAGGGGCACGAAGGGCTCTTCTACGTCTGGACGCCCGCGCAGCTCGCCGACGTGCTCGGCGCGGAGGACGCGAGGCTCTTCGGTCACCGCTATGGCGTGACGCCGCAGGGCAACTTCGAGCGGGGAACCACCGTGCTCCACGAGGCGCAACCGATCGAGCGCACCGCGCAGGCGTTCCGGCTCACGCCCGCCGAGGCGGAGCGCCGGCTGGCGTTCGCGCGCGCGCGGCTGCTCGCCGCGCGATCGCAGCGCCCGCGGCCCTCGCGGGACGACAAGGTCGTCGCGGCGTGGAACGGGCTCGCGATCGCCGCCTGCGCGCGCGGCGCGCGCGTGCTGGGCGATCCCGCGCTGGCCGCCGCCGCGGAGAGGGCGGCGACGTTCGTGTGGGAGCGCCTGCGCGACCCCGCGACCGGCGCGCTGCGCCGCCGATGGCGCGACGGCGAGGCCGGGGGCGAGGGGCAGCTCGACGACCACGCGTACGTCGTCCGGGGCCTGCTCGAGCTCTACGGCGCCACGTTCGACCCGCTCTGGCTCGAGCGCGCGGTCGCGGTCACGGAGAGCCAGGTCGCCCGTTTCTGGGACGAGGCGGACGGCGCCTTCTTCGAGAGCCCTTCCGGCGACGCCTCCGTGCGCGTGCGCATGAAGGACGGCTTCGACGGCGCGGAAATGGCCGGGAATTCCGTCGCTGCGGAGAATCTCGTGCGCCTGGCGGCGCTCTCAGAGCGTGAGGACTGGCGGGTGAAGGCCGGCCGGGTCCTCGATTACTATTCCCGGCGCCTTTCCGGGAACGCCTGGGCCATGCCGCGCATGCTGGTGGCCATGGACCTCGCGTCGCACCCGGCGCGGCATATCGTCGTGGCCGGGGAACCCTCGCCGGCGCGCGACGCGCTGCTGGCGGCGGCGCGCGGGAGCTTCCGGCCCTTCGACGACCTGCTGGTGGTGGACGACGCCTCACGCGAATCGGTGGCACGCGTCGCGCCGTTCACCGCCTCGCTCGCGCCCACCGGCGGGCGGGCGACGGGATTCGTGTGCATCGACCGGGCGTGCCGGCTCCCCGTGACGGAGCCGGCGGACTTCGCAGCGCAGCTCGAGGAAACGGCGCCCGCGGGCGCATGAAGGGGCTCTCCGTGATGAAGCGATGGTGGTGGATGGCGCTCGTGCCGGTGCTGCTCGCGCCGGCGGCGCTCGCGCAGGATTCGCCCGGCCCGGCCGACGCCGGCCTCTCCGCTTCGGCCATCCCGGCCGCGAACACGCTCGTGAAGGCCACCGCGAGCCCCGTGACGCTCGCGCCCGGCGGCGCCGCGACGACCACCGTGAAGCTCGTCGTGCTGCCCGGCTGGCACATCAACGCGAACCCGCCCGCGCTCGAGTACAACATCCCGACCACGGTCGCGGTGACGGCCGGGTTCGGGATCACCGCCGGCGCGCCGAAGTACCCGGCGCCGAAGAAGCAGAAGTTCGCGTTCGAGGATTCCGAGCTGTGGGTGTGGGACGGCACCGCCGAGGTCACCGTACCCCTCTCGGCCGGCGGGACGGCCGTGGACGGCGCGCACGTGCTGCACGGGACCGTCAACTACCAGGGCTGCAACGACCAGGTCTGCCTGGCGCCCGCCTCGGTGCCGTTCACCGTCGCGGTCACCGTCACCGGCGGCGCCGGTGGCGCGGCCGGCGCCGACGCCGCGGCGATGGCCGCCGCGGACACCGTCGCGGAGACGCCCGCGCCCGGGCCCGGCTTCGCGACCGCGCCGCCCGCCGGCGGCGCGCCCGCCTCCGGCGACACGGCCGCGCGCCGGCTGCAGGAGGCGCTCGCGCGCGGCGGATTCTTCTGGTTCTTCGTCCTCTTCGTGGGCGGCCTGCTGCTCAACCTGACGCCGTGCGTGTTCCCGATGCTCGGCATCACCGTGTCCATCTTCGGCGCGCGCCGCAAGGAGCCGCTCCCGAAGGTCGTCACGAACGCGACCGTCTACGTGCTCGGTCTGGTCCTGACCTACTCGGTGCTCGGGCTCGTTGCCGCGCTCACCGGCGGGCTGTTCGGCGCCGCGCTCCAGAACCCGTGGGTCAACGTCGTGCTCGGCGCGCTGCTCGTCGTGCTCTCGCTCTCGATGTTCGGCGTCTACGAGATGCAGGCGCCCACCTGGGTGCTCGACCGCGCCGGCGGCGCGAACACGGGCACGCTGGCCGGCCTGTTCGTCTCGGGCCTGTTCGTCGGCATCGTCGCCGCGCCCTGCGTCGGTCCGTTCGTCGTGGCGCTGCTCGCGATCCTCGCCCAGCGTGGCGACGCGGCGTTCGGGTTCGCGTCCATGTTCGCGCTCGCGATCGGGCTCGGGTTCCCGTACCTGTTCCTCGCGACGTTCTCGGGGCTGCTCCAGAGCCTGCCCCGCTCGGGCGAGTGGATGGAGTGGGTGAAGAAGCTCTTCGGCGTCATCCTGGCGACGCTCGGCCTGAACTACGTGCTCATCGGCCTGGTGCCGAAGCAGGCGCCGTACCTGCTGCCCACCGCGCTCGTGCTGGGCGGGCTCTACCTGGGCTTCATGGAGAAGAGCGCGAACGCCCGCCGGGGCTTCAAGCTCATGAAGAACGTCGCCGGGACGCTCGCCGTGATCGGCGGCGTGTGGCTGATGATCGTGACCACGATCGCGCCCTCGCGCTCGATCCCGTTCCGGCCCTACGAAGACTCCGCCGTGGCGGCCAGCCTCGCCGGCGGGCGCGGCGTGATGCTCGATTTCGCCGCCGACTGGTGCGTGCCCTGCCACGAGCTCGAGCTGCAGACGTTCCCGAACCCGAAGGTCGTCGCCGCCGCGAAGGGCTTCGACGCCTACAAGGTGGACCTCACGAACGCGGGCTCGCCGGAGGTGAAAGCGCGCAGCGAGAAGTACGGCGTGAGGGGCGTCCCCACGATCGTCTTCCTGCGCCCCGACGGCACCGAGGTGCGCGACGCGCGCGTCGAGGGCTTCGTGAACGCCGCCGAGCTGGTGAAGCGGCTGCAGAAGGCGGGAGGGAAGGGGTAGGCGACCCGGCGGTCTGGACTGCAAAGCCGAAGATTGTGCGGCGCAGAGTGTTGGTGGCAGTGAACGCGGCGCCCTGCAGGGGCGCC
>CAZPVG010000066.1:0-24720 GCA_964589945.1 uncultured bacterium
CCGCTGGCGAAGGTGCGCTACGAGGAGATGGGCCGGGTGTTCCGCAACCGGCGGGTCCTCCTCCTCTCGCTGGTGCAGAACTGGGTCGTGGGGCCGGTGCTGATGTTCGCGCTGGCCGTGCTGTTCCTGCGCGATCGGCCGGAGTACATGGTCGGCCTCATCCTGATCGGGCTCGCACGCTGCATCGCGATGGTCATCGTGTGGAACGATCTCGCGAAGGGAGACCCGGAGTACTGCGCCGGCCTCGTGGCGTTCAACTCGGTCTTCCAGGTGCTGTTCTTCTCCGTCTATGCCTGGTTCTTCATCACGCTCGCACCCGGGTGGTTCGGGCTCCGGGGCACCATCGTGCACATCACGATCGGGGAGATCGCGCGCAGCGTCTTCATCTACCTGGGCATCCCGTTCCTCGCCGGGCTGCTCACGCGCTTCTCGCTGCTGCGCGTGCGCGGCCGAGAGTGGTACGAGCGGCACTTCATTCCCAGGATCAGCCCGGTCACGCTGGTCGCCCTGCTCTTCACGATCGTGGTCATGTTCTCGCTGAAGGGCGGGAAGATCGTGCAGCTGCCGCTGGACGTCCTGAGGATCGCGATCCCCCTGCTCATCTACTTCGTGGTGATGTTCGTCGTCTCGTTCTTCCTCAGCCGGCTCGCCGGGGCGAAGTACCCGGAAACGGCGACGCTCTCGTTCACGGCCGCGTCGAACAACTTCGAGCTGGCGATCGCCGTGGCGGTCGCGACGTTCGGCATCGACCACGGCGCGGCGTTCGCCGCCGTCATCGGGCCGCTCGTCGAGGTGCCGGCGCTGATCGGGCTGGTGAACGTCTCGCTGTGGCTCCGGCGCCGGTTCTTCCCGCTCGAGGCGTCCGGAGGTGGCGACGCGGCGGCCGCGCCCTATTCTACGGGCCCGAGGTAGCGGTCGAACCAGGCGAGCGTCTGCTTGATGGTCTCGACGCGCGGCACGGAGTGGCCGCCGGGAAACGTGAGCCGCCGCTTGTCCTCCGGCGGCGTGCCCAGAAGATCGAACATCGGCTTCTGCGAGGTCTCCACCGGGAAGAAGAAGTCCAGCTCGCCGTTGAGCATGAGCGTCGGCTGGGTGACGCGCGTGATGTACTGGATCGCGTCCGCCTCGGGCAACGCCCGCTGGAACAGCAGCCCGGCCACGTAGAGCACGCAGGCGCGGAACCGCTTCTCGATGGCCGGCATGATCGCGCCCATCGCGCCGCCCCAGCTGAGTCCGAAGTAGCCGATGCGCGTCGCGTCCACGTCATCACGGGTCTCGAGGTAGTCGATCGTCCGGCCGAGGTCCCGGGCCCATGCGATGACGTGGTCGCGGTAGCTCGCAGACTCGTCGGGGTAGTCCGAGTGCAGCTCGCTCCCCCGGTGGTACGTCCCCTTGAGCACGGGAAGCACGACCATCCGCCCTCCGCGCACGAGGAAGTCCACGCGCCGGACGTCGAGCGGGTTGAAGACCCGGGTGTGGATCGCGTTCGAGCCCGGGAACAGCACCACGGCCTGCCGCCGGGAGCCGACGCCCTCGGGCAGGAACACGTAGGCGGTCAGGCGCTCCCCGCCGTACGCCGCGGCCATCGTGACGGTCTGCATGCGTCCGACGACCGTGGGCTCGTCGGCCTCGATCCGGGCCGCGAGCGGCGAGGGGTCGTAGCGGAACTGCCGCAGGAAGAACTCGAAGACGCTGTCGGGCACCGGGGTCTCGGAGCGGAAATCGCGGAAGGGCAGGTCGATCTCACGTCCGAGGCTGGCGGCGTTGGGCTCGGGCTCGACGGCGCGGATGCAGCGAAAGCCGTTCGTCGCCGAACGGTCGAGAGGGGGCTGTGCCCAGGCGTCGTTGAAGGCGTACTCGGGGTCGTTCCATCCCCCGCCGAGCAGGAAGCGCTTGCCGTCGCTCGTGGCGTTCCGCGCCCATTCGCGCACGTTCCCGGCGAGGTCGCGGACGCCGAAGCGGTTCACGCTGTGCGTGGAGCCGACCGGGAGCAGCCCCCGCCCGGCGAGGTTCGCCTTCGCGATGATCTGCGCGCTCGCGCAGGTGAACGCGACGCGGTTCCAGTGGAAGATCGTCGGCAGGAGCTTCTCCGCCCAGGCGGCGTAGGCCGATGCCTCGTACCAGCTCACGCCCGTCACCGGCAGCCGATCCTCCCCGGGGGCGTAGGTGCCGGCTTCCCAGCCGGCCGGGCCGGGCTGGCCCGTGGCGTCCACGAAGAGCTTCCTCGTTGCCGCGAAGTCCAGTTCGCGGCCGTCCACGGTCACCGGCTCGCGCCAGTACTTCGGGTCCCGGTAGCCCCCCGCGTCCACGAAGCGCCGGTACTCCGCGTTCGTCACCGGGTCGCGGTCCATGAGGAAGGCGGCGGTCGGCTCGGCTTCCAGGTGGTCGATGCCCGGCATGAACAGGTCGAACTCCCCGGCGGGCACGTACTCCATCTCCTCCGGCCAGCGGCCCAGCGGGGCGAGCGCGTAGTCGTACGCCGTGCCGAGAAACTCGATGTTCCAGATCACGTCCTCGGTCGTGCGATGGCCTTCGAGCTCGACCTTCAGGCGCGAAAACCCCTTCGGCCACGGCACCGACTCGAGCGGCGTCCTGCCCATCGGTGTCCACGCGGACTCCGGGGCGCCGTAATAGCGGACCGAGGCCTCCGCGCCGGCCGGCGTGGAGGTGATGGTCACCGGCAGGGAGAAGTAGGCCTTCAGGCGCTCGAGCTGCGGATGATCGGGCTCGATGCGGGCGATCTCACGGGCCAGCTGGAAGGCCTCCCAGGCCTCCGGCCCCTCTTCGAGCCCCTGGATGCGTTCCACGACCCGGCCCAGCTCGGCGGGGCCGTCCTCGTGGGCCCATCGGCTCAGGGAGGCGAGCGCCTCCTGCACCTGAAGCGCGTTCTCGAACCTGCGGGCAGGGTCCTTCTCGAGGCAGCGCTGGATGATCCCGGCGAGCCGCGCCGGCGTTCCGGGGTTCAGTGCGTCGCAGGGCGGCGGCGTGGCCCGCAGGATGGCCGCGAGGATCGACACCTGGTCCGAGCCCGTGAAGGGCCGCGCACCGGTGGACAGCTCGTAGAGCACGATGCCCAGCGAGAAGACGTCGGAGCGCGGGTCGAGGGCGTGACCCTGCGCCTGTTCGGGCGACATGTACGCGACGGTCCCGAGAATCGTCCCGGCCCGCGTCGCGTCGGCCGGGGCGGCGACGGTCGGCGAATCCGGCTCGGTCGGCGCCGGCGCCGCCGCCGGCAGCGAGGCGGCGAGCCCGAAGTCCAGCAAGCGCAGCCGCCCGTCTTCGCCGAGCATGACGTTGTCGGGCTTGAGATCGCGGTGCACGATGCCGCGCTCGTGAGCGGCTCCGAGGGCCCCCGCGATCGTGGCCCCCAGCTCGAGGACGCGTGCCGGGGGAAGCCCGCCGGGAACGAGCTCGCGCGAGAGCGGCCGTCCCTCGACCAGCTCCATCACGAGCACCGGGCCGGACTCGGTCTCCTCGACCGAGTGGATGGCGACGATGTTCGGGTGGTTGAGCGATGCGAGCGTGCGGGCCTCGCGACGGAACCGCTCGAGCCAGTGCCCGTCTCGCGACAGGAAGGACGGGAGAACCTTGACCGCGACCTCGCGCCCGAGACTCAGGTCCCTGGCGCGGTACACCTCGCCCATCCCGCCGGCGCCGAGCGGGCCGACGATCTCGCACGATCCAAGACGCGTGCCGGAACTCAAGGACATCTGCGGAAGGTAGCGCAGGTCACGGAGCGGTTTCCATTCCGCGGGGCACGCACGCGGCCGGCGGGCGGATTTCCCGCAAGGCCCGCTCGAGCCCCGGTGTCAGCCCTTGGCCGGGTCGCCGGGTGCGCGGATCCGCCGGAAGGCGCGATAGAGGAGCAGGTCGTAGGCGATCTTGAGTCCGCCGGCGACGAAGAACGGCGCCCCGCCACCCGAGAGCAGGAAGGCGGCGCCGACCGCGGGGGCCGCGCCGGCCCCGAGCGACCGGGCGATCGCGGTCACGCCGCCCGCAGCCGCCCGCTCGTCCGGGGCCACCACCGCCATCGTGTAGGACTGCCTCGTCGGCACGTCCATCTGCGAGATCGCGAACCGCGCGAGCAGCACCGTCATCGCGCCGGCCATCGTGGGCATCAACGGCACGAGGATCAGCAGCACGTTGGACGGCAGGTGCGTAAAGACCATGGTGTTCACGAGCCCGATGCGCGCGGCGATGCGGTGGGCCAGCAGCGCCGAGACCGCGGCGAGGAGGTTTGCGCCGAAGAAGAGGTTCCCCAGCGCCGCCGGGCTCGCGCCGAAGCGCACATGGAACCAGTAGGCCATCACGCTCTGGAGCACAAAGCCGCCCGCGAACGCGTCCAGGGTGAAGAGCGCGGCGAGCCGGGTGACGATGCCGCGGGAGCGATGGAGGCCCAACCGCGCGCGGAGCGTCCGCGCGTCCGTCGCGGGCGGGGTCTCGACGCCCGGGGAGAGTCCCGCGAAGATCGTCGCGAGCGCGAGCCCGGCGCCGGCGTAGCCCGCGAGCAGGAAGCGGTACGCCGCGAGGTCCGAGAAGCCGGCCCGGTTCGCGGCCTGCGTGAGCCAGCCGCCGGCGAGTGCGCCGAGGGCCGTGGCCATGGACCCGGCGAGGTTGTACCAGGCGAACACGCGGGTGCGCTGTCCGTCGGAGACGAGCTGCGACAGGGCCGCCTGTTCGATCGAGAGGAACGGGCCGACCTCCTTCCCGCTCGGGCTGATCACCCCGACGATCGCGGCGAGAATGAGCAGCTCCGGCCGGCGCGTGGCGAGGAACGCCGCGCCGCCTGCCACCATCAGGCCCGCTCCGACGAGGAGCATCCGGCGGCGACCGGCGCGATCGGCCCGTGTCGTGATCCAGAGCGAGATCCCGGCGTCCCCGAGCAGCGTCATCGTGAGGAGCAGGCCGATCGCCGGGCCCCCGAGCCCGATGCGCGCGAGGTAGAGCACGAGCACGATCGACAGGAAGCCGTACGCGAAGAGCCGAACCGACCGGCCCGCGAAGAGCAGCGTCGCGTCCCGGCGATTCACGGCGGGACCCGTCGGGAGGGGGACGGACTGCATCGGGCTCCTCGGGCTGGGGAAGGCGGAGGGCGCCGGTCGCGCCCGGGCCACGCGGATTCTAGGCGGCGCGTGCCCCCCCGTCATTCGGGCCGCGTCCGGGCGTCAGCCGCCCCACCACTCGGCTCGCAGAGAACGCCGCCCGCCGGGCGGGCTGACGCCCGGTACCGCTCCGCAGTAGGTTGCTGGCGGAGAAGCGGGTCGCCCCTGTCGCCGAGATCGAATCCTTTGCGCCGAACGCTCCCTGCCACGTCCTGGAGTGCCGCCGGCCCCGGCCGCGCGGCCTCCGTGCTCGTGGCCGCGTTCCTTCTCGCGTTCCTGGTCCCGCCCTCGCGCGCGGCCACCTCGGAATGCCTCGACTGTCATGGCGGGCACGGCCTGTCCATGGTGGATTCGACGGGGGCGCGCGTGTCACTCGACGTGGACCGGGGCGTGCTCTCGAACTCCGTGCACGGGGACCTCGAGTGCACCGACTGCCACGCCGGCGCGACGCAGCTCCCCCACCCCCGCAGCCTGCCCCCCGTGGATTGCGGCTCGTGCCACTCCGACGAAGCCGCGAGCTACCGGGAGCACGGATTCCGGAAGGAGGTTCCGGGGCATCTCTTCCCCGCGTGCAGCGACTGCCACGGAACGCACGACATCCTCGCGCCGTCGGACCCGCGTTCGAAGGCGAACCCGCTCAACCTCCCGGCCACGTGCGGGCACTGTCACGAGAACCAGGCGATCGTCGGTCCCTCGCATATCCCGATGGTCGCCCCGGTCGAGCAGTACGAGCGCGGCGTTCACGCTCGCCTGCGGCCGGACGGCAAAGGACCCGTCGCCGGTTGTCTCGACTGCCACTCCCCGGCGGGAACGGCGCACGTCATCCTCGCGCCGATCGAACCACAGTCCACGATCAACCACTTCAACGTGGCGAAGACGTGCGGACGCTGTCACGCGAAGACCGAAGCCGACTACCAGCAGGGCACCCACGGCAGGGCGGCCGCCCGGGGCGAGAGCGATGCGCCCGTCTGCATCGACTGCCACGGGGCGCACGACATCCTGCCGGTGACCGACCCGCGCTCGCCGGTCAGCCCGACGCGCGTCTCGATGACGGTGTGCGCGCCCTGCCACGCGAGCGAACGCCTGAACGTCCGCTACGGGTTGCCGACGGGCATCCTCGATTCCTGGCGCCACAGCTACCACGGCCTGAAGAGCACGGACGGCGACTCGCGCGTGGCGAACTGCTCCTCGTGCCACCGTGCGCACCTGGTGCTTCCCGCCTCGGACCCCGCCTCGTCCATCGCGCCGGCCAACGTGCGGGCGACGTGCGCGGGATGCCACCGGGGCATCTCCTCACGGCTGGCCCGGATCAAGATCCACCGCGCGGGCGGCATCTTCCTCGACGCTACGGGAAAGGCCGTGCGCGGGATCTACGTCGTCGCGATCGTCGTCATCATCGGCCTGATGGTCGCGCACTGGCTCGTGGACCTGAGCAAGCGGATCCGGGTGCTCAACCGCGGCCCGCAGGTGAGGCGCATGCGGCGCGACGAACTGGTCCAGCACACGCTCCTCATGGTCACGTTCACGGTGCTTGCGATCACCGGGTTCGCGTTCCACTACTCGGGCTCGTGGTGGGCGCGCGCGCTGTTCGGTTGGCCCGGCGGCTTCCTCTTCCGGCGGATCGTCCACCTCGTCGCCGCGACGCTGTTCATCCTGACGGCCGTGTGGCACGTCGTCTACCTGGTCCGCCCCCGCGGGCGGGCCTTCCTGCGCGACATCTGGCCCCGCGCCCTCGACTTCCGCCAGTTCTTCCACACGATGGGCTACGACCTCGGGCTGCGCCGGGAGGCCCCGCGCTTCGGGCGCTTCAGCTACATCGAGAAGGCCGAGTACTGGGCGCTCGTCTGGGGCACGGTCGTGATGATCGTGACCGGGCTCGCGCTCTGGTTCGGGGCCGCCACCGAGCGGATGCTCCAGGTCGGCGGGCTGGGCGTGATGCTCGTCGTCCACTTCTACGAGGCCATCCTCGCCGGGCTGGCCATCTTCGTCTGGCACTTCTACTCGACGATCTTCAATCCGCCCGTCTACCCCAACAACCCCTCCTGGTACACCGGCCGGATGCCGCTCCGCATGTACCGTGAAGAGCACCCGGACGACCCCGCGTTGCGGGAGGCCGAGGAGGCGATCGAGAGGGAGGCGCGGGTCGAAGCCGGCCCGGAGACCCCGGCGCCGGAGGCGGACGAAGAGCCTCTCCTCGGGCACGCGCCGCGCGGTGACGAAGGCGCCGCTTCGCCCGAGGGCGAAGCCGGAAACGAGGCGGACGGGACGGACGCGCCCGAGGAGCCGCCGCGCGAGCCACCGTAGCGAGGCGGGCGCCTTCGCGGCGCCCGCGACGTGCCGGGACTAGGGCTTGTCCACGTAGGCCGGTCCGGGATCGTGCACGACCGGCGGCAGGGTCTTCAGGTAGCGGTAGATCGCCCGCAGGTCGTCCTCGTGCAGCCGGCTGAAGCCCCCCCAGGGCATCGGCGAGCCGGGAATCAGCCGGCCCATCCGGAAACGGGCGACGAACTCGTCCTCGCTCATCTTCGCGAGTCGTCCGGTGGCCGGGTCGCTGGTGAGGTTGGGCGGCGCCCAGATGCGCTTCGGGTTGCGCTCATCGGGCATTTGCGCCCCGGCCAGGTGCGCGCCGACGAGTTCGCCGGTCCGGTAGTCGCGCTGCGTGTGGCAGGCCCAGCAGATGGCGACCGACTCGACGAGGTAGCGCCCGTTCTCGACCGTGGGGCCGGACGGATTGACCTTCGGAGGAGTGGTCTTCGGACCCACCGGGTTGGCCAGCACGGTGGCCTTCACGATCCGCCCGAGCAGCGTGTAGCGATGCCAGGGCACGACGTGATGGACGGGTGGCTGAGAGCGCAGGTACGAGACGACGGCGACGAGGTCCTCGTCCGAGAGACCCTGCATCTCCATGAACGGCAGGAGGGCCCGGCCGTCGTGCCCGACGCCGTCGCGCAGCGCCCGCGCGACCTGCCCGTCGGAGAAGGTCCCGATACCGGTCGCGGAGTCCGGCGTGATGTTCCGCGGGTAGAACCTGCCGGGCGGGATGTGGAACTCGAAACCGCCCGAGAGCGGCACGTCCGCGCTGGCGAGGACGCTGTCCGGCTGCGTCGGGTCGCCGTGACAGCCCGTGCAGCTGGCCACGTCGCGGACGACGTAATGGCCGCGGGCGATCACCGCCGAGTCGGTGGACGCCGCCACGGGGGGCAGCGGCACATCGAACTCCAGGTTCTGCCTCGAGGCGACGTAGGCGGCGAACCCGCCGACGACGAGGACGATCACGATCCCCAACCTCATGAAGATCCTCTTCACATCTCCTCCCTGTCGGGACCCCGGCGTCCGCGCGGCGTTTCGGGGTCGTGGGGCCGGGCGCCGTCCGGTGCCCGGCATGGCGGGCCGGCCGCCCGATGGGGCGGCCCGACCGGATGGCGCAAATCAGGACGCCGTGAGGGGCATCGTGTAGCAGACCGCCGTGCCCTCGAGGACGACGGTGCCGTCGGCCAGTCGGACGCGGGTTTCGAGCTCGGTGATCGGCTTGTCCTCGCGCACCTTCACGACTCGCACCTCCCCGGTGATCGTGTCCCCGGGGCGCACCGGCGCGAGAAAGCTCCAGTTCACCTGCAGGAAGACGGTGCCGGGCCCCGGCAGGTCCTCGGCGACCACCGCGTTCAGGATGCCGCTGGTGACGCCCCCCTGGACGACGATCCCGCCCATGCGGGTCTTCTTCGCCATCGCCTCGTCGTAATGGAGCGGATTTCGATCGCCGGTCATCTCGGTGAATCGCTCGATGTCCCGCACCGTGACCGTTCGCGCTCGCGACGCCGTCTGACCGACCGCCGGGATGCCGCGTGGCCAGACCACCGTGCCTTCCGCCATGTTCGTTCCTCCTTCCGGGGCTGACGCGGCGCGCAGGGTGCGGCACGGACGCACCGAATGCCAGAGATAGTCTCGCGCGAAGGACCATCCGGTGTCGCGAGCGGACGGCTGGTCTCCCGACCGGCGACGGAAATCGACTCGGCTCGCGTCTCTTTCGTTGTGCGAAGACGCCCGCGAGGGCAGAATGCGCGCGTGCCGCCCCAAGCCACCCGACAGGGAGGTCAGGTCGCTTCCCCTCCCGAGCCATCCGCTCCCGGCACTGCGCCGGCGCTCCTGCACGCGGTGTTCGAACGCACCGCGCTCGCGCATCCGGACGCGGTTGCGATCGACGTCCCTCCCGCCGCCTCCCGGTCCCGCCGCGACCAGCTGACCTACGGGGAGGTGCGCGCCCGCGCGGCCGCGCTGGCCGCCCGCCTGGCACCGCTCGTCGAGGGCGAGTGCATCGTCGCGATCGCGCTGCCCCGCGACTCGGCGGACATCTACGTCGCGCAGCTGGCCGTGATGCGGGCCGGAGCGGCGTACAGCTGCTTCGCGCCCGACCTGCCCGAAGACCGCGCGCGGTTCCTGCTCGAGGACTCCCGCGCGGCGGCCGTGATCGCGCGCCCGGAGGACTTCGAACGGTTCGCGGTGCTGGGCGTCCCGCGCGATCGCCTCGTGGACCCGCAGGGCGCGGCCGCGTCCGGGTCCACGAACGGACACCGCGGGCACGCGGCCCGCCCGGACTCCCTCGCCTACGTCATCTACACGTCGGGGACCTCGGGATGCCCGAAGGGCGTCCTGATCGAGCATCGCGGAATCGCGAACCTGGTCGAGTCGGACCGGCACTACTTCGACATCGCGCCGGGCGACCGCGTCGCGCAGAACTCCTCCTGCGCGTACGACTCGTCGGTCGAGGAGATCTGGCTCGCCTTCGGCAGCGGCGCGACCCTCGTGCTCATGGACGACGACGCCATCCGGCTCGGTCCCGACCTCCCGGCGTGGCTGCGCGAGGAGCGGATCACCGTCTTCTGTCCACCGCCCACACTGTTGCGCATGGTGTCGTGCGAGGACCCGGCCCGCGAGCTGCCGGACCTGCGGCTGCTCTACGTCGGCGGCGAGGAGCTGCCGCCCGATGTCGCGGCGCGCTGGGCGCCCGGCCGCCGGCTCGAAAACGGCTACGGGCCCACGGAGTGCTCGGTGACCGTCGTGCGCGCGCCGGTGAAGGCGGGCGAACCCGTGACCATCGGCTTCCCCGTGGCGGGAAACCGGGCCTGGGTGCTCGACGAGCTCCTCGAGGAGGTCCCGCCCGGGACGCCGGGCGAGCTGTGCATCGGCGGCCCGGCGGTGGCCCGCGGCTACCTCAACCAGCCCGCGCTCACCGCGGAGCGGTTCGTCGAGCACCCGCGCCTGGGGCGGATCTATCGCACCGGGGACCTCGTGCGAACGCTCGAGTCGGGCGCGCTCTCCTACCTCGGCCGCTCCGACGCGCAGGTGAAGATCCGCGGCCACCGCGTCGAGCTGAGCGCGATCGAGGCGCACCTCTGCCGCTGCGAAGGGGTCGTGGCGGCCGCCTGCGCCCTGCAGGGCGAGCCGCACGCCCGCGAGCTCTCGGCGTTCCTCGTCACGGACGGGGCCCGCCCGCCCGGCCTCGAGGCGGTCCGCGACCGCCTGCGCGAGGCGCTGCCCGAGTGGATGCAGCCGGCGCGCTACGCGTTCGTCCCGGAGCTGCCGACGCGCGACGCGAGTGGCAAGCTCGACCGCTCGGCCCTGCCGGACCTGACGCGCGCCGCGCGGCCGGAACGGGCCGCGGGGCGGATCGCGGCCCCCGAAGGCGGGCTCGAGCGGTCGATCGCCGCGGCCATCGAAGCGCACCTGCCCGCCGGTACAGCCGTCGGGCGCGAGGACGACTTCTTCCTCGACCTGGGCGGCAACTCGCTGGTCGCCGCGCAGGTCGTCTCGACGCTCCGCCGCGACCCCGCGACGGCCGGGCTCGCCGTCCGGGACGTGTACGAGGCGCGCACGGTGTCCGCGCTCGCCGCCCGCGCCGCGGCGGTGCCCGCGTCGGCACCGGCGGCCGACGCGGCCGCGGCTCCGGCGCGACTCGCCGGCGCGGGCTCGCCCGGCTCGCTCGTGCAGCTCGCCTGGATCGCGGCCTCCCTGGTCCCGGGCACGGCGGTCGCCTACGGCATCCTCTTCGTCGTGCTTCCCGCGCTCGAGCGGCTCCTGGGCACCCGTCCGCTGCTGCTCGGGCTGCCACTGCTCTTCTTCGCCGCCGAGCTCGTGTGGTTGCCGCTCGCGCTGCTGCTCGCCGTGGCGACGAAGGCGGCGCTCGTCGGGCGCTACCGGCCGGGACGGCATCCCTACCTCGGGTCGTTCCACGTGCGGCACTGGGTCGTGGTCCAGGTCGCCCATGCGATTCCCTGGTGGATCGTCCAGGGCACCGAGATCGGCAACGCCTGCCTGCGGGCCCTGGGCGCGCGCATCGGCCGGAACGTCCACCTCCACCGCGGCGTGGACCTCGCCGGCGGCGGCTGGGACCTGATCGATCTCGGGGACGGCGTCACGCTCGGTCGCGACGCCGCGCTCGGGGTCGCCGAGTACCACGCGCGCGAGCTGGTCCTCGCGCCGGTCGTGCTCGAGCCCGGCGCGACGCTGGACACCCGCGCGACCGTCGCGGGCGGCGCGAGGGTCGGTCGCGACGCCTTCCTCGGCTGCCTCTCGGCGCTGCCCGGGGGCGTGGCCATTCCCGCCGGGGAGCGCTGGGAAGGCGTGCCGGCCTCGCGGGCCGGCGACGCTCCGCCGACGCCCCGTGCGCGCGCGGGCGTGCGGCCGTGGCCGGCGGGCACGCACGCGGCCGCGCTCGTTGCGGCCCGCGCGCTGTCGGCGTGGCTGCCGCTGCTCCCGGGCCTCGCGCTGGCGGCCGCGCTTCTGCGCCCCGGCGCCGCGGGCACCGGCATGCTGCCCGCGCCGTTCTCGGGGCTGCCGCTCGCCCTCGCCCCGCTGCTGCTCGTCGTGGGCTACGCGTTCTCCCTCCCGGTCGAGGCGCTCCTCGTCCGCGCGTTCGGCCGCGTGCCCGAGGGCGACCATCCGCTGCGGAGCGCGCGGGGCGTCGCGCTCGTACTCAAGGAGCGCGCCATTGAGACGGCGAACGGGGCGCTGAGCGGCACGCTTCTCTGGCCGTGGTGGCTGCGCGCGGCCGGCGCGCGTGTCGGCCGGAAATGCGAGATCAGCACGATCATGGAGACGCTGCCGGAGCTGCTCGAGATCGGCGACGAGTGCTTCTTCGCCGACGGGATCTACCTCGGGAGGTCGCGCCTCCATCGCGGCTTCGCGGAATGCCGCCGCACGCGCCTCTCCTCGAACACCTTCCTCGGCAACCACGTCGTCGTCCCGGCGGGTTCGGACCTGCCGCCCGGCATCCTCCTCGGCATCTGCACCGTCGCCGACTCCGGTCTCATGCGCGCGGGCACCTCATGGTTCGGCCAGCCGCCGCTCGAGCTGCCGCGACGCGAGGTGGCCGAGAGCACGCGGGACGTCACCCACAACCCCGGCGCCGCACGGTTCCTCACGCGGGTCGTCTTCGAGTCCACGCGGCTCGTCCTGCCGCTCGTGCCGCTCGCCCTCGCCTGGATCTGGTTCCGCACGGTGCCCGCCTGGCGGTCGGCGCAGGATGCGCCGCAGTTCTTCCTGCTCACGCTGCCGATCTCGGTGGTCGTGCTCGGCTCCGCGCTCGCCGCGATGGCGCTGCTGGTCAAGTGGTTCGTGCTCGGCCCGATCCGCGAGGGACGGCACCCGCTCTGGTCGTGCTGGTGCTGCCGCTGGGACCTGCTCTTCGAGGTCTGGGCCGGCTGGGCCGTCCCCGTCATCGTCGCGTTCGAGGGTACGCCGTTCGTGGCGTGGTGGCTCCGCGCCATGGGCTCCCGCATCGGCCGCGGGGTCGTCTTCGGCTGCTCCTTCATCCAGCTCGTGGATCCCGACATGTTCGAGGTGGAGGACGGCGCGACCGTCTCGTGCCACCTGCAGTCGCACAGCTTCGAGGACCGCGTGCTCAAGCTCGCGCCGGTGCGCATCCGGGCCTTCGCCGACGTCGGACGCGGCTCCGTGCTCCTCTACGGCGCGGACATCGGCGGCCAGGCGACGGTGACGGAGAACAGCGTCGTGATGAAGCACGAGGCGCTCCCGGCCGGCGGCCGCTTCGCAGGGAGCCCGACACGCCCCGTGCCTTCGGACGCGCGATGAGCGGCGCGGGCCTGTTCGAGCCGTCCGTCGCGGGTCCTCCCGGTGCGTCGCGGCGGCACGTGGACCTGTGGTGCGTCGCGCTGCCGGCGGACGGGGACGTCCCGCCCGCCGCGGCCCGGCTGCTGAGTCCCGCGGATCGGGCCCGCGCCGCGCGGCTCCGTTCGGGCGCGGCCGCCTGGGCGCTCGCGCGGGCCGCACTCCGGCGCGTGCTCGGCGACCGCCTCCGCCTCGAACCCCGACACGTCGCCTTCGTCGCGGGCGCCGACGGCAAGCCCCGGCTCGCGCCGGGGGCCGCCGCGGACGTGCGCTTCAGCCTCTCCCACTCCGGCACCGTGGCGCTCATCGGCGTGCGGCTCGGGATCGACGTGGGCGTGGACGTCGAGGCGATCCGCGGGGACGTGGACGTCGAGGCGGTCGTGCGTGAGACCTTCGGTCCGCGCGAGCGCGCGGAGTTCGAAGCCTCGGCCGCCGTCGCGCCGTCGCGCCGGGAAGCGTTCTTCCGCGCCTGGGTGAGGCGCGAGGCGCTCGCCAAGGCGACCGGGTGCGGCATCGCCACGACGGCGGCGGCGCCCGTGGGCGGCTGGACCGTCGTGGACCTCGACGGCCTGCCGGGCCACGCGGCCGCCGTCGCCTCCGAGGGCACGGGCTGGACCGCGCGGCTCCACCGCTGAGCGGCGCCTCCGCGATCCTCCCGCCGCTTCAGAACCCCGCGATCGGGTGCGGCAGGTAGGGCGCCTCGAGCGCCTCGACCTCGGCATCGGTGAGCGACAGCCCCACCGCTCCCACCGCCGTCTCGAGGTGCTCGAGCTTCGTGGCCCCGACGATCGGGGCGGTGACGACCTCGTGGCGCAGCAGCCAGGCGAGTGCCACCTGTGCGTGCGGGACCTTGCGGGCCTTCGCGACCCTGTCGAGCGCGGCGATCACCTGCGCGTCGGCGTCGGCCATCGCCGAGTAGAGCGTCTTGCCGAACCGGTCCGTGCCGGAACGCTTCGTGGCCGACGCGCCGGGGGCACGGGCGAGGCGGCCGCGCGCGAGCGGGCTCCACGGGATCGAACCCACGCCCTGGTCGAGGCACAGGGGGAGCATCTCGCGCTCCTCCTCGCGGTAGATCAGGTTGTAGTGGTTCTGCATCGAGACGAACGTCGTCCAGCCGTTGCGCCCGGCGACGTCCTGCGCCCTGGCGAACTGCCACGCGTGCATGGACGAGGCGCCGAGGTAGCGGGCCTTGCCGGCGCGGACGACGTCGTGCAGCGCCTCCATCGTCTCCTCGATCGGCGTCTCCGGGTCCCAGCGGTGGATCTGGTAGAGGTCCACGTGGTCCATGCCGAGGCGCACCAGGCTCGCATCGATTTCGTGGAGGATCGATTTGCGCGACAGCCCTCCGCCGTTCGGGCCGGGCCGCATCACGCCCCGCACCTTGGTCGCAACGACGATCTCCTCGCGCTTCGCCAGGGCACGCAGTGCGCGGCCGGTGACCTCCTCGCTGGCGCCGAACGAATAAACGTTCGCCGTGTCGAAGAAGTTGATCCCCAGTTCGAGCGCGCGCTTGAAGAAGGGGCGCGACTCCTCCTCGCGGAGCACCCATTCCCATCGCGGGGGCGCGTCGGCAGGCGTGCCGGGAAGGGCGGCCTTGGGGTCGCCGTAGCTCATGCAGCCGAGGCAGATGCGCGAGACGGAGAGGCCGGTCCGGCCCAGGCGTCGGTATTCCATGGTGGTCCCCGGGTGGGAAACGCGGCCCGCGGCGGCCCGGACGGGCCGCGGCCGACCGTCGCACGGGGCCCGCGCCGGGGCAAGCCGGCGCCGCGCGGCGAGTCGCCGGCGTCGCAGCGACTTCACGCTCCGGCGGATGGAGAGGGATTCCGACTCTTTTCCCGTTCTTTACACGGTCGGCCGTGCCAGCGCCGCGGGAGGGTCGCCCGGCATGATGCGGAATTTCCAATCGTCGAAGCCGCGCAAAGTCGGGACCGGCCCGGGCGGGGCGGCGTGGAGGATGCGATAGGTTGAGAAGGAAGCGCGATACCAATCGGCGGTGCTTCTTCCCGCGGGAAGGAGGCGCCGCCGCAACGTTCCTGAACCCACAACGCGGGAGGCCAGCATGAACAGGACGCACGGACGAATCGCCCTGATCGCGACGACGCTCGTGATGCTCGTTGCCGCCCCGGCGGCGGCGCGCGACTGGAGCATGGGCTCGAATCTCGGCCTGAGCGTGCTGAACGTTCACGGCGCCGACAACGTGACCTATCTTTCCTTCCCCGGCACGGTGGTCGCGCTCCAGCCCGGGTTGCGGATCGGTCTCCGGGGTTCGAGCGCGCGGCAGGAGACGTTCTTCGACGCGGGACTGAACCTCGCCACGGCGAGCGGCTTCAGGAGCAACTCGCTCGGGGTCACCGGCAACTGGCAGTTCAACCTCTCGACCGGACCGGGGACCCAGCCCTTCGTCAACGCCGGACTCGGTTTCCTCTACGCTTCGCGCGAGGTTTCCCACGTCAGCGCCAGCGCGACCAGCGCGACCTTTGGCGCGGGCGTCGGCCTTCGCCGTATGCTCCCGGGCGGGCACGGGGACGTGCGGGGCGAATTGCGCTGGGACTACGTGACCAAGGGCGAGGACGGCGACGTCGTGTTGACGCCCGAGGGCGCGGCGTTCGGAATCAAGGTGGGTTTCGACCTCTGGGTCCTGGGCCCCGGTTCCTGACGCCGACCCGATGCGTGGCGCCTCGAGAAGCGCCAGAACCACCCCTCCGGGAAAGGAGGAGACATGGACCTCGCCGTGCAGTGGAGCCTGATCGTGCTCGGGGTCTCGAGCGCGGTGGCGGCGACCGCGCTGGTCGTGGGACTCCTGCGGTTGCTGCCCGTGCTCGAGCGGACGGAACGGGTGCTGGGCCAGACGAGGCGGACGCTCGCGAAGGTGAACCGCATCGCGGGCGACGTGGAGCTGGCGACGCAGGATGCCCGGCGTCTCGAGAGCCGCCTGGCGGGGCTCGCCGGGCATCTGGTGGACAACCTCGAGGGGCCCGTCCGCCTCGTGTCGGCGCTCGTGACCGGCACGAGTGCGGGCCTTTCGAGCCTGCTGGGGGCGCGCGCGTCCCGTCACCGTGACGGAACCCGCGACCGCCGACATCACGAGCGAACCGGAGCGGCAAGTCGCTCCGCCGAGGGAGGTGAAACCGATGGCTGACATCCGGACCAGTGACGTGATCATCGCATTCGGGCTCGGACTCGTCGCGGGGGCCGCGGCGGGCGTGCTGTTCGCCCCGGCACCGGGAGCGGAGACCCGGCGCCGCGTGCGTGACGCGGGGGAACGAGCGCTCGAGCGCACCCGAGAGGGCGCCGAGGTGGCCCGGGACAGCGTGGGCTCGAAGGTGCACGGGGCCAAGGACGCCGTCCGCGAAGGGGCCGATCGTGCCCGGCGCGCGGCCGGAGACCTCGGACACCGGGTCGAGACCGCGTTCAAGGAGGGACGCGAGGCGTTCCTGCGCGAAAGCGGAGAATCCCCGAGCGAGTCACCCTAGGCTCGCGCCCGCAGCGGAAGCGGCGGGGCCGTTCGCACGGCCCCGCCGTCCGTGGGCGGTACGCAAGTCGCTACCAGCGAGAGGCCTGCAGCCCGAGGTTCAGGAACTTCTGGAGGAGCTGCGGATAGCCGATTCCGGCGGCCTCAGCCGCGGAGGCGAACTCCTCCTCCGGCGCGATCTCGGGATTCGGGTTGGCCTCGAGAAAGAACAGCTCGCCGTCCTCGCGCAGGCGGTAGTCCAGGCGGGCGTAGCCCGTCAGGTAGAGCAGGCGGTAGAGCCGCCTTGTCGTGCGAACGAGTCGCGCCACGACGGCCTCCGAGAGCGTGGCCCGCTGCTGGTAGATCCCCCGCTCCTCCTGGTAGCGCGAATCGTGCTTGACGCGCGCGGTGGCGATCGCCGGCGCCCCGGGCGCGAGGTTCTCGAAGAGCAGCTCCCAGGCCGGCAGCACGGTCACGCGATCGTTGCCGAGGGCGGCCACGTAGAGCTCGCGACCCTCGATGAACTCCTCGACGAGGGCGTCGCTCCCCACTCGCTCGTGCACGAACGACACGCGTTCGGCCAGCTCCTCGTCGGACGAGACCACGGACGCCTGCGAGATGCCGAGCGAGGCCTCCTCGTTGGCGCTCTTCACGATCAGCGGGAACTCCAGGTCCTTCGGGCGGCGCACGCGGTGCCGGCGCGAGAACGTCGTGAAGCGGGGCGTGCGGATGCGGTGGTAGTGGGCGATCTTCTTCGCGAGCGGTTTGTCGCGCGCGATGGTGAGCCCGCGGGGATTGCAGCCCGTGTGCGGGACCTTGAGCAGCTCGAGGTAGCTCACGACGTGCTGGTCCATCTCGGTGACGCTGTGGAATTCCTCGAGCAGGTTGAAGACGATGTGCGGGTCGCTCTCCTCGACCGCCTGCCGGATCGGCAGCAGCTCGTACTGGACCCCGAGCACCCGCACCTCGTGACCGAGCTCGCGGAGGGTCTTCACCACGGCGAACTCGGTCTTCCAGCGCTGGGCGTCCTCCTCCGAGTGCCCCCTGAGCGACTCGGGGGGCACCAGGTCCGGGTGCACGAGGACGAGGATGCGGAGCTTCTTCACAGGGCGACCCAGTTCCGGCGGCTGTAGAGGAAGTGCGTGGTGTTGACCGTCAGCATCAGCGCCGCGTCCATGCGGAGCTTGCGCTCCGATCCGACGGCGCGCAGCTTGAGCTCGCGGCAGCGGCCGATCATGTCCGCGAGCACCTGGTCGAGCGTGAACTGGTACTCCCCCGTCCAGCGCGAGACGAGCCGGCGGATGTCCGCCCGGTTGCGCCTCAGGAAGACGGACGCGCGCTCCGAGCGGCGGTGGCGCGGGTCGTTCGAGAACAGCCTCAGGAGGTCGCGGTCGAAGATGTCGGGGTGCTGGATCACGTACTGCTCGCGCTTCTGCCGGTAGTACTCGCGGAGCGTCATGCGGAGCGTCGGCAGGCTCTCGACGCGGCGTCGCGTGCGCACCGGCGGCACCGTCTCCGCGATCTCCTTCATCAAGGCGTCGACGTATTCCAGCTTCCGCAGCGCGGGCCACTTCGCGTACCGCTTGCGCCACATGGAGCGGGGTTGCAGCCAGACCGCGAAGGTCTCGGCGAAGTCCTCGACCGGGTGGCTCTGCGCGTAGTAGAGCCGCAGGTGCTGGACGAACCGCCGGCTCGCGGGGTTCGGGCGGTACTGCTCGGGGTACTTGCGCTGCGGGCTGCCGAAGAAGCGGCGCCAGGCCGCGCGGAGCTGCAGGCGGTAGGCGTGCTGGAACGCGTGACCGCACTCGTGCCGGAGGATCTTGAGGCAGGTCTCGTGCGTGCCGCCTTCGACCTCGAGCATCTGCGAGCGCTCGAGACGCATGAGCTTCGGGTGCGCGAGATAGAACGGGATCGCGATTCCCGGCACGCCGTTCGGCGTGAACCAGTCGGTCGAGAGCCAGTAGTGCGGCCGGAAGCGGATGCCGCGGCGCTCGAGGTCGGCCTCGAGCTCGGCGATGCAGCCGGCCACCCAGGAGCCTTCGAGCTTGAGCGGAAGCTGCCGAAGCCGCAGGTCCAGCAGGCGTGCCTGCCGCAGGCGCGTCCACGCCAGCCGCGGTCCCGGTCGCCGGCGGCGACGCGTCGGGCGCCGCTTCTTCGCCTTCGCGCGGCCGGCCACGTCAGCCCCTCCGACCGGCATCTTCCGCCGCTGCGCCGGCGCGAAGGCGCCGATAGCGGCGGATGAGCGCGTTCGTCGAGGCGTCGTGGCCGAGCGCCGGCTCCCTCCCGGCCTCGAGCTCGGGCACGATCCGCTGCGCGAGCACCTTGCCCAGCTCGACCCCCCACTGGTCGAACGAGTTCACGTTCCAGACCGTGCCCTGCACGAACACGACGTGCTCGTAGAGCGCCACGAGCGCGCCGAGTGCCGCCGGCGAGAGCTCCTCGAGGAACAGCGTGTTCGAGGGCCGGTTGCCGGGGAACGTCCGGTGGGGCGCGAGCCAGTCCGGCGCGCCTTCCGCGCGGACCTCTTCCAGGGTCTTCCCGAACGCGAGGGCCTCGGACTGGGCGAGCACGTTGGCGACGAGCAGGTCCTGGTGGCGGCCGAGCGGGTTCAGGCTGCGCGCGAAGGCGACGAAGTCGCAGGGCACGAGCCGCGTCCCCTGGTGGAGCAGCTGGTAGAAGGAGTGCTGGCCGTTCGTGCCCGGCTCACCCCAGTAGACCGGGCCGGTGTCGTAGTCCACCCGGGCGCCGTCGAGCGCGGTGCTCTTGCCGTTGCTCTCCATGGTGAGCTGCTGCAGGTAGGCCGGGAAGCGCTTCAGGTACTGGTCGTAGGGCAGCACGGCCACCGACTGCGCGCCGAAGTAGTTCGCGTACCAGACGGAGAGCATCCCCATCAGGACCGGCAGGTTCGCCGCGAACGGTGCCGACCGGAAGTGCTCGTCCATCGCCCGGAAGCCGCCGAGCATCTCGCGGAAACGCGCGGGACCGACGGCGAGCATGGTCGAGAGTCCGATCGCCGAGTCCATCGAGTAGCGCCCGCCGACCCAGTCCCAGAAGCCGAACATGTTCGCCGGGTCGATCCCGAAGGCCGACACTTCCTTCGCGTTCGTCGAAACCGCCACGAAGTGCTTCGCGACCGCGGCCTCCGCCCCGCCGAGGCCGGCGAGCAGCCAGGCGCGCGCCGTGCGCGCGTTGGTCATCGTCTCGAGGGTCGTGAAGGTCTTCGAGGACACCACGAAGAGGGTCGAGGCCGGTTCGAGGTCGCGCACCGCCTCGGCGAAATCGGTTCCGTCCACGTTCGAGACGAAGCGGCACGTGCGGTCGCGGTCGGAAAAGCGGCGCAGCGCCTCGTAGGCCATCACGGGCCCGAGATCGGAGCCGCCGATCCCGACGTTGACCACCGCCCGGATCGGCTTCCCGGTGTGCCCGGTCCAGGCGCCGCTCCGTACGCTGTCCGCGAAGGCGCCCATGCGGTCGAGGACGGCGCGGACGTCGGGCACGACGTCGTGGCCGTCCACGAGGATCCGCTCCCCGGCCGGCGCGCGCAGCGCCACGTGCAGCACGGAACGCTTCTCGGTGACGTTGATCGGATCGCCCCGGAACATGGCGTCGATCCGCTCGCGCAGCCCCGACTCCGAGGCGAGCGCCAGCAGCAGCTCCAGCGTGCGGTCCGTGATGCGGTTCTTCGAGTAGTCGAGGAAGATGCCGGCGGCCTCGGCCGTCAGGCGCTCCCCGCGACCGGGGTCGTCGGCGAAGAGGCGGCGCAGGTGGAGCGGCTCGATCTCGGCGAAGTGACGCTCGAGCGCCGCCCAGGACGGGCGACGGCGAAGGGGGACCACGGTCATCGTCGTTCCTTCCGGTTCGGATACGAGGGGGCCCGCGGCACGGAGCCGGCGCCGCCGGGCGTGAGCGCGGCCGAGAGACGTTTCCAGCGCTCGAGCAGGCCGGCGACGCGCCGCCGGCAGGCCTCGAACGCGTCGAGCTGACCCTGCGTGGGGGCGGCATCGGCCGCCTGGACGCTTCCGTAGAGCGAGGTGAGCGAGCCTGCGAGGCCCGCGAGGCTGGCATCGCCCCGCGTGGCGATCGCCGCGATCGAGTCCGCGATCGCCGGGTCGAGCGATTTCCCCGCCGCCTTCAGCGCGGCCTGCGCCTCGTCGTGGGCGGACCACGCCTCCCGCAGTTCCGATTCGATTTCCCGCGTGAGCGCGAGCTGCGCTTCGAGTGCCCCGGGGGGCACCTCCACACGCGGGTCGAGGCGCACCTCCAGCGGCTGCGAGACGCGCCGACCTCCCGCCTCCACCGTGACCGTGTAGCGGCCGGGCAGGACGAACGGCCCGAGCGGCACGGCCGGCGTGCCGTCCCGCCGCACGGCGGCGATCGTATAGCGGAACGAGCGCACGGGGGGCCGCGGGCCGCGCAGGTCCCACACGAAGCGGTGCATGCCCGCGCCGCCCGGCAGGCGCGCCGGAGGCGAGAGCCAGGCCTGCTCGAAGTAGGCGCGCGCGTTCAGGGACTCGGGTGGGGCGTCGCTGCGGAACCGCCGGACGATCCGCCCGGCGGCGTCCTCGACGCTCAGCGTCACCGGCCCGCCAGGATCGGAGGCGAGCCACCAGTCGATCACCGCGCCCGTCGGCGGGTTCTCCCCGAGAGGCGTCTCGGGAGGTGGAGGCGTGTCGTGGCTCTCGCTGGCCCGCAGCCGCACCGCGGCGGCGGGCGCGAAGAGGTGCAGCGGATCACGCGACGCGCCGGCCGCCAGCCCGCGCAGCGACGAGACGTCGTCCCAGCACCAGATCGCGTGCCCCTGGGTCGCGGCGATGAGGTCGTCCTGGTGCTGGAGCAGGTCCCGGACCCAGGCGGTCGGCAGGCCCTTCGAGAGCGGCTGCCAGGCGCCGCCGTCGTCGAACGATACCCAGACGCCGCGGTTGGTTCCCGCGTAGAGCAGCCCCGCCTGCCGACGGTCGCAGCGCACGATCGAGGTGAACTCGTCGGCGGGCAGGCCGCGGGAGATCGTGCGCCACGTCCGGCCCCCGTCGCGCGTCGCGTAGGCGAGCGGCTCGAAACGGTCGATGCGGTGCAGGTCCACCGCGACGTAGGCCACTCGCGGATCGAGCGGCGAGAGGTCGATCGAGACGACCCGTCCCCACGCGGGCAGCCGGGGGGGCGTGACGTCGCGCCAGTGCGCGCCGCCGTCGGACGTCGCCTTCACGAATCCGTCGTCGGTGCCGACCCAGACCACGGCGGTGTCGAGCGGCGAGGGCGCGATGCAGTAGATCACGCCGAAGCCGCAGCGCCGCGTGTCCGCGAGCGACGGATCGTCGCAGGGACCCGCGCCCTCAACCCGCCCGCTCAGGTCCGGGCTCACGACGTCCCAGTGCTTGCCGTCGTCGAGCGAGCGGAAGAGCACCTGCGCCCCGAGGTACATCGCGTGCGGGGCCAGCGGCGAGTGGACGAGCGGGGTGATCCACGTGTAGCGGTAGCGCACCTTGCGCGGGTCGGCCGCGTAGCTCCCGAGCGGCCAGGCCGAGACGTCCGCGCTCTGGCGCGTCGCCTCGTCGAACTTCGACACGCCGCCGCCGAGGCCGCTTCCGAAGACGGTCCTCGGGTCGCCGGGCTTGGGCACCATGTAGTCGCGCTCGTCGCCCCCCACGGGGTGCCAGTCGCGCTCCTCGATCACGCCGTACGGGCCGCGGCTCGCGATCTCGACCGTGCCGTTGTCCTGCTGGCCGCTGTAGAGGTGGTAGGGAAACCGGTCGTCCGCGGCGAGGTGGTAGAACTGGCCGGTGGGCTGGTTGTACCAGCTCGACCAGGTCGCGCCGCCGTTCAGGCTGACTGCGGCGCCCTGGTCCGAGCCGGCGATCATGCGCCGCGGATCGGCGGCGTCCACCCACATCGCGTGGTAGTCGTCGCCGCCCGGCGAGCCGCGCCAGACGCTGAACGTGCGGCCGCCGTCGCGCGACTCGCGGATGGACTGGCTCATCACCCAGAGGCGCGCGGGATCGTCCGGCGCGACGTAGAGGCGGCCGAAGTACCCGCTCGCGAGGCCGCCGTCGCCGTTGACGAGCGTCCACGACGTCCCGCCGTCGTCGCTGCGGTAGAGCCCGCCCTTCGCGGGCGTGCCGTCCGGACCCGTGGCGGAGTAGACCTGCACGAGCGCGAAAACCGTGCGCCCGCCGCTGCCGCGCGGCACCGCGACGCCGATGCGCCCGAGCACGCCCTCGGGAAGCCCCCCCGCGAGGCGCTTCCAGTGGGCGCCGCCGTCCCCGCTCTTCCACACGCCGGAGCCCCGTCCGCCCTGGGTCATGAAGTAGTCGAGCCACGGGTGCATGCGGAACTGCCACGTCGTCGCGTAGACGACGTCGGGCGCCAGCGGGTCCCACGCGAGGTCCACCGCGCCGGTCGAATCGCCGGCCGCGAGCACGCGCGTCCAGTGCCGTCCGCCGTCGAGCGTCCGGAAGACGCCGCGCTCGGCGTTCGGGCCGAAGGCGTGGCCCATCGCGGCGACGAGCACGCGGTCCGGATCCTGCGGGTGCACGAGCAGCGCCCCGATGTGCCCCGAGTTCGCGAGTCCCGCCGGGGTCCAGGTCTCCCCCCCGTCCGCCGAGCGGTAGACGCCCTCACCCGACATCACGTCGTAGCGCGTCGTCACCTGGCCGGTGCCGGCATAGAGCACGCGCGGGTCCGACGGCGCCACGGCGAGCGCGCCGATGGATGCCGCCCGCCCGTCCTGCATCAGCCCCCGCCAGGTGCGGCCGGCGTCAGTGGTCTTCCAGACCCCGCCGCCCGCCGAGCCGAAGTAGAAGGTCACCGGGTCGCCGGGGATTCCGGCCACGGCCGTGGCCCAGCCCGCGCGGAAGGGACCCACCAGCCGCCACGAAACGTCCGGCAGCGGGAGCGGAGACGCCACGGCGGCCGGGGAAGGCGCCGGCAGGAGCGCGACCGCCAGCGCGACCGCGACGAGCGGAACTCTGGCCTTCAAGGCGTTCGAACCTCGTTGCTGTTGACGGGTGAATCCCGAGTGGCGGACGCGGGACGGGCCCGGAGCGGCCGCGGAGCCGCAGCATAGCAGGCGACAAGCCGGCCGCCGGAACCGCCCTCGGCGGGGCGGGTCGCGGTCGATTTCCCCTGCCTCGCGCCGCGCAGGCTGAAGTAGGCTGCGCGCAGTTCCGCCGTCCGGAGAGCGCCGAGAGAGCGCCGAGTCGCCCCTGTCCGTACGCTCCGCCCGAGGAGGACACGATGGCCCGTCGCAAGCCCGCGAAGAAGAGCGCGAAGAAGGCCGCCCGTCGCCGGCCCGCGGTGAAGAAGAAGGCCGCGAGGAAGAAGGCGGCGAAGAAGCGGGTGGTCCGAAAGGCCGCGAGGAAGAGGGTCGCCCGTCGTTCCGCGCCCCGCCGCGCGAACCGCACGCCGGCCGCGCCCCCGGCGTTCAACCGCATCAACGTGATCACGCACACCGAGATCGCGAGCGCGGACCCGCCCGCGACGCAGGCGTGGTGCGAGAGCGTGCTGGGCTGGAGCTTCACGGCGATGCCGATGGAGGGAGGGCCTCCCTACCTCATGTGGCGCTTCGAACACGGCACGGGCGGGGGCATCCGCGCGAACAACCCGCCGGAGGTGCCGGGGTCGATCCCCTACGTCGAGGTCGCCGACATCCACCAGACCTACTCGGCCTCGCTCGCGGCGGGTGCCGTCGAGATGCTGCCCCCGCAGGAGCTGCCGGGCGCCATGGGCTGGATCGCGATCGTGGCCGCGCCCGGCGGTGTCGCCTTCGGACTCTGGGCGGCGAAGTAGCTCCGGTCCGCCCGGCCTTCCTCCCGGGCGCGGCGATCCTTGTCGCGCCCGGTCCCGGCCGGGTTGAAGCCGTGGGCGACGAAGAGAATGGCCCCCGGTCGGCCGTTGGCGAGGGAGTGGTCGATCACGGCGTGGTCGCCGGTCGTGCTCGCCACGGTGGCATCGTGGGCCTCTTCCCGTAGGATTGTGCGGCGGAGATTGTGGGTGAGTGTGAACGCGGCGCCCTGCAGGGGCGCCGCGCCGCGCTTTCAGGCAGCGCGC
>CAZPVG010000067.1:0-24465 GCA_964589945.1 uncultured bacterium
GACATCTTCGCCGCGGCCGTTCGCCGCACAAGCCGAACGTGAACGTACTAGCGGATCAGCGCGACCCGGGTGACACGTGCCTCACCGCCCTGCGAGAGCCGCAGGAGGTAGACACCCGGCGCGAGCGCGCCGAGAGCTTCGAGGCGCTCCGTGTGCGTGCCCGCGCCCGCGACTGCGAACGACCGCATGCGCCGCCCCGCGAGGTCGAGCAACTCGAGCCGCGCAGGGCGCGCGTCGGGCAGCGAGAAGCGCACCGCGAGCGCGCCGCGCGCGGGGTTCGGTCCCGCGGCCAGCGCGAGGGTGGCAGGCGCTGACGGCGGGACGGCGAGCGCGGCGCCGGGCCACACGGCGTGCGAGACGAACAGGCTGTTGAGGTAGAAGCCGGTCTCCCCGTTCCAGCCGAAGTAGAATCCGCCCTCGCCGTCGGCTCCGGCTCGCAACGCCCGGGCGCCGCCGTACCAGGACGCGCCGCGATCCACGAGCTGGGACAGGGTGAAGAGGACCTGGTCGTCGAGCGGTGACGGCAGTGCCGGTTCGCCGTCAAAGCGGGTCCAGCGCGCGCGAATGCTGCCGTCGCTCGCCGAGTGCACGATGCAGCATCCGCCCGGCGCGGGCACCAGACCGAACGTCGTCGGCGTCGGTGTCCCGGAAAGGGGCACGACCGCCTGCGGCCCGCTTTCGAACCCCGTCGCGGGATCGCCGCTCACGAGCACGTGCGAAAGCTGCACGGCGTCGCCTTCGATCCACCCGACGAACACGCCGCCCGAGCCGTCGGGCACGACGTCGAATGCCGCGCTGCCCGTGCCCATGGCGAACGGGTCGCGCACGACGCGCCCGTCCGAGGGCCACGCCGGGTCCACCGCGCCGTCGAGCGAGAAGCGCTGGCACTTGAAGACGTACCCCTCGGGCAGGTAGCCGGCCCACACGGCCAGGAAGTGCGTCGCGTCGGAGCGCACGAGCCACGTGTTCGATTCGAGGTAGTAGGCGAGGCCCGGTGCATCGAGCGGCAGCCCGTCCGCGGGCCATCCCGGGGCGAGTGTCGTGTCACCTTCGACGCGGTACGCCCGCATGCCGTCCGAGGCGAGGAGCGCCAGCACGCCGCCCGAGCCGTCGGCCGCCATGGCCATCGGCGCATTCATGGACGCGCCGGCGGTCGCGAGCCGTATTCCCGCCGCGGGCCAGCCGGCGGCCACGCCGCCTCCGGCCGCGGCGCGCACCAGCCACACGCCGGTCTGGTCCCCGCTGCCCTGCCAGAGGAACCACGCACCGCCTCCGTCGGCCGCACAGCCCGAAGCCGGCGAGGCGTCGATGCGGTTGGTGGTGATCGGTGTCGAGGGCAGCGCGGTACCGGCGGGCGAGTAACCGCCGAGGCTCCAGTCCGTCTCGCTCTGCCCCGAGAGGACCAGCAGGCCTCCCGTCCCGTCCGGGACGGCGGCGGCACCGCCCGAGATCTGGCCACCGGTCACGCCCGGCGCGCCTTCGGGAAGCAGGCTGCGGAACGACCAGTAGTAGCCGGACGAGGCCTGGTGCTGTCCGAACGCCCACTCGAGCCCGGCCGGGTCGGCGACGAACCGCACGGACCTCGCCCCGAGCAGGCCGAACGGGAAACACTCGACGATCGAATCCGCGGGCCAGCCCACGTCGGCCCCCGCGGGGGAGGCGCAGAGCAGCACCGCCGCCAGGGCGGTGATCGACCCACGAAGCGGTTTCGATTTCATGGCGGCCTCCGGGCGCTTCGCTCCCCGCTATCGTGTGATCGCGACCCGGGCGACGCGGGATTCGCCGCCCTGCACGAGCCGCAGCAGGAAGTGCGTTTCCCCCGGCCCGCGCCACCACGCGGCGTAGGCGCCGCCGCTACTGTCCGCGGCGACCGACGGGAAGTCGAGGTGGCTGTCCGACACGAGGCCGGGCGGGTAGGTCGCGGTGCGATCCGCATTCCGGCGCTCGATGTAGACGGCGTCCATCGTGCTGGAGCCGTCGAAGTAGTGGTAGGCGTGCAGCACGCCGCCCGCGCCGTCGCTCGCGAAGTTCCACGCGCTCATGTCGATGTCGGAGAAACCGGCGGGCGCGGACGTCCAGCCCGGCGCCAGCGTCCCCGAAGCGGTGAACCGGTTTGCGCCGGCCCCCGGGTGCGGCCCGAACGAGATCACCGCCGAGACGTCCCCGGTCCCGTCCGCGTACAGCCACGAACGGCCGACCAGGTTGTAGAGGTTGGACACCATCAGGCCGTTCGTCGGCCAGTCGGCCGCCGCGGGCGACACGGCGGTCATCAGCAGCGTCAGGGCGAGAGCGAGGGGTCGCACCCGGCGGTCACAGGCACGCAGCATCATGAGTCGCTCCTCGAGGACGCGGATGGACGCCGGAAATCATAGGCTCGACAGGGCCGTCCCCCAAGCGATATGACATTGGCATCCGTCCGCGAGGCCCTATCCTGTCCGCCCATGCCGCACGCCGCGGCCGCCCCGTCCCCCAGCGGAGACTCTCCGGCGTGAACCCCATCGGCCGTCCCGCCCTCGTCGCCCTCCTCGTCCTCGCGCCCGCCATCGCGCGCGCCGCACCGGCGCCGCGCCCCACGATCGCGGCCGTCCGCGCGTCCGGTGAACTGCGCATCGACGGCGCGCTCGACGAGCCGGCGTGGCGCGAGGCGGAGCCGATCACGGACTTCCGGGTGCTCTTCGCGCGCGAAGGCCAGGTGCCCGCCGACTCCACCGAGGTGCGCGTGCTGGTGGACGACCACCGGATCGTGTTCGGGATCACCTGCTGGCAGTCGCACGCGCCCGCGGCGAGCGTCCTGCCCCGGGATCGCATCGACGAGGACGACAACGTCATCGTCCATCTCGATCCCGACGGCGACGGGCGGCGCGCGTACCTCTTCGGCGTGAATCCCTATGGCGTGCAGCTCGACGGCATCCTGACCGACGAGCCCGACTTCCAGTGGGACGGCGTCTGGGACGCCGAGACGCGGCGCGCGAGGGACCGCTGGACCGCCGAGATCGCAATCCCGTTCCGCACGCTCCGCTTTCCCGAGCGCGGCGACCGTCCGTGGCGGCTGTGGATCCGTCGGCAGTGCCAGGAGGACAACGAGGTCTCCTCGTGGCCGCTGTGGCGGCAGGGCGAATCCGGCTCGATCATGCTGCAGGCCGCCGACCTCACCGGCCTCGAGGGCGTTCGAGGCGGCAACGCGATCTACGTCGAGCCTTACGCCACGGGCTCGGTGGACGGCGCGCGCGCGACGCCCGCCGGCGTTCCCGGCGAGTGGAGCGACACGCGCCGCCGCGCCGCGGGCGTGGACGTGCAGGCCGCGGTGACGAGCGGGCTCACGCTCAACGCGACGCTGAAACCCGACTTCAGCCAGATCGAGGCGGACGTCCTGCTCATCGAGGCGAACCAGCGCTTCGCGCTCGAGTACCCGGAGAAGCGGCCGTTCTTCCTCGAGGGCGGCGAGGTGTTCGCGACGCCGCTCGACCTCGTGTACACGCGCCGGATGGCGAACCCGTCGGCGGGCGTGAAGGCCGCCGGCCGCGTGGGCCCGCTGCGCACCGGGGCGCTGTGGGTGGCGGACGACGGCGGCGTCGCCATGGACGGGGCCGGCTACGGTCCCGTCACCGACTCGCGGCGGGGCGACTTCCTGCTCTCACGCATCGAGCTGCCGTTCGGCGCCGGCAACGCCATCGCGCTCATGGGCGGGCTGCACCAGCAGGACCGCTCGCCGCTCGGAGCGCTTCGCGAGCCACCGGGAGCCTGGTTCGCCGACGGATCCTCGAACGCCCTCCTCTCGGCCGACGCGACCTGGAAGCTCTCGGACCGCTGGTCGTGGACGGGCCAGGCCGTGCGCACCTCCACGTGGTCGGACAGCGCGTTCGCCGACACGTCGCTGTTCGCCTCGCCGCTGCTGCCCGGCACGCGGCGCGATTCGTACGTCGGCGGCGCCTGGCTCTCGCGCGTCCAGTACGACGCGCGCTCCTTCTCGGCCCACGCGGTCGTGCAGGGCATCGCTCCGCACTACCGAAACGAGCTGGGCCTGATCGACCGCACGGGCGTGCGCGACCAGCACGTCGAAGGCGAGTGGCGCATCGACCCGAAGGGCGGCCCGCTGCAGCGCGCGATGTGGACGAACGAGGCGAACGTCATCCACGGCTCGAAGAACGGCGTCGAGTACACGTTCCTCAACAGCTGGTGGGACTTCCAGTTCCGCCGCAACTTCGAGTTCGCGCTCGGGTTCGAGTCGCTCGACGAGTACTGGCAGGGGCGGCGCTGGCCGCAGGAGCGCGTGCACACGTACACGGCGGACAACCGCTGGCGGCCCTTCACGTGGGTGCTCGAGACGATCACGGGCGATGGGCTGTGGTACGGCGACACGCGCGAGACGTCGTTCCGCGCGTGGACGGAGACGTGGCTCTTCACCGGCTCGGTGCGGCCGCAGCCCTGGCTCACCGCGGACGTGGACGTGAAGCACTTCCGGGTCGCGCGCACCCCGACGCACGGAGAGGTGCTGAACCTCTGGCTCGCGGGCGTGAACGCGAACGCGCAGGTCACGCGAAAGCTCTCGGTGCGGGTCTACCCGCAGTGGGACGGGGACTCGCGGCACCTCGCGGTGAACGGGCTCGTCGGCTGGGTGGAGCACCCGGGCACCGTGTTCTACGCGGGCGTCAACGGCGGCTTCGACGAGCTGACCGAACGGCGGCGCCTGCACCCGACGACGCGGCAGGTGTTCCTGAAGGTGTCGTGGCGCTTCGAGCAGTGACGGCCCGCCGGCGCGTGCCGTAGAAACGCCGACAGGACGCGGCAGGGCCGCGTCCTGGTCGTGGACGGCATGGGGCTCCTCGTTGCGGCAACATCCGGTGGGGGATCCGGGGCGGCAAGGAGGCGACGCACAATGGTCGCCGCGCGCCCTTGCGGCCCGCAAGCGATTTGTGCGGCGGCCGCGCGGAATCGTGTGCGATGGAGCACTCCTGGGGCGGATGACCCACCGGGGAGCCCGCGCGGTCGCTCTTTAATAGACGCTAGGAGGCGCGAGCGGGCGCGACGGATCAGGCGGACTGCTCCCACCAATCGCCGAGCGCCATCGTCGCGGCGGGATCGAGCGCCTGTCGCAGCGCGGAGCGTAGCGCGGACACCGTCGCGGGCGGCTTCGCGGGGGGGAGATCGAGCCCCCGCGCCTCGACGGGCACGAACCCGAGGCCGGCCAGCTCCGCGACCAGCGCCGCGGCCTCGTCCGGCGCCGGCCAGAGCAGCAGCCGCCCGCTCGGCGCGTGGAAGACGAGGCGCTCGGCGCACGCGCGGCCCGCGAGCGGGGCGAGCGCCGCGGGCGAGTTGTGCCCGCTCGCGAAGGTGAGCCGCGGCCCGGGCGTCTCCTGGGCGTCGGCGAGGAGCTGCCAGATCGCGGGCACCCCCGCGTCCTCGGTGCGCTGCGCGGGCGTGCCGAGCTTCCCGTGCGCGAACGCCTCGCAGTCGGCGAGCCAGGCGCCGTCGTCCTCCCACCCCAGGACGCAGGTGAACGGCGCGCCGCTGTCGAGTGCCCCGAGGCCCGAGGCCGCGGCGCGCCCGAGGACGCTCAGCACGGCGGGCTCGCGCCTGGCGAAGGGGGCCCAGCGCGCGGCGTCGGCGAGAGCCGCGGCGCCACAGCCGAACGCGAGCGCGACGCGCGCAGGCGGGTGCGGCGTCAGCTTGAGGCTCGCCTCGAGCAGCACCCCGAGTCCGCCGCGCGAGCCGGTCAGCAGCCGGTGCACGGCGTGTCCTGCGACGTTCTTCACGACGCGGCCGCCGCTCTTCGCGAGCACGCCGTCGCCGGTCACGAAGCGCGCGCCGAGGATGCGGTCGCGCGGCGCGCCGAAGCGCAGCCGCCGCGGGCCGGCCGCGTTCGCCGCGAGCACGCCGCCCAGCGTCGCCCGCACGGCGTGCGCCGCCTCGAGCGGCAGCTCCTGACCGTGTTCGGCCAGCTTTGCACGCAGCGAGGCGATCGTGATCCCGCACTCGGCCGAGATCGTGTAGTCGTCCGGGTCGTACACCGTGACGCGGTCCAGGCCGGTCAGGTCGAGCGCGACGTCGTAGCGGGCCGGGCGGCCCTCGCCTTCGAGTGACACGCCGCCGCCCCACGGCACGAGCGCCAGCCGGTCGGCGGCGCAGGCGCGCACGACCTCGGCGGCCTCCACCGCGCCCGCGGGCCTCACCGCGAACGCGGGCACGGCCCCGCCCAAGGCGTAGCGCTCCGCGTCCTGCGCCATCTCGCGCGCCCACTCCGCCGGGGTGACGCTCACGTCCAGGGGCCCTCCGCGCCGGGTCGCGCCGCGCCCGCAGGCACGGGCGCCGGGACGTAGCCGTGCGCCGCGTCGCCCTCGGCGGGCAGCACCTTGCCGGGGTTGAGCACGCCGTCGGGGTTGAACGCGTGCCGCACGCGCTCCATCACCGCGAGGTCCTCGGGCGCGAACATCTCGGCCATCATCGAGCGCTTCTCGATGCCGATGCCGTGCTCGCCCGAGATCGTGCCGCCCAGCCGGATGCACTCGCGCAGGATCGCCTGCGCCACGGCGAGCGCGTCGGCCTGCTGCCTCGGCGAGTGCGCGTCGAACATGACGTTGGGGTGCAGGTTGCCGTCGCCCGCGTGGAACACGTTGCCGACCCGCAGGCCCACCTCGCCAGCCAGGCGGTAGGTGGTCGCCAGCGCTTCGGCCACGCGCGTGCGCGGCACGACGCCGTCCATGACGTAGAAGCCCGTCGCCGCGCGCCCGAACGCCCCGAACGCGGACTTGCGCCCCTTCCAGAGGAGCGCGCGCTCGTCGGCGTCCTTCGCGACGCGCACGGACCGCGCGCGGTGCGCCTTCGCGATCTCCTCGATGCGGCCGACCTGCGACTCGAGCGCGACCGCGGGGCCGTCCAGCTCGATGAGGAGCAGCGCGTCCGCGTCGGTGGGCAGGCCCATCTGCACCCACGCCTCCACCACGCCGGTCGTCACGCGGTCCATGATCTCGAGCGCCGCGGGCACGATGCCGGCGGCGACGACGCGCGAGACCGTCTCGCCGGCGTCGGTGATGTCGGCGAAGTCGAACAGCATCGTCTTCACGGATTCGGGAACGGGCGAGAGCCGTACGCACACCTCGGTGACGATCGCGCACGTGCCCTCGCTGCCCACGACCACGCTCGCGAGGTCGAAGCCCGGGAAGTCACAGCCCTCGCCGCCCAGCGTCACCGCGACGCCGTCGGCGGTGACGACCGTCAGGCCGAGCACGTGGTTGTAGGTGACGCCGTACTTCAGGCAGTGCGGGCCGCCGGCGTTGGTCGAGACGTTGCCGCCGATCGTGCTGACCTGCTGCGACGAGGGATCGGGCGCGAAGTAGAGGCCCTGCGGCGCGAGCTGCTGCGAGAGCGACAGGTTGACCATGCCGGGGTGCACCCACGCGAACATCCGCTCCTCGTCGAGCCGCAGGACGCGGTTCATGCGGTTCAGCGAGAGCGACACGCCGCCGCGCTCGCACGTGGCGCCGCCCGCGAGGCCCGTGCCCGCGCCGCGCGGGACCACGGGCAGGCCGTACGCGCGCGCCCAGCGCACGACCGCGCACACCTCGTCGGTCGAGCGCGGCAGCGCCACGACCTCGGGGCGGGCCTTCTCGATCACGAGGCCGTCGGCTTCGTAGGTGAACAGGGCGGCGTCGCCGGCGAGCACGCCGCCCTCGCCGAGAAGCGCTCGCAGCTCCTCGAGCGCCGCGGGGGTGAGAGGCATGGTGGCAGGCTAGACCGCGCGGCGGGCGCGGGCAACGGCGCCGGGCCCGCCGGACCGGCTCAGCGGTACAGCGTCTTGACGCGTCCCCACGTCGAGGGCAACGCCGGTACGGGCTGCTCGATGGTCATGGTGATGAGGTTCAGGTCGCCCCACCACCCGAAGTCCCGGAACCCGACGCAGTCCGGCGCCATCGGGTCGGGGTACTGGAGGGACAGGGGCTCGTCGTCGCTGTTGCCCACCACCGTTCCCGAGGCGACCTGGAACCTCAGAAGGAAGTTCGACCCGTCGAACGATCCTCCCGCATCCAGGGTGACGGCCGAGCCCTGCGGGACGCCGCCAAGGAAGTGCTCCGTCACCACGACCTCGGTGCCCTCGAGCGTCCCGGTGAGGTGGTTCACCCCGTCGCCCCACGGACCGTTCTTGTGGAGGAAGAACGCACCCCTCATGAACTGGTTGGTCGTGACCACGGTCCCGGTGCCGCCGCCGTCGCGGTTGTCCTGGACGACCTGCGGCCCGTACTGGATCGGGCAGAAGAAGTGCCACTCTTCGCATGGCGGCGTCTTGCACTTGATGGGCCCGACGGCCACGGACCAGGCGGACAGCACGTCGCCGGCCCCGTGCATGCCGTTGAGCGGCAGCTCCCACGACGCCGTCAGGTGGCCGTTGTCGACGTCGCCGCCGGCGTCGATCGAGGGATAGACCCCGGGAATGGGGTCCACCGCCCACGCGGTGGACGCGAGCGCGAGCAGGGCGCTTGTGACGAAGGGAATCGCGAATCTGGAGGCCATGGCGAGGCTCCTCCCCGGGTCGCGCGGGGCGCACGCATGGCGATCCCAACCGGGCTGCGACGGGCGGCCTCGCGACCCGGCCGGGACGCTACGCCGCGTTGCGTGGCCCGCAACCCGGCTTGGCTCGCGGGGGAACGCTCTGCCCGGGCGGCCCGGGCGTCAGCCCGCCGCCGAGGCGGACAGGCGCGCCGCGAGCGCTTCGACCACCGAGGCGACCTGCCGGTAGCCGGTCTCGAGCAGGAATGCGCCGCTGCGGCCGTAGGACTTCGCGCCGACGACGAAGTAGCCGGGCTCGGGGTTCGCGAGCCTCTCCGCGTCCACGGGCTCGGTGCCCGCGGCCAGCGCCTCCGCGACCGCGACCGGCGCGCGCGTCGCCCACGACGCGTGCACCTGCAGCTCGCGGTGGATCGCGTCGTCGGGCCCGAAGCCCGCGTTGACGATCACCTGATCGGCCTCCTCGAGCCGCGCCCGGCCGTCGAGATCGAGTGCGACCCGGTACCGGTGGGTCGCGGAGTTGTACTCGAAGCCCTCCACCTCGGCGCCGCCGACCCACGTGACGGCCGGGTCGCCGCCGTCGCGCAATGCGCGCGCGACCGCGAAGAGCTCGGCCCGCGCCGGCAGCGGATCGTCGGCGACCTCGCCGCCGAGCGCCCCGGTGCCGCGCGTCACCCAGGTGACGGCCGTGCCGGGCTCTTCGGCCGCGAGCTGGACCAGCTCGAGGACGGTGGTCGCGGCGCTGGCGCCGTCGCCGATCACGAGCGTCCGCTTGCCGGCGTGCCGCGCGCGGCGCAGGCCGCGCACGTCGTCGCAGAGGTAGCTCATCTGCGGCGCGAGGTAGAGCTCGCCGCGCGCGGGGATCCCGCCGCTTCCGGCCCAGTTGGGGGTCGCGTAGGTGCCCGAGGCGTCGATCACCGCGAAGGCGTGCAGGAAGTTCTCGCGGCCGCCGGAGTCGCGGACGAGCAGGCGGAACGGCTGCCCGGCGCGCGCCGGGTCGCCCGCGCGTTCGCCCTTCAGCGTCGCGCGGCGCGCGATGTGGACGACCTGCGAGTGTTCGTGCACGCGGCCCTTCAGGCCGGGCGCCGCGGCGAGCGGCGCGAGGAAGCGCTCGACGAGCCCGGCACCGGTGGGCCGCTCGTCGGCCGGCGGGGCCGTCCAGCCCTCGCGGCCGAGCAACCGCGCCGCCGCGGGGCCGACGTTCGCCCACCACGGCGTGAACATCCACACGTGGCCCCAGGCGAGCGGGTGCGCGCCGACCTCGCCGCGCTCGAAGACGTGGACGTCGAAGCCGCGCTCGAGCGCGGCCGCGGCGGCCTCGAGGCCGACGGGGCCGGCGCCGACGATGGCGAGCGTGTTGCGGGCGGGCAGCGACATGGGATCGGGGGTCTCCGGGTTGGGGCCGGCAGGCGACGGGCCGAGCAATCTAGCCGGGAGCCGGTCGGGGCTCAAACGCCGGGCCGGCTGAAGGGCGGGCCCTCGGGGGGAGCCGGGGCGCGGGGGTGCGCGAATCGGCGTTGGGGCCCCGTCGCCCGCCGCCACCGCCCGGACGTCCCACCCGAGCTCTCGCCCCACCGCCGATTCGCGCACCCCCGCGCCCCTCGCGTCGGGACTAGCCCTCCTCGATCCGTGCGATCGTCTCGATCAGCCTCTCGCGGTTCGCGAGCAGCGCCGTGGCGTTGCGGTCGAGCGAGATCCACCAGAGGGCCAGGGCGCCCGCGGCGTAGACGCCGCCGGCGACCAGGCCCGCGGCGCCGGCCCACGCGGGACCCGCGGCCGAGCGCGCGGCCCAGATGGTGACGCCGACGAGCGCGGCGGCGGCGACCGTGCCGGCGAGCATGGCGAAGCCCCCCATCCCGGCGTCGCCGCGCGTGCTGATCCCGCGCCGGCGCGCGCGGACGGGCCAGCGGATCGAGACCCAGGTGCCGATCGCGGCGGTCGCGAACAGCACGGCGGCCGCGCCCACGCCGACAGTCCAGCCCAGCGAGGTCCAGTCGGCCTTCGCGAGCACCGTGAGCGGCACGTAGACGAGCAGGAGCTGGATCGCCACGCGCACGAAGAACTCGAGGTTCTTCGCGAGCAGCACGTCGCGGACGGGGCAGGGGAGCAGGAAGAACTGCCGCACGCCGGGGCCGTCGTAGCTGAACTGGGTGATCGCCGCGTTCGTGACGGACGAGCCCAGCAGCAGGATCACGAACGCGGGTTGGAGCAGCACGGAGTCGCTGCGCTGGACCGCGAACACGACGAGGATGAGCGGCGTCAGCACGAGCGCCACGAGGCGCTGCGGGCTCTGCAGCGTATAGCGCACCTCGCGCGTGAAGAGCAGCGCGAGCATCCGGGGCACGCCGGGCGGCGCGAACGCGAAGCTGCCCCGCCCGGACGAGCGGCGGGCCGGCGCGGAGCCGCCTTCCTCGCCGGCGCGGGCGGTGTGCCGCATGAGCGCGGCGCCCGGCAACAGCAGCAGCGCGAAGAGCAGCAGCGTGCCGGCCAGCCCGGCGAGCGCCCGCAGCGGCTCGGCGTCGATCGCGCCGGCCGCGAACGCGGCGGGCCAGCCGATCGTCGGCACCTTCCCGAGCGCGGCCGCCCCGAACGCCACGAGGTCGGCGGGCGACGCGGTCGTGTGCGTGATCCGGGCGAGCACCGAGCGCGAGACGCCGCGCAGCGCGAACTGCAGGCCGATGAACGTGAACGAGAACAGCGTGATCGCGAGGTAGCGCACCCACTCGCGGCGGAGCAGCTCGTCGAGCACCGCGAGGAGCAGCTGGAGCAGCGCGCTCGTCACGAGCGTGAGCAGCAGTCCCGCGAGGAGCGCCGCCGCTCCGGCGACCGGGCCCGCGCGGTGGAGCGCGCCGAGCGCGACGGCGACGACGGTGGGCAGGGTCATCAGGCACACCGGCTCGAGGCACGAGGCGAGCGTGTTCGTCGCGTAGACCTCGGCGGGACGCAGCGGGTAGCGCAGCAGCCGGTCGAGGTCGAACGAGCGGCCCATCGCGCCGAAGAGCAGCCCGAAATAGATCCACGCGACCTGGCAGGCGCCGAGCGCGACCACGGCCGCGGGGGAGCCGAGCGTCCGGACGCCCTCGTAGGCCGCGAACGCGCCGCCCACGTAGAACGGGGCGAAGATGAACGCGAACAGCAGCGGCATCAGGATCGACGTGAAGCGGTTCCGCCCCGCGTTGGTGCGCAGGAACATCGTCCAGCGCAGCCACAGCAGCAGCCGCAGAGTCTTCACGCGGTCTCCTGCCCGTCGTCAGCGGCGCCGCCGTCCTCGCCGGTCAACCAGCCGAGCCCCGCGGCCACGTCGCCGCGCTGGGCGCCCACCTTCTCGAGGAACAGCTCCTCGAGCGTCCGCGTGGAGCCGTCCGCGCCGCGGCGCAGCTCGTCGAGGGAGCCGTTCGCGACCAGCGCGCCCTTGGCGATGATGCCGACGTGCGTGCAGAGCCTCTCGACCACCTCGAGCACGTGGGAGGTCAGGAAGACGGTCACGCGCCGGTGCGCGACGAGCCGCTGGAGCAGCTCGCGCAGCTCGCTCGTCGCCACGGCGTCCACGCCCTCGAACGGCTCGTCGAGGAACAGCACGCGCGGTTCGTGGATGAGCGCGCACGAGAGCGCGAGCTTCTTGCGCATGCCGTGCGAGTAGCCTGAGACGGCCTTGCGCGCCGAGCCGGTCAGGTCCATCGCCTCGAGCAGCTCGCCGGCGCGCCGCCGCGCCTGGGCGGGCGAGAGACCGTGGATCTCGCCCACGAAGCGCAGGTGCTCCTCGCCCTGCAGCCGTTCGAACAGGTGCAGCCCGTCGGGCACGACCCCGATGCGGCGCTTCACCTCGAGGTCCTGCGTCGAGACGTCGAACCCGAGCACGCTCGCACGCCCGTCGCTCGGCGCGAGAAGCCCGGTGAGGATGTTGATCGTCGTGGACTTGCCCGCGCCGTTGGGCCCGAGGAAGCCGTAGAACGAGCCCTCGGGCACCTGCAGGCAGAGCCGGTCCACGGCCACCTGCGCGCCGAAGCGGCGGGTGAGGTCGAACGTCTCGACGGCGAAGGACATGTCGGGTCGGGCTCCGGGCGATGGGGGGGCCGCCAAGATAGCGTACGCGGCCCGCCCGGGCCGATCCATCCCTGCCGCCATCCTCGCCGCCGGTCGCACCGGCTCAGGCGTTCCACTCCATCTCCGCGACGATGGGCGCGTGGTCGCTCGCGCGGCCGGGGCCGTCGAGGCCGTGGACGGTGCGGCCCGTGCCGCCCTTCCAGCCGCGGCCGCAGATCCAGTCGAGCCGCAACGCGCCGCGGCGGACTCCCCAGCCGAGCGCTCGCCGGGCGGGCACGCGGATCACCGCGGGCACGGCCTTCAGTTCTTCGAGCCGCTCGTCGCGCAGCTGCAGGGTGGGCGCGAAGTCCACGAACGCCTCCCAGTGGAAGCCCGCCTCGCACAACACGTCGAAGAGCGGCTCGTGCGCGAACCCCCGGTCGGGCCGCCGCAGCCGCTCGCGCAGCATGCCGCCCGGTGTCACGAGCAGCGCGGCGGCGCCGTGGAGCGCCGAGTGCCACAGCCCGCGGTCGAACGTGTGCGTGTTGAAGTCGCCCGCGAGCACGACCGGGCGTTTCTCGTGCGAGAGCGCGCGCACGATGGCGAGCGCCTGCGCCGCGCGGTGCGCGCGCGTGCGGTGCACCTCGAGGTGGGCGGCCACCGCGACGAACGGCCGTTCGGGGTGCAGCACCTCGGCGATCAGCGCGACGTGGCGGCCCACCATGCGCTCGAGGTCGAACTGGAGCTTTTGCGGGCTCGGCAGCTCGAGGAGCCGCACCTCGCCGAGCGGCCAGCGCGAGAGCAGCGCGAGCCCGAACAGGCCCTCCTCGTTCGTGCGCCCCGCCGCCATGCGCACGTCGTCGTCGCGCCCCGCGGTCGTCTCGAGGAAGAGCGGCGCCCACGCCGCGTGCAGGCCCAGCGCGGCGGCGAGGTCGAACGCCACGTCGCGGTTGCCGGCACGTGCAGTGCCCAGGTCCACCTCGTCGAGCGTGATCACGTCCGCGCCGGCCAGATCCTCGTGCCCGAGAAGCGCCCGCTCGACCTGCTCGTACCAGTTGCCGTGCTCGATGTTCCACTGCACGACGCGCACGCGGTCGGGCGAGCGCGGCGGGGCGGTCGAGGGGGGCGAGTAGCGCCGCACCTGCGAGAGCAGCGCGTCGAAGCGCCTCTCGAGGTCCGCCCACGCGGGGGAGCCGTGCAGGGCCTCGAGCGTGGCGAACGGCCGCACGGCGTCGGCGAGCGCGCGGCATTCGGGGACGAGCCGGGGATCGCGGGACATGGGACCCGAGGCTAAGGGACGGGCGCACGTGCGCACCAGCACGCCCCGGCGACGCCAGGAGCGGGGGATCGGGCGCACCCGTGACGCCGTGACCACCGGTGCGGAGCGGCCGGCCGGCGCCCGGGGCGGTCTCTCAGGAGTCGTTCTTCCGCTTCTGGAACACCTGTTCCAGCCCGCGCTCGATGGCGCGCGAGAGGCCCAGTCCCGCGCCGAGCGCGAACGCGACGCCGATGGACCCGAAGCCGATGAGGAACGCCGACAGCACGATCTCCCGCGCGAAGTGGAGCTGCCAGAGGGCCAGCGCGCCCACGACCGAGAGCAGCGCTCCCTTCACCGCCTTGCCCACCAGGCGGGCCCGGGCGACACCCTCCTCGTCGAGGGCATCCGTGACCCGTTCCCCCAGAGCGTTGCTCAGGGCGATCCCCAGGCCCAGCACGAGCGCGACGAGCACGATGTTCGGCAGGTAGAAGACCAGCGTGTCGATCACCCGTGACAGGGCCGCGAGTCCCCACCGGTTGAGCGCGTCGTCCACGAACACGAGCAGCACGACCAGCATGACGAACGTGCCGATCGCGTTGTACAGCGCGGCGCGCACGTCGCCCTTTCCCAGGCCGGCGCGCCAGCCGACGCGGCCGGCGAGCCGGTCGAGCCGCAGCCAGACCAGCATTCGCACGACCGTGCGCTTGGCGAGCCAGCCCGTGACGACACCGGCGGCCAGGACCAGCAGGCCGGCCGCGAGCGCGGGCAGGAAGTCCGCGAACCGTGCGAGCAGATCCGACAACGGCTGGGAAGTCAGTCCCTGCATGCGTCACCTACCTTCCACCAAGGAAGAACCGCTCGAAGCGGCCCGTGCGATGGGCCTCCACGTCGCGCACGACGATCATGGGCCCCTGGCGATGCCTCGCGATCGTCTGCGGCAGGGTTTCGGCGAGCAGCGCCGCGACGGGGTCCGTCGTGGGTGCTCCGATGACGACGAGCTCGTCCGGTCCGAGCGCTCCCAGGAGGCCCGACTCGACGTCGTGTCGGTGCAGGACCTGGAGCGCCCCGTCGTGCTCCGCGCGGCGGAGCGTCTCTCGCGCCTCCCGCTCCAGCCGGTCCGCGTCCTCGCGCGGCAGGTCGGTCGGAATCACGGTCATCATCCGCATCCGGGCCTCGAAGCTCCGCGCGAGGCCCGGCGCGAGCTCGGCCGCCAGCTCGGAGCTGGCCCCGGACGTGACGGGCACCACGACTTCGCGGATGGCGTCTCGCTCGATCGTGCCGTAGACGATGCCCACCTGGTTGGGCGCGTTCTGGAGGACGCGCTCCACGATCGAGGCGAACAGGCGTTCGAAGAGCGAGTCCGCGACCGGCTGGCCGAGGAGCAGGAAGTTGCATTCCTCCTCGCGGGCCGTGCTCAGGATGCCTGCGCTCACGCGGTGCGCGATCTTGAGCACGCCGCGCGCCGACATGCCGCGCTCCGCGGCGTAGGCCACGGCCCGGTCGAGCAGTGGCTCGAGCTCGCGCGCCTGGCGGCGGCCCCGCATGAGGGACACGCCCTCGGGCACCTCGGCCACCGAAACGGCGATGACCTTGCCGGAGTGGCGCCGGGCGATCGCGATGGCGGCCTCCATGAGCGTCGAGACGGACTCGGGCTTCGCGAGGGCGACGAGCACGCTGTACTCCTCGCGATCGATCCGTTCCATCCAGCGCACGCGCTCCGCGAACGCGGTCTCCCGCGTGCGGCTGTACCCGTAATAGAAGGCCAGTCCGGCCGCGATCCATCCGCCTGCGGCGGCCCAGGCGAGCGGGTACTGGAAGAACATGTAGACCGCGATGAACAGCATCGCGGCGATCGCCACGATCGGGGTGACCGGCATGAAGGGGACGCGGAAGCCGCGATCGAGGTCGGGACGCAGGCGTCTCAGGCGGATCACGGCCACGTTCACGCCGCCGAAGAGGAGCAGGAACATCACGCCCGCGGCCGCGGCCACGTCCTCGATCGGGAGCAGGACGGCCATGCCGACGATCAGGAGCGTCGAGACGAAGATGGCGATGTGCGGGGTCGAGCGCTCGGCGTGCACGCGCGCGACCACCTGCGGCAGGCTCGCGTCGCGGGCCATCGCGAACGCCACGCGGGAGGACGAGTAGATGGTCGCGTTGAGGGCCGAGAGGGTGGAAAGCAGGCCGCCCACCAGGATGACGATGCCGCCGCCCAGCACGAACTGGTTGGCCGCGGCGACGAGGGCGACCTCCTTCTGCTGCCCGAGGTAGTCCGTGATGCGCATGCCCGGGGGCGGCGTGACCGCGCCGATCGCGACCACGGCCACGAGGACGTAGATCGGGACCACGATGAGGAGGGACAGGAACACCGCCCTCGGGATGTTCCGCTTCGGCGCCTCCACCTCCTCGCTCGTCTGGGCGATGATCTCGTAGCCCTCGAACGCGATGAACGTGAGCCCCATCGCGGCGAAGATCCCGCCCCAGCCGCTGGTCATGAACGGCGTGAACGCACCGTGCCAGTCGGGACGGTGCATCATCGTCCACAGGCCGACCGCGATGAACGCGCCGATGATCACGACCTTCCCGATCGTGACCACGCTGCCGGCCTTGCCCGTCTCCGAGGCGCCGCGGAAGTTGATGTAGGCGAACACGGCGCAGGCGGCGACGGCGAGCCAGACCTCGAAGCGCCCGAACGGCAGCGCGGGCAGGGGGATGCCCGCGACGGACAGCACCTCCTTGACGTACGCGCCGAAGCCGAGCGCGTAGAGCGAACAGGCCACCGCGTGCGCGAACCAGTCCATCCAGCCCGACAGGAAGCCGCTGGGGTCGGGGAGCGAGGCCTTGATCCACAGGTAGCCGCCGCCCGCGCCGTGCACCGCGCTGCCGAGCTCGGCGTACGCCATCGCGGTGAGGAGCGCGACGAAGCCGTTCAGCAGGAAGACGACGATCAGGGCGGGACCCGCCACCCCGGCGGCGATGCCGGAGAGCACGAAGATCCCGGCGCCGATCATGGCGCCGACGCCGATCATCGTGACATCGCCGAGCCGCATCTCGCGGCTCAGCCGTACCTCGGTCGACATGGCGGGCTCCGAACCGGGGCTGCGAGGGACTCGCGCGCCGCCCGTTCGGGCACGGCGCCACGGACCGCAGTCTGCCCAGCGCGCTTCTCGCATGTCAACGAGCGCCGCCGGGCGGGAGGGAGTCCCTCACCGGGCCGGCGGGGATGACGTGCCGGGGCGCATCGCGCATCATCGGCGGCGAGGGGCCGTGGCCCGTGCCGGGCGGCTCCGCTTCGGGCGCCATGAGAGCCCCGGGCCGACGCTCGCGTCGGGACGAGCGACCTCGCGCCGCACCTCGTGCCCGGGCCACCCTACGGAGGCTTCCCATGTCCCAGCTTCTCGATCCCCTGGTGCAATCCCTGAGCGAGACCTGGACGCAGATCCAGCTCTTCTTTCCCCGCGCGCTCGCCGCGGTGGTGCTGCTCGCGCTCGGATGGATCCTCGCGAGCATCGTCCGCCGCCTGCTGATCCGGCTGCTGCGCGCGTTGCGCGTGGACGTCGCCGCGGAACGGGCGGGAATCGAGGACTTCCTCCTGCGCGGGGGCATCCGCTTCACGGCGGTGACCCTGATCGCGCAGGTCGTCTACTGGGGCCTGTTCCTCGTCGTGGTGCTGGCGGCCTTCAACGTCGTCGGCGTGCCCATGCCGGCCTCGATGATCGAACAGGTCGCGGGCTACCTGCCCAACGTCATGGCCGCCCTCCTCGTGGTCATCTTCGGGTCGCTGCTCGCGCGCTTCGCGCGCGCCGCGCTGCAGGCCTACCTCGACAACATCGGCATGGAGGGGGCGTCGTCGTTCGCCTTGCTCGCCCAGGGGGCGATCATGGTATTCGTGGCGACGCTCGCCCTGGGCCAGCTGCGGATCGGCGGCCAGGTGCTCGTCTCGGCGTTCCAGATCGCGTTCGGCGCCCTTTGCCTGGGGCTCGCGCTCGCGTTCGGACTGGGCGGCCGGGACTGGGCCGCCCGCATTCTCGAGCGGATGGGAAAGGGAAAATGATCGTCGACTGCCACGTGCACCTGAACAACTACCACGAGGACGAGGTCGAGACCCTCGATACCTGCATCGAGCAGCTCAACCGGGCGATGCGCCTGAACCGGATCGACCTCGCGGTGATCCTGACCTCGTACAAGGTCACGCCGGGCCGCCCCTCCACGGCTCGCGTGGTCGAAGCCCTGCGCGGCCATCCGCACCTGTACGTCGTGGCGGGACTCGACTACCGCACGTTCGAGGCGGGACAGCTCGACGGGCTGCGCGAGTACGTCCAGGAGGGCAAGGTGCGGGGGCTGAAGCTCTACCCGGGATACCAGCCGTTCTATCCGGGGGACGAACGGTGGGAGCCCGCTTACGCGTTCGCCGCCGAGCACCGCATCCCCGTGATGATCCACACCGGGGACACGTACTCGCCGGACGGCAAAGTGATGTACTCGCATCCGCTCCACGTGGACTCGGTGGCCGTGGACCATCGGGACGTGAACTTCGTCATCTGCCACCTCGGCAATCCGTGGATCCGCGACTGCATGGAGGTCGTGTACAAGAACGCCAACGTGTACACGGACATCTCGGGCCTCGTGCTCGGCAAGTTCACCGACCGGTTCGAGAGCTTCATGCGCAAGCAGGTGCAGGAGATGCTCCAGTACGGCGTGGAGCCCGACAAGGTGCTCTACGGCACCGACTGGCCGATTTCCTCGATGGAGTCCTACGTCGAGTTCCTGCGGCAGCTCCCGACGCCCGAGCCGGAGCGCCGGAAGATCATGGCCGAGAACGCCCTCGCCCTGTACGGCCTGGATCCCCGCAACAGCCTCATCGGTCACCACCGGTAGCGTGCCCCGGGGGGAGACGACCCCCCGGAGGATTCCGTCGACGCGGGCCGCGCCTGCGGCTAGTCTCCGGCACTCGCGCGCCAGGCACCGGAGACCCGATGCTCGACGCGCGTCCGTGCAGTGTCCGCCGGCGCAGCCCCGCCCTCGCCTCGAGGAGGTGCCTCCGTGAACCCAGAGGAACCCGTCCAGCCCGAGAAGAAGCCCCGCGTGCGGGTCCGGGTGCGCCGGACGCGGCCCGAGGACTTCGACCTGATCGTCGAGCTGACGCGGCGCGTCTACCCGTCGAGCCACCCGTGGAGCCGGGAGCAGCTCGCCTCGCACCTGCGGGTCTTCCCCGAAGGCCAGTTCGTGGCCGAGCGGGCCGATCACCCGGGACTCGCCGGCATGGCGGCGAGCCTGATCCTGGACTGGGACAACTACGATCCCGCGGGTTCCTGGCGCGACTTCACCGCCGGCGGCATGTTCACGAACCACGCCCCGAACGGGCGGACGCTCTACGGCGCCGAGGTCATGGTGGACCCGGCCATCCAGCGATCCGGGGTGGGCGCGGCCCTCTACCACATCCGCCGGGATCTCGCGATCCGCCTCAACCTGCCCCGTATCCGCGCCGCGGCCCGGCTGCGCGGCTACCACCGCTACGCGGACAGGATGAGCATCGAGGAGTACGTCCATCGCGTCGTGCACAAGCGCATCGCGGGGCCCACGCTCTCGTTCCAGCTTCGCGAAGGGTTCCAGGTCATCCAGGTCGTGTCCGACTACCTGACGCACGACCCGGAGAGCCTCGGCTACGCGGCGCTCATCGAGTGGATCAATCCGGCCTACGAGAACGAGGTGGACCTCAGCGGGCGGGATCCGCGATTCCTGGCGCCGCCGCCCGCTCCCCGCGGGCCGCGCGGGCAATGAGCCAGGCGAGCGGCAGGCCGACGAGCGAGGCGGCGGCGAGCAGCCCGAACGCCGGCGCGTAGCCCACGCGCACGACCAGGAGCCCGACGGCGAATCCGGCCCACGCCTCGCACGCGTTCGTCGCGGCCATGAAGCTGCTGAACTGCGTGGCGCCGAGCCGCGGGTCCGTCAGGTCCATGAACAGCGCGTACGACGTGGCGGTGAACCCGCCGATCCCGAGGTAGATGACGCCCAGCAGGGCGAACGTCGCGCGCGCGCCGGCGCCGGGCAGCGCGGCGAGCGCGAAGATCGCCCCCGCGAGCAGCGCCAGCGTGGTCGCCGCGGCCCGCGCCCGGCCCGCGCGGTCGGCGAACGCGCCGCCCAGGAAGCCGCCGCCCACCGTGGCGACGATCGCCGGGAAGGCGAGGAACGCGCCGATCGCCTCGGCCGACTGCCCGCGGTCCACGAGGAACGGGCCCGCGACGGCGCCGACGGCCTCGAAGCCCGCGCCCGCCAGCAGCGCGAACAGCAGGCCGAGCCAGGTCGTGCGCCGCCGCAGCGCCGTCGCGAGTGCCGCGCCGAGCCCGTGCCCCGCGCGCCCGCCGGCGGCAACGGGCTCGTGCGCGACCAGCAGCAGCGAGAGCGTGCCGAGGATCGCGACGAGCAGCCCCACGGGGACGGCCCGCGGGTGGAGCTTCGCGGCCACCATGAGCGCGACGCCGCCGAACAGCGAGCGGCCGAGCAGCATGCCCGCCTGCATCCAGCCGTTCAGGCTGCCGCGCTGGCCCTCGGGCGTGGTCGAGATCGCGAGCCCGTCGATCGCGACGTCCTGGGTGGCGGCCGCGAACGAGTGCGCCAGCAGGCAGGCCACGATCGCGCCGAAGTGCGTGGCCGGGTCGAGCACGAGCAGCGGCGCGAGCGCCAGCGCCATGGCGATCTGCGCCACGATCGCCCAGCCGCGGTAGGACGCGCCCCAGCGGCGCGAACCGTCGAGCAGCGGCGCCCACACGAACTTGAGGGTCCACGGCAGCACGAGCAACGCCGTGAGCTGCGTGATCCGGTCCACCGGCACGCCGGCGATCCGCAGGCGCGTGGGCAAGTACCACCAGATGAAGCCGATCGGCGCGCCTTCGGCGAAATAGAGCGTCGCGAACAGGGCCCGCCGGCGCCACGGCGTGGCGAGCAGGTCCCAGCGCGCCGGAGGTGGGGAGGCGGGGGCGACCATGGGCGAAGTCTAGGGGGTGGGCGGCCGCCGCGTCACGCGGGCCGAATGCCATAGGGCGCGGTCGAACGTGTGCGTCTCGATCTCGCCCACGAGCACGTCCGGGCGCCTCTGGTTCCAGCGGGCCCGCACGAAGTCCAGCGCCGGGACGCGCGGTGCGCGCGAGGAGGCGGGCGGGAGGCCTCTACTGAACGACCGCGACCCTGGCGGTGGCGACGTGGCCGGCCTGGGCGAGGCGCAGCCAGTAGACACCGGGCCTGAGCGCCGTGCCCTCGGCCATACGCACCACGTGGGCGCCGGGCGCCAGCGCACCCAGATCATGTGTGGCCACACGGCGGCCCGTCACGTCAAGCAGCTCCAGCGTGCCCGGCGCCCGATCGGACAGCGAGAACGCCACGTCCACCGCGCCTGCCCGGGCCGGGTTCGGCCGCGCCCCGGCCAGCGTGAAGCGGGCGGCCGCCGGCACTTCGACCCACGTTGCCACCGTCACTGCGACACCGTTGGCGTCCGTCAGCCGGTAGGCATAGCGCGAGCCCGGCACGACCTGCGTGTCCTCGTAGCGCAGCGCTTCGGCGCCCTGCGGCTGCGGCTCGCCCAGGCGCGTCCACGCCGTGCCGTCGTCGCTGCGCTCGACCGCGAGCGCAGCGCCCGCCGCTCTCGCGCCCGACCAGGTCAGCACCACCGAGCCCGCCGTGGCCTGCACGTCCCGCAGCGCGAGCTGCGTCGCCACCACACCGTCATCCACCAGCTTCTGCGCCCACACGCCGTCGTTCACGACGTCACCGCTGCTCCGCCGCCACACCACCACCGCTCCAAAATCCGTGGTCGCCGTGATGTTCACATCCTGCTGGCTGCTGAGGTCCGGCATCAGTTGCACTGCCGGCAACGACCAGCCCGAAGCGATCGAGCCGTCGCCCAGCACGTGCATCGCCCACACCCGCCACCAGGACAGGTCGTCGCTGTACCACGCCAGATAGGCACCCCCGTGCCCGTCGCTCGCCACCTTCGGATTCGAGCCCGACGTCGAGTCCGCACCCACCACGATCCCGTTCACGGGCCAGCCCGGCGCCACCGCGCCCGTGCCCAGGATTCGCTGCACCCCCATGCCCGCCGGAAGCTGTCGGTTGCTCCACGCGATCACCGCCCCGCCGGTGCCGTCCGGGCACAGCCGCGCGTCCCACTGCGCGCCCGGCTGCACGCACACCGGCAGCCCGTCCACCGGCCAGCCCGGTGCCCGCGTGCCGTCGGGCTGCAGGCGCATCGCGAAGATGTCGCCGTAGATCCCAGAACCGCCGCCCGCAGGCGTCTCGCGGTTGTCGTCCCACGCCACCACGACGCCGCCGGCTTCGTCGCTCACCGCCTGCAGGACGAACTGGCTGGTCTCGAGCGGGCAGACGCGCAGGCCGCCCTCGGGCCAGCCGGGGGCGATGGCGCCGGCGGCGGTCAGGTGCTGGACGTAGGCGCGGTTGCTGCCCCACCAGGCGACGTAGGCGCCGCCGGAGCCGTCGGCGACGAGGTTGCACAGCAGGTCCGAGCCCGGCGTGTGGCCCACCAGAACACCGGTGTCGGGCCACGCGGGCGCCAGCGTGCCGCTGGCGAGCACGCGGCGGGCGCGGATGTCGGGCCCGGCGGAGTAGCGGTACTCCTCCCAGGCGACGAAGGCGCCCCCGGCGCCGTCACTGCAGATCTGCGTGTCGTCCTCGTCGCACCAGTCGGCGGCGACCGTCACGCCGCCTGCCGGCCAGAGCGGATCGAGCTGGCCCGTCGGCTCGACGTGCTGGAGGAAGACGTCGGTGCCCGTGCCGTTACGCCGCATGTACCAGGAGACCAGGCAGCTCCCGTCGCCTTCCACCACCATCCCGGTGGGCACCTCGTTCCAGATCGTGTTCGAAACCACGGCCCCCGTCGCGGGCCAACCGGCCGCCACAGCACCAGTAGACGTCATGCGCTGCATGAATGCGTCGTCGTACGTCGGACCGTAGGGGTCGCGGTCGTCATTCCAGGCGATGTACGCGCCCCCCTCCCTGCTCGCCTCCACTACCGGCACGTAGGCTCGCGGGCCATAGATCTTGACCCCGCTTCCCCAGCCGAAGACCGAGGCGGCGAGAAGGAGTGGCGAGAGCAGTTGAGCGAGCACGACGTCTCCCAACGGCCGCCATGGCGGCAGGGCGTGCAAATGAGATGCGCCTCGCGCATCCAGACACCACATATTGTCTGGCATGAAATCGCCTCTTGCCAGCGTGATTCCGTCCGTCATTCGAAGGATTCGCATCAGGGCGGGCGCTGCGGCGCTCCCGCTCTTGTCAGAAGGGCGCTCACCGACAGACCGCGAACCTCGCGGTGGGCTGCGTGGCCCGCCGACGACGGGCACAGCCACCCCGAGGCCGGCGCGAGCGAGCGCCCTCGACGAACGGCACGACGCGCAGGGCCGACGCGTCAGGCGGTTCGTGGAGCACGACGCGGCGGGCTCGCAGGTCCTCGAGTGGGACCGCCGCGGCGAAGGCGGTGTGCGGGTCGCGCCGGGCATCTACCAGCTGCGGCTCGTCGCCTCGGGGCGCAGCGAGACCCGGCCCATCGTCGTGCTGCCGTAGCCATGGGCTGACACACCCTTCGTCGTCCGAGCGCCCGTCGCGCGATCGCGCGGTGGGCGCTCGGTCTGGCCGGCCAGGGGCTCCATCCGCACGGCGTGCCGATTCGTGACGAGTCGCTTAGACTCCCCGCCGCATCCAACGCGAGCGACCGGCCGTCCCGGAACCCGACCGAAGCAGAGGAACCGCCCCGATGAACCGACCCAGCACCTTTGGCGCGTTGAAGGCCGCCGGCTACCGCCCCCGCTCCGTCAAGGACGAGCTCCGTGCGAACGTGATCGCGCGCCTGCGCTCGGGCGAGCCGCTGTTTCCCACCGTCGTCGGCTACGAGCACACGGTCGAGCCGCAGATCGTGAACGCCATCCTGTCGCGCCACGACTTCATCCTGCTCGGGCTGCGCGGCCAGGCGAAGACGAGGATCCTCCGCTCGCTCGCCCAGTTCCTCGACGAGTGGGTGCCGGTCCTGGAGGGCTGCCCCCTCAACAGCGACCCGTTCCGGCCGCTCACGCACCACGCGCGGCAGCTGCTCGACGTGCACGGCGACGAGGCGCCGGTCGGCTGGATCCACCGGGACTCGCGCTACCAGGAGAAGCTCGCGACGCCGGACGTGACGATCGCGGACCTGATCGGCGACATCGACCCGATCAAGGCGGCGACGCTCAAGCTCGACTACTCGGACGAGCGCGTCATCCACTACGGCATCATCCCGCGCACGAACCGGGGCATCTTCGCGATCAACGAGCTGCCCGACCTGCAGCCGCGCATCCAGGTGGGCCTGCTGAACATCCTCGAGGAGAAGGACTTCCAGATCCGCGGCTTCCCGGTGCGCATCCCGCTCGACGTCGCGATGGTGTTCAGCGCGAACCCCGAGGACTACACGAACCGCGGCAACATCATCACGCCCCTGCGGGACCGCATCAATTCCCAGATCGTCACGCACTACCCGGCGACGCGCGAGCAGGGCGTCGCGATCACGAAGCAGGAGGCGTGGACCGAGCGCACCTCGGACGTCGAGGTCGTGATCCCGTCCTTCATGCGCGACCTCGTCGAGGAGGTCGCGATCCAGGCGCGCAAGAGCGAGTACGTGGACCAGAACTCCGGCGTCTCGGCCCGCC
>CAZPVG010000068.1:0-23391 GCA_964589945.1 uncultured bacterium
ATGAACCACCCGATGGGCCCGCTGGCGCTCGCCGACCTGATCGGCCTCGACACCTGCCTGTCCATCATGAACGTGCTGCACGAGGGGCTCGGCGACTCGAAGTACCGCCCGTGTCCGCTGCTGCGCAAGATGGTGGCCGCCGGGTGGCTGGGCCGGAAGACCGGCCGCGGCTTCTACGACTACTCGTCGAAGTAGCCCGCCCGAAGCCCGCATGCCGAGGAGCGGCGCCCCCCCGGGGCGCCGCTCCTTCCTTCGTGGAGCGGCCCCGCGCGAGGCCCCGCGCGCCGGTTCCCGGCGCGTTCCGGGCCGCATTGCCAGCGGGCCGGGGAGCGGGCAGAATGCGTGTTGCTCCGGACCCATGGTCGCCCCGGCGCGGCCCCCGCGACCTTCCGGAACGCCCGACCACCCCAAGCGCCCTCGGCCACGAGGGCGGGAGAACTTCCAGGTGTCCACGGATACCGTTTCAGCCGCCGGCCCCTCGTTCGAGCTTTCCGAGGAGGCCCAGCAGGTCCGCGAGATGGTGCGGGACTTCGCCGAGAGCGAGATCCGCCCCATCGCCGCGCAGATCGACGAGACCCACGAGTTTCCCGCCGAGAACGTGAAGAAGATGGCGGAGCTCGGGCTGCTCGGCATGTTCGTGCCGGAAGAATACGGCGGCGCGGGCATGACCTACCTGTCGTACGTCGTCGCGATCGAGGAGCTTTCCCGGGTGTGTGCGAGCCACGGCGTCATCGCGTCGGTGAACAACTCGCTCGTGTGCTACCCGTTGATGACGTACGCGAGCCACGAACAGAAGAAGAAGTGGCTCGAGCCGCTCGCGAAGGGCGAGATGCTCGGCGCCTACTGCCTGACCGAGCCGAACGCCGGCAGCAACGCGGCCAACCAGCAGACCACGGCGGTGCTCGACGGCGACCACTGGGTGCTGAACGGCTCGAAGATCTTCATCACGAACGCCGGGCCGGCCGACGTGCTCGTCACGTACGCGACGACCGACAAGGCGGCGGGCCCCAAGGGCATCTCGGCGTTCATCGTCGGTGCCGACGTGCCGGGCGTGCGCAAGGGCAAGAAGGAGCACAAGCTCGGCATCCACGCTTCGGACACGCGCGAGATCTACTACGAGAACGCGCGGGTGCCGAAGGACTGCCTGTTCGGCGAGCTGAACAAGGGCTACTCGGTCGCGCTCGCGACGCTCGGAGGCGGGCGGATCGGCATCGCCGCGCAGGCGCTGGGCATCGCGCAGGCGTCGGTCGAGGCGGCCGTGAAGTACGCGGGCGAGCGCGAGCAATTCGACCGCAAGATCGGCGAGTTCGACGCCATCCGGCAGATGCTCGCCGACTCGGCCGTCGAGCTCGAAACGGCGCGGCTGCTCGTCTACCAGGCGGCGTGGCTGCGCGACCAGGGCCGTCCGCACACGAAGGAGGCCTCGCTCGCGAAGTGGCACGCGTCCGAAGCGGCCGTGAAGTGCGCGAACTGGGCCGTGCAGGTGCACGGCGGCTACGGCTACATGAGCGAGTACCACGTGGAGCGCTACTGGCGCGACGCGAAGATCTGCGAAATCTACGAAGGCACGACCGAAGTGCAGAAGATGGTGGTGGCGGGCCAGGTGCTGAAGGAGCACGCCATCCGTTGAGATCACCGGCACGCCGTGGGACCGGCCGGTCCCGCGGCGCGCCGCGAGCACCCTCGAGGAGGTCGGAAGGCATGAAGCGTCCCGTTCGTCCCGTCGCCCTGGTCGTTCTCACGCTGTGCGCGCTGTACCCGGGTCTCACCTCCGTGTTCCAGGGGCTCTACCCCTGGGTCACCGCGCACATGTTCGAGCTCGTGGGCCACCAGGGCTTCTTCGTGGACACGCTGGTCAAGTTGGGGCTGCCGATCGCCGTTCCGAACCTCGTCAAGGCCGGCATCGGGCTGGCCTGGCTGGCCGCGGTGCCCGGCCTGTGGGCCGGCGAGGGCCGCGCCTGGCCGCTCGCGATGTTCGCGGCGATCGGCTCGCTGCTGCTGGGCCCCGGCCCGGCCGCGATGGGCGTGCTCGGACTCATCTGCCTGACGGTCTTCCGCGAAACGGAGCAGCACCAGCCCGCGTGAAGCACGCAGGAGAATCGACGTGAACTTCGACCTCACCGAAGACCAGATCCAGATCCGCGACGCCGTGCGCGAGCTGTGCCGCGAGGAGTTCGCGCCGCACGCCGCGAAGTGGGACGCCGAACAGGGGGTGCCCCTGGCGGCGATCGAGAAGCTCGCGGCGCAGGGCTTCCTCGGCATGGCGATCCCCGAGGAGTGGGGAGGCGTCGGTTACGACGCGCGCACGATCGCCATCGTGCTCGAGGAGATCGCGAAGGTGTCCGCGGCGCTCGCGATCATGATCGCCGTCCACAACTCCGTCGGAGCGCTGCCGGTGTTCCGGTTCGGCAACGATGCGCAGCGCCACCGTTTCCTGCCGCGCCTCGTCAGCAAGGAGCTCGGCGCCTTCTCGCTCTCGGAGCCGGGGGCCGGCTCGGACGCGGGCGCGCTCGAGTCCACCGCGGTCCTCGACGGTGACACCTGGGTGTTGAACGGCTCGAAGAACTGGGTCACGAACGGCGTCAACGCGGGCGTCTACCTGATCTTCGCCCGCACCGACAAGGCGGCCGGCAACCGCGGGCTCACGGCCTTCATCGTCGAGAAGGGCGCGAAGGGCCTCGTGATCGGCAAGCCCGAGGACAAGATGGGCCTGCGCGGCTCCGAAACGGTGTCGCTCACGCTCGAGGACCTCCGCGTGCCCGCCGACCAGCGGCTCGGAGAGGTGGGCGACGGCTTCAAGATCGCGATGAGCATGCTCGACGCCGGTCGCATCGGCGTCGCGGCCCAGGCGCTCGGCGTGATGACGGCGGCGTTCGAGGAGGCGGTGAAGTACGCGCAGCAGCGCCGCGCCTTCGGCGGCCCGATCGCGAAGATCCAGGCCGTGCAGTTCAAGCTCGCCGAGATGGAGCGCCGGGTGCAGTGCGCGCGGCTGCTGCTCCACAAGGCGGCCTGGCTGCGCGACACGGACCAGCCCTACACGCGCGCCGCGTCCATCGCGAAGCTCTACGCGAGCGAGGCCGCGACGTGGGTCACGCACCAGGCGATCCAGGTGCACGGCGGCTACGGCTACGTGAAGGAGTACGCCGTCGAGCGCTACTACCGGGACGCGCGGGTGATGGAGATCTACGAGGGCACCTCCGAGATCCAGCGGCTGGTCATCGCGCGCAGCCTGCTCAAGGACGGCGTGGCGGCCTGACGGGGTCGCGGCCCCGTCCGGCGTCCGTGCGCGCATGAGCCCCGCTCCCGATTCGGAGGCCCGCCCGGTGCCGGGACGCTTCCGGCGCGCGATCGTCGTCGGGGCCTCGAGCGGCATCGGCGCCGCCATCGCCCGCCGCCTCGCCGCGGGCGGCACCGCGCTCGCGCTGGTCGGCCGCCGCGCCCCCGAGCTCGAGTCCGTGGCGGGCGCGATCCGCGCCGCCGGCGGCCGGGCGATTCCCGCGGTGCACGACGTCACCGAGCCCGACGACATCGCACCCGCGTTCGAGCGCCTCGTCGGCGAGCTCGGCGGCCTGGACCTCCTCGTCTACGCGGCGGGGATCATGCACGTGCCCGAGGAGGGCGAGTACGACCTCGCGAAGGACCGGACGATGATCGAGGTCAACGTGCTCGGCGCGATGGCCTGGACGAGCCTCGCCGCCGCGCGCTTCGAGGCGCAGCGGGGCGGGACGATCGTCGGCATCTCGAGCATCGCGGGCGAGCGCGGGCGCCGCACCATGCCGGGCTACACGACGTCCAAGGCCGCCCTGACGGCGTGGCTCGAGGCGCTGCGCAACCGGGTCTCGCGCTACGGCGTGAACGTGGTCACGGTGAAGCCCGGATACGTCGATACCGTGATGACGAAGCACCTCGACCGCGCGCCCATGATGATCCCGGCCGACCGCGCCGCGGAGCTGATCCTGGCTGCGGCCGCGCGGGGCGGCAGCCGCTCCGCGTTCATCCCGGCCCGCTGGGGGCTCGTGGCCTTCGTCGTGAGGAACCTGCCCTCGTTCCTGTTCCGCAGGCTGGACCTGTGAAGAAGCTCTCGCCCACGCTGCGCGCGTCGGCGCCGTGGCGGGTCCTCGACGGCTTCGGCAACTCGAAGCGCTCGGTCTCGCGCGTGGTCCGGCCGGCGACGGTCGAGGAGTTGTCCGCGGTGCTGCGCCGCGCCCGCGAGGAGGGCTATTCGGTCGCGTTCCGCGGCTCGGGCCGCAGCTACGGCGACGCCGCCCAGAACTCCGGCCGGCTCGTCGTGGACGGGCGCGGCCTGTCCCGGATCCTCGCGTTCGACCCGGCCACGGGCGTGCTCGAGGCCGAGGGGGGCGCCACGATCGAGGGGCTCTGGCGCACGGGCCTGCCGCACGGCTGGTGGCCGCACGTCGTCCCGGGAACGATGTTCCCGACGATGGGCGGCTGCGTCGCAATGAACATCCACGGCAAGAACTGCTTCCGGGAGGGGCCGTTCGGCGACCACGTGCTCGAGCTGGACCTCCTCACCGCGTCCGGCGAGACGAAGACGCTCTCGCGCGAGCGCGAGCCGGAGCTGTTCCGCGCCGTGGTCGCGGGGCTCGGCCTGCTCGGCGCGGTGACGCGCGTGAAGCTCGAGCTGAAGAGGGTCGAGAGCGGCCGGCTGCGCGTGCACCCGATCCGCACGCGGAACCTGGCCGAGATGTTCGACTGCTTCGTCGAGCGCCTGCCGAAGTCCGACTACCTCGTCGGCTGGCTGGACTGCTTCGCGGGCGGACGGGCCCTCGGGCGCGGGCTCGTGCACCAGGCGAACTACCTCTCCGCCGCCGAGGACCCGGCGGGCGCGCGGAGGTTCTCCGCGAAGGACCAGGAGCTGCCGCCGAGCATCCTGGGCGTGCCGCGCTCGCTCGTCTGGCGCTTCATGAAGCTCTTCACCAACGATCCCGGGATGCGGCTCGTCAACACGGTGAAGTACCACCTGCCCGAGTCCTTCGGCGGGGACGGGAGCTTCCTCGAGTCGCACGTGGCCTTCGCGTTCCTGCTCGACTTCGTGCCGAACTGGCGATTCGCCTACGGGGACGCGGGCTTCATCCAGTACCAGGTGTTCGTGCCCGACTCGACCGCGCGAGCCGCGCTGCCCGAGATCCTCGAACGCTGCCGGCGGCGCGGAATCGTCTCCTACCTCGGCGTGTTCAAGCGGCACCGGCCGGACGACTACCTGCTCTCGCACGGGCTCGACGGCTGGTCGCTGGCGCTGGACTTCCCGGTGCCGTCGCGCGACCCGAAGCCACTCTTCGACCTGACGCGCGAGCTGACCGACCTCGTCAACGAGGCGGGGGGACGGTTCTACGCCGCGAAGGACTCCGTGCTCGACGCGGCGCAGTTCGGGCGCGGATACGGCGACCGCGTGGCGCGGTTTCTCGAGATCAAGCGCCGGCTCGACCCCGGGGGCCTCTTCACGAGCGACCTCGCGCGACGCCTCGGCCTGGCCCCCGCGGCCTGAGCGCCGCCGCCCGCCCGCTCAGGGACAGAACGGGCTGCCCGACATCGTGTCGTTGCCGCTGAAGTACGCGGCGGCCAGGACCGAGATGTCGGCGAGCGAGACGCTGCCGTCCCCGTCGAGGTCGGCGCGCGGGGGGTTCGCGCCGCTGAAGAAGTCCCCGGCCCAGATGGACAGGTCCGCGGGGGTGACCCCGTTGAGGCCGTCGCGATCGAGCACGGCGACGCTGGCGGAGCCCATCAGTACGCCGTTAGCCAAGATCGTCACCGCGTTCGGCGGCGAAGCCGGGGCGGACGTGCCCGTCCCCATGAGCGTGAACGTCGCGACGCCGTTGCTGAGGCTGAGGATCGTAACCTGGTTCTGCGCGCAATCGATCGTCATGCGACTGTCCTGCGGCACGGCCGACAGCGCGAGGTCCGGCGCGCCGGAGAAGTCCAGCACGACGTCGGCTGCCATCCCGTTGCCTGCTAGGTCTCGCACGGTGATGTTGATCTGTCCCAGCGTCGCATCGCGACCGGTGGCATTCCGCGCGACGACGAGTAGGTGATCGGGGACGTCGGACCCGTAGGGGTCGGGAACCTGCGGGGGGGTCGCGGCAGCCGGGGCGGCGATCGAGACGAAAGCCGCAGCGGCGAGGAAGTACGAAATGCGGCGCATGGACAGCCTCCTAATTCGACAGGGGCACCGCCCCGCGCGGCGAGCCGTGGGTAGGATACTGGCACTGCGGCCGTGGCCCGAATGCGGGCGATCGGCGGCTGCACCCCGGCGCTCGGCCTTCGTGCCTGCCGGCGCGGCCGGTCCTGGCGCACCATGGCGCGCCATGAAGCCGCGCCGCACCCGCTTGCGCTCTTTCGCCGCCTCGGCCGCGCTTGCGTTCCTCGCTCTCGCGGCGAACGGCTGCGGGCGCGGCCGGCCGACTCCCGGCGATCCGCTTGCGACCGGGATCGCACGCTGGTCGGCGTTCGTGGACGCCGACACGGCGCGTGACCGCCAGTCCGTCGGGATCCGCCGCGTGTCGGCTCCCGTGCTCGCGCAGGCCCGCGCCTCACTCGACCGCGGCCGGCGGCTGGACGCGCTCTCGCGCCTCGAGGCCGCGTGGGGCTACCTCGGCGCCCTCGAGTACGCGCGCGAGCACGCGTCCGCCGGCCGCTCGCAGGAGGCGCTCGAGGCGGAGTGGAAGCGCGCCGGCCCGGCGCTGCTCGGGGCCGAACGCGAACCGGTCGCCGGCCTGCGCCCGGCCGCCGTGCGGGCGCTGGCGGAGGCCGAGCTTCCCGACGTGCGGACTTCGTACGAGGCGAGCCTCGCCTACGGCCGCGCGACCGACGCCGCCGCGGGGCTCTTCTACCTCGGCGAGGCCGACGCGCACCGGCAGTTCGTCGAGCTCTGCCGCGCGCTCGACGAGCCCGCCGCCGGGCGGGAGCCGCCGTTCCGCCCGATCGGGCCCGAGATCGACACGCTGCAGTCGCGGATGCTCGCCGTCTACCGCCCGCCCGTCTCGATCGACCGGCACCCGGAGTTCATCCGGGCGAGTGCCGCGCTCAAGGAGGCCCGGGCGCTGAACGCGGCCGGCGCGGTGCGCGGAGCGCTGCTGCGCACCCTGCAGGCGGCGCTGCGCTTCCAGCCGCTGCGCGCGGCGCCGCCCGCGTTCGACGCCGTCGCGACGCCGGAGAGCCTGCGCGCGCTCGCGAGCCGGCTGGACGAGCCGGGCGTGGACCACAGCCTCGGCCGGATGTTCCTCGAGGCCGCGCAGGCGGACCTCGACGACACCTCCTCGACCGCGACGCACGCGACGGCGGCCGCCGTGGCCGGGGTCGTGCTGCCGCTCTACTTCGCCGCACTCGGGCCGTCGCCGACGTCGCCGCCCTCGCCGCGCCCGGCGCCCACGGTGACGGTGACGCTCGTGCGCTGGCCGTACACCTGAAACCTCTCCGATCCGGCAGGTCTGCTGGCGCAATCGGTGGTGCAGGATTTCGGCGGGCGGGCGCGGTTCGTCGAGGAGAACTTCGGCGACTCCAGGCTCGCCGAGCGCTTCGGGGTCACGCGCTACCCGGCCATCTTCGTGGACAGCGTGCTCGTCGCGACCCCGAACGATTTCGGCTTCTACGGTCGCCCGGGGGGCGGCGGCGGGCGCTACGCGCCGCTGCGCAGCGCCGCGAGCCACGAGCGCTTCCGCGCCGACCTCGGGCGGATGATCGCGCTCGAGCTGGCCGGCCGGACGGACGAGGCGCGCGCCCGGGCGGCCGTCGCGAAGCCGGTCGAGATCGCCTCGATGCCCTCGTTCACGCTCACCGGCCTCGACGGCGACCCGGTCTCGAGCGCTTCGCTCGCCGGCCGGCCGGTCCTGGTCGAGTTCTGGGCCACCTGGTGCCCGCCCTGCCGGGGGACGCTCCGCTGGCTCGGCGGGCTGCGGAATCGCTACGGCGACCGCGTCGGGCTCGTGGCGGTCGCGGTCGAATCGGACGAGGGCGCGGTGCGCGACGTCGTGCGCGAGCTGGGCCTGCCGGTCACGTTCGCGATGGGCCGGCCGCAGGTCGTGCGCTCGTTCGGCGACCTCGGCGCGGTGCCGACGCTGTTCCTGTTCCGGCCGGACGGCCGCACGGAGAAGGTCTTCTACGGCGCCCCGCCGACGCTGCACGGGGATGTCGAGGCGAGGCTCGCGGCGCTGCTCGCGCGCTGAGCGCGCGGGATCCGGGCCGGAAGCACGGACGCCGCGGGCTCTCGCCCGCGGCGTTCCGTTACGACGATCGGGCGGCGGGCCCCACTCCCGTCCGCCCGTCGGGGGAGGGCTTACTTCTGCGAACCCTCCTTACCCTGGTCGTCCTTCTTCTGCGCTTCCTTTTTCGCGCTCTTCTTCGCCGACGCCTTCTTCATCTTCCTCGTCGCCTTGTGACGGGCCTTCTTCGCCGTGACCTTCTCGGTCTTCGCGGTCTTCGCCGGCGTGGCCGGCGTGGCCGGCGCGCTCGGCGACGCCGGCTGCGCCGGGGTGGCCGGCGAGTCCTGCGCCTGCGCGACGAGAGGCAGGGAGATGGCCGCCGCAAACAGCGCGGCGAGGAACAGCGACAGCGGGGACTTCTTCATAGAGTCTCCTGTGTGGAGGGCGTTCGTTCGGAACCCGCCGTGCCCTCCATGGGCGGGTCCCGGAGGTCGTGGAGTCCGTCGGGCAGGTGCGGGCCGCATCTACCTGCCCCTCGTCGGTGCGAGCGCGGGCCCGGCCACCGTCGCGGCCGCGGCAGGAGTCGTCGCCGCGGCGCGCGCGGCCGGCGCGGGGGTCGCCCGGCCCGCCGTCGCCGTCTTCACCGGGGCCGTCGCTTCGGCCGCGGCGCGAGGTGCACGCGATCGGCCCGGGCGCGAGGCGGGCGCCGGGTCACTCGGAAGGACTGCCGTGTCGTCGTGGTGGGTCTTGCGAGGCGCGCGCTCGGAGGGACGACGGGAGCGCACGCGAAGGAGGGAACTCGTGTCGTGTGCGGGTCCCGCGCGCGGCGGGCCGCGACCGGCCTCACGCAGCAGGCTGCGGGTATGGGCGCCCTCGCGGGGGCTCTCGACGAGCGTGCCGACCACGGGCAGCGCGTCCGGGGTGACCGGGGCTTCGCGCGTGGCGAGCTGCTTGGCGGGGCGATGCGGCGACCGCGTCCAGTGGGTCGCGCCGTGGCGCGTCTTCTGAGACGGGTGAGGAGCGGGCGTGGGGGCCGGAGCGGGCGAAGGATCGGCGGCGGCGGCCTCGCTCACGTGGCCCGCGCGGTGCGCGGGATTCGGAGCGGCGACGGCGGAGCACGACGCGACCGCGGCGCGAGAAGCGGCCGCGACGTGTGCGTCACGCGCATGCGCGGGGCCCGGGATGACCGGGAGCGCGAGGACTGCGAGAATGACGAGCCTTGAGAGTGATCGCATGGATCCCGCTGGGTCGCCACGTCGGCCGGAGGACGTTCCGCCGTTGGATCGCCATCCGTCATTCGCCCGGCGGGCGAATGCGAGACGTATGCTCGCATCATTGTCGGCCGCGCGCCGCAGGAAACCGACACGACGAAGTGAATTCATGGTGAAGCGCATCGCCGCCGGGACGGCGCGGCATCGCCGGCCCGTGATCGCGCATCCGGAAGGACCGTGAACCGAATCCTCCGCGCCGCGCTCCCGCTCGGAGCGCTCCTGGCCACCGTCGTCGCGGCCGGACCTGCCCGCAACGAATCGCCGATCCCCGAGGGCCAGTGCCTGCGGCGCGAGACCGTGTTTCCCGAGCTCGGTCGGGGATCGCGGACGACGCGCGTCTATCTGCCGCCTTCGTACGGCGCTGACTCGGCGCGGACGCGCCGCTACCCGGTCGTGTTCCTCCTGCACGGCTGGCCGGGATCCGACGGCAACTGGGTCACGATCGGCCACGCGTGCCGGATCGCGGACACGCTGATCGCCGAGCACGCGATTCCCGAGGTGATCCTGGTGTTTCCAAACGGTTCAGGCACGGGACTGCTCGGAAGATCGCTCTGGCTCGATTCTCGCGACGGCCGCGCGCCGCTCGAGACGTGGCTGTCCCACGGGCTCGTGGCGTGGGTGGACTCGTCGTTCCGCACGATTCCCGACGCGCGCCACCGCGGGGTGATCGGTCTCTCGGACGGTGGCACCGCCGCCTTCAACCTCGCGCTAAAGTATCCGGACGTCTTCGGCGCGGCCGCGAGCCACAGCGGCGAGTTCACGCTCGAGCGCAGCACGGGGGACGGCGGCATCGTGGGCCCCGAACCCGGCGCGTCGCAGTTCCTGCTCCGCAACAGCCCGTCCGTGCGCGTGCGCGCGCACGTCGCGACGGCGCGCGAGCAGGTGCTCTACTTCGACTGCGGGACCTCGGACGAGTCGATCGCCGACAACCGCGACTTCGACCGCGAGCTCGACTCGCTCGGCGTGCGCCACACGTTCCACGCCTACCCGGGCTCGCACACGTGGGACTACTGGCGGAGCCACCTGCACGAATCGCTCGAGGCGGTCACGCGCGACATGCGGTGATCGCCGGCCGCCGTCGCGTGCCCGGGGACGGGCGGTCGCGGCGAAGCGGGCGCTGGCCGGGACCCGGCTCGCGCGATACCGTGACCGCGACGCCGTTCGCGCCCGTGTCCCCGCCCTCGATCGGAGGCCCCATGCCCGGACCGCTCACCCCGGCCCGCCCGCTCAGCGTCCGCCGCCGCCGGATCGCCCTCGCGGTCGCGCTCACCGCCGACTTCCTGCAGATCGGCCTGCTGCCGCTCTTCTCGGCCGGCGTCGGCTCGCCGTTCGACTGGGGGCTCGATCTCGTCGTGGCGATCGTGCTGCTGCGGACGATCGGCTGGCACATCGCGCTGCTGCCCACGTTCGTGGCCGAGCTGCTGCCGTTCGTGGACCTGTTCCCGACCTGGACCGCGGCGGTGTGGATCGCGACCCGAGGACGCGTGGTCACCAGCGAGGAGGTCGGCGAGCTCCCGCGGACTTGAGGCCGCCCGCGCTTCTGGCCCGTGCCGGCATGGGGGAGTACCTTCGCCGCCTCCATCCGCGAACCGAATCCCCAACGCCCCCGGAGGCCGTCATGCGCCTTTCCGCTTCCGTGGCGGCCGTCTTCGCGGCCGCCCTCCTGTTCGCCGCTCCCCTCGCCGCGCCGCGGGTCGCCTTCGCCGACGACGAAGTCGAGGCCCTGCAGAAGAAGGTCGAGGCGCTCCAGAAGTCCCTCGACGACCAGCGCTACGACTTCGACATGATCCTCAAGAAGGTAGACGACGTGCTGTGGTTCGACCGCGTCGGCGACGTGGCGATCGTGGACAAGGTCTACCTCACCGGCCCGCCGAACCCGCACGAGAAGCCGGAATACGGCATCGCGAACGAGCGGCATCCGTTCCGGTTCTGGTGCTACACCTTCGTGCCGCGCAAGCTCGGCGCGAAGAAGGCGCCCCTGATCGTCCTGCCGCACGGCGGCGTGCACGGCGACTTCACGACGTACCACACCCACATCATCCGGGAGCTGATGGACCAGGGCTACGTCGTGATCGCGCCCGAGTACCGCGGCTCGACCGGCTACGGCCGGGGCTACGAGAACGCGATCGACTACGGCGGGCTCGAGGTGGGTGACTGCCTCGCCGCGCGCGACTGGGCGGTCGAGAACCTGCCGGTGGACGGCTCGCACGTCGGCATCGCGGGGTGGAGCCACGGCGGCCTCATCGCGCTGATGTCGGTCTTCGACCACCCCGAGAAGTACCAGGTCTGCTACGCCGGCGTGCCCGTCTCGGACCTCGTCGCGCGCATGGGCTACCAGACCGAGGGCTACCGCGAGCTCTATTCGGCGAAGTACCACATCGGCAAGACGGCGAACGAGGACGTGGACGAGTACCGCCACCGCTCGCCGGCCTGGAACGCCGCGAAGCTGCGCACCCCGCTGCTCGTCCACACGAACACGAACGACCGCGACGTGAACTCGATCGAGGTCGAGGAGCTGATCGCGCAGCTCAAGGCGGCGGGGAAGAACTTCCAGTACAAGATCTACAAGGACGCGCCCGGCGGCCACAGCTTCAACCGCATGGATCACGCGGTCGCGCACGAGTCGCGCAGGGAGATCTACGCGTTCCTCGCGAAGTACCTGAAGTAGCCGGGGCGACGGCGGCGTCCGCGGGCGGTCGCGCGGGGACGCCCGCGATTCACGTCTCCACGCCGTACATCGCGTCGGGCGCGAGGATCTCCGGGTAGCGCCCGCGCAGCGACTTGCGCGTCTCGTAGCAGAGGTGGCAGGCGTCGGCCCAGCCGCCGTGCGCGTCGCGTCCGTGGCGGCGCGCCAGCTCGAACGGTCCGCCGGCGAGCAGCGGGCCCGCGATCGGGTGCGCGTCCGGGTCGTAGCCCTCGAGGATCGCGACGAGCGGCTCGCGGAACACGTTGCCGAGGGCGATCCCCTGGCAGAGGTGGACCCAGCCGAGCGGGTCCACATGCACGCGTCCGGGCTCGCGGAGGTCCTCGTAGGGACACTCGTCGAACTCGGCGGCGAGACGGTGCGGCGCGGTACGGGCGAGGGCCTCGGCGGCACGCCCGCGGAACATGAGCGGAGACTCGCCCGGCGGCAGCTGCCCGACCGGCGCCGCCGCCGCGTGGCCGGGCTGCGCGATCGTGATGACGCTGGACGGGATGCCGAGGCGCCCGGCCGCGGCGACCGCGTTCGCGACGCGGCGCTCCTGTTCCGCGTCGCCGTGCCAGGCGTCGCAGCTCATCTCGAGCGACTGCACGAGCCCGGCGAGGTCGCGCAGCCATTCCTCGGCGTCGCGCCCGCTCGTCGCCCAGTAGGCGTTCGAGACGACGCCCACCTGGAAACCCATTCCGGCCGCGCGGCGCACGCCCCAGCGCAGCAGGCCGTCGTAGAGGAACGGCTCGCCGCCCTCGAAGTAGAGCCAGCCGACCGAGCCGAGAGCGTTCGCCTGCCCGAGCACCTGCTCGAGCCGCTCGATCGTGAACGTCTCGCTCCGCCGCGGGCTGGACCACACGAAGCAGTGGTCGCACTCGTACGGACATCCGTAGGTCAGCAGCACGTGCACGCCGGTCAGGCGCATCGGGCCTCCGCTCCCAACTCCGGGAACGCTAGCACCGCGCCGCGCCACCGGCGGGCCCGGCGTCCCCCCGTGGGGCAAGCCGGGCCGCGGGCTTGACGTGCTGTTGACCGGTGGCGGCGGCGCCTTCCACTATGCCGGCATGACCGCTTTCGAGATCTTCGCCGTCATCACCACCCTGGCCGGCACGTTCAGCTGGATCAACTTCCGCTGGGTGAAGCTCCCGACCACGATCGGGCTGCTCGTCATCGCCATGCTGAGCTCGCTCACGCTGGTGCTGCTCCACGCGACGGGGCTGTTCCAGACCGATCCGCTCATGCCGCTCATTCGCGGCGTGGACTTCCAGCAGACGTTGCTCAACGGGATGCTCGGAGCGCTGCTCTTCGCCGGCGCCCTGCACCTGCAGGTGGACGACCTGCTGTCGCAGAAGTGGGCGATCGCGTTGCTCGCCACCGGCAGCGTGGTCGTCTCGACCTTCGTGGTCGGAGGCCTGTCCTGGCTCGTCTTCCGCCTGCTGGGCTTCGGCACGCCGTTCATCCAGTGCCTGCTCTTCGGCGCGCTCATCTCGCCGACCGACCCCATCGCCGTCGGGCCGATCCTGCGGGCGGCCGGGGTGCCGAAAGCGCTCGAGATCAAGATCACGGGCGAGTCGCTGTTCAATGACGGCTTCGGCGTCGTGGTCTATCTCGTGGTGCTCGGCGTCGCCACGGCGGGGGAGCAGGTGACGTTCGGGCACATCGCCGAGATCTTCGCGGTCGAGGTCGTCGGCGGGCTGCTCTACGGCGCCCTGGTGGGCTACGTGCTCTACCGCATGCTGAAGAGCGTGGACAACTACCAGGTCGAGATCCTGCTCACGCTGGCCCTGGTGACCGGCGGCTACGCGCTCGCGCAGCGACTGCACGTCTCCGGGCCGCTGGCGATGGTCGTGGCGGGGCTCATGATCGGCAACCAGGGCCGTGCCTTCGCCATGTCGGCGCGCACGCAGGAGCGCCTGGACGCGTTCTGGGAGCTGGTGGACGATTTCCTCAACGCCATGCTGTTCGTCCTCATCGGTGTCGAGCTGATCGTTCTGGTCCTCTCGCCGCTCGTGGTCGTGGCCGGGCTCGTCCTGATTCCGCTGGTGCTGCTCTCGCGCTGGATCAGTGTCCTCCTGCCCATGCCGGTGCTGAGGCTATTGCGCCAGCGGCCCAGCCCGGGCGCCGTGCCCATCCTGACCTGGGGCGGGCTGCGCGGCGGCATCTCGGTGGCGCTCGCGCTGTCGCTGCCGGCGGGCGGCCCTCACGACCTTATCCTTACCGTGACGTACATCATCGTCGCGTTCTCGGTCATCGTGCAGGGACTGACCGTGGGCCCGCTCGCCCGCCGCGTGGCCCTGCGTCCCGCGCCCGCCGTGAGAATTCCCGAACACGAGTGAACGGCTTCCTGACGGCCACGAACGCCTGACAGGAACTTGGCGGCGCTCGAATCAGCCCGGATGCATCCTTTCAATGTAGAGAGCGGGCGCCGAGACGACCGACAGCACGGATGGCCGCGGGGCCGCTCTCGTACGGGCGCCCGGCCGAACGCCGCGGGCCGGACACCCTTTCGAACCGGGAAGCTCGAGGAGGTGCCCGCCATGGAACCCGATCTCCAGTTCGAAGTCTCCCTGCTCCGCCGCCGCCTGGTCTCCGCGTGGGTCGCGGTGGCGGTCGTGGGGCTCGTGCTCGTGGCCGCCCTCGTGTGGTCCGTGAAACTCCAGACCGTGTCGATGCAGCAGAATCGCTCGCTCGCGAAGGTCACGGCGCAGGTGGACTCGCTGCGCAGCGCCGCGCGCGCCGACGTCCAGCGCATCAGCCCGATCGAGCAGCGCGTCGAGTCGCTGGGCGCGTTCGACACCCGCATCCACGACGCCATTCAGGGGAAGGCCGACCGCGCACGCGTCGCCGAGGTCTCGGACCGGATCGACGCGCTGACGGCCCGCATGGTCCGGACCGACAGCCTCGTCGCCGCGCTCCGTCCCGAGTTCTCGAGACAGGTGGAGGCGCAGGCCGACTCGCTCGATACGGCGCGCACGCAGCTCGTCGCCGCGATCGAGGGGCTGCGCGACACGACCCGGCAGCAGGCCGCGACGCTCGACGACACCGGCCTGAGGCTCGCGGCGCTCTCGACCAGGGTCGCGACGTCGGGACGCCACCAGCTGATCCGGGACGGCATCACCGCGGTGACGGCGGGCGTGCTGGTCGCCCACGTCGCCTCGGACCGCTGACCGCGGCGGGCGCGGGAAGCACGCTTCCCGCGCCCGCGCGCACCGCATTCTTCAGGAGGCCGCCGCAATCGAACCGGGCCGCGAGTAAGGGAAGGGGGATTCATCTATGCGTCGCAGGGTGTGGTTGGGGGTCGCCGTGACCGCCATCGTCGTCCTCGTCGGACTGACCGCCTTCGGCGGGTACGTGCCGTCGATCGGCTACGCGCTGGCGAGCACGCGCGCCACGCTGGCGGACAACTCGCTGCCGACGGCGGACGAGCTGTCGGCCACGTTCGAGAACGTCGCGGACACGATCCGTCCCTCGGTGGTCGCGATCAATTCCATCAAGAGGGTCGAGGTGGCGCAGAACGCGCCGGGCCAGGCGGACCCGTTCCAGGACTTCTTCAACGACCCGATGATGCGCCGGTTTTTCCAGTTCCAGGCGCCCGCGCCACACGACTACGTGCAGCGCGGCCTCGGCACCGGCGTCATCGTGAGCGAGGACGGCTACATCCTCACGAACAACCACGTCGTCGGCGGCGCGGACGAGGTCGAGGTGAAGCTGCCCGACAATCGCACGCTGCACGCCAAGGTGGTCGGTACCGACAAGAAGACCGACCTCGCCGTCCTCAAGGTGGACGCGGTCGGACTGCACCCGGCGAAGCTGGGTGACTCGGACGGCCTGCGAGTCGGCGAGTGGGTGCTCGCCGCCGGCAACCCGTTCGGCTTCAACTCGACGATCACCGCCGGCATCGTGAGCGCGACCGGGCGCTCGAACGTGGGCCTCGAGGACTACGAGGACTTCATCCAGACCGACGCCGCCATCAACCCCGGCAACAGCGGCGGCCCGCTCGTGGACATGCACGGCGACGTGATCGGCATCAACACGGCGATCTATTCGCGCAGCGGCGGCTACATGGGCATCGGCTTCGCGATCCCGTCGAACCTCGCGCAGTCCGTGATGAACAGCCTCATCAAGAACGGGCACGTCGTGCGCGGATGGCTGGGCGTCGAGATCCAGGACCTCAACCCCGGCCTGGCGCAGTCGTTCGGCTACAAGGGCACGAACGGCGCGCTCGTCGGCGACGTGACCCCGGACGGCCCGGCGGACCACGCGGGCCTGCAGCGCGGCGACATCATCGAGCGCTTCGACGGCAAGGACGTGAAGAACGTCGCGAAGCTGCGCGACCTCGCCGCGGCGGCGGCCCCGAAGAGCCGGGTGGACGTCCAGGTCTGGCGCGACGGGCGTTCGCGCAACTTCCGGGTGGACATGGGCGAGATGCCCGGCTCGGCGGTGGCCGCGAACGGCGGGATCGCGCACGAGAACCTCGGCATGACCACTCAGACGCTGACCGCCGAAGCCGCGCACCAGCTCGGGCTCCCGCCGGGCACCCACGGCGTGCTCGTGACGGACATCGCCCCGATGGGGCTTGCGGAGCAGGGTGGGGTGCGGCCCAACGACGTCATCGTCACCGTGCAGGGCACGCCGGTCGAGAACGCCGACCAGTTCCGGACCGAGATGGCGAAGCACGACCTGAAGCAGGGCGTGCGGCTCGAGGTGATCACGCAGGGGCAGCGCCGCTTCGTGTTCCTGCAGAGCGACGGCCTGAGCTGAAGACCCTGACGGCCGCGAGGCCGGCGGCCGGGGTCCGCGCGTACGACTCTTCGCGCGGACCCTGGTTCCGGTGAACCCCACGCGGAGGCAGCAGATGAGTCACATGACAGCGATGCACGCGGAAGTCACGCACCGGCAGGAAGCCCGCGCGGCCGGCGGTCTCGACCGCTTCCTGAGCCCGGTCGCGAGGCTCCTCCTCGCGGCGGTCTTCCTCGAGGCCGCACCGGCCCACTTCAAGGCCACGACGGTCCAGTACGCCGCGCAGCACGGCGTGCCGTTCCCGCACGTGCTCGTCCCGCTGTCGGGGGCGATCGCGTTCCTCGGCGCGCTGAGCGTACTGCTCGGCTGGCGGGCGCGGACCGGCGCCTGGATGCTCGTGCTGTTCCTCGTGCCGGTGACGCTCTTCATGCACGACTTCTGGAATCTGAGCGACCCGATGGCTGCGGGTCTGCAGCGCGTGATGTTCCTGAAGAACCTCGGCCTGCTCGGCGGCGCGCTGCTCGTGGCCCGCACGGGCGCGGGCCCCGTCAGCCTGGACGCCGAGTTCAGACGGAAGGGCGGGAACCCTCAGGCGCACTGAGCCTTCCCGGGACGAACAGGCCCCGGGGCCTGTTCGCTCGCGCGGAGCGGCCGGCGGCGCCGACCCCCGGGGCGCCGCCGCCCCGCGCGTCGGCCCGCGGGGAAAGGCCCGGCTGGCCGCGCCGCTGCCCGTGGCCTAGCGTCGGGCGCGTTCGTCCGCAGCCACCCGACTCGGCCGTGCTACCCGGAGGGCCGCCATGCCCGCCGCACCCGAACCCATCCGCGCTTTCCTGGCTTCGCGCCGCATCGCCGTCGCGGGTGTCTCGCGCGACCCGAAGCAGCCCGCGAACCTCATCTTCCAGCGTCTCCGCGCGACCGGTACCGAGGCCTTTCCCGTCAACCCGAACGCCGACCGTGTCGAGGGCGTCACGTGCTACTCCTCCCTCGGTGCCATCCCCGGCGGCGTCGAGGCCGTGATGGTCGCCACGGCGCCCGCCGCCTCGCGCGACGTCGCGCGCGAGTGCGTCGCGCTGGGCGTGAAGCACGTCTGGTTCCACCGCTCCTTCGGCGACGGCAGCGTGTCGGACGAAGCCATCGCGCTCCTGCGCGAGCACGGCGTGCAGCCCATCGTCGGCGGCTGCCCGCTCATGTACACCGGCCGCGTGGACCCGGCTCACGGCCTGATGCGCTGGGTGCTGGGCGCGATGGGGAAGGTGCCGAAGTGAAACGCGCCGGGAGGCCGTCGTGAGCCCCCGCGCGAGGGCGTTCGTCCTCTGGGCGCCGCGGATGCTCGCGGTCGTGTTCGCGGGCTTCCTCGCGGTGTTCGCGCTCGACGTGTTCGGCATGCCCGGCGGGTTCTTCCAGAAGCTCGAGGCGCTGATCCTCCACCTCGTGCCGAGCCTCCTCGTGCTGCTCGCGCTCCTCCTCTCGTGGCGCTTCACGTGGGTGGGAGGCGTGCTGTTCCCGCTGCTGGCGGCCGCGTACCTCAGGCTCGCATGGGGCCGGTTCCCGTGGTCGGTCTACGCGCTCATCGCCGGGCCGCTGGTGCTCATCGGGCTGCTCTTCTGGGTGAGCTGGGCCGTGCGGGCGGACCGCCGCGCGCGCGTCGCCTGACCGCGGGCGGGGGCCCGAGCCCGATTGGTCGTGGCGGGCCCGCCGTGTAGGCTGCGGATTCGGACTCGCGATGCGCGGATCGTCCGACCGCGACCGCGGGCACCCTCACGAGGGAGGCGGATGACTCCATCCCACCGCCGCCGGCCGGCGCCGGCCGACGCCGGCGAGGCCACCGGCGCGCTCGCGCGTGGCCGCGAGGCCTACGCGCGCCGCGAGTGGCGCGACGCGTACGAGCAGCTCTCGCGGGCCGACGAAGCCGCGCCGCTTGGCGGCGACGACCTGGAGCGGCTCGCGTGGTCGGCCGCGCTGCTCGGGCGGGACGACGCCATGCTGTCGGTGATGGAGCGCACGTGGCAGGCCCACCTCGACGCCGGCCGGACGCTGCGCGCGGCGCGGTTGGCGTTCTGGATCGGCTTCCGGCTGTTCGGGCTCGGGGAGCACGGCCGCGCCGGCGGCTGGCTGGGCCGCTCGGCGCAGCTGGTCGAGCGCGAGGGAGGCGACACCCCCGAGCGCGGCTACCTGCTGCTGCCGGAGGCGCACCGGCGGCTCGGCTCGGGCGATCCCGACGGCGCCCGCGAGATCGCGCACGAGGCCGCCGAGACCGGGGACCGGCTCGGAGACGTGGATCTCGCGACGCTCGCGCGCAGCATCGAGGGGCGCGCGCTCCTCCGGATGGGCCGCCACGACGAAGGCCTCGCGGTCCTGGACCTGGCGATGCTGCCCGCGACGCGCGACGGCCTCTCGCCGGTCGTCACGGGCCTCGTCTATTGCAGCGTCATCGACTGCTGCCGGAGCGTGTACGCGCTCGCGCGGGCGCAGGAGTGGACGGCCGTGCTCGCGGAGTGGTGCGATGCGCAGCCGCAGCTCGCCACGTTCACCGGCACGTGTCGCGTGCACCGCTCCGAGATCCTGCAGCTGCGCGGCGACTGGCCCGCGGCCACGGACGAGGTGCGGCGCGCCGTCGAGCGCTTCTCGGGCTACGACGCGGCCGACGCCGCCGGTGCGACGCTCTACCAGAAGGCCGAGCTGCACCGGCTGCGCGGCGAGCACGCCGAGGCCGAGGAGGCCTACCGCGAGGCGAGCCGGCACGGACGCGAGCCGCAGCCCGGGCTCGCGCTGCTGAGGCTCGCGCAGGGGAAGCTCGATGCCGCAGCGGCCGCGATCCGCCAGGTGACCGCGGCGACCGAGGATCCGCTCGCGCGCACGCGCTTCCTGCCCGCGGCGGTCGAGATCCTGCTCGCGGCCGGCGACCGCGAGGGTGCGCGCGCGGCCGCCGCCGATCTCGAGGCCATCGCGGGCCCGGTGCGCAACGAAGTGCTCGACGCCATGGCCGCGCACGCGCGCGGCGCCCTGCGGCTCGCCGACGGCGACCCGCGCGGCGCCGTCGAGCCGCTGCGCGCCGCGTTCGCCACCTGGCAGCACGTGGGCGCACCCTATCTCGCTGCGCGGGTGCGCGTGCTGATCGGCGGGGCGTGCCGGCAGCTCGGCGACGCCGACGGCGCCGGGCTCGAGCACGACGCCGCCCGGGCCGTGTTCCGGGACCTGGGCGCGGCAACCGACCTGGCGCGCGTGGACGCCCTGGCCGGGGACGCAGCGCGCGAGCGCCCGTTCGGCCTCACCCCGCGCGAGCTGGAAGTCCTGCGGCTCGTCGCGAGCGGGAAGACCAACCGCGCCATCTCCGAGGCGCTGCACCTGAGCGAGAAGACCGTGGACCGGCACGTGAGCAACATCTTCAACAAGCTCGACGTGTCCACGCGCGCGGCCGCGACCGCCTTCGCCTACCGGCACCGGCTGGTCTGAGGCGCCCGGGCCGGCGACCCTGCCGCCATGCGGGCGCTCGTTCCCGCCGGAACGAAGAAGGGGCGGCACCGCCCCCTTGTTGCCAAGCGGAACGGTCCTGCCCTGCGGGAAGCGGTGGCTTCGTGGGGAGAACTACCCATGCCGGGCCCCGCGAAGAAATGGGGAGGACGGCCGAAGCGGCCGCCGGCCCCCGCCGCGTAGCGTTTCCCCTGTCGAGACGGTTCCACCCCCTGCGACAGGAGGACGCCATGAAGCGCGTGAACGAGCAGGACCGCACGGTCACCACGACCACCCCCGATCACGGCCCGCACGTCCCTGCACCGCTCCTGGAAGAAGGCGCGGCCTTCGCCGAGCTGAGGGCGCGCGACGAGCGCACCGCCCGCGCGAACGGCCGGAGCGCGGCCAAAGCCCCCGAGCGCTTCGAAGTCGTCGTGATCGGCGGCGGGCAGGCCGGGCTCTCGACGGGCTACCACCTCGCGCGCCTCGGCGTGCCGTTCGTGATCCTCGATGCCCATGCGCGCGTCGGCGACGCCTGGCGCCAGCGCTGGGACTCGCTGCGGCTCTTCACCCCCGCGCAGCTCGACGGGCTCGACGGCCTGCCGTTCCCGGCGCCCGCCGGCACGTTCCCGACCAAGGACGAGATGGCCGACTACCTCGAGCGCTACGCGCGGCACTTCCGTCTCCCGGTGCGCACCGGCGTGCGCGTGGAGAGTCTCGAGCGCGAGGACGGTCGCTACGTCGTGACCGCCGCCGACGGGACGCGCTACGAGGCCGACCACGTGATCGTGGCGATGGCCAACTACCAGAAGCCATGGACGCCGGAGTTCGCGTCCCAGCTCTCGTCCCGCATCGTCCAGGTGCACTCGTTCGACTACCGCTCGCCCGCGCAGGTGCCCGACGGTGACGTGCTGGTGGTGGGCGGCGGCAATTCCGGCGCCGAGATCGGCATCGAGCTGGCGGGCGACGGCCGGCGCGTCTGGCTCTCCGGCCGCGACGTCGGCCAGATCCCGTTCGACACCACCAGCCGCGTCGGCGTGAACCTGCTGGTGCCGATCGTGCTGCGCGGCGTCTTCCATCGCGTGCTCACGCTCGACACGCCGGTCGGCCGCAAGGCGCGGCCTTCGATGATCTCGAAGGGCGGCCCGCTCATCCGCACGAAGTGGCGCCACCTCGCCGCGAAGGGCGCGCGCCGCGCGCCGCGGGTGGCCGGGGTGCGGGACGGGCTCCCGCTGCTCGCCGACGGCCGCACGCTCGACGTGAGCGCCGTGGTCTGGTGCACCGGCTACCGGCCGGGCTTCTCGTGGGTCCGCCTGCCCGTCTTCGATCACGAGGGCGAGCCGAGACACCGCCGCGGCGTTGCGGTGGACGAGCCGGGCCTCTACTTCGTCGGCCTGCACTTCCAGTACGCGTTGTCCTCCACCATGGTCCACGGCGTGGGGCGGGACGCGAAGCACGTGGCGGATGCCGTCGCCGCGCGCGTCCGGACGGCCCGCGTGGCGGCCTGAGACGCCCGGGCACGGGGCCGCCGCCCCCACGGCGGTCCGCGTGCGCCGCTGCATTTCGACGTTGAGGCGGCGAGGGGAGCGGACCTAGCATCGCGCCCCATGCGCGGCGCCCGGCCGCGCGCGGATCCCAGTCCTCTCTCCATCCCCAGGAGGTTCCGCCTATGCGCAGACTCGTCCTGCTCTCCGCCGTCGCCCTGATCGCGGCCGCCGCCGCCATCCCGCTCGCGCACGCTGCGCCGAAGAAGCTGCACGTGCTGGTGCAGTGGCCCGAAGGAGACTCGCTGGGCCAGTGGGCCATGACGAAGCACGTCGGCGGCCTGCTCAACGACGTCGGACCGGACAACATCCAGCTCGAAGTCGTCGCGTACGGCCGGGCGGCAACCGCCGTCACGACGCGCCCCGTGGTGCACATCGCCGAGGACATCGCGAAGTTCCAGAAAGAGGGCGTCGTGTTCCATGTCTGCCGCCACGCGATGGAGGGGCTGGGCGTGAAGGACAGCGAGTTGCTGCCGGGTGTGACGCCCGTCAAGGGCGCGATGTGGTACACGACGCAGAAGTTCGGCGAGGGCTGGCAGATCCTCAGGCCCTGACCGGCGACGCGCGCCGCGGCCGCTCGGGCCGCGGCGCGCGAGCCGGCAACGCCATGACGATGGCATCGAGCCCCTTGCCACCGTTGGGTGCCCCGCCCGGGCGCCGCACCGTCGCCTGGGCGTGCGTGCTCATCGCCTGCTCGCTGCTCGCGATCGTCGCGGGCTGCGGCCGGAACGAGCGCCGGGCACCGGTCGCGGTCGCAGCGCGGCCCGACTCCGTGTACGCGCCGCCGGGCTTCGCGGTGCCCTCCGACTCGCTCATCCCGAGAGGCCCGCTCGGGGCCTCGATCCGTCGCGGCCGGGCGATCATGCTGGCCACGCGCGACTCGCTGCCGGACAACGTCGGCAACCGTCTCGCGTGCACGAACTGCCATCGTGAAGCCGGCACGCGTCCCGAGTCGGGTCCCTGGGTCGGCGTCACCGCCACGTTCCCGCAGTACCGGGCGCGCGCGGGGCGCGTGATCACGATCGAGGATCGCGTGAACGGCTGCCTGCGCCGCAGCATGAACGGCAAGCCGCTCGATCCCGACAGCCGCGACATGATCGACATGGTCGCGTATCTCGCGTTCCTCTCGACCGGCGTCCCGCAGGGTCACAAGGAGCCCTGGCTCGGGTACCACCACATCCCCACGCTCAGGGGCGACTCCGAGACCGGCGGGCAGTTGTTCGCGGAAAACTGCGCGCGCTGCCACGGCAAGGACGGCCAGGGCCTTCCCGGCTATCCGCCGCTCTGGGGCCCGGATTCCTACGCGATCGGCGCCGGCATGGCCCGCATCCGCACCGCCGCCGCCTTCATCCGCTGGAACATGCCCTACGACAAGCCCGGCACGCTCACCGACCAGCAGGCCTTCGACGTCGCCGCGTTCCTGCTGACGCACCCGCGCCCCGACACGCCGGGCAAGGAATACGACTGGCCGAACGGCGACCCGCCGGCCGACGTGGCGTACGCGACGCTGGCGGCGGCGAAGAAGGGGAAGTAGGGGCGGT
>CAZPVG010000069.1:0-3469 GCA_964589945.1 uncultured bacterium
ATCACTGCACGCCGCGCGCCACCCACACTCTCCGCCGCACAATCTTCGCGTCCCGGACAGGGGCGCCGGCGGGGTGCCTCGCCGCCCCGTCCCGCTTCCCGACGCCCCGCCTCCCCTCACCACCGGGCGCGCGCCCCCCGGCCCGGCCGCCCGCCCTGCCCCGCCGGCCCCGCCGGCGGCGCTTGACCCCGCTCTCTCGCCGCCCCTAGTGTCCTCGCCCGAACGTTTGTTGGACACGGCCCTGGGCCTCCGGCCCGGCCGCACCCCGGAATGCCCTTCTCCTTCCATCTCGAACATCGCGACGGCGGAACCGCGGCGCGCGCCGGCCGCATCACCACGGCGCACGGCGAGGTGTTGACACCGGCCTTCATGCCGGTCGGAACCGTGGGATCCGTCAAGACGCTCGCCCCCGACGACCTGGTGGAGGCGGGCTGCGACGTGCTGCTGGGGAACACGTACCATCTGTCGCTGCGTCCGGGAGTCGAGACGGTCGCGGCGCTGGGCGGGCTGCACCGGTTCATGGGCTGGAGCGGCTCGATCCTCACCGACTCGGGAGGCTTCCAGGTCATGAGCCTGACCGAGTTCAACAAGGTCACCGAGGACGGCGTCGAGTTCCGGTCGCACCTCGACGGGTCGAAGCACTTCCTCACCCCCGAGAAGGCGATGCGCATCCAGGACGGGCTCGGCACCGACATCGCGATGAGCTTCGACCAACTCGTCGAGCTGCCGGCGCCGGCCGAGACCGTCCGCGACGCCGTGGACCGCACGCTGCGCTGGGCGAGGCGCGGGCTCGAGGAGCGCGAGCGCCTGCGCGGAGAGGGACGAGGGACGATGGCGCTGTTCGGCATCAACCAGGGCGGTACCGACGCGGCCGAGCGGGCGCGCTGCTTCGCGGAGCTCGGCGGGATGCCCTTTGACGGGTTCGCGCTCGGCGGGCTGTGGGTGGGCGAGGGCCGCCGGCTCGGCCTCGAGATGGTCGAGCGCGACTGCGCCGCCTTCCCGGAGGACCGCCCGCGCTACCTGATGGGCGTGGGGCACCCGGTGGACGTGCTCGAGGCGGTGGCCCGCGGCGTGGACATGATGGACTGCGTGCTGCCGACGCGGAACGCGCGGCGCGGGACGGTGTTCGTCTCGACGGGCCGGCTCGTCATCCGCAACGCGGCGTACGCGCGCGACGCACGCCCGCTCGATCCGGAGTGCGGCTGCCCGACCTGCCGCGGTTTCTCGCGCGCCTACTTGCGCCACCTGTTCGTCTCGAACGAGCTGCTCGGCATGCGGCTCGCGTCGGTGCACGCCGTGCACCAGATCCTCTCGCTCGTGCGGCGCGCGCGCGCGGCGATCGCGGCGGGGACCTTCGCCGCGTTCCGCTCGGAGTTCCTCGACCGGTTCCACAGCAACGAGACGCTCGTGCGGGCGGCCTCGTAGCGTCACACCAACCAGGAGAATGCCATGATCTTCGCATCGGATGCGTGGGCACAGGGCGCGGGCGGAGGTGCTGCGGCCGGGGGCCCGCTCCAGCAGTTCTTCGGCGGGCCGATGTCCACCGTGGTCATGTTCGGGCTCATGTTCGCGATCATGTACTTCATGCTGATCCGCCCGCAGAGCCAGGAGAAGAAGAAGCTCGAGAAGGCCGTGAACGAGCTGCAGAAGGGCGACAAGGTGCTCACGACGAGCGGCATCGTCGCGACGGTCGTTTCGATCGACAAGAACCGCGCGGTGCTCAAGATCAACGACGACGTCAAGGTCGAGTTCGTGCGCAGCGCCATCGCCCAGGTGCTCAAGACCGAGGGAAAGTGACGTGAGCGTGCGCCGGATGGTGATCTACGGCGACCCGGTGCTGCGCCGGAAGTCGAGCGACGTGATGGAGTTCGACGACTCGCTGCGCGCGCTCGTGGCCGACCTCTTCGACACGTGCAAGGCGTACAACGGCGTCGGCCTGGCCGCGAACCAGGTCGGCGTCGCGCAACGCGTGTTCGTGATCGACGTACCCGTGGACGCCGAGACGCGCCAGCGCTTCGCCGTGGTGAACCCCGTGCTCGACCAGCGCATGGGCAGGGAAACGGCCGAGGAAGGCTGCCTGTCCATTCCGGGCGTCTACGAGGAGGTCGTGCGCGCCGAGAAGCTGCGCCTGCGCGCGTTCGACGAGAACGGCCGGCCGTTCGAGCGGATCGTCGAGGGCTATCTCGCGCGCGCCATCCAGCACGAGAACGACCACATCGACGGCGTGCTGTTCACCGACCGCCTGTCCCCGCTCAAGCGGCAGTTCCTGCGCCGCCAGCTCGACGAGCTGGCGCGCGGCGAGATCCCCGAGGGTTACCACCCCGAGGATCACTCCGAGGAGCGCCTCTGAAGCCACGTACGGTCTTCATGGGGACGCCGGAGTTCTCGGTGCCTTCGCTGCACGCCGTCGCGGACGCCTGCGAGGTGACGCTCGTGCTGACGCAGCCCGACCGCCCGAGCGGGCGCGGGCGCGCCGTGCACGAATCCGCGGTGTCCGTCGCGGCGCGCGCGCGGGGCCTGCGCGTCGAGAAGCCCGCGAGCCTGCGTGACGCCGCCGCCCGCGACCGGCTCGCCGCCGAACGCGCCGACGTGTTCGCGGTGACGGCCTTCGGCATGATCCTGCCGCCGGCGGTGCTGGCACTGCCACGCGCGGGCAGCCTGAACCTGCACGGCTCGCTGCTGCCGGACTACCGGGGCGCCGCGCCGGTGCAGCGCGCGCTGTGGGACGGCCGCCCGGCGACGGGGGTGTGCACGCTCTTCATGGACGAGGGGATCGACACGGGCGACGTCGTGCTGTCTCGCGAGGAGCCCATCCGCGACGACGACGACGCGGCCACGCTGGCCGCGCGCCTGGCCGCGCTGGGCGCTCCGCTGCTGGCCGAGACCTGCGTGCTCGCGCACGAGGGCCGCGCGCCCCGCGCGCCGCAGGACCGCTCGGCGGGCTCGTACGCCCGCAAGCTGAAGAAGGAGGACGGCGCCGTGGACTGGACGCTGCCGGCGCGCTCGGTGTGGAACCGCGCCCGCGCCGTGACGCCGTGGCCCGGCGCGACGACCGGGCTCGCCGGCCGCCGGCTGATCGTGCTCGCGTCGCGGACCGAGGACGGCCCGGCCGGCGCCCCGGGCGAGGTGCTCGCGGTGGACCGCGAAGGCGTCGTGGTGGCGTGCAGAGAAGGCGCGCTGAGACTGGTGAAGGTCAAGCCCGAGGGCCGCGCGGAGCAGGCGGCGGCCGAGTGGGCGCGCGGTGCGCGCGTCCGGCCGGGAACGCGCCTGCAGAACGGGAAGGAGCTGCTGTCGTGAGCGAGTCAAAGCGCCCCTCGAAGGGGCCGCGTGGTCCGCGCAAGGGACCGAAGCCGGCCGCGGGCCCGCGAGCATTCCGCCCGCGTGGCGAAGGCGACGCCCCGCGCGAGCGGACATCCCGTCCCCGCGGTGAAGGCGGTCCGCCGCGCGAGCGGACGTTCCGCCCGCGCGG
>CAZPVG010000069.1:3569-23161 GCA_964589945.1 uncultured bacterium
GAAGGCGGTCCTCCGCGCGAGCGGACGTCCCGTCCCCGTGGTGAAGGCGGTCCGCCGCGCCCGCCGCGCGAGCGGACGTTCCGCCCGCGCGGCGAAGGCGGTGCCCCGCGCGAGCGGACGTTCCGCCCGCGCGGCGAAGGCGGCGCCCCGCGCGAGCGGACGTTCCGCCCGCGCGGCGAAGGCGGTCCTCCGCGTGAACGCACGTTCGGTCCGCGCCGGGAGGGCGAAGGCGCTTCGCCGGGGGAGCGGCGTTTCCAGCGCACCCCGCGCCCGGAGGGCGGCTTCGCGCCGCGACCGTTCCCGAGGCGCCGCGAGGAGGGGGCCCCGGGGGCTGCCCGCTTCGAGCGCCGGAGCCCCGGCGCCCGGCCGCCGGGCGATCGTCCTGCCCGGGCCCCGCGGGGTCAGGCCGGCGCGGTGAACCGCTCGCGGCCGGCGTATGAAGGCGGCTCGTCGCGCGTTCGCTGGCGCCGCGACGGCCGGCCATCGCCGGCGACGCCCCCGCGCTGGCCCGGCCGCTCGACGGCCGCGCCCGCTCCGGCGTCCGAGCCGCCGCGCCGCGGTCCGCGCGCGACGGCCTTCGAGGGCGGCGCCCCGGCGCTGCCTGCAGACCCGCGGGAGGCGGCGCTCCGCATCCTGCACGCCGTGGAGACCCGCAGCGCGTTCAGCGACCGGCTGCTCGATTCGGCGCACGCGCGCGCAGGCGAGGACGCGCGCGACCGCGCGCTGCTGCACGAGCTGGTCAAGGGCACGCTGCGCTGGCGCGGGCGGCTCGACTGGGCGCTCGACCGCCGCATCCACATCGGCCTCGCGGCGGTGCAGCCCTGGATCCGCAACGTGCTCCGCCTCGGCGCCTACCAGCTGCTCATGCTCGACCGCATTCCGCCGCACGCGGCCGTGGACGAGTCGGTGAAGCTCGCGCACAAGTACGGGCATCCCGGCGCGGCGGGGCTCGTGAACAGCGTGCTGCGCCGGCTCGCCGAGGAGAAGGAAACGATTCTCTGGCCCGAGGGCGACGACGCGGAGTCGCTCGCCGTGTTCGGGTCGCACCCGGTGTGGATGGTCGAGCGCTGGCTCGCGCGGTTCGGCGCCGATGGGACGCGCGCGCTGCTGCTCGCGAACAACCGCTCCGTCCCGACGGGCCTGCGCGTCAACGCGCTGCGCGGAACGCGCGAGCAGCTGATCGAGCGGCTGGCCGCCGAGGGCGTCGAGGCCCGGCCGGCGGCGCTCTCGCCCGACCTCGCGTGGGTCGAGGGCCACCAGTCGCCCGCGACGTTGAAGGCGTTTCGCGACGGCTGGTGCACGGCGCAGGACGAGAGCGAGGCGCTCGTCGGCCGCGTCGTGGCGCCCGAGGCGCACGAACGGCTGCTCGACCTGTGCGCCGCGCCCGGCGGCAAGAGCACGCATCTCGCCGAGCTGGTGCGCGACGAGGGTGAGGTGTGGGCGATGGAGCGTGACGAGCACCGCGTGGCCTCGCTCGAGGCGACGATCCACCGCCTGGGACAGCACGCGATCCACGTCGTGCACGGCGACGGGCGCACGTACACGTTCCCGATGCCGTTCGACCGCGCGCTCGTGGACGCGCCGTGCTCGGGTCTCGGCGTGCTCGCGCGCCGCGCCGACGCGCGCTGGCGCAAGGGCCCGGAGATGCTCGCCCAGCTGCCCGCCGTCCAGCTCGAGCTGCTCGAGTCGGCGGCGCGCCGGCTCCGCCCGGGCGGGCTCCTCGTCTACAGCGTGTGCACGTTCGAGCCCGAGGAGACCGACGACGTCGTCGCGCGCTTCCTCGCCTCGAATCCCTCGTTCCGGCTCGAGAGCGTGGCGGGCACCGTGCCCGACGCCGTCGTCACCCCCGAGGGGACGATGCGCGTGCTGCCGCAGCTCCACGGCTGCGACGGCGCGTTCGCCGCGAGGCTGAGGAAGTCGTGAGCGACGGCCCGGGCGATCCCCGCGACGACGGGGGCCCCGAACGGCACGGCCCGCCGGCGGGCCCGCCGCTGGTCGAGCGCCGGCGCGGCCACCCGTTCCGCGAGACGCTGGCGATGCTGGCCGGCGCGGCGGTGGCGTTCGTGCTCGGCCTGGTGATCTTCAACAGCATCGTGATGCCCCGGCTCATCCATAGCGGCGGCGAGGTGCGCGTGCCCGACCTCGCGAACCTGACGCTCGAGCGGGCCGAGCGCACGCTCCGGCCGACGGGACTCACGCTCTCGCGTGCCGGCGAGCGGTTCGACCCGTCCGTGCCGCGCGGCTTCATCCTGTCGCAGGACCCGCCGCCCGACACGCCGGTGCGCGGCAACCGGCGCGTGCTCGTGACGATCAGCCTCGGCGAGGAGTTCAGCTCCGTGCCCGAGCTGTTCGGCCAGTCGCGCCGCGGCGCGCAGCTGCTGCTCGAGCGCGCGGGCCTGAAGGTCGGCGGCATCACGCGCGCGCCGAACGGCGACGTCGGCCAGGACCTCGTCGCGGGCTCCGACCCGCCCGCCGAATCGGTCCTGCCGCGCAACACGCCCGTCGCGCTGCTGGTCTCGACGGGCCCCGGCCAGGCGAGCTACGTGATGCCCGACCTGCTCGGCCGCGAGATCAGCGGCGTGCGCCGACAGCTCGAGGCGTTCGGCTTCCGCGTGGTGGTGCCGCCCGCGGCCGCCACGGTCGGCCCGATCGTCTCGCAGTCCCCCGGACCCGGCTCGCGCGTGACGGTGGACACCCGGATCGTCCTGCAGGCGACGGGACGCCTCATCCGGTGAGCGCGGGGCCGACGAACGCGCCCGCGCCCGCGGTGCCGTCGGTCGCACGCGTCGTGATGCCCGCCGAGCACGGCGGGTGGGCGTTCCTCGGCGAACCGATCCTGCTCGGGCTGCTCGTCGCGCCGTCGTGGGCGGGTGCCTGCGTCGCGCTCGCGGCCGTCGCGGGCTTCCTCGCGCGGCAGCCGCTGCGGCTCCTCGCGGGCGACCGCCGGCGAGGCCGCCGCTACCCGCGCACCGCGCTCGCCGAGCGCGCGTTCGCCGCTCTCACCGTGATTGGCGCGATGGCCGTCGCGGGCGCGATCGTTCTCGCGCGCGGTCCCATGCTGTTCGCGCTCGGGTGCGCCGCGCCGTTCGCGGCCGTCGCGCTCGCGCTCGATCTCGGCCAGCGCTCGCGCGAGGCCACCGCCGAGACGCTCGCGGCGCTCGCGCTGGGCGGCGCGGCCGCGGCCATCGCGCTCGCCGCCGGCCGTCCCCGTGCGTTCGCCTTCGCGCTCTGGGGCCTGCTCGCGCTGCGCGCCGTGCCGACGATCGCCTACGTGCGCGCACGGCTGCGTCTCGACAAGGGCCGGCCCGCGAAGCCGGCGCTGGCGCTCGTGCTCCACGTCGTCGCGCTCGCCGCCGCGCTCGCGATCGCGCGCGGCCGGTTCGCGCCCGCGCCCATCGCGTGGGCCTGGGCGCTGCTGGCCGCGCGCGCCGCGCTCGGTATCTCGCCCTGGCGCCCGCGCTGGCGGGCAGCGTGGCTCGGCTTCTCCGAGGTCGTCGCGGGCCTCGTGCTCGTGGTGCTCGTGGCGATCGCCGTGTCGGCCCCGCGCTGAGCGCGTCGCGCCGGCCTGTCCGGCGGCGCCGGGCTGCCCGGGCCGTGGGGGCCTCGCCGTCGGACGGAGTTTGCGCCGCCCCGGACGTTGCCCGAGGATGCCGCGCATGAGCGCCACGCCGCCCATCGCCGCGCCCAGCATCCTGTCCGCCGACTTCGCGAAGCTCGGCGAAGCCGTCGCGCTCGCCGATCCCGCGCGCGACTGGGTGCACTGCGACGTCATGGACAACCACTTCGTGCCCAACCTGACGTTCGGCCCCATCGTCGTGTCGGCCGTGCGCCGCCTGACAACCGGGTTCGTGGACGTGCACCTCATGATGGAGCGCCCGTGGGCGATGGTGGAGGAGTTCCGCCGCGCCGGCGCCGACCAGATCACCGTGCACCTCGAAGCCTGTCCCGAGACGCGCGAGGTCCTGCGCCAGATCCGCGCGACCGGCGCGAAGGCGGGCCTGTCGCTCAGACCCGGCACCGCCTGGCGCGCCATCGCCCCGTACCTGCCCGACCTCGACACGCTGCTCGTGATGACCGTCGAGCCCGGCTTCGGCGGCCAGGCCTTCATGCCCGAGATGCTCGAGAAGGTCCGCGCCGCACGGGACGAGCGCAGCCGGCGGAACCTGGAGTTCCTGGTCGAGGTGGACGGCGGCATCGACCCCGCGACCTCGAAGCTCGCCCGCGCCGAGGGCGCCGACGTCTTCGTCGCCGGCAGCAGCATCTACCACGCGCCCGACCCGAAGGCCGCGCTCGAGGCGCTGCGGGCGGCGATCGCCGGGTAGGGGGCCGCGGCCGCCGACCCCGGCCTACTTCGCCGCGTCCCCCAGCGCGCCGCCCGACCAGCGGCGCACGATCCTGCGGCGCGCCGGGCGCTCGAGCAGCTCGTAGAAGAGCGCGCACACGCCGTTGAGCAGCAGGTAGAGCGACACGAGCCGCGCCGGTCCCAGGCGGTCCGCGATTCCCACCAGCGGCGCTGCGAGCAGGCTCGTCTGGATGAGATAGAAGCCGTACGAGACCTTGCCCAGGTAGACGCCCGCCGGGTGCGCCAGCGTGCGCGAGACCGGCGTGTCCTCCCGCGTGAGCGCCAGGATGAGCAGCCCCGCGAGGACCGCCACCGCGAGGCTCGCGAACAGGCCCAGCGCCAGCCAGTCCGTGCGCGAGGCGTAATCCTTGAGCGCCATCATCACCGCGATTCCCGCGAAGCTCCCGAGTGCCGCGCGCGTCGCACGCGGGCCGCGCAGCGCTTGCTCCGGCCAGCCGTCGCGGTGAAGGAACGCGCACGCGATGCCGATCGCGAACTCGGGGAAGCGCCCGGCGAGCGTCGCGTGCAGCACGTGCTCGGGATCCGCCATGAATCCGAACGGCGTCCAGTGCTTCGCGCGCACGAACGCCATGAGCCCGAAGCCCGCGATCCCGATCACCGTCGTGAACACCGCCAGCGCCGCCGCCAGCCCGGCCCACTCCGCGCGCCCCGACTTCGCGCGGCGCTTGAGGAACCCCGGAGCGGCCAGCGCGAGGCCCGCGAACACGACCGGCGCGATCGCGTAGAAGGTCTCCTCGATCGTGAGCGACCACGCCGTCGGCAAGCCGCGGTAGCGCAGGTCCCAGAAGAACCCCTGCGTCATCGTGAGCGTCACGAGCCACGAGAGCTGGGGCCGCTCGCCGAAGAGCGCCATCGCCACGTGCTGCAGGAGCGCGAACGCGAGGAACAGCGGCCAGATGCGGGCGATGCGCTTGACGAAGTACTCGCGCAGCGACACCGAGCCCTCGGCGAAGCGGTCGAAATAGAGCCGCGTGATCAGGAAGCCCGAGAGCACGAAGAAGATGGACACGCCCACGGCCCCCGATCGCCAGACCGGAACCAGCGGGTCCCACAGCGCCCGGCCCGCGGCCCGGGCGTTGTCCACGTAGATCGCCTCGTAGTGATAGAGGAACACGAGGAGCGCGGCGAGGGCGCGCAGCGTGGTGAGGGCCCGGATCTCCTTCATGGGCGGGTGACGCTACACCGCAGCCCGCGAAAGGGACAGGCGCGCGCGCCGGGGCGGGTGTAGCATCGAGCCATTGAACGCGCCGGGATCGCACCGGCACCCCCGGGCCGGAGCTCGAAGCAACGCTCGATCGGGAGTGGCCCGGAGGATCCCATGAGTCCCCACGTTCCCCGCAGGGCCGCCACGGCCGCCCTGCTCGCGCTGGCCGCACTGGCCGCGCCACCCGCGCCCGCCGGCGCCGCGGCGCCGGTCCGCGACACGCGGCCCGCGCGCGCCGCCGTCGTCAGCCTGCATCACCGGCTCGACGTCAACCGGATGAGCCTCGCGGTTTCGAACGTCGGGTGGATCGGGTGGGATTACCCCGTGGACGGGGGACTCAAGTACCCGGCCGACTCGGGCCTGTCCGTCCTGTTCGACTCCGGGCTGTGGATTGGCGCCATGGTGGAAGGGCAGTTGCGCGTGGCGATCGTGGAGTACTCGTCCGAATTCGTGCCGGGCCCCATCGTCGGTGGGCTGCCCGAAGACCCCGCGTCGCCCGATCACCAGGTGTGGAAGGTCGCGCGCCTGGCCGGCGACCCGGCAGACACCGCGCACGTCGAGCGGGTGCCCGCGACGTCGTACGGCGATTCGCTCGTCCACCACTCCTGGTCCGAGTACATGGTCGGTGCCGCGCCCGATGGCGCGCCCTGGACGCTGTACCGCCTGCCCGCTACGAACACGCCCGATCCATCGGACTCCGTGGACGTGCCCGGGCCCGAGGTGCTCGGGGACCAGATGACGTGGTGCGTCTACGACGACGCCGACGCGTCGGCCCACACGAGCCCCGTCGGCTCCACGGCCCCGCTCGGCGCCGAGGTGGAGCAGACCGTCTTCGGCTTCGACCGGCCCGGCGTACTCGGCGACGTGGCGTTCGTGCGGCTGCACGTCACGAACCGCAGCGCGGGCGCATGGCTCGACTGCCGGGCCGGATTCTGGGCCGACCCCGACATCGGCGCCGCCCTCGACGACAAGGCCGGCTGCGACACGACGCGTTCTCTCGGCTTCGGCTACAACGGCAGCGTGCCCGACCTCGTCTACGGCGACCACCCGCCCGTGCTCGGCGTCGTGCTCCTCGGCGGCGCGCCGGGTGGCCCGGGGCCGATGGATGCGTTCCGCGACTACCCCGGGGGCAGCGACCCGTCCTCGGCGCTCGCGGGATACCGGCTGCTCGCGGGACTGAACACGGACGGCAGCGACCTGCTCGATCCGGATTCGCAGCCGACGCGCTACCAGTACTCCGGCGATCCGCTGCTGGGCACCGGCTGGCTCGACCCGACGTCGACCAACCAGGTCATGGTCGCGGGACTCGCTTCGCGCGACGTCCAGCCCGGGGAGTCGTTCGATCTGTGGGTGGCGCTCGTCGTCTCGCCCGGCACCGACCTCACGGCGGCGCTTGCCGGGATCGCCCCGCGCGCCGACAGCGTGCGCGCGGCGTACGACGGCGGCCTCGGCACGGTGGCCTGGGTGCCGCCGGCCCCGCCGGGGCGCCTCGCGCTCGCGGGCTTCCGGCCGAATCCGGCGAAGGGGCTGCCCGCTGTCGCGTTCACGCTCGCGTCCTCGGCGCCCGCGGGGCTCGAGGTGCTCGACCTCGCCGGCCGGCGCGTGTGGTCTCGCGCGCTCGCGAGCCCCTCCGCCGGACGGCACGTGGTGGCGCTCGACGGGCTGCGCCTTTCACCCGGCGTCTACATCGTGCGGCTCGAGCAGGGCGGCGAACGCGTGACCGCGCGCGGCGTCGTGTTGCGCTGACCACGGGGCGCCCCGGCCGCCACGCGAAGCTGCGCCGCGCGCGCGGCTTCGCGCGTCCCGGCCCCCGTGCGCCCGCGCCCGCGCCGCGCCCTGTGATAGGGTTCCCGCCCCTTCCACCGCAGGGAGTCCCGAAGTGTTCGAACAACTGAGCGATCGCGTCACCGGCATCCTGAAGAAGCTGACCGGACAGGCGCGCCTGAGCCCCGACAACATCCGCGAGTCCATGCGCGAGGTGCGCCGCGCGCTGCTCGAGGCCGACGTGCCCGTGGCCGTCGCCAAGGAGTTCGTCGCCCGCGTCGAGGAGCGTGCGGTGGGCGAGGATGTCCTCAAGAGCCTCACGCCCGGCCAGCAGGTCGTCGGCGTCGTTCGCGAGGAGCTCGAGAAGCTGCTCGGCAACACCAGCGTCACGCTCGCCGGCTCGCCGTTCGTGCCCACGATCGTGCTGCTCGCCGGCCTGCAGGGCTCGGGCAAGACCACGTTCGCCGGCAAGCTCGCCGTGTGGCTCAAGGCGAGGGCCAAGCGCACGCTGCTCGCGAGCGCCGACGTCTACCGGCCCGCCGCAATCGACCAGCTCGAGCGCGTCGCGCAGCAGGCCGGCGCCGGCTTCTGGCGCGCGCCGGAGGGCACCGCGCCGCGCGACATCGCCGCGGGCGCGCTCGACGACGCGCGCAAGCGCGGCTTCGACTTCCTCGTGCTCGACACGGCCGGGCGGCTGCACATCGACGAGGCGCTGATGGCCGAGCTGGCCGAGCTCAAGAAGGTGCTGCGGGCCCACCAGGTGATGCTCGTGGTGGACGGGATGATCGGCCAGGAGTCCGTGCGCGTCGGCCAGACCTTCGCGGAGCGCGTCGGCGTCGACGGCCTCGTGCTCACCAAGATGGACGGCGACGCGCGCGGCGGCGCCGCGCTCTCGCTGCGGCACGTGACCGGCAAGCCCATCCTGTTCCTCGGCACCGGCGAGAAGCTGGACGGCCTCGAGGTCTTCGACGCCGGCCGCCTCGCCGGCCGCATCCTCGGCATGGGCGACATGATCGGCCTCGTCGAGAAGGCGCAGCAGGCCGTCACCGAGCAGGACGCGGCCCGGATGGCCGAGAAGATGCGCAAGTCGGACTTCACGCTCGAGGACTTCCTCGAGCAGTTGCGGTCGGTGCGCAAGATGGGCCCGCTCGAGGACCTGCTCAAGATGATGCCCGGCATGCCGAAGGGGGCCGCCGAGCAGCTCGGGCCCCAGAAGGACACCTTCAAGAGGTACGAGGCGATCCTCTGCAGCATGACGCTCAAGGAGCGCCGCAACCCGCGCGTGCTCGACGGCAGCCGGCGGCGCCGCATCGCCGCCGGCAGCGGCACGCACGTCTCGGACGTCAACCGCCTGATCAGGGACTTCGAGAAGGCGCGCGTGATGATGAAGGCGCTCAAGAAGGGCCCGCGCGGGCTGGCGGGCCTGCAGGGCCGGATGCGGCGGCGGTAGGGGCCGCGCCCCCGCCCGGAAGGCCGGTCCGGGTTGCGCGCGGGCCGTTCCATGAGGCACTATGCCCGCCCTTTGCAGGCCCGTGGGCGCGTGCCCGGTGTGCGCGCGCCAGGCGATCACGGGGGCCCTGCGAACGCACCCGAAGACCCGATGGGCCGGCGCCCCGGCGGCGCGGCCACGCGTTCATACCTGGAGGCATCCCAGCATGTCGGTCGTCATTCGCATGAAGCGCTCCGGCGCGAAGAAGCGGCCCTTCTACCGCATCGTCGTCGCGGACTCTCGCCGTCAGCGCGACGGGCGGTTCGTCGAGATCCTCGGTTACTACGACCCGATCGTGAAGCCGTTCGCGGTCAAGATGGACGAGGAGAAGGTGAAGGGCTGGCTCGGCAGGGGCGCGCAGCCCTCCGAGCAGGTCGCCTCGCTGCTGCGGCGCGCGGGAATCGCGATGTCGCGCGCGAGCAAGCCGGCGAAGAAGGCCGAGGCGGCCGCGAAGAAGGCGCCTGCGAAGCGCGCGAAGAAGCGCGAGGTCAGCGCCCGGCGGCTCAAGAACCGAGCGGCCCGCGTGAAGAAGAAGGCAAGTCCGAAGAAACCGCAGCCCAAGAAGAGGTAGACTCCCGGGTGAACGGGGCGCCGCGAGGCGCTCCGATGCGGTCGAACCGCCAGGTCCAGACCGCGGCGAACGCCACTCCCCCTTGCCTCAGCAACGGCCCCGGCGCCATGACGGCGGCGGGGCTTTCGCCGCCCGGCGCCGGGCCCGGCTTGCCGCCCACTTGCCCGGACCGCGGCGGGGGTGGCATGGTGCCGCGCCCATGGGACCCGTCCGTTTCGTCCTCCTCGCGGCCGCGCTGCTCGCGCTCGCGGGCTGCGCCCCGAAGGCCGCGCCGCCCGCCTCGGGCGCCGACGCCTTCGCGCGCTCGCAGGCGCTCATCGACTCGGGCAACGTGGCCTATCGCGCGGGCGACTACGAGAACGCCGCGCGCCGATACGCGAGCGCCACGGTGGCGCGCCCCGACGACCCGGCCGCGTTCTACGGCCTCGGGATGGCGCTCGCGAAGCTCGGGCGCAGCGACGACGCGCGCGAGGCCTACATGAAGGCCCGGGCGCTCTCGGCCGCCGCGGAGACGACCGGGCACGACGATCCGGAGACCCCATGAACAAGGGCCGCATGGAGGCCTTCAGCGACGGCGTGCTCGCGATCATCATCACGATCATGGTGCTCGAGCTGAGGGTGCCGCACGAGCCCACGCCGCAGGCGCTCGCGCCGTTGTGGCCGGTGCTCTCGAGCTACGTGCTGAGCTTCGTCTTCCTCGGGATCTACTGGAGCAACCACCACCACCTGCTGCACGCGACGCAGCACGTGAACGGCCGGGTGCTGTGGTCGAACCTGCACCTGCTCTTCTGGCTCTCGCTCACGCCGTTCGTGACCGCGTGGATGGGCGAGACGCGCTTTTCGACCTGGCCCATCGTGGCGTACGGCGCCGTGCTGTTCATGGCGGCCGTCGCGTACGCGATCCTCGTGCGGGCCCTCGTCGCGCTGCACGGGCCGGGCTCGACGATCGCGAGGGCCATCGGCGGGGACTTCAAGGGCTACCTCTCGCTCGCGCTCTACGCGCTCGCGCTGGGGCTCGCGGCCGTGAGCCCGAAGCTCTCGCTCGCGCTCTACGTGCTCGTCGCCGTGATCTGGCTGGTGCCCGACCCGCGGATCGAGCGGGCGCTCGGGAGCTGAAGCCGGCGCGGCCGGCGACGCGGCGCGCCCCGGAGCGAACCCCCGCGAGCCGCGCGAGGCTTGCGCCCCCCCGGCGTTTCGGGTTTGCTCTGCCCGCCATTGCCCGTCGCGGCGGTGCACGCCGCGCGGCCGACCCGAATCCGGCTGGGAGCCCATGCACGACCTGAAGTTCCTGCGCGCGAACCGTGACAAGGTGGAGGCCGGCATCGCCCTGAAGGGCATGACCGTGGACCTCACGCGCTTCTACCAGATCGAGGAACGCCGCCTCGCGGTGCTGCACGAGACCGAGCAGCTCAAGGCGAAGCGGAACAGCGCCAGCGAGGAGATCGCGACGCTCAAGAAGACCGGACGCGACGCCTCGGCGCAGATCGCGGACATGCGCACCCTCGGCGAGCGGGTCAAGGAGCTCGACGCCGAGCTGCGCACCCTCGAGGAGGAGAGCGCGACCCTCGCCGCGTGGATCCCGAACCTGCCGCACGCGAGCGTGCCCCCGGGCAAGGACGCGGCCCAGAACCAGGTCGCGAGGACGTGGGGCGAGCCGCCGAAGTTCGATTTCGAGCCCAAGCCGCACTGGGATCTGGCCACGAACCTCGGGCTGCTCGACTTCGACCGCGCCACCAAGATCTCGGGCTCGGGCTTCCTGCTCTTCACCGGGCTCGGCGCGAAGCTCGAGCGGGCGCTCATCAGCTTCATGCTCGACTTCCACACGACGAAGCACGGCTACCGCGAGGTCTCGACGCCGCACGTCGTGCGCCGCGCCGCGCTGTTCGGGACGGGGCAGCTGCCGAAGCTCGAGGGCGACATGTACCACATCGGCGAAGACGACCTGTTCCTCAACCCGACCGCCGAGGTGCCGGTCACGAACATCTGGCGCGAGGAGATCCTCGAGCCCGGAACGCTGCCGATCTACGCGACCGCGTACTGCGCGTCGTACCGGCGCGAGGCTGGAGCCGCCGGGCGCGACACGCGGGGCATGGTGCGCGTGCACCAGTTCGACAAGGTCGAGATGGTCAAAGTCGTCGCGCCCGAGACGAGCTACGACGAGCACGAGAAGCTCGCGCGCGACGTCGCCGACATCTTCGAGGCGCTCGAGCTGCCCTACCGGGTCCTGCTGCTGTGCAGCGGCGACCTGAGCTTCGCGGCGGCGAAGTGCTACGACTTCGAGGTCTGGTCCCCGGGCACCGGCGCGTGGCTCGAGTGCTCGTCGTGCTCGAACTTCGAGGACTTCCAGGCACGGCGCATGGGCATGCGCTTCCGCCGCGAGGCGGGGGCGAAGGTCGAGTTCCCGCACACGCTGAACGCCTCCGGGGTCGCGCTTCCGCGCACGTTCGCGACGCTGCTCGAGAACCACCAGCGCGCCGACGGCTCGGTGGCGATCCCGGCCGCGCTGCAGCCCTGGCTCGGCGGGCTTTCGGAGCTCGTGCCCGAGAAGGCATGAGCCCCGCTGCGACGCACCGGCGCCGGGCCGGCGCGGGGAGGAGCGAGCGCTCCATGGAACCGTCGGACATCCCCGGACCGCTGCGCGGCATGCCGTGGCTCAAGACCGCGCTGTTCGCGGGCGGTGCGCTGCTCGTCGCGATCGTGTTCCTGATCACGAGCCAGACAGTGCGGCGCCTCTCGGCGCAGGTCTCGACGACCTCGGGCGTGCTCGCGCGGCTGTGCGCCGACGCCTCGCTGCCGGCGACGGGGAACCCGCAGCTCCAGAAGATGCTCGAGGACGTGACCGCGCAGATCACGTTCCCGATCGTGATCACGGACACGACAGGATTGCCGCGCGCCTGGCAGGGCGTGGGCGTGCCGGCCGAGGCGATCCCGACCGAGACGCTCGACAGCCTCGCCGCGGGCCTCGCCATCTCGCCCATCTACTCGGAGGCGATCGCGCGCGTGAGCGCGGCGGTGCCCGAGCTGGACCGCCGCCACAAGCCGATCCCGATGAACCAGCCCAACGCGAACCAGGTCGTGGGCCTGTTCCACTACGGCGAGCCGGCGGTGCTCGACCGGCTGCGGTGGATGCCGTACCTCGCGGTCGGCGGAACGGGACTGCTGCTGCTGCTCGGCATGTCGGGCCTCGCCGGCATCCGCGCGGCCGAGAAGCGCACGATCTGGGTCGGCATGGCCAAGGAGACGGCGCACCAGCTCGGCACCCCGCTCTCGAGCCTGCTCGGGTGGGTCGAGCTGCTGCGCGGCCACGTCGAGTCGTCGCCGGAGGGCGGGCGCGTCGAGATCCCGCGCGAGGATCTGGGGGAGACGCTCGAGGACATGGAGCGCGACATCGAGCGGCTGAGCCGGGTCGCGCACCGTTTCGGCCAGATCGGCTCGGTGCCGAAGCTGCAGCTGCAGGACGTGACGCCCGTCGTGCGCGAGGCGGTGCAGTACGTGAAGCGGCGGCTGCCGCAGAAGCAGGGCGGGCTCGAGATCCGGGAGCGCTACGGCGAGGTGCCGCCGATCAACCTGAACCGCGAGCTGATCGAGTGGGCGGTCGAGAACCTGCTCACGAACGCGCTCGACGCGATCGACAGGCAGCCGGGCGTCGTCGAGGTGGCCGTGCAGCGCCGCGCCGAGACCGAGGAGGTCGAGATCACCGTGAGCGACAACGGCCGCGGCATGACGCGCGAGCAGCAGCGCCGGGCGTTCGACCCGGGCTTCTCCTCGAAGCGCCGCGGCTGGGGGCTCGGGCTCGCGCTCGCGCGCCGCGTCGTCGAGGAGTACCACGCGGGCCGGCTCGAGATCCGCCACAGCGCCCCCGGCCAGGGCACCACGATGGTGATCCGCTTCCTGACCTGAGCGGTGCCCTGCCGGGCCGGCGCCTGCCCGCGGGTGGAGCGTTACTCCGACAGCGCGATCGTGATCGAGCCGTCGCCGCTGCGGATGCGGAGCGGTACGTCGCCGCCGTTCAGCTGGCCGACGAGCGTACGGTCGCGGAGGTGCCCCTTGACCATGATGGGCAGGTCCACCCGCAGGCCGCCGTCGTGCGAGCTGGCGTCGAGCAGGGCCTGCAGGTTGCGCGGGATGCGGAGCAGGATCGAGCCGTCGCCCGACTTCAGGCTCCAGTCGCCCGCGAGCTGCGAGCCGCGCTCCGCGACCGCCTCGAGCCGGCCGTCGCCCGTGCGCAGGTCGAGATCGTCGAAGCGGCCCGCGACCTTCAGGTGCCCGTCGGTCGTGCGCGCGAGGAGCGAGCCGTCGAGGCTGTCGGCGTCCACGCCGCCGTCGCCGCTCCAGAGCACGAGCGTGCCGCGCAGGCCCGAGCAGCGGATGCGGCCGTCGCCCGACTCGAGCGAGATGCGGCCCGACAGCGGGTCGCAGGTGATGCTGCCGTCGCCGCTGCGGACCGACAGGTCGCAGTCGGGCGGCACGGTGACGTCCACCGAGAAGCGCGTCTCGACGCCGCCGAAGACGGCCCAGTGCGACGTTTCCCGCGCCTCGATGCGGATGGCGCCGTCCGTCTCGTCGAGCACGACCTTCGGCAGGCGCTCGCCGCTCGTGAAGCCCCACGTGCGGGAGCGGTAGTGGACGCGGGCCGAGACGGTGCCGGGCTCGCCGCGGTGGATGCGCACGCGGGCGTCGTCGGTGACGACGCGGATCGTCGAGCCCTTCTCGACCTTCCAGGACTGGGACCAGTCGCGCTCCATCGAGGCGCGCGCGGGGGAGGGGACGGCGAACACGGCCGCCGCGAGGGCGGCCAGGGCGAGACGACGCATGGCGGGTCCTCCGTGGCTGGTGCGGTTGCGTCCGGAGTACGCGTCCCCGCCGGTCCGGGTTGCACCCGGCCCGCGCTCAGGGGCGCGGGCCGAACCGCCGCCCGAAGAAATCCCCCTCCTCCCAGCGGGGCGGGGCCGGGCTGTCCGCCGCCATCCACGTGGCGTAGAACATCATGCGGGTGAAGTTCGCGCCGCTGTCCCAGTCGAACACCTGGTTCATGTCGTCGCAGGGGGAGTGGTAGCAGGTCCGGCGCCAGCGGCCCTGCTCGGCGAGCCCGTCCGGCGTTCCGTCGGAGCCCGAGACGGGGAAGATCGCCGGCAGCCCCTCGCGGACGAACGAGAACTGGTCGCTGCGGACGAACACGACCTCCTCGGGGTCCGGGTCCGGGATCACCGCGAGCCCGGCCAGCTTCGCCGCCCGCTCGACGATCGGGCCCAGCGTCGAGTGCTCGGCGCCGAAGGAGACTACGCTGGTCATGGGGCGCAGCATCAGGATCATGTCGAGGTTCAGGTCGCCGACGAACGTGAGCCCCGCCGGCGGCGTGTGGCTCGCGAGGTAGTCGGAGCCGAGCAGGCCCTTCTCCTCGCCCGTCACGGCCGCGAAGAGGATCGAGCGCTTCGGGCGCACGCGCAGGCGGGAGAACGCGCGCGCCAGCTCGAGCAGCATCGCCGAGCCCGAGGCGTTGTCGTAGGCACCGTTGTAGATCGAGTCGCCGTTCACCGGCTCGCCGATGCCGAGGTGGTCGAGGTGCGCGGTGACGACGATCGCCTGGTTCGCGAGCTTCGGGTCCGACCCGCGCAGAAGCCCGACCACGTTCGGGCTCTCGGTCGCGGCGTGGCGCGTGACGACCTTCGCGCGGATGTGCGGATCGAGCGCGAAGCCCCCGGGGAGGCTCGAGTCCGCCCGCGCCGCCGCCTCGCCGAACGACATCGGGGCGCCCGTGAAGAGCAGCGCCGTGCCGTCGGGCGAGAGCCGCGCCTCCAGCGAGAGCAGCGCCTGCACGTTGGCCGGCGCGCCGCCCTCGTCGGTCCAGCGGTAGGAGGGCAGCCGCGACTGCCGCAGGGTCCGGTCCCACGGCCGGCTCGCCGCCTCGCTCGGCTTGAGGGCCCAGAGAATGCCCACCGCCCCGCGCGCGACCGCGAGTTGCTCCTTGACCTGCGTGCTCGAGTAGTAGGCGCGCTGGTCGTGCGGGAACTTCGGCGGGGCGCCGCGGAGTTCGACGAGCACCTTGCCGCGCACGTCGAGGTCCGCGAAGTCGTCGTAGCCGGACTCCGGCGCGGAAACGCCGTAGCCGACGTAGACGAGCGGCGCCTCGGTGGTCCACGCGTCGCGGAGGAAGTCGGGCCGGACGACGAGGTCGGAGCCGAGCGTGAGCGGCTGCTCGGCCTCGCCGCGCACGAGCGCGACCCGGGTCCCGGACTCGTCGAGGACCGCGCGCCGGAGCGGCACGCGCTGGAAGTAGGCGGAGTCCCCCGCGGGCTCGAGCCCGAGCGCGCCCATCCGTGCGGCGACGTAGGCCGCCGCGAGCCGGTAGCCGCGCGTGGCCGTCGCGCGCCCCTCGAGCATGTCGTCGGCAAGGAACGCCACGTCGGCGTGCAACCGGCTGCCCGCGATGTCGCCGGCGGCGGAGGTGACCGCCGCCGGCACGGCCGGCGAGGCGGCGCGGGCGGCGGAGACGGAAAGGCAGGCGGCGGCGAGCGCGGCCGCGATCGCGGCGGCGCGGAACGGCGAAGCGGGACGACCGGGATTCATGGACACCTCGCGATCCTCGGGCCTGGGAGGGAACCGGAACGACCTGGCCGCAGACTACTGGAACCGGGCGGCGGGGGCATTCGGCGGGGCCCGGCGCGGCACGCACCCGCCCGGCCGCGGCGCGTCTTGACCGTCGCCGCGCGCCGCCGGAACATGCGCGGGCCGCGTGCGCTTTCCTCCATCCGCCTTCCGGCACGGAATCCCATGGCCACCGAAAACCGCCGACGCATCCTGTGGGCCGACGACGAGATCGACCTGCTCAAGCCGCACATCAAGTTCCTCGAGCAGAAGGGCTACGCCGTGACGGCGGTGCCCAGCGGCCGCGACGCGCTCGACAAGCTGGACCAGGAGGTGTTCGACGTCCTGCTCATCGACGAGATGATGCCGGGCCTGGGCGGCATCGAGACGCTCACCGAGCTCAAGGCCCGCGAGTCGCCGGTGCCGGTCATCCTCATCACCAAGAGCGAGGAAGAGACGCTCATGGAGGAGGCGATCGGCAAGCGCATCACGGACTACCTCATCAAGCCGGTGAATCCCTCCCAGGTCTTCCTCGCGTGCAAGCGTGTGTTCGACGCGCAGAAGCTGCAGGACTCGCAGCGCGCGCGCGAGTACGTCGGCGAGATGCAGCGCTGGCAGTCGCTCGACCTGCGCCGGCTCGACTGGGCTGGCTGGTCGGAGCTCGCGGTCGAGATCTCGAAGTGGGACGTCGCGCTCGACGCCGCCCCCGAGGCCGGCCTGCAGCAGGCCCACGGCGACTTCCGGCGCGGGCTCAACGTGGACTTCGGCAAGTTCATCGAGGAGCACTACCCGGCCTGGGTGCAGGCCGCCGCGAAGGGACAGACCGGGGACCGCCCGCCGCTCTCGACCGACGTCGTGCGGCGCGCGCTGCTGCCGCACCTCTCGGCGGGCCGGCGGATCGTCTTCATCGTCATCGACTGCATGCGGCTCGACCAGTGGTTCACGCTCGAGCCGCTGCTCGAGGACTGGTTCGACCTTTCGCGCGAGTACTACTGCTCGATCCTGCCCACGGCGACGCCGTACTCGCGCAACTCGATCTTCTCCGGGCTGCTGCCGGCCGAGATGAAGCGGAAGCACCCCGACCTCTGGAGCGAGGGGCAGGGCGACGAGCGCGCGCGCAACCGCTTCGAGCGCCAGCTCCTCGACTTCCAGCTCGCGCGGCTGGGCGCGGCCCCCCCGACGCCGCCGAAGTACCTGAAGATCTACGACGTGGACGAGGCGCACGCGACACGGCGCCAGATCAACTCGTTCGGCAACGTGCCGCTCGTCTCGATGGTGTTCAACTTCCTCGACATCCTCGCGCACGGGCGCAGCGAGAGCGAGATCCTGCAGGAGCTGGCTCCGGACGAGGCCGCGTTCCGGGCCGTCATGAAGGCGTGGTTCACGCACTCGCCGCTCTACGAGATCTTCCAGGCCCTCGCGGCGCAGGACTGCGTCGTGGTCGTGACGACCGACCACGGCGCCGTGCTCGGCCGGCGCTCGGCGCTCGTCTACGGCAACCGCGACACGAGCACGAACCTGCGCTACAAGTTCGGGGTCAACCTGAACACGGACGCGAAGCAGGCGATCATCGTGCGCAAGCCCGGGCAGTTCCTGCTCCCGGACGACGGCGTCGGCAAGAACTACGTGCTCGCGCGCGAGGATTTCTACTTCGTGTACCCGACGAAGTTCCACGAGTACGAGCGCCAGTACCACGGCTCGTTCCAGCACGGAGGCGTCTCGATCGAGGAGATGATCCTGCCGCTGATGACGCTGCGGCCGAAGTCGCCGCGCGCGACCGCGTGAGCGACCCCCTCGTGCGACGCACCGGGTCCGTCGAGGCCACCGAGCGCCTGGGACGGGCGCTGGCGCCCGTGCTGCGCGCGGGCGACGTGCTGTCGCTGAGCGGCGAGCTGGGCACGGGCAAGACGCGCTTCGTCGCCGGGCTCGCGCACGGCCTCAATCCCGCCTCGCGCGTGCGCAGCCCCTCGTTCACGCTCGTCAACGAGTACGCGGGCGCGCTGCCGCTCTTCCACCTCGACCTCTACCGGCTGCGCACCGGGGAGGTGGACGGGCTCGGCCTCGAGGAGTACGCCGAGCGCGGGGCGCTCGCCGTCGAATGGGGCGAGCGGCTTCCGGCCCACTGGCTCGAGGACGCGCTGGCGCTCGCGTTCACGGCGGGGGAGGGCGACGAGCGGACCATCGCCGCGTCCCTGCCGGTGCCGGGCAGCGCGCGCGGGCGCGAACTGCTCGAAGCCTGGCGGTCGCTCCGGGAGGCGCCTTGACCGGACTCGCCATCGAGGCCGCGACCGAACACGTCGAGGTGGCCGTCCTCTCGCCGGACGGCGTGCTCGCGCACGTGGTCGAGAACGTCGGGCACGGGCACACGCGCCGCCTGACGCCGCTCGTCACGGCGGCGCTCGAGGAGGCGGGGGTCGGCGCCGCCACGCTCACGTGGGTGGCGGCGGACCTCGGGCCGGGATCGTTCACCGGCGTGCGTGTCGGGCTCGCGACCGCCGAAGCCCTGGCCTTCGCGGCCCGCGCGAAGCTGTGCGGCGCCTCGAGCCTGGCCTCGCTCGCCCACTCGGCGCCCGTGCGACGCTCGCTCGTCGTGCCGCTCGTGACCGCCGGCCGGCGCGACGTCTACGCCGGCTTCTTCCGCGTGGACGCGCGGGGAACGGTCAGCCTCGTCGCGGCGCCGCGCGTGCTGCCGGCCGACGCGCTCGCGGACGCCGTGCGCGAGGTGCAGGCGCTCCTGCCGGGCTTCGCCGTCCGCTTCGTCGGCCCGGGAGCGGGGCGCGAGCGCGAGCGGCTCGAGCGCGACTGGCCGACGTCCACGGCGCACGAGTTCCGCCACGGCGGTCTCTCGGCGCTCGACCTCGCCGCCGCCGCGAGGCTCGGCGCCGGCCCCGGCGCGGGGCTGCCGGCGCCGGGCCACGAAGCGGAGCCGGTGTACGTGCGCTCGGCCCAGGCCGAGGAGCGCGTGCGCCGCGCGGTGGCGGGCGCGGTGCCGATCACGATCCGCCCGATGGAGGAGGCCGACCTGCCGCAGGTGGCCGCGATCGAGCAGCGCGTGTTCGCCGACCCGTGGTCCGAGGCGTTCTTCCGGGACGCCCTCGCGCGCGCGTCCGGCGCGGGCGCGGCGGCGGGCTTCCACCCCTGGGCGCGCGTCGCCGAGCGCGCCGGCGGGACGGCCGGCTACGCGCTCGCGACCTTCGCCGGCGAGCGCGTGACGCTCGAGAACATCGCCACCGTGCCGGAGCACCGCCGCGGCGGCGTGGCGCGCGCGCTGCTCGCCGACCTGCTCGAGCGCGCGGCCGAATCGGGTGTACGCGAGGTGACGCTCGAGGTGCGGGCCTCGAACGACGCGGCGCAGGCGCTCTACCGCCTCTACGGGTTCCGCCTCGCGGGCCTGCGCCGCGGCTACTACCAGAAGCCGCCCGAGGACGCGCTGGTCATGTCCGCGCCGCTCGAGACCGCCCTGGCCGTCTCGCGCGCCGCCCCGGTCTAGAGGACTCTCGGCGATTCGGCCTCAGCGGCCCGGTCGCGGCCCGCCCGGCTCGGCCTCCCGCCTCGCCGTCGCTGCATCCAGTCGCGCCTCCCGCCCTCCCTGGCTCCGGCGCGCCTCGGACGCACC
>CAZPVG010000070.1:0-23130 GCA_964589945.1 uncultured bacterium
GTTCGGACGAGTACGCCATCCTCATCGAGCAGATCGAGGAAAAGGCGGCCCTGGAGAAGGCCCAGTCACTGCGCAAACTGCTGGACGATTTTCTCTACCGGGTGGATGACCGGGAGTATCACATCGGCGCCAGTATCGGCGTTTCTATCATACGTCCCGACGAACCGATCACCACCAGTGAGGTCCTGGCCCGCGCCGATCAGGCCTGTTACGTGGCCAAGACCCACGGACGCAATATGGTCCATATGTACAGTCAGGAAGATACGGAAATGCACACCCTGAGGAGCGCCGTGTACTGGGTGCCCCTGATCAGGGATGCGTTGGCCAATCACAAGTTCAGACTGTTCTTCCAGCCGGTGCTGGACCTGTCCAGCAATGAGGTCACGCACTACGAGGCACTGATTCGGATGGTGGGTGAGAATGGCGCATTGGTCACGCCGGACAACTTCATCCCGGTGGCCGAACGCATGGGCCTCATCCACGACATCGACCTGTGGGTCGTGGGCCATGCCATCGACGTGCTGAAAAACCTGCCCGAGGACAAGTCGCATATATCCTTGAACATCAACTTGTCCAGTTACGCCTTTCAGGACCCGGAGCTGTTGCCGCTGGTACGGGACAAACTCGCGTCCACCGCCGTTGCGGCCGAGCGCCTGACTTTCGAGATCACCGAGACGGCGGCGGTGGCGAATTTCGCCCAGACCCGTGAAATGGTGCGCCAGCTGCGTGCCCTGGGTTGCCGGTTTGCGCTGGATGACTTCGGGGCCGGCTTCAATTCCTTTAACTATGTAAAGCAGTTTCCCGTCGACTACCTGAAGATCGACGGCACCTTCATCACCAACCTGGTCAACGACCCCATCGATCAAACCCTGGTGAAATCCATGGTGGAAATCGCCCGCACCCTGCAAAAGCAGATCATCGCAGAATTCGTGGAGAGCAAGGAAATCCTGGCACTGCTGCGCCAGTACGGTGTTGATTACGCACAGGGTTACTATATCGGGGTGCCGGGCAAGGACATTGGGGGCGATCTCCAGCCCGAATAAGCGACGCGCACAATCAGTGCGTGGCCAGAATCTCCTGTTCCTCTCAGGAACACGTCTTCCCCGTTCGGTGCAGCATCGCGATCAATTCCGCCTCACTGCGGACCAGGCCGCACTGGGACATGACTTCTTCAATGGTTGCACCGTTTTCCACCAATCGGACGGCATGATCAAAGGACTGCTGTGTCGGGTCGTGCATGTCCACCTGATCCTGGCGCTGGGATAACCTGCGTACATTCTGCTCCACGTGGAACAAGTGGTCACCCACACCCACAGCACCGTTGCACAGGGCTGCAAAATCATCCTGCAGGGTTCGAATGGCGGCGTTGTGCCTTTTCTCTTGCTTGCGTATCTGATTCAAAGCAAACACCAGGCCGATAACGGCTGTCAGCAGCAATGCCTGTGACATGAGCATGGAAATTTTCATCATGCCGTCTGCGATCATGGCGCGGTTCTCCTATGCAAACTCGTCAATCTGGTGATCTTCCGAATCATCGTCATTCCTGCGCTGCCTTTCCCTGCGGCGCTCCTTGCCGGCCTGCTCCTTGTTCCGACCCACGTCTTCAGGTGGGCGGCTAGGCCAGATGGGTGCTACGGGTTTGATGTCTTTTATGTCCACCATGAGAGATTTCCCGGTTGCAGATACGCCTCTCACGCCGGGACCTCGGTCTCGGCACGCTACTGCCTAAATGTGAGCAACGTCATACATTTCTTCAGTGGTAATCAGTTTGTTCAGGTCCACCAGTATCAGTAGTTCGTCTTCACGGCTGTACACACCTTGTATGTATTTCGCGCTCTCATCCGCCCCGACGTTGGGGGCATGATCAATTTGCGAGGTACGCAGATAAACCACCTCCGCCACGCTGTCCACAAGAATACCCACAATCTGTCCGGAGACCTCCACGATAACGATGCGCGACAAATCGTCGTGTTCCTTGTCCGGCAGACCGAAACAACTGCGGCTGTCGATCACTGTCACCACATTGCCGCGCAGATTGATGATCCCCAGCACATACTCCGGCGATCCGGGCACAGGGGTGATATCGGTCACCCGCAGGACCTCGCGCACCTGCAGGACGTTTATCCCGTAGGTCTCGCTGCCCAGTTGGAATGTCACCCACTGAAGTACCGGATCTCCACTGGCATCGGCTGTCTGCGTCATAGAACTGTCCTATGTCCGTATGTGATCACAGAAAGGCATATTTCATGCCATGAGATGGTGCATGCCTTGCAATGAACGCCAATAACCCATCCACATCCAACAGGCCGCAGGCGTGGGTCATAACCGTACCCGCGAGCCACTCCCGCCGGGTACGTGTGGTGCGCCACCGGACGTGCCCCCCGTCGATGGTGACTTCTTCCACGTCCTGGCACGCCAGGGACCAGGGAACACCCTCAATCACCAGCAAGTGACGCATATCGTGCTTACGCGCCTCTCTTGAACGGACACGGTGGTTAGGCGGTATGACGATCTCTGCGGGATCGATGATGCCGACGCCGGTTTCTCCTTGCACGAAACGCCCCACATACCACGGCAAGGCCTGTTCAGGAGGGTGAATCTCGGGAGGAAAATCCTCAATGCGCGCCAATTTTACGACGGGCAGCGCCAGTCGCAGCCCATCGACGGTAAAGATGATGGCGTCAAATTTTCCCTGAGCCCAGCCCGGCCCCCCGCAGGGGGCATCGCCTTGGGGGGGGTGTGCCGTGTAAGGCTCATCGTCAGCAGTCGCGCCGCCCGCCGATTGGAACAGGTCTTCGCCGCAATCCTGGGGAGACTCCTCACTTAATAGCGCCTCGAAGTAGCTGTCCAGCGCATGGTCCTGATCCACGAGGTCAGCCTCATTACGCTTTACCGGAGTCATCATGCCACCACCTGGGATTCCACCCGCAGGTCACTGTGCAACAGGCTGTCCAGCAGCCTGGCGTAGGCCAGGGCCCCGCGACTATGGGGAAATATATGGGAAATGGGCAGCCTGCCACGGCTGGCCGCGCGGAACTTGGTATCCACGGGGATGACCTCCTGCCACAGGTGATCCCGATACCCGTCCCTGAGCTGCTCCAGGCTGTTGCCCGCCTCACGGGTACGGCGGTCGAACATCGTCGGGACCACGGTGTATGGGATGGACAACCTGCGGGAGTGGCTCATCATATCCAGTGTGCGCTTCATGCGCTCCAGTCCCTTCAGTGCCAAGTGCTCGGCCTGTACCGGTACAATCAGGTTATGACAGGCGGCCAGGGCGTTGACCATGAGGATCCCCAGTATCGGCGGGCAGTCGATGAGCACGTAATCGTAATGAGGTGTAAGCAGGCCCAGGGCCCGGGCGATTATCAGTCCGATACTGTTACGCACACCCAATTGGCGATCGAGGGTGGCCAGCGCCGTATTGGCCGGGATCATGTGCAACCGGTCCACACCGGTCTCCCTCACCAATGAACGGATGGCATGGAGCTGATCGTCATAGAACAATCTGTATACGCTCTCCTCCACGGTATCGGGGTTGTGACCGAAGTAACTGGTGAGGGAGCCGTGGGGATCCATATCTATCATCAATGCCCTGTAGCCGTTCTGTACCAGCAGACCGGCCAGCGACACGGTGGTGGTTGTCTTGCCCACCCCGCCTTTTTGATTCGCCACCGCCCAGATTTTCATGGTGTCTTTTCCTGCGCCTGCTGCGGCGTCAGCCGAAGCGCGGGCAGCGGTGCCGGCACGGGGCCGGTCGACGGCAGGGGCAGCGGCGGTGCCAGGGTGATGGGCGGATGTACCTGTATCGGCGGCGGTATGGCAACCACCGTATCCGACGGCGGGTTGCTTCTCGATACTGGCGATGCGGGTGGGCGGCGTATCACACCCTCGCCCCCGGTTGATGACGGCTTGGACGCCGCGGCGGACCCGCCAGGGGCGCTCGGCGCGGGTGCTGTCGCGGCCTCCACGGGCGTTGCTTTTACTTTACCGGATGCGGGCGATTCCAGCGAGGTTTTCACCTCCGGCGTCGTTGTTCCCGGCACCTTGTCCTGCACCGGGGGTGGGGACTCTTCCGGCGTCTGGATGCCCTTATCCTCATAGGCGGTGGGTTCCACCGCCGATTGCAGCTTGGCGTCCTTGGCCTGCAGATCGTCGTTGACGGCCTTCGCCTTGGCGCGGGTCGCCAGCACAACCAGCACCACGCGGCGGTTTTTCTGCCGCCCCGCAGCCGTGCTGTTGTCTGTGATGGGGTGATATTCCCCGTACCCCACCGCCAACAGGCGCTGCGGCGATATATCGTGATCAATGAACAGTCGTACAACGCTGGCCGCACGTGCCGACGACAGTTCCCAGTTTGAGGGGTAGACGTTGTTCTTGATGGGTATATTGTCGGTAAACCCCTCGACGCGTATCACATTGGGAAACGGCCTTAGAATCTTTGCCAACTGTGTGAGCACCGGAATCGCCTTGGGATTGACAGAGGCGTCTCCCGATGCGAACAACACACTGGCCTTGATCTCCACCTCAACCCATAATTGACTCCTGCGTACCGCTATTAGATTTTCATCGATCATCTTCTGCATCGCCTGCTGCACCTCGTTGGCGATTTTTTTCATGACAATCACTTGATCATTCATCAGCCCCGCTCCTGCGGCTGAGGCATCAGCAGAGCCCTGGGCGGCCTTGCCGCCGATCAACTGTTTCAATTTCGCCGTGATGGCCGCCTCCCCTTGGGGCGTGATAGCTAATTTGCCCTGGTCCATCAATTTTTTCAGCATCTCGTCAACCGGCCCTCCCGTTTCAGTCCCGGACCGGGATTCACCGGCGCCGCTGGATTTTCCTTTTGATTCCTCCTCGCTTTTACTGTCGGGGTGCTTGACCCAGGGCAACGGCATATCCGGCAAATTGACTGCAAACGGAGACTGGCGGATTTGAAACTTTGAGGAGACGGGGGACTTGCTGGATTTTCCCACTTGAATCGGTTGCAGCGTCTTGGTCGGGGAACGGAACGCGGCAACGAGCGAGTCTGACAACACCCGGTATTTGCCTTCATTCACCGATGATATGGAGTACATGACGACAAAAAAAGCAAACAACAGGGTGATAAAGTCGGCATAAGAAACCAGCCAGCGTTCCAGGTTCTCGTGTTCCGGGGCCTTTTTCTTTCTAGCCATACCGCGCCTTGCATAACTTGGATTGGAGTCCGCTGTTTAAAGAACCGTTGCTAATGACTCAGGTACCCCTGAAGCTTGGTCTCGATATTGCGCGGGTTTTCACCCTCCGCGATAGAGACGATGCCCTCGATGATCATCTCCCGGAATTGGGTTTGGTGGTGCACCAGACTCTTCAGCTTGTTTGACATGGGCAGGAAAAACAGGTTGGCCATACCCACACCGTAAATCGTCGCGACAAAGGCCACGGCAATACCCGCCCCCAGCTTGCTTGGGTCCGCCAAGTTTTCCATCACGTGAATCAAACCCATCACGGCCCCGATAATACCGATGGTCGGGGAATACCCACCCATGCCTTCAAATACCTTGCTAGCCTGTTCTTCGGCATGCTCCTTGGCGGATAGCTCCACCTCCATAATGCTGCGTATGGACTCCGGTTCACTGCCGTCCACCAGCAACTGAAGCCCCTTCTGGGCAAATCCGTCAGTTTCGGTTTCGATCATTTCCTCCAGACCAAGCAGCCCTTCCTTGCGCGCGATGTTGCTCCATGAGACGATCTTTTCAATGGCGTCGTTTTGCGCCAGTTTTGGCGGCAGAAATACCCACATCACCATTCTCAGCGACTTCATAAAAGTAGACACGGGTGTCTGCAATAAAATTGCGCCCATTGTTCCCCCGCCCACGACTATAAATGCCGTCAACTGTATCAGCGATGATAGATGCCCGCCCTCAATGAGGTTACCGCCAACAATGGCGGTAATCGCCAGGACAATGCCTATAATTGATAATAAATCCATGTCTTCAAACTAACCCGGAAAGCGCCTTGCCCATGTCCTGCAGAGACAGCACTTGGTCGGCATAGCCGGCGCTTAAAACGGCCTTTGGCATACCGAATATAACGGAGCTCTGTTCATCCTGAACCCAGATTTCAGACCCGGCGGCCTTGAGCATCCCCGCCCCATCCTTTCCGTCCGCCCCCATGCCCGTCAAAACGATCGCGAGCACGCTCCCGGGGATGGCGCTGGAGGCGGAACCAAAGGCCAGATCTACGCTGGGTCTGTAGATATCCTCCGGTGATGGGTCATCGACCTGGATATAAAGCATGTCAGACCTGCGCTTCAGCAACGTCTGATATCCACCCGGGGCAATGTAGATCGTGGATAACTCCAGCGGCTCGCCATCCTGAGCCTCTTTAACATTAGCGACGCAGATTTTATTCAAGCGCTCCGCAAACGCCTTGGTGAACGAAGGCGGCATGTGCTGCACCACGAGAATCGGGAGGCGAAATCCCTTCGGAAGCACGGTAAGCAGATTCTGCAGCGCCACAGGTCCGCCGGTTGAAGCCCCAATAATGATCAACTGGATATTGATGTCGGTGCGGGGCTTTTCTGCTGTAGCGGGCGTTTGTGATAGCGGCCGAATCGGCAGCCTTCTCTCACTCTGACGGGTGCTGTGCAGGGCATTGCTTGCCGCGGCTGTTGATACCGCGGTTGAACTCCTGCCCAACATGCGTACCCGCCTGATGAGATGGCGCAGTGTCTCTTGTGGATTGCCGCTGAGCTCCTCCACATGCTTGGTTATGAAGTCAACAGCGCCCGCGTCCAAGGCGTCAAACGTCGCCTGCGCGCCCTTTGTAGTAAGAGACGAGAACATCAATATCGGAGTGGGTCTTTCCTCCATGATGTGCCGGACAGCGGTGACGCCGTCCATCACCGGCATACTGACGTCCATCGTAATCACGTCCGGGCGCAGCCGCCTGGCCTTTTCAACCGCCTCCATGCCGTTGCATGCCTCTCCGACAACGACGATATCCTTTTCAGCATTCAGCGCAGCGACTACACGATGGCGATAAAATACTGAATCATCTACTACGAGAACCCGCACTTCCATTACACGCCCTCAACGGCGGCGGCCGTATTTCGACAACAATCCCGGAATATCCAATATCAGCGCAATTCTTCCATCGCCGGTGATGGTCGCGCCGGCAAAGCCCTTCGTGCCGCGCAACATGGCCCCCAGCGGCTTGGTGACGACTTCCTCCTGCCCTATCAACTTGTCAACAACGAATCCGATATACTGGCTGCCGATATTCACAACGACCACATGGCCGCTTTCGGCATTCTCGTTTCCGTAACTCTTATTCATGAGCCATGATTGAAGATAGAAGATTGGCAGTGCCGTATTACGCACCAGAACGACTTTCTGGCCGTCCACGACCTTCGTCTTTCTCAGATCCAGATCGAATATTTCTGAGACATTGGCCAGCGGCAATGCAAATATTCTATCCTCAAGCATGATCATTAAAGTCGGCAGTATGGCGAGTGTGAGCGGCACCTTGATCGTCAGACAAGATCCCTTACCCTTTTCCGATTCGATTTCGATCGTGCCGTTCAACCGGGAGATACTGTTTTTCACCACGTCCATGCCCACGCCACGGCCGGAAATCTCTGAGATGCTCTCCTTTGTTGACAGTCCCGGGAGAAATATCAGATTGAAACACCCTCGCTCATCCAGCCTCGCGGCTGAATCCGGGTCAACAGCCCCTTTCTCGACAGCCTTTTTGCGTATGGACTCGGGGTCCATGCCGGCGCCGTCATCATTTATGGCCAATTGAATATGGTCACCGGCATGCTTGGCTGACAAGACGATCTTTCCCATCCGGGGCTTGCCCGCCGCCTCGCGATCCTCCGGACTCTCTATGCCGTGATCCACGGCATTCCTTACCAGATGCACCAGCGGATCCGCCAGCGCCTCGACGAGATTTTTATCGAGGTCTGTTTCTTCACCGACCAACTCCAGTGTGACCTCCTTTTTCAGACTCCGCGCGATATCTCGCACGACGCGGGGAAAACGGGAGAAGACCTTCTTAATGGGCTGCATACGCGTCTTCATGGCTGCGGATTGCAGGTCGGACGTCACCAGGTCCAGATTCGATACCGCCTTATCCACTTCATCATCATTGACGTTATTCCTCAGCGTGGACAGCCTGTTTCTCACCAGCACCAGTTCACCCACAAGATTCATGATATCGTCAAGACGCCTGGTATCGACACGTATGGTGGTTTCCTGTTGACCCATCTCCTTTTTATGCACGCCTTGCTCCTCGACTGTGGAAGCAGGCACGTAGGAGACCTGTTCTGATCGGGTCTTAACTGGCGGTTTAGCCCGTGTTACGGGCTGCTTTTCCGGCACCGCCTCCAGCACCGCCACATCATCACTTTCCACCGACTCTGCGCTGTTATTCGATTCATGAGACTGCCCCCGGCTTATTTGAGCCGGCATATTGCCCGTATTCTCGCCCTGAAGTCGGTCCAGAAGCTGCTCGAACTCTTCATCGGTTATATCGCCGGATGACGCCGAGTCTGCCGCGGCGGCCTGTATCGCAGCATCGCCAGTACCGGGTGATGCATGACTGGTTTGAGATCCACCCATACCGTGGATTTGATCGAGAATGGATTCAAATTCCGCATCGCTTATCTCGGCATTGCTTTGCGTGGAGCTGTCGCTGCCTGAATCTCCACTGTCAACACCCTCATTGTCACGGGCGGCACCGGTGCCCATGGGCATCGTAGCAGCCGTATTCACGGCAACCGCCGGTTGCGACTGGTTTTGTGATTCAGTCGGTGTTGGTTGCACTTGCCGCGCAGGTGACGCGTCGGGTTTGGCCAGTTGTTCCACCTGATCGAGCAGCCACTGTTCAGCCGGCACGGGATCGCTGCCGGCCCTGATATCTGCAAACATTTGCTTGAGGATATCAAGGACCTGCAGCATGACATCCATGACGGTGGAATCGATCGCACGCTCACCCTGGCGAAAGACGTTAAACGCGTCTTCCGCACGGTGGCAAACATCTACCAGGGGCTTCAAATTCAAAAAGCCCGCACCGCCTTTTATGGTGTGAAAACCACGAAAAACGGCATTCAGCAGCTCTTTGTCTCCAGGACTTCTCTCCAGCTCGACCAGCTGTTCACCAAGTTGTTCTTGGATCTCACCTGCCTCGACCAGAAAATCCTGAAGGATATCATCATCAGGACCAATCGCCATTTTGATTCTTTCCCTAGAAACCCATGCTCGATAACAGCTCGTCTACATCATCTTGACTTGTTATCGATTCCATATCTCTATCACCCCGCTCAGAAATTTTAGTATGGACTTTAGAGCCGGAGGCCCTGATCATCTCAACCAGGCCGTCCTCTATGCGTTGTACAAGCTCTATGACGCGCTTGATCGCCTGACCGGTCAGGTCCTGGTACTCCTGCGCGACCAATATGTCACGCAAACCATTACTCAGCCTTTTAGTATTGTCATTATGCATGGCAAAGAATTCGACCATATCATTTGCTACACGCTTAATGTCCGCTTCGCCGCGCTCTTTACTCACGATTTCCGCACAGTTCTTTTTCAATTCCAATGCGCGTATGTCGAGCGCCTCGCAAAGAGGCAGAATATCCTCCACAATCGTCATTGTGCGATGGGCTGCATTTTCCGTCATGCCTACGATACATCTCAGCCGTTCCCTGGCATCAGGAATTTCATCGACCGTAATGTTGATAATATTGCTGTCCACATGAAGCCCGATCAGCACATCATGTAGTTGGCGCGTCATACGCCCGATCTCATGAAACAAGTCTTTTTCCCGCAGTCGCGTGATTTCATCCACGATCTGCATGGCCTGCGATTGATCCCCTTCCTGCAATGCGGAAACCAATTCGCTCGCCTGTTTCAGCATCCCTTCCTCTGCAAGCGTCGTATTTTCCATTTTGTTATTCCTTACCCCTAGTTCCCCGCGGAGGCCTCAAGACGCTCGAATATCTTGTCGAGTTTTTCCTTCAACGTCGCGGCGGTGAAGGGTTTCACAACATACCCATTCACCCCGGCCTGCGCGGCCTCGACGATCTGATCACGGCGGGCCTCTGCGGTCACCATGAGGACGGGTATATTGGCCAGCTTTGTGTCGGCCCTCACCGCCTTCAGCAAGTCAATGCCCTGCATGCCAGGCATGTTCCAGTCCGTGATCAGGAAATCGAAATCCCCCGCCCGCAGCGCCGCCAATCCGCTGGCCCCGTCCTCTGCTTCGCTGGTGTTATTGAACCCGAGATCGCGAAGCAGGTTCTTGATGATTCGCCGCATAGTCGAAAAGTCATCGACTATCAATATCTTCATGTTGGTATCCAAAGCGTCCTCCAGATCAGTTGCTTTCCTGTGGTTACTCCTTAGCGATCCAATGTCCCAATCGCGCCTGCAGACGAATAAGCGCTTGACCGTGGATTTGGCTCACTCTTGATTCACTGACGCCGATCACGGCACCTATTTCTCTCAGATTCAATTCTTCGTCGTAGTAAAGGGCGAGAACCAACCGTTCCCGCTCAGGGAGCCCGGCAATCGCCTCGGCCAGACAACGCTTGAAATCCTCCTTTTGCAGCCCATCCAGTGGCGTGGGGGAATTTTCAGAGAAATCGGACGAGATCATGATGCAGTCGTCATCCACCCCCATCTCTTCGAAACTGAGCAGACGGCACCCGCTGGCGTCCTGGAGGGTGTGGTAATATTCCTCAAGAGTGATACCCAATCGCTCAGCGACCTCCTGATCCCGGGCATCACGTCCGGTATTGTTCTCGATTACGCGCACGGCCTCCGCGACCTTCCTTGCCTTGCGGTGGACGGAGCGCGGCGCCCAGTCGCCTTTTCTTATCTCGTCCAGCATGGCGCCGCGTATACGAATGCCCGCATAGGTCTCGAAGCTCGCCCCTTGACCGGCATCATAGTTCCTCGCCGCCTCCAGCAGACCGATCATCCCCGCCTGGATAAGATCGTCCACCTGGACACTGGGCGGAAGCCGCGTCATTAAATGATAGGCTATACGCTTGACCAGTGGCACATATCGGGTAATCAACTCATCCGATACTTCCCCGTCCCTTTGTATTGATTTATACATTGCTAGCTCATTCATACCAATGACTCAACGTGATTTGCCCGAATTAAGCGTTCGATGAAGAATTCCATGTTGCCCGTGGCAATATCCGGCACTGGCCACTTCTCGATTTTTTGCGCGATATTCTTGAATGCGACCGCCGCCTTACTGCGCGGATATGTGTCAACAACGGCGCGCTGCTTTTGTACGGACTTCAAAAGATACTCGTCGTATGGTACGCAGCCCATATAATCCAGGGTAACCTCGAGGAACCGGTTGGTCACCTTGACCATCTTGTTGAAAAGATCAATGCCCTGTTGCGGCGTACGCGTCATGTTGGCCAGTACCCTGAATCGGTGAATCCCGTGCTCCCGGCTCATGACCTTGATCATTGCGTAGGCATCCGTTATGGAGGCTGGCTCATCACACAGCACCACGATCACCTCGTGCGCAGCCTTTGTGAAGGCCGTCACACCATCGGACAACCCGGCCGCCGTATCAATCAGAAGGACATCCGGATTTATCGTCAGGTCACTGAATACATTAATAATCCCGGCATGCTGTGCGGGGCTCAAGTCGGCCATGGTCTTGATGCCGGAGGCGGCCGGCACGATGCGCACGCCTTCCGGACCGGTAAGCACGACATCGTTGATATTGCGCTCTCCACTTATGACGTGGGAGAGGTTGTATAAGGGGTGAAGTCCCAGGAGAACATCCACGTTCGCCAGGCCGAGGTCGGCGTCCATCAGCATGACCTCCTTACCCCCGCTTGCCAGCGAAATCGCCAGGTTGACAGAAACATTTGTCTTGCCGACGCCACCCTTACCACTTGTGACGGCGACTACCCGGACGGGTCCGGCATGACCGACAGGCCGGATTCCCATGGGCTTATCGATTCTTATGTCCGACATTAACATTCGCAAACGCTCTCCCCAGGGTTAGTGGTAATGATTCGTCTTCCAATAACGGGCTGTGCTGCTGCATTACCTCAACGCTGCGTCTCACCAGCGCCTCGGCCTGGGCCGGCTGGATATCATCGGGTATCCGCTGCCCGTCGGTTATATAGGCGGCCGGCATCTGATTCTGAATCAGGACGCTCAGGGCTGCGCCGATACTGGTAGCCTCGTCAAGCTTTGTCACGATGCATCCATGCGGATTAGTCACCTGGTAGACGCGCATTACTTCCTGCATACAGGACAAACGTGCCGTCGATGCCAATACAAGATAATTTCTTATCATCGGGTCGTCGCAGCGCAGCATTTCCGCCTGTTCTGCTATTCTCTTATCACGCTGTCCCAGTCCGACCGTGTCAATCAATACCAGCTCCCGGTCATAGAAATCTCCCAGGGCGGCCATCAGCTCATTGCGGTTTGAGACGATTCTGACGGGGATATCCAATATCCGGCCGAGGCGGCGTAATTGTTCGTGTGCGCCGATACGGAAGGAATCCGCCGAAATCAATGCAACGTTGCGCGATCCGTTTTTCAACGCATAGGTGGCCGCCAGTTTGGCGATAGTGGTCGTCTTGCCGACCCCTGTCGGACCGACCAGGGATACGATGCCCCCCTGTTGGAGAATATCGTCACGGGTGGTCTTGATGTGATGCTTGAGCAGGTCAAGGGCTTCGTTCCACAGGTGGTCGAGATTATCACTTACCTGCAGACGACCGCTGATCTGGTGACACAGAGTTGCACTGAGGCCCAGCCGCATCAGCCGCTGCAGCAGCTCCGCATTGAGAGGGTTTCTCTTGGCAAGCTCACCCCAGGCCAGGCCTGACAACTGGCTTTCCAACAAGTCGCGCAGCGACTTGAGTTCCCGGCGCATTTCAAACAACGCGGGTTCCTGGCTCTGGGGCGGTGCATCCATGTCAGGTACGGTTGCGGCAGGTGCGGGTGCCGGCAGCGGCGGAACCGGTGCCTCAACCGTTGCGCCATCATCGGCCTGCACCTGCACCGGATGCACCTCCTCCGGGACATCGGCTATCTCGCTGTAGTTATCAACCCGGGGGCCTTCTTTGAGCAGGAGTGACTCGTCATATTCGACGGCGGAGATGATTTCGACACCCCCGTCCACCTTGCGGTTGGAGAGGATGACCGCATCTGGCCCCTGTTCCATCTTGACCATGCGAATGGCCTGACGCATATCCGGCGCAAAGAATCGTTTGACCTTCATTGCCAGTTACCTACCCCTTACTATTCGGTATGAATCCGCTGATCATCCCGCAGCCGCCTGCGCCAGGCCCCGTACCGGCTGCCCGCCGCCCACGCTGGCGACTACCTTGATACGCTTGTTATCCGGAATCTCGTTATATGCGAGTACACGCATGGATGTTATGGTGTGCTTCACAAAACGGGCCATTAATGACCGGATCGGCGCCGGGACCAACAACACAACGGGTTGACCCGCCGCCTCCTGGCGCTGTGCGCTCTCCAAAAGTATTTTGTGCATCTTCTCGGCCATGCTCGGTTCCAACGCGGGACTCAAACCGTCCCCGCTACGCAAGGCTTCCTGCAATATCTGTTCCAGAGAGGGCTCCAGGGTAATCACCTCCAGTTCATCGTTCATCCCATTGATATTCTGGAAAATCATTCGCCCCAACGCGGCCCGAACCGCCGCCGTCAAGGTGGCAGGGTCTTGACTCCTGGTGGACTGCTCCGCCAAGGTCTCGGCGATGGTGCGGATATCCCGCACCGGGATATGCTCATTGAGCAGATTCTGCAGCACCTTTACCACCACCCCCAGGGAGAGACGGTCCGGAATCAAATCCTCCACCAGCTTTGGTGCGGTCTTGGCCAGGCTGTCCAGCAGCTGCTGTGCCTCCTCGTGACCCAGCAGCTCGCCGGCGTGATCCTGAATGATCTGACTCAGATGGGTGGCGATCACGGTGTTGGCGTCGACCACGGTATAGCCCAGGGTCTGTGCGCGGTCCCGTTGACCGGCTTCGATCCAATAGGCCTCCAGGCCGAAGGCCGGGTCTTTCGTGGCAATGCCCTGAATGCTGCCGAAGGTCTGGCCGGGGTTGATCGCCAATTCGCGATCGGGGTGGATTTCGGCCTCACCGACGGTGACACCGAGTAAAGTTATGCGGTAGACGTTTGCCGTGAGTTCGAGGTTGTCACGTATATGCACTGGCGGAATGAGAAAGCCCAGTTCACTGGTGAGCTTCTTTCTCACGCCCTTGATGCGTGCCATCAATTGCCCGCCCTGGTTTTTATCCACCAGTGGGATGAGACGGTAACCGACCTCCAGACCGACGGGATCCATCGGTACCACGTCTTCCCAACTGAGTTCTCTGGGCTCGCTCACCGGCTCGGGTGCCGTCACCGGTTGGGGCTTGGCCACCTCTGCCTTTTTTCTCTGATCGATAAAATAGGCCCCGGCACCGCAGCCCGCCGCCAGCGCCAAAAACACCAGATTCGGCATGCCCGGTACCAGCCCCAGAATACCCATCACCATCGCGGTAATCAGCAGTGTACGGGGGTTGTCGAACAACTGGCTCAGGATCTGGCTCCCCATATCCTGCTCATCGGAGACACGGGTAACTGTAATCGCCGCCGCGGTGGATAGGACCAGGGATGGAATCTGGGCCACCAGGCCGTCACCGATGGTCAGCAGCGTGTAGTTATGCAACGCGTCGGTGAACGCCATATCATGCTGCAGCATGCCCACGGACAGGCCGCCGATTATGTTGACCAATAAAATAAGGATGCCGGCAACCGCGTCGCCGCGCACGAACTTGCTGGCGCCGTCCATGGCTCCGTAAAAATCCGCCTCGGCAACAACGGCGCTGCGACGCGATTTGGCCTCGTCCTGATTGATCAGCCCGGCGTTCAAATCGGCATCGATAGCCATTTGCTTGCCCGGCATGGCATCCAGGGTAAAGCGTGCGCTGACTTCCGAGATACGCCCGGCGCCCTTGGTCACCACCACAAAATTGATAATGACCAAAATCGCAAACACTACCAGCCCGACGGCGTAGTTGCCGCCGACCACGAACTCACCAAAGGCCTGGATGACGTGTCCGGCGGCATTGGTTCCGGAATGCCCGTTCAACAGGACAACACGCGTGGAGGCGATATTCAGCGCGAGACGCAGCAGCGTCGCCACCAGCAGCACCGTGGGAAACGCCGCAAAATCCAAAGGCTTTTTGGCATAAATAGACGACAGAATAACCACCAGGGACAGTGATATGTTGAATGTAAACAGCAGGTCCAGCATGGTAGGCGCCAGGGGCACCACCATCATCGCCAGCATAAGCACCAACAATACCGATGTACCGATACCGCTGCGGTTGATCCCGCGCAGACTAGAGATTATGCCTTGTTGTGCCATGCCTATGCCCTTTCTAGTTAAATTCCGTGACCGGACGGCGGTACCGGCTCACCCTTGTCCTCACCCCATAGCGCCATGACTCAATCATCACGGCGCAGCTCATCCGGGATCGGCAGATCCTCGTCCATAGTCAGCGGTTGATCGCTGTCATTTCGATACTTACGACGTAGTTGATAGACGTAGGCGAGGATCTTGGCCACCGCCACATACAATCCTGCCGGCACTTCCTTATTGAGCTCCGTGCTGTAGTAAATCGCCCGCGCCAGCGCAGGCGCCGAGAGGATGGGCACATGGCTCGACCGCGCGATGGAGCGGATCTGCAACGCGACATAATCGGCGCCCTTGGCCACCACCACCGGGGCGCCCATGCTGTCCTGGTCATACTTCAAGGCCACGGCGAAGTGCTGCGGGTTGACAACCACCACGTCGGCCTTGGGCACTTCAGACATCATGCGGCGGCGGGAGAATTCCCGCTGCATGCGCCTGACGCGGCTCTTGACCTCGGGACGGCCATCCGTCTCCTTGAATTCGTCCTTGATCTCCTGGCGTGTCATCTTCATCTGGCGTGAAAAATCCCATAGCTGAAACGGCACGTCTACGGCGGCTATCAGCATCAGGGCCGCACTGATCAGCAGCATTGACCAGGCAAGCAAATAGATCGCCTGTGACAGCGCGGGACGGAGGGGTTGCATGCCGAGAGATATGAGCTGCCCCGACCAATGCCACAGCACCAGAACCGCCACCACGGCGACGACGGAGAATTTGGCCAGGGCCTTGACCAGCTCCATCAGCCCACGAGGGCCAAAGAGCTTTTTCAATCCCTCAATCGGATTGAGTCGGTCCCACTTGAAAACCAGTGCCTTGCCGCTGAAGTTAATCCCGCCCAATGCCATGGGCGCCAGGAGCGCCACGATGGTCATCAGGATTAAAAACGGCGCCATGACCTCCAGAGTGTGGGTAACTGTATCCTTGAGGGCCGTCGTGATGGTCGCATCATCGAACAGTTGACTCTTGGTCAGGGTCAGGCGTTCGTGAAACAGCTTGTCCAGCCCTTCAATTACACTGGGACCGAGCAGCAGGAACCCGCCGGAGGATGACAACATCATCGCCATGGTTGTCAGTTCACGTGATCGCGGTACCTGCCCCTCTTCGCGGGCCTCTCTGAGACGCTTGGCGGTCGCTTGTTCTGTGCGTTCTTGGGCGGTATCTTCAGCCATGGCTAAATACCGGGCGATGTAATTCTGCGCATCAACGCGAATGCGTCCGCCAGCAGACTGCTGAACTTGGGCACGATGCTGGGCAGGGTAACGAGCAGGATAATAAAGCCCAGCCCCAGGGTGATGGGAAACCCGACGGCAAAGATATTAAGCTGCGGTGCAGCGCGGGTCATGACGCCGAATGCAAGGTTGACGATCAACAAGGCGGCAATCGCCGGCAGGGCGATCAGCACCGCCCCGGCGAATATCCAACTTGCCCACAGGACCAGTTGCCATATACCGTCAAGGGGCAGACCGGTCATGGAAACGGGCAGCGTGTGAAAGCTCTCGGCGAGCACCTGGATCAGAACGAGATGCCCATCCATGGCCAGGAACAGCAACCCGGTCAGGGTCGTCAGGAACTGACTGATCACCGGGACCGTTACACCGCTTTGAGGGTCGACCATGTCGGCAAAACCCAGCCCCATGAGCATGGCGATTGAGTGCCCGCCGTTTTCCACGGCGCTGAAAACCAGGCGTACGGCGAACCCCATGGCCATACCGATAAGAAATTGCTGTACGGTAACGATGCCGCCGGCGATACTGAACGGCTGAACCGCACCCACTTGCGGCACCACCGGGGCGATGACCAGCGTAAGTATCACTGCTATCCCAAGCCGCACGCGCATGGGCACCGTATGGGTACCGAGTATCGGCGCGATGCTCATCATGGCGGCGATGCGAGTAAACGGCCACAAGTAGGAACTTACCCATGTAATGATTTCCGTGGCCGAGAAATTCATCGTCGTTTGCCTAACCGATCAGGGAGGGGATGTTTCCGAAAAGCTTCTCGGTGAAGTTTATAATCACGCGCAGCATCCATGGACCACCGAGCACGAGCATCAACAGTGTCACCAGCAGCTTGGGGATGAAGCTCAGCGTCACTTCGTTTATCTGTGTCGCCGCCTGAAACATGCTGACAACCAAACCGATGCCCAGGGCGGGCAGCAACAGCAGGCCGAGCATGGCGATCACCACTTGTAGCGCCTGCTGTCCCACATCGATTACCATCTCGGGTGTCATATAAGTCTCCTGTGCGTTAACTCAATCCGCCGTACAAATGCCGCCACGATCAGTCACGTCACCCTTCAGGCCACCGGCCTAGGTGTAAAAACTGGAGGCCAGCGTCCCGACAATGAGTGACCAGCCGTCCACCAGGACAAACAACATGATTTTGAATGGCAAGGAAATGATCAGCGGCGACAGCATCATCATACCCATGGACATCAAGGTGCTCGCCACAACCAGGTCGATGATAAGGAATGGGATAAAAATCAAAAATCCAATCTGAAACGCCGTCTTCAATTCACTGGTCACGAAGGCCGGCACCAGCGACATAAAGGGCACATTGTCCACGGAATCGACCTTGTCATGACCGGAGAGGTGCATGAACATATTCAAATCCGACTCCCTTGTCTGTGCCGTCATGAACTTGCGAAACGGCACAGACGCCTTCTCCACCGCCTGCACGGCGGTGATCTGATCGTCCATATAGGGCTTAATCGCCTGCTGATAGGTGCTGTTGAACACCGGTGCCATAATGAAAAAGGTCAGGAACAGCGCCAGTCCGATCAGCGTCTGGCTGGTGGGTGTTTGCGCGGTGCCCAAGGCCTGCCTGAGAATCGCCAGGACAATGATGATGCGGGTAAACGAAGTCATCATCATCATTGCCGCCGGCAACAGCGTAAGCGCCGTCATCAACGCCAGGATCTGAATCGTAACGGAGTAGGTCTGCCCGCCCCCCGGCGCGGTTGTCACCGATATGGCGTCAATGCCCGGCTGGGCAAGCACGTGCTGCCACGGCAGCAGCAGTAAGACGAAAAAGATAAGGCGTCTGATCATGTTCATCCCGACTTCAGCAATGATGCAAAGACATTCTTTTTGGGTGGCTCACTTTCATCCCCTTCCGCCACCGACACACGGCGCTCAAGGGTATGCAGCATTTGCACCCGGCCCGGGGCCACCCCGAGCAATAGCTGGCGATCCTCCACCTGAACCAGGACAACACGTTCTCTAGGGCCGACCGATACGCCGCCCACCACCTTCAGGGATGTGTTGGCTGATGATTGAAAGCGCCCGTAGCGCCGCAGAAACCACGCCAACGCAAATATTGTGATGACTACCGCCAACAAGCCCAAGGTGACCTGTATCAGGCTGCCGATGGATAAAGGCTCAGCGGCGCCCAGAGCATGCTTGTTACCCGCCTTCATTTCGTCCGCAGACGCAATCGGGGCCCACAGGACAAAATAAGGCAATAAGATCGACACTGGTCTGAAGACAAGCCGGGATAACGCGTCACAGACCGTCACCGGAAGATTTGGTGCCATTGGATTCATCGTCACGAACTCATCCGTCACCGGTCTATTTAAGCTTTTTGACCCGCTCGGCGGCGCTGATCACGTCGGTCAGGCGAATGCCGAACTTGTCATTAACAACCACCACCTCGCCGTGAGCGATCAGTGTTCCGTTGACATATATATCCATCGGTTCTCCGGCCAGCCGGCTCAATTCCACCACGGAACCCTGATTCAGCTTGAGCAGATTCCTTATGCTGATCTTGGTCCTGCCGATTTCAACGCTGAGATTGACCGGAATATCCAGGATCATGTCCATGTTCTTATCATCTTCCACGCCGGCAACCCCCTCATCCTTCAAGTTTTGAAACTGGGCTCGCTCCATCTCGTCGGAAGCCGCAGCTTGGGGTGCTTTCCCAGGCGTCGCCTGTGACATCTGTTGTGCCTCCATGTGTTCCGCCCTTTCTTCAACCATTGTGTCCTGATCAGTGTCAGATGTATCACTCATGATACTTTCTCCTCATAGCCCGTTAACCGACGGGGGCAGTTCTGAATAGACTCTTTGTTCAATCTTCATGGCCAGTTTGTTTTTGGAAACTCCGTACCGCCCGCGAAATATGGGTATCTCCTCTATGGATGCCGTAACCAAGCCGGGCAGCTCCAGGGGGACCACATCGCCCGACTTAAGCTTCATCAAGTCGCTGACGCTGATCTCTACATCAGCCAACGGACAACGCATCTCCACCTCGGCCTCCTTGATCTCCTCTTTCAGTGATACCGTCCAGCGTACGTCAGTCTCCACCCGGTCACTTTGAACACCGGCATCAAGAATCTCGCGTATCGGCTCCACCATCGAGTACGGCATGGTGATATGACAATCACCACCGCCACCCTCGAGTTCGATATGAAAAGTCGACACCACGATCACTTCACTGGGACTCACGATATTTGCAAAGTGCGGATTGACCTCCATTTGCTGGAATTCGAGATCCATGGGGATAACAGGATTCCATGCCTCCTTAAGGTCCTTGAACAGACGGCCAAGCATCATGCTGATGATGCGTTGCTCGGTCGGCGTAAACTCTCTGCCTTCGATACGGGTGTGATAACGGCCGTCTCCACCGAAGAAATTGTCCACCATGATATAGACCAGCTTCGGATCGAATACGATAAGGCCGGTGCCGCGAAGCGGTTTAAACTTGACCAGATTGAGACTGGTCGGCACAAACAGACTGTGGACGTATTCCGCAAACTTGAGCATCTGCACACCGCCAACGGCTATTTCCGGCGAGCGGCGCAGCATATTGAACAGGCTGAGTCTGAAATAACGTGCGAAGCGTTCGTTCACCATCTCCAGGGTCGGCATACGGCCGCGGACGATGCGGTCCTGACTGTTGAAGTCATAGGCGTGAATACCTTCCTGATCCTCACTGTCATCTTCCGTCTCGACATCGCCGCTGGATACGCCATGGAGCAGCGCATCGATCTCGTCTTGACTAAGCAGGTCGTTTATTGGCATGGCTCACTGCATCACGAAACTTGTGAAATAGACATCTTCAACACCCTTTTTACCTGTATGTTCCTTGATGATCTTCTGGATTTCCTCCAGGCACTTCTGGCGCAGTCGCTGTTTACCATCCAAAGAGAACAGCGTCTTGGCATCCTGACTGCTCAGCAGCATGACCAGGTTGTTACGTATGACCGGCAGGTGCTTTTTGACCGCGTCTATGGCATCCGGGCTATAGGCCATCACATCCATGGTGATCTGCAAAAATCGCATTTGATTCTGATCGGCGAAATTCACAACAAACGGTGGATCTATGGGGAAATAGAGCGCCTCCCTGGTCTCTTCCTTGCCCTTGGCCCCTTTCTTGTCCTTTACATCACCGCCGCTGCTCGCCGCGGCACTCAACAAGTGAGACCCCGTGAGATATAACGTCCCACCGACGGCGCCCCCGAGCAGGACGATGACGCCAAAGACGATCAACAAGATTTTCATCACGGAGGACTTCTTTTTCGGCGCAGCCGCGGCGGCCTTGCCCTCGTCCTCGTCATCCAACTCTCTCGCCAGATCAACCATTACTCGACTTCCCTTATACTGATTGGTGGTTTATCCCACACAGGGGTTAGCAAGACATATGCCACAGACCTGCCGGCAAATAACAAATTAAAAACAATATGTTATTGAGCCCAATCCAGACGCGCCGGGGGATTGACTAAAAAATACGCGGGGGATGGCGGTTTCATGGCACACCGCAGACACTGCAATAGAACTAGGTCACAAAAAAATGAGGCCTCACGAGAGGCCCCATTTACACCCTGATGCGATCGGCGCCCCCCATGGGGCCGCCGTTATTCCACTGTCATAAGGTTTCGCACATCCTTTTGACCGTCGACCATGGAGGCCGGCACGTAACCGATGGCGGCATCCGCGTCTTTGGCAACAAACGACGCAATGAAACGGTCACGGGCGGTCCTGGGTGGATTTTCGGCCGTATTGGTAATCTATTTATTGGCCTATGCTCTGGCGAAATTCTCGATTCTCATGCCGAGGCTCTTGCTTGAGAAGACCTGCCGCACGGAATCCTTGACCGGCAGATCATAGGCCTTTATCCGGCCTCCGTTACCCCAGGTGGTGATGCAGTCAAGGGAGATATTCTCGACATCATCTGCCGTCAGATTCTGGTGATTCTCAGCACTTGCTATCACAGCGACCTTTTCGGCCAGTGCGGGCATGCTGATGGACAAAAAGGCAACAACGAGCAGTAGTCTGAATTTATTCATCGACGTGCCCCTTCAGTTGCCAAGAATCGCCGCGATGGACAATAGCGTCGGCCGCAATCCGTCGACCCGGCGACCCTATGGTCGACACCATGGAACTGGAGTTTAAGCGAAGTAGTCTACGAGACCCGCGGGTAGATGGGAGGCTGTTGTTGGTTGTATCTCCGCCGCCATCAAGGAGGGATCGCCGGCGCCGAAACTCCGGCCGCTATCGCCGCTGCCGGCACCGAAGCCGGCTGCCTGCTGGCCTGTGGAGGAGTCATCCGAAACATCGACATTGGCCAGATTAACCCCACCCTCGCCGAACATTTCACGCAATCTGGGTAACGCCGCCTCGACGGCCTCACGCACCACACCATGGTGGGAAACGAAGTTGACGTTTGCCTGGTCATGATTGAACGTGATGCGCACCTCCAGGGGACCCAGTTGCGGCGGATTGAGCTTTATTGAAGCGATTTGAACATTGTGTTTGGCCATCCACAGCACATTCTGACCCAGGGCCTGATCCCAACCCGGCTGATTCATCGGCACAGAGACGGACATCGGCTGGGGTGTGGCGGCCGTCGAAAGCGGCGCACCGGGCTGATTCAACAATGCGGACAGAAACTGTGTGGGATTATTCGCTGACGCAGCTGATCCCGCGGGACCCGTCGCGGAGCCCGTTTGCACACCTTTCAAACCCGCCGCCGCAAGGTCTTTTTCCAGCAATGCCAGGCGCTCGGGCGCGACCGATGCGCCGAACAGCTTGCTGATAATGTCCGAGGTTGCAATCATGCCGTTTGTGACAGAGGTATCTCCCTGACTGGCAACCGGGGTATTTTGCGTATTGACCTGGGCATTGTTTACGGCTTGCGCCAATATCTGCCTGAGATAAGCCGCTTCCTGCAGCTGTGTTGCGTTAGAAGCCAGCGGCTGTTGTTGTACCTGATTACTATCCTGTTGGGCCTTATTCCCATCCTGGCCGCCATGGGTCAGCGTATTCAACAGTTGGCTCAGCGACTCAGTACCGGTCTGGGTGGTGGCGCCCTGAGCCTGTGAACCGGTGGTCAGCGCCTGACCTTGAACCCCATCGCCAGATTTCGGGGTTGGAGACTGGACACCGCCGTTGACCAGCGCCTGCAACAACGCCATTAGCTCCGGCGACAGCACCTGTCCGCCGGTCTTATCATCCTGACCCTGCAGCATCGTCAAAGCCGACTTATCGAGCTTTAAACCCCCGTTCTGGATTAGGCCGATAAGTTGATCCAGGGTCAATGAGGCAGGCAAGTCCTTGCCGCCCTGTTCGGACAAAGCGGGGAATAATTGCCTGAGTGCGGCAATAAGCTGGCTGCGCTGCCCACCCTGATCGGGTATGGATTGCAGGATATTGGAAAAACTCTCTC
>CAZPVG010000071.1:0-23119 GCA_964589945.1 uncultured bacterium
GCGTATTTCCTCGGTGGGGTGGTCACTTACAGCAATGAAGCGAAAGTCGCGTTGCTGGGTGTTTCCATGGAAGATATTGAGCGCGAAGGGGCCGTGAGTGAAACGGTGGCCCGGCAAATGGCGCGTGGCGTGCGGTGGCGCTTCGGTGCGGACTGGGGTGTAGCCGTGACGGGCATTGCAGGCCCCACGGGCGGCACCGCAGAGAAGCCGGTAGGGTTGGTCTTCATTGCCGTCGAGGGTCCCCGCGAGACCTGCGTGACGCGGAATCTGTTCGCGGGTTCACGCGAATCGATCAAAGAGCAGACGGCCGAAAAGGCCTTGGAAATGCTGTTGGAGCAACTTCAATGAGTGCGGGATTCGTTCATCTTCACGTTCACTCCGAGTACAGCGTACTGGACGGGGCCAGCAAGGTCGCCGAGCTGATCGACCGATGCCAGAAGTACGGTATGCAGGCCTGCGCGCTGACCGACCACGGCGCGATGTTCGGGGCGGTGCACTTCTACCAGGAGGCGCGCAAGGCGGGCGTCAAGCCGATCGTGGGCATGGAGGCCTACGTCACCCGCGGCGCGCGCACCGACCGCAATCCGAAGGACACGGCGCACCACCTCGTGCTGCTCGCGCGCGACGAGACGGGTTTCCGCAACCTCATGAAGCTCTCGTCGCTCGCCTACCTCGAGGGCTTCTACTACCGGCCGCGCGTGGACCACGAGGTGCTCTCGCAGCACGCCGCGGGCCTGCTCGCGCTGTCGGCGTGCCCGAAGGGCGAGGTCGCCGCCGACCTGCTCGCGGACCGCGACGACGAGGCCCTGAAGACCGCGATGATGTACCGCGACATGTTCGGTGCGGAGAACTACTTCCTCGAGGTGCAGAACCACGGTCTCGACATCGAGGCGAAGATCCGCGAGAAGGTCCGGGCCCTCGCCGCGCGCACCGGGCTGCCGATCGTCGGCACGAACGACTGCCACTACCTGGAGGCGGGCCACACCGGCGCGCAGGACGTGCTGATCTGCATCCAGACGGGCAAGAACGTGGACGACGCCCAGCGCATGCGGGCGCTGGCGGAGCTCCACTTCCGCACGCCGGACGAGATGAAGCGGGCGCTCGCCGACTTCCCCGAGGCGATCACGAACACGCTCGCCGTGGCCGAGCGCTGCAACCTGCAGATGAGCTTCGGCAAGCCGCTGCTGCCCGAGTTCCCGCTGCCCGAGGGCGTGCGCGACACCGACGCGTACTTCCGCGACCTCGCCTGGAAGGAGCTCGCGACGCGGTTCCCGGGCGGCGTGAGCGAGGCGATGAAGACGCGCTTCGCCTACGAGCTCGACGTGATCTGCAAGATGGGGTTCGCGTCGTATTTCCTGATCGTGCGCGACTTCATCTTCTTCGCGAAGTCCCACGGCATCGGCGTCGGCCCGGGCCGCGGCTCGGTCGCGGGCTCGCTCGTCGCGTACGCGCTGCGCATCACCGAGGTGGACCCCCTCCAGCACGACCTCATCTTCGAGCGGTTCCTGAACCCCGAGCGCGTGACGATGCCCGACATCGACATCGACTTCGATGACGTCCGCCGGGGCGAGGTCATCCAGTACGTGAAGGACAAGTACGGCGAGGGCAACGTCACCCAGATCATCACCTTCGGCACGATGGGCGCGAAGGGTGTCGTGCGCGACGTCGGCCGCGCGCTGGGGTTCCCGGTGGCCGAGGTGAACCGCATGGCGAAGATGGTGCCCGACGACCTCGGCATGACGCTCGAGCGGGCGCTCGAGCAGTCGCCCGACCTCAAGGCGCTGCCGGAGCAGGGCCCGAAGTACGCGAAGCTGCTCGAGAGTGCGCGCGTCCTCGAAGGCCTCGCGCGCCACGCCTCCACGCACGCCGCCGGCGTGCTGATCACCCCGGGCCCGCTGCTCGACTACGTGCCGCTCTACCGGCAGAAGGACGGCACGGTCACGACGCAGTGGGACATGAAGTCCGTCGAGAAGGCCGGCCTGCTCAAGATGGACTTCCTCGGGCTGCGCACGCTCTCGGTGCTCGACGAGTGCCTGAGCCTCGTGAAGAAGCACCACGGCGTGGAGATCGACTGGGAGAAGATCGGGCTCGAGGACGAGCGCGCCTACCGCGTCTTCCAGGACGGCGAGACGGTCGCGATCTTCCAGTTCGAGTCCGGCGGCATGCGCGACTACCTCAAGCGCCTGCGGCCGACCGTCTTCGGCGACCTGACGGCCATGAACGCGCTCTACCGACCGGGCCCGATGGAGAACATCCCGTACTTCATCGACTGCAAGCACGGCCGGCAAGTCGCGAAGTACGACCACCCGAAGCTCGAGCCCATCCTCAAGGGCACCTACGGCGTCTTCGTCTACCAGGAACAGGTCATGGCCGCCGCCCACGACCTGGCCGGCTTCTCCATGGCACAGGCCGACGAGCTGCGCCGCGCCATGGGCAAGAAGATCAAGGAGGAGATGGAGAAGAAGCGCGCCCAGTTCATCGAAGGGTGCGCGAAGACGTCGAAGATCCCCGCGAGGGTCGCCGAGCGCATCTTCGCGACGATGGAGAAGTTCGCGGGTTACGGGTTCAACAGGTGCGTGACGGGCGACACCCGCGTTGTGGATGCCACCGACGGCGGTGTGACGACCGTCGGGGACCTGTTCCGCAACCGCCGGCCATTCCGCGTGCACGCACTGGGGCGCGACTGGAAGCTCCGGTCGCGCCGAGTGACCGACGTCGTCTGGAACGGCGTGAAGCCGGTCTTCGAGCTGAAGACAGACCTCGGGCACCGCATCACCGCAACGACGAACCACCCGTTCCGAACGCTGGACGGCTGGAAGACGCTCGGTGAGTTGCAGCCGGGGGACCGCATCGCTGCGCCGCGCACGTTGCCGGTCTTCGGTCGTCACCCGATGCGGCGGCACGAGATCGTGGCGCTGGCCGGCCTGCTGGCCGAAGGCAACACCTGCCACCCGAGCTGCCTGTACTTCTACGGCAACGACCGGAAGATCGTCGAGGACTTCGCAGCGGCGGCGGGCGAGTTCGAGCATTCCGTGGCCCGCATCGACCCGCGTGCGGGCGGCCGCTTCGAGGTCTGCGTCAGCACGGGCCGCGACGCCCGATTCCGTCCCGGGCAGCGACCCTGGAACGCGGCGCCGGAGGAGGGAAACCTCGCGCTTGCGCCTCTACCGGAGCCGCGGCGTTCGGGGATGTGGACCTGGGCGGGGGGCCTCGGCCTGCTCGGCAGGAAGGCCACGACGAAGAGGGTACCGGCGCCGGTCTTCGAGCTCCACGACCAGCAGCTCGAGATCTTCCTCGGGCGGCTGTGGACCGGCGATGGCTTCATTGCGAATCACTCCACCGATCCGCCGTTCTACGCAACGTCCTCGCGCCAGCTGGCCGAAGACGTGCAGGTCCTGCTCCTGCGACTCGGCATCGTGGGCACTATCCAGGAGAAGTCGTTCCGATATCGGGGCGGCCGACGGCACGGTTGGGCCGTGCGCCTGCTGGGAGAGGACAGCATCCACCGTTTCGAACAGCGGATCGTGCCCCACGTCGTGTCCCGACGCGAGGCGATCCAGCAGCTTCGCGACCGACTTGTCCTGACGAAGCGAGGTGCGACGAGCAAGGACACCGTGCCGGCCGAGGTGGTGGAACTCATTCAGGCGGAAATGCGTCGTCGCGGCATCGGACCGGCCGAAGTGCTGCGCGAGTGCGGCGCCGACGTCGCCGCCGCGAGGGCGGGCCGCAAGCAGGGGTTTCGACGCGAGACCCTCACGCGCCTCGGCCGGAAGCTCGCGTCCGCGCGCCTGCGCAACCTCGGGCGCTCCGATGTCTACTGGGATCGTGTCGTTTCGATCGAGCCGAGAGGAGAGCAGGACACCTTCGACCTGACCGTCGAGCGCGACCACAACTTCGTGGCGGACGGGCTGGTCGTCCACAACTCCCACTCCGCCGCCTACGCGCTCGTCGCGTACCAGTGCGCGTACCTGAAGGGCAACTATCCGGCCGAGTTCATGGCCGCGACGATGTCGTCGGAGACGCACGACAGCGCGCGCATCCAGGCGCTGCTCGAGGAAGTGCGGCGGATGAAGCTCGAGGTGCTGCCGCCGGACGTGAACCGCTCGGAGTGGAAGTTCACGATCGAGGACGGGCGCATCCGCCTCGGCCTGGGCGCGGTGCGCAACGTGGGACAGGGGGCGATCGAGGCGCTGCTCGCGGCGCGCACCGAGGGCGGCGCGTTCACGGGGCTCTTCGATCTCGCGAAGCGGCTGCCGGCCGGCGCGTTCAACCGCCGCCAGCTCGAGAGCCTCGTGGGCGCGGGCGCGTGCGACACGCTGGGCGCTCCGCGCGAGGCGATGCACGCCGGCGCCGCCCTGGCGCTCGACCACGCGGCGTCGCTGCACCGCGAGCAGGCGAGCGGGCAGGAGTCGCTGTTCGGCAGCCCCGATGCGGGCGCGTCCGTCGCCGTCGGCGACCCGCCGCTGCCCGCGGTGCCCGCGTGGAGCGCGCGCGAGCGAAGCATGAAGGAGAAGGAATCGCTCGGCTTCTACCTGACGGACCACCCGCTGGCCGAGCTGCGGCCCGAGATCGAGCGGATCGCGACCCACCCGATCGCGGAGGCGCTCGAGGCCGGCCACGGCGCCGACGTGCGCGTCGTGGGCATCGTCGCCGACGTGAAGCAGCTGACGACGAGGACGGGCAAGCTCATGGCGCGCGTCGTGCTCGAAGATCTCTCGGGACGCGTCGAGTGCACGGTGTTCCCGGAGGCCTACGAGCAGTCCCGCGGCCAGCTCGAAACGGACGCGATCGTGATCGCGTCCGGGCGCGTGGAGGTGCGGGAGGAGCGCGGCGCGAGCCTGCTGCTCTCGGAGATCCGGCCGTGGGAGCAGGCCCGTGGGGAGTTCCGGCCCGTGCTCCAGATCGAGCTGCGCGCCGAGGAGCTGACCGAGCCCTGCCTCGCCGGGATCGACGACGTTCTCGCCGCGCACCCGGGCGAATCGGAGGTGCACCTCTACATCGTCAAGCCGGACCACTCGCGTCTCGCCTTCCGCGCGCGGAAGTACCGCGTCGCGCAGGCCGACGCGATCGTGGCCGGTCTCAAGGAGCGGATGCCCAGCTGCCGCGTGCGCTGGGGAAGGGGGGCTTCGTGACGGTCTGGCTGGATTTCGAGAAGCCGGTGCTCGAGCTCGAGCAGAAGATCCAGGAGCTGAAGGCCACCGCGGCCGAGCGCGGGCTCGAGGCGGGCGGCGAGCTGGGCGAGCTGGAGCGCAAGGCCGAGGAGATGCGGCGGGAGATCTACGCCAACCTCACCCGCTACCAGCGCGTGCAGATCGCGCGGCACCCGAAGCGTCCCTACACGCTCGACTACGTCGAACGGTGCTTCGAAGGCTTCCGCGAGCTGCACGGCGACCGCCACTTCGCGGACGACCCCGCGATCCTCGGTGGTCCCGCGTGGTTCGAAGGCCGACCGGTCATGCTCATCGGCCAGCAGAAGGGCCGGGACACGAAGGACAACCTCTACCGGCGGTTCGGGATGCCGGGCCCTGAGGGCTATCGCAAGGCGCTCCGGCTGATGCAGCTCGCCGACCGCTTCGGCCTGCCGATCGTCACGCTCGTGGACACGCCCGGGGCCTACCCCGGCCTCGGGGCGGAGGAGCGCGGCCAGGCGGAGGCGATCGCGGTCAACCTGCGCGAGATGGGGGTCCTCCGCGTGCCGATCGTCACGATCGTGATCGGCGAGGGCGGCTCGGGCGGCGCGCTCGCGATCGCGGTGGCCGACCGCGTGCTGATGTTCGAGAACTCGGTCTACTCGGTCATCTCGCCCGAGGGCTGCGCCTCGATCCTGTGGCGTGACGGCAAGCAGGGAGCGAAGGCGGCCGAGGCCCTGCGCCTGGCCGCACCGGACCTGCAGGCGCTGGGCGTCGTGGACGGCGTGCTGCCCGAGCCGGTCGGGGGCGCGCACCGTGACTGGGACGGGGCCGCCGCGACGCTCGCCGCCGCGCTTCGTGAGAACCTGGCGGACCTCGCCGGGGTACCGGGAGACGAACTGGTGCGACGCCGCGCGGAACGCTACCGCCGCATCGGGGTCTTTTCGGGGGGCTCCGCTTGACCCTCCGAATTTCGGGTTGCTAGACTCGCCGCGAACCTCGACTTTTCCGGGACTGCGAGGGACCTTCCGAGAGACACTGGTTACCCCGTGCGCGACCGCGCATCACGGCTTCAGGCCGTTCCCTCCGACACGTCCAATCGGTATCCGAGGAATCCCATGGCACTCAGCCCGGAACTGCTGGCCATACTGGCCTGTCCCGCGTGCAAGGGCGATCTCACCTATGACGAGGCGGCCCAGACGCTGACCTGCCCCGCCTGCCGCCTGCGGTTCAAGATCGTCGACGACATTCCCGTGATGCTGGTCGACGAAGCCGAGAAGTTCTGAAGCGCCGGCCTCTCGCGCCCATGCACCCCATCCGCATCCCGACTTCCGCCGCCCTCGCGGTCCTCCTGGCTGCTCTCCTCGCGCCCGCGAGCCACGAGCCGGCCTTCGCCGGCGTCGAGGGTGTCCGCCTCGCGCCCGCGACCCCGGGAGCCGTGCGCTTCACCGTCGCCGTGCCTTCGCCGGTGCTCGCGGCCGCCGATTCCACCGGCAGCCGCCGGCGGCTCGAGCTCGCGGGCTTCGAGCCTTCGGACCGGCCCGGGACCTCGGGACTGCCGGAGCGCATCGTGGTCGTCGCCGTGCCGCCCATGGGTGACGTTGCGGTGAGCGGGATCGCGAGTTCGATCGCCATGACCGACGGGGTTTCGCTCCTCACCGGAGACGGGAGGGAAGGCGGGCCCGCGGGCGTCGCCTCGCCTTCGGCCGGCAACGCGGAGCCGACCCTGGCGGCGCGGCTGATCGGGATCGACTGGCTGCGCAACCAGCGCATCGCGCGCATCGCGATCGAGCCCGCGACCTACGACCCCGCTGCGCAGCGCCTGGACGTGGCCGCGCGGATCGACGTGGAGGTGCGCGTCCAGCCGATGTCGGACCTCGGTCCGCCGGCCGAGCCCGTGGACCCCTTCGAGGACACCTACCGCGAGCTGTTGGTCAACTACGAGCAGGGGAAGCTGTGGCGACGGCCCGAGACGCGGGCGTTCGCCGCGGCCGCCCGGCGGATGGGCATGAGCCCGGCGCGCGTCACCGCCGCGCAGATCGAGTCCACGAGCGTGTTCGCGCAACACACGTGGGCGAAGATCGCGATCGCCGATCCGGGGCTCTACGCGGTGGACTTCTCGAGCGTTCGCAAGCTGAACCTGTTCGGCAACCAGGGCGTGCCGTTCGACGATCTGCGTCTCTTCACGCTGCCGGGCTATCCGCAGCTGCCCGAGACGAGCTACTGCGACACCTGCGACCTGAAGGAGGTCGCCATCGGCGTTCAGGACGTCGTCGGCAACAGCTCGAAGGCGGAGTGCGACAGCGCCTACGCCGACGGCCAGTTCGCCTGCAACCCCGACTACTTCTACTTCTTCGCGCAGGGCGTCAACGGCTGGGCCGACGACTTCGACCCGCGCCTGCCCGACACGCTCTACCTGAACCATCCGTACGAGACGAAGAACTACTACTACCTGACCGTCTCCACGGAGTCCGAGCCGGTGCCCGGCACGCCCGCGCGCATCGCGCGTGTCCCGAAGCCGACGCAGGCGGGGGCGACGCCGGTACTCACGGTGGACGCCCGGAGGCACTTCGAGCAGGACGTCGAGTACTGGCCGAACGCCACCTCGAAAGGCAGCACGCTCTTCTGGGAGAAGTGGTTCTGGCGAAGCCTGGCGACCGACAACACGCTGACCCTCGAGTTCACCCTGCCCGGCGCCGACAGCCTCCAGCCGGCGCGCATCCGGCTCCGGGAGTGGTCGGTGTCGCAGCGCAACTGCAGCATCGGCTACCCGGACCACAACCTCGACGTGACCCTGAACGGCTTCGTCTTCAACCGGATGAGCTGGAAGGGGTACGCGATGACCTACGGCCCGGGACAGGCGACGCTGGACACGACCGGCACGTTCGCACGCGCCGTGGGTGACCAGATCCGGCTCAGCGTGCCGCGACTGACCGCCGGCTGCTCGACCTCGCTCGACCAGAGCGCGCTGGCGTGGTTCGACCTCTACTACAGGCGGCGGCTCGAGCCCGTGGACGACCGGATCGAATTCCGCTCGCCGGCGGGGGCGGGAACCTATCGCTACGACATCGGGCCCTTCGCCGCCGTGAGCCCGCCGCGGCTCTTCGACGTCACGAACCCGCTCGCGCCGATCGAGGTCCCGGTGGACGCCACGATGTATACGGCGCTGCCCGGCGACACGACGAGCCACCTGGTCTTCGACGACGCGCAGTCCGGGGAACGCCGCTACGTCGTCGTGCCCGACTCGCTCGTCTCGATCGTCCGCGTGCCGACCACGAGCATCGTGGACGCCGCGGCCACGACCCCGCGCAACCTGCGCGACCCGGCGAACGCCGCCGACTACCTCGTCATCTACTACGACGGATTCTCCGCCGCGGCGAATGCGCTCGCCGCAGCCCGGCGCACGCAGCTGCCGATCGTCGGGCGCTCGAGCTTCCAGACCATGGCGATCCCGATCTCCGCCATCTACGACCACTTCTCGGGCGGACGCACGGACCCGGCCGCGATCCGGAACTTCCTGCGCGCGGCGTTCTACAACTGGAGCGTCAAGCCGACGTTCGTGACGTTCCTCGGCGACGCCTCCTACGACTTCAAGGACATCACGGGGCGCGCGCCCCCCGGCCAGCCGGGCTGCCTCCTGCCCACCTACGAGGGCGGCTTCGACAACAGCTTCCAGCTGCTGCGGCAGTACTCGACGGACGACTGGCTGCTGAACGTGGACGACCCGAACTCGCTCGTGCCCGACTTCTACGGGGGGCGGCTCCCCGTCGACGACGCCACGGCTGCCACGAACCTGGTGAACTCGAAGATCCTCGCCTACGAAACGAAGGCGCCGACCGGGGAGTACCGGGATCGCTTCCTGCTGCTCGCGGACGACGACATCCAGCTCGGCAGCGTCGTCTCGCCGTGCGACCCGCTCGCGTGGACCCACGTCGCGCAGACGGACATCCTGGCGCGGCTGCTTCCGGCGCACTTCGACCGGGACTACGTCTACCTGCACACGTACCCGAGCGCGACGCTCGGCGTGCGGCCCGCCGCCCGCACCGCGCTCAAGGCAGAGATCAACGACGGCGTGGCGGTGATGAACTTCGTCGGGCACGGCAGCCCGTTCAAGATGACGGACGAGAGCGTCCTCATCGACACCGACGCCGGGACGCTCACGAACGGACTCAAGATGCCGCTCGTGGTCGCGGCCTCCTGCGACGTCGGCAAGTTCAACGACCCGACGGTCCAGAGCCTCGGCGAGCGGCTGGTCACGACGCCGTCGAACGGCGCGATCGCCGTGGTCTCGGCGACCGAGGAGGCCTTCAGCGGCCAGAACGCCCAGCTCAACCGCAACCTCTACCTGCGGCTCTTCCAGCGCGACACGCTGGCCATCGGGCAGGCGGGCAACGACACGCTGGCGGGCATCGGCCAGTACCACCTGCCCGTCTCGGCCGCGCTCCTCGCCGCCAAGCTCGACGCGCCGGCGAGCGAGACGAACAACTCGAAGTACCAGCTCATGGGCGATGCCGCCACACGTCTCAACGTGCCCCGACTGTGGGCGGAGGTCTCGCTCTACGACGCGGACGGTTCGCCGATCACTCAGGTGGCGCGCGGCCAGACCGTGACGTTCCGGGGACACGTGCTCGACCAGCCGGGCGGGTCGGCGCTCCCGTTCGAGGGCATCGCGAGCCTGCTCATCGAGGACTCGGCGCCTCTCGTCACGACGCCCCCCGCCTGCCTCGGTGGAGGCACGACGACCTACCTCTTCCGCGCGGGCCCGATGTACCACGGCGACGTGTCCGTCTCGAACGGCGACTTCGAGGGACGCTTCGTGGCGCCGATGGACGCCACGCTCGGAACGCGGGCGCGGGCGCGCGCCTACCTGCAGGGCCGCTCGGGCGCCGACGCTTTCGACTCGGACGGCGCGGGCTCGGTCGCGTTCGAGATGGTCACGGGGACCGCGCCCGCGAACGACACCGAGGGCCCGCGGATCACGCTGGCCTTCCCCGGCGGCGGAACGCAGGTCCGGGGCAACGCCGTGCTCCAGATCAACCTCTTCGACCAGAGCGGGATCATGACCACGGGGCACGCGCTGCAGAACGCGATCGTGGTCACGCTCGACGACAACACGACCTCGCGGACCGACGTCAGCGCGTCGTTCCGCTACGCCGCCGACTCCTACCAGTCCGGAACGGCGACCTTCCCGCTGCCGGACCTGGCTCCGGGTCACCACCGGATCCGGGTGAGCGCCGCGGACAACCTGGCGACGGGCTTCTCGGCGGCCCAGCACCGCTCGAACGCGACCATCGAGTTCGACGTCGTGACCTCCGCCGAGCTCAAGATCCACCGCGCCTACCTGTTCCCCGACCCGGCGTACTCGGGCGGCCCGGGCTCGGGGGGGACGTTCGTGATCGACGCCCCCGGGGACTCGGTCAACACCCTGCTCCGGGTCTACACGATCAGCGGTCGCCTCATCCGGACCTTCCGCGTCTTCGGCGGGCTCGGCCAGGTCCAGATCCCCTGGGACGGGAAGGACGCCGAGGGAGACCGCCTCGCCAACGGCACTTACCTGTTCAAGGTGTTCGTCCACGGCCGTGATGCCGAAGGAGGGAGCCGGCCGGATGAGCGCGCCTTCACCCAGGGCCGATTCGTCATCCTCAATCGCTGATTCTCGGGCGAAAACGCCCTGCCGGCCCCCGGAAAGCCGGCCGGACTGGAACCAGCCCCCCGGGGACGGTGTAGTATGCCGTGCCTTCCATCCCGCCCGGCGGGACTCGCGAACCTCCTGAGGAGCCTTTCATGCGTCTGCTTACCACCTTCGCGGCGGCGGTCCTGGCCGCCGCGACCTTCGCCGGAATCGCCCAAGCCCAGGGAACGGGCCGCTCGCTGGACATCCAGCCCGGCGCCCGCCAGAACGGCATGGGCGCCGCGGGTGTCGCCCTCGCCGAGGACGCCACCGGCGCCACCTGGTGGAATCCGGCCACCCTGGGGTTCGTGACCAGGTCCGCGGTGGAGATCACCTACGCCCAGCTGGTTCCCGGGCTCGCCACCGACGTCAGCTACAACTACGGCACTTACGTGCGACCCCTCGAGGGCTGGGGCGCTTTCGGGATCGGCCTCGTGTTCCTGAGTTACGGCACGAGCGACGAAACCGACGTGAACGGCAACGTCATCGGGCAGTTCACCTCGAACGAGGTCTCGCCGGCCATCTACTACGGCACGAAGATCCTCCCGGATCTCTCCGTCGGGGCGTCGCTGAAGTACATCCGCATCCAGCTCGCCCCCTCCAAGAACAACGGCGTCGGCCAGACCTTCGGCGTGGACTTCGCCGGCCTGTACCGCATCCCCGCCGCGAAGCTGAACCTGGGCGTGAACGTGCAGAACATCGGGCCGGCCGTGACGTTCCTGGCCGAGGACGAGAAGAGTCCGCTGTCGCGCAACGTCAAGGCAGGATTCGCCTGGGAGGCGACTTCGACGAAGGAGTTCCGGGTCATGGTGGTCGGTGACTTCAACCAGTCGCTGGTCACCGACAGGTTCCGCACGTACAACGGCGGCGCCGAGCTCAAGTACACGGACAAGCTCGCCGGGCGCATCGGCTACTACAGCGACCCCCTCGGCGAAATCAAGGACCTCACGTACGGGCTGGGCCTCGAGTGGAAGGGCCTGAGCCTCGACTACGCGAGCATTCCGCAGGCGAAGGACTCCGGCCTTCCCAACGTCAACAAGATCACCCTGGGTTACCGCTTCTGACCTCCTGATCCTTCGCGTGCTCTCCTTCTTCGCGAACTCCCGCAGCCTGCGCGTCGCCTTCGCGGCCGCACTGGGCCTCCTGTCCGGTGCGGCCGTCGTGCTCGCAGGCACGCTGACCGTGCGGCCGGCCGTCACGCCCGAGGCCGCGGCGCTCGCCGCGAAGCACGGCCTGCCGGTCCGGGGCAAGGTCATGACGCCGGCCGAGGTGAGCCAGTTGAAGGCGCTGCAGGCCCGGCACCGCGAAGGGCTGGCGCTCCAGCGCGCCGTGATGCCCCAGGGGCTCGGCATCGACTACTCCTCGAGCGCCTCGCGCCGCGTCGGATGGAACCGGGCCCGCCGCGGCTTCGTGACGCCCCTGAGCGTGCAGGAGGCCGCCGCGGCCCTGGCCACGCCGCCCGACACGATCCGGATGGCGCTGCTGCGGATCGACTTCCTGAACGACCGCGGAGGCGGGGCCTCGACGGGCGACGGTCGCTTCGACCTCACGGTGCTCCCGGACTCGGCGGTCTACCCGCCGGTCGACCGGCCGCCCCACAACGCGTCCTTCTACCGGGCGCAGGCCCGGGCGCTGGAGCGCTACTACACGGCCGAGTCGTACGGCCGTGTCGTGCTCCAGGTGGACGTCTGGCCGGCCGAGGAGGACAGCGCCTACCACATGAACGACATGGCCGACCTCGGGCCGTGGACGTTCGGGCAGGGAGTCTACCGGGCCGCCGTCAGCATGTTCCGCGACATGTTCTTCGCCGCCGACACGCAGTCGGCGCAGCGCGGCCAGCGGATCCCGTGGCAGAGCTACGACCGGTTCACGATCGTGCACGCGGGGAGCGACCTGCAGAGCGACTATCACCAGGACTCGAAGGAGGACATCCCCTCGTTCACGGTGTTCCTCGCCGACACCGACCGCGTCGTGTTCGCGGACTCGTCGCAGTGGAACCTCGACCGGCCCATCGACCGCTGCTCCTTCGTGCCCGAGACGATCAACCAGGACGGACTCTTCGGGGCCCTCAACGGCGTGATCGCCCACGAGAACGGGCACAACCTGTTCGGCCTGCTGGACGTCTACGACATCGAGAGCGGCTACCCGGTCTGCGGCGAGTGGTCGCTCATGGACAGCGGCAACCTCGCCGGCGCCCAGATCGCCCTCGCGAACGGCGACACCGTGTTCGCGGTGGGGCTGCTGCCGCCGAGCATCGATCCCTTCCAGCGCAACTTCGTCAGCGACGGGATGGACATCCGCGTTCCCACCTGGGGCGACACGCTGGCGGTCCGCTCGAACGAGCGCCACAACCTCTTCTACCGGGTGCCGCTCTCGAGCGACGAGTACCTGCTCCTCGAGAACCGCTACCTCGCGCCCGCGAGCCTCGTGCACCTCGATGCCGACTCGGTGACCCGGGTGATCCTGGGGCCGAAGGAGCCCGACAGCCTCGAGTACGACGCGCTCCTGCTCGGGGGCGGGATGCTCGTCTGGCACGTGGACGAGAGCGTCGTTCCCTTCGAGCGCTCGCTCCGCGTCAATCCCGACTACGGCCTGAACTCGAACTGGGCCCGGCAGGGCCTGCAGATCATCGAGGCGGACGGGCTGGACGACCTCGGCGATCCCGGCTCGCCGTACTTCTTCACGGGCAGCCCGCTCGATCCCTACCAGCGCAGCATCAACCCGTCGCTGTCCGACACGACGATGCCGAACCTGCTGCCGAACACGGGCTCGAAGCCGCACGTCCGGATCGAGTTCCTCGACGACGCGGACAGCACGATGCGCTTCCGGGCCCTGCGCACCTGGTCGCTGCCCGCGTTCCCCGTGGTCGCGCACTTCCCGCCGGGCGGGCCGCTGCCGCTGGCCATCGACGCCGACGGCGACCGCAACCTCGAGATCTGCTGGGCGGGCGGCGACACCGTGGCGGCCCACGGCGACAGCACCTGCCTGTTCGCCGTGCGCACCGACGGCAACGGCCTGAACGGGACCTCGCACGTGTTCGCGACGCTCGACCGCAGGCCGCTCCGGGAGATGGCGGCCACCGTCACGGGCGATCCCGCCTTCGGCTACGGGCCGGCCGTCTTCGCGGTCACGACGACATTCGAGGACGCCGCCGACACGCTGGGCGGAAGGGTCTGGCTCGTGGACCACCAGGGCAACCCCCTGACCGGCTGGCCTGTCCGGCTGCCGGGCCACGCCACGACGCCGCCGGTCCTGGCCGGCGTGTGGCCGAACATCGTCCTCTTCGCGGGCGCCGGCGACGGCCGCGTTTACGCGCTGCGCGCCGACGGCACGGTGATCGATTCGAGCGACGTGGCACTGCCCGCGCCCGTCGCGGGCCGGCTCGCATTCTGGCAGGGCCCTCCGGTCCTGCAGACGAGCGGGTCCGCGCTCGGGAACTCGGACACCTCGTGGGTCGCCGCGGGCACGGCGGACGGGCGGGTGGCGGTGCTGCGCTACGATGGCTCGCTGCGGATGCAGCAGGGCTGGCCGCAGTCCACCGGCGTCGCGGCCGCGCCCGACTTCCTCTGGCTGCGCCTCGGCGGCGAGGGCGCGTACGCGGAGGGCAACTGCGCCGGGGTGCTGCCGACGCTGGTCGTCAACGAGCTGGACCGGCTCTGGGCCTACTGCGCCTCCGGCGAGCCGCTGCCGGGGTGGGGCGTCTCGCTGGGCGACTCGATCGTGCCGGGGCTCGCCGCCGGCGATGCCGACGGCGACGGCTTCCCGGAAGTGCTCGTCCAGACCATCCACTCGGGCGTGGCGTTCGTGAACGGCGACGGACGGCCGTCGCCGGGCTGGCCGCGGCCGAGCACCACCGAGCGACTGCCGACCGACACGCCGGCGCTCGCGGTGGACGTGCAGGGCGACGGCAGCCCGGAGGTCGTCGTGATGAACGGCAGCGGCCTGCTGCAGGCCATGCGGCCCGACGGGCACGTGCCCGCGGGCTGGCCGCTCGCGACCGGCGCGGGCGCCGCGGGCACGCTGGTCGCGGCCGACCTCGATCGCGACGGCCGCCTGGACCTCGTCGCGCCCGATCGCGACACGCTGCTTTACGCCTACAGCCTTCCGGTCCTGACCGGGCTGCCCGTCTCCTCGCCCTGGACGATGCTCGGGCACGACCCGGGCCGCACCGCCTCGCTGCCGCCCGCCCAGACCGCCGCGCCGGCGATCGCGTCGGCCGGCCCGCTCGAGCGCGGCAGCCTCAAGGCGTTCCCGAACCCGGCGCGCCGCTCGCCGGTCACGTTCGCCTACACGCTGACCGAGGACGCGCGCGTCGAGTTCCGCATTCTCGACCCGTCGGGCCACGAGGTGGCCTCGTTCACCCGTGACGGCTCGCGCGCGGAGAACACGGTCGTCTGGGATCCCGGCGCGCTGCCGGCCGGCCTGTACGTCGCGCGGATCAAGTTCTCCGGCGCGCATGGCTCGCACGTCGGCGTCGTGCCGGTGGGGCTCCTGCGATGAGGTGCGGCGTGCTCGCCTGCGCGCTCGCGCTCCTGCTCGCGGTTCCCGCCGCCGGAGCCGCGATCCTGACCGGCTCGCGCCTCGCGCTGCCGCTGGTCACGCCGACGGCCGACGGACTGCTCGCGCAACGGACGATCAGCCGCCAGTGGGGGCCGTCGGAGGACTCGACCTATGTCGTCGTGGACGTGCCGGGCTGGAAGTCCGAGGGAGGCGCCCTCGCGATGTCGGCCCTCCTGCCGGGCTCCGGCCACCTCTACGTCGGCGAGCGCAGCGGCTGGGCATTCCTGATCCTCGAGACCGCCGGCTGGGTGGAGCACCACCTCGCGCTCCGGGACGCCGACCGGCGTGACGCCGAGGCGCGCGCGTTCGTCGGGAATCCCTACGACAGCTCCGCGACCTGGTCGCTCGAGCGCTACCGGGCGGCGGGCAACGAGGACACGCAGTACCTCGAGGCGCTCTGGGCCGGCGACCGCGAGTCCTACTACCGCGTGATCGGCAGCAACCCGGCCTACCTCGCGGGCTACTCCGGATTCGATCCCACCGATACGAAGCTCCACTACCTCGGGCTGCGCGACGCGCGCGACTCGAAGTACAAGCTGGCGGGCAACATGGAGACGCTGCTCTGGCTCAACCACCTGATCGCCGCGTTCGACGCCTTCCGCGCGGCGAAGATCCACAACCTTCCCCTGCGGCAGGACTACCAGCTGCGGTTCGGGCAGCGCTTCCGGCACGGGCGGCCCGAGTTCCGGGCGGCGCTGGTGCGGAGGTTCTGAGCGTGCGCACCGTCCGTTTCCTCGTCCTGCTCGCCGCCGGCGCGCTCACGGCCGTCCCGGTCGCGGACGCGGCCTCGTCCACCCCCGCGGTGCCGCTGCGCGCAGGCCCCGAGCAATTCCTCGTCTCCGAGCTGGCGCCGGGCCCGATGGTCTCGCCGCTCGCGCTCGAGGGCGCCACGGTGAGCGGGTTCGGGGACCGGAAGGACGGCCAGAAGGCGAAGGAGAAGAAGTCGAAGAAGGTGAAGAAGCCCCGGCCGCCGCGGCCGGAGGGCATGCCGCTGGGCCCGGAGCGGGCGCGCATCCTGCTCCGCTCGCTCGCGGTGCCGGGCTGGGGCCAGGCGACGCTCGGGCGGCGGACGGCCGGCAAGGTGTTCGCGACCGCCGAGCTCGGGATCTGGGTCGCGTTCGCGTCGTTCCGCATCCAGGAGCAGATGCGGCGCGAGGCCTACCGCGAGACGGCGCTGCTCGGCGCGGGCATCGACCTCAAGGGCCGCGACGAGGAGTTCCGCCGCATCGTCGGCGCCTTCAGCAGCAGCGACGAGTACAACCTCTACGTGGTCGCGCGCGACGCCGCGAACCTGTACCTGCGGGACCCGTACAACCCCGACATGGCCGACTACCGGGCGTACATCGCGAAGTACTCGCTCCAGGGGAAGGACGCCTGGCACTGGGCGAACCGCGACGCGTTCCTGCGCTACGGGGCCCAGCGCAAGGACGCGCATCGCGCCGCGATCCGCGCGAACTCGATGCTCGGCGTGGCGATCGCCAACCGCATCCTGAGCGCCGTGCACGCGGCCCGCGCGGCCGGACAGGGTCCGGCGCCCGCGCGGACCTGGCGCTTCGAATTCACGCCGGCGCCGGGCATGGATGCGACGGCCTTCCGGGCCGCGCTGACCGCGAGCTTCTGACGGGGGCGCCGGGGACGATGCCGGTCGTCCTGCTCGCGATCGCGCTGCTGGCCTCGGCGGGGCCCGCGCCCGCGGGGACGGTGCCGGCGGATTCGGCCGCGGCGGACACGCTTCCCGCGTACGCGCTGCGCTTCGAGCCGGCCGGCTCCTTCGGGCAGGCCGAGGGCGACCACGAGCGGCTCGTCGAGCCCGACGGCGTGACCACGGACGCCTTCGGTCGCGTCTACGTCACCGACGCGGCGACGCACCGTCTGGTCCGGTGGGACGCCGACGGCCGCCGGCTCGACGAGGCGGGGACGCTCGGCAGCGACCCGAACCAGTTCCGCCGGCCCGGCGCGCTGGCGCGCCTGGGCTCGCTGGGCGTCGCGGTGCTCGATGTCGAGAACCGGCGCGTCGTGACCTACGACCTCCACCTGCGGCTGATCGCCGTGCTCGCCGACCTCGCCTCGGACGACCTCGAGCGCACGCTCGGGCCGATGACGCCGGTGGGGCTCGCGGCCGACCGCGGGGGCGCGGTCTACGTCGCCGACGCCGACGGCGACCGGGTGCTCGCGTTCGACTACGGCGGCCGCTACCTGCGCGCGATCGGCGGGCACGGCCCGGGCCGGGGCCGGTTCCGCGGGCTCGCGGCCGTCGCGGTGGACGGGCAGGGCGTGCTCGTGGCGGCCGACCGGCCGCACGAGGGCGGGCCGGTCCGCCTGCAGTGGATCGAGGCCGGCGGGCAGGTCGTGCGCGAGCTGCCGGCCGAGACCGTCTCGCGGGGCGTGAAGCGTCCGGGGGCGCTGGCCATCGCGGTGGACGACGAGGGACGCGTGGCGATCTGCGACGCCGTGGCCGGGGTGCTCGAGCTGCTCGGGCCCGGGGGCGGCACGCTCGCGCGGCTTGACGGGCTCGCGAGCCCCCGCGCGCTCGCGTTCGCACCCGGCGGCTCGCTCCTCGTCGCCGAGGCGGGCGCAGGCCGCGTGCGCCGGTTCACGATCGCTCCCACCGCGACGGGGGAGTAGGCCGTGCGCCGGGGCGCGGGGGGCCTCGCGCTCGCGCTCGTGCTCGCGGCGGGCCCGCCCGCGCACGCCGGGGCCTGGAGCGATCCGTCCTGCGGCGTGATGACCTTCGTCGGCGGGCCGTCGCTCAACCGCGTCCGGCTGCCGCACACGTTCGTCCGCGCGGGGAGCGACTCGGTCTGGACGCGCGCGCGGCCGTGGGTGCGAGGGAAGGACTACGTCCTCGACGCGATGCGCGGCGACCTGCGGCTGCTCTCGACGCTCGCGCCGGGGGAGTCGCTGTTCGTTTCGGCCTGCTGGCTGCTCGCGCCGCCGCCGCTCGAGTACTCGAAGCAATCCTACCGGCAGGCGCCGGCGAGCGCGCCCGACACGGCCGCGGCCGACACCGGCGAAGCGGCCGTGCCCCGGCCCTCGACCGACCGTGACGTGGGCGGCGTGCCGGTGGGGGCCTCGATCGCGGTCACGGGCAACAAGACCGTGGCGGTGGACTTCGGCTCGTCCCAGGACGCCGCGCTGCGCCAGTCGCTCGATCTCGCGATCAGCGGGCAGGTCGCCCCCGGCGTCGAGTTGACCGGCGTGCTCACGGACCGCAACACCCCGCTCACCGCCGGCGGCGCGACCCAGGACCTGCAGTCGCTCGACCGCGTGCTCGTCGTGCTCAAGTCCCGACGGGGGCGCGCCTCGCTCGGCGATGTGCCCATCGCGCTCCACCGCGGGGCCTTCGCGCGCCTCGACCGCCGCGTGCAGGGCGTGAGCGGCGAATGGAAGGGGGACGGCTTCCAGGCGACGGTCGCCGCCGCGAGCGCCCAGGGCGAGTACCAGCGCACGCAGCTCACCGGGATCGACGGCCTCCAGGGTCCGTACTCGCTGCCCGACCGCGACGGAACGATCGGGATCGGGGTCGTGGCGGGAAGCGAGATCGTGACGGTGGACGGAGAGCGGATGACGCGGGGCGAGAGCGCGGACTACTCGATGGACTACGAGGCCGGGCGCATCACGTTCTCGAACCGCCGCCCGATCACGTCCACCTCCCGCATCACGGTCGAGTACCAGGTGGCGGTCACGCGCTACCGGCGCAACCTCGCCGCGGCCTCCTCGGCCTGGGAGCGCGGGCCCGTGAAGCTGTTCGCGACCGCGATCACCGAATCGGACGACCGCGGCCGGCCGCTCGACCTCTCGCTCGATGCGCAGGACCGCGCGGCGCTCGCGGCCGCGGGCGACTCGGCCGCGCTCGCGGTGGGCATCGCGGTGACGGGCGGGGGCGGCGACTACGACACGGTGCGCGTGGCGGGCGACACGCTCGTCTACGCGTGGGCCGGGCCCGACGCGGGCACGTTCACGGTGAGCTTCACGCGCGTTGGCACCGGGCTCGGCGACTACGCCGACTCGGCGATCGTCGCCGGCCGTACCGCCTACCGCTGGGTGGGCTCGGGTCGGGGCAGCTACCGCGTGGGCCGCTCGCTGCCGCTGCCCGAGTCGCACGACCTCCTCACGCTCGGCGGGCAGGCGCGACTCGGCGCGTTCACCCTCGAGGCCGAGGGCGCGGGCTCGCGCTTCGACCGGAACACGTTCTCGTCCCTCGACGACGGCGACAACACCGGCGGGGCCGGTCGCGTCGCGCTCTCGCTCGAGGGCGGCGCGGGCCCGCTGCCCGGCCGCGCCGGGGTTGCGGTCGGCGCGCGTACGGTGGAGCGCCGGTTCACCCCGTTCTCGCGGCTCGAGCGGCCCTTCGCCGAGGAGGACTGGGGCCTCGCGCCGGGCACCGACCTCGACCACCAGCGGCGGGGCGACGTCTCCGCGTGGTGGCGGCCGCGTGACGGCAGCCAGCTGCTGGCAGAGGTGAACCGCCTGACGACCCCGGACGGCTACGAGGGGACGCGCCGGCGAGCCGAGTGGACCGGCACCGGCTCGTTCACGACGCACGCGCTGATCGTGGACGCCGACGGCACGCGCTCCGACCGTCGCTTCGGCGACGTCGGCCGGCGCCGCTGGATCGCCGAGGCGCGCCGCGCGGGCGCGGTGCTCGCCCCGGCGCTGCGGGTCGAGCACGACGACCGCCGCACCGCGGGCGACAGCGCCCTCGTGCGCGACGTCGCCGACGAGGTCGCGGCCGACCTCGCGAGCGGCACGCGCATGGCCTGGCGGCTCGCGGCCGGGGTCACGGTCCGGCGGGACCGGCACGACGCGTTCGCGACCCACGGGGACCAGCGCGCCACGACGCTGCGGGCGGGCGGAGAGACGAAACCGGGCGGAGCGTTCGGCGCGGCCGTGACGGCGTCGCGGCGCGACGTGAAGGACCTGGTGACCGGCGTGCGCACGCGCTCCGACCTCGCGAGCCTGCGCCTGCGGGCGGAGCACCGCCCGTCCGGGCTCTCGGGCAGCTTCGACGTCGAGGTGACCGGCGAGGCCGAGAACCGGCGGACGCGCGTGCTCACCTACGTGGGGCCGGGGCTCGGGAGCTACGACGCGCTGGGCAACTTCGTCGGGACGGGGGACTACGAGCTGATCCTCGCGGTGAGCCCGGAACTCGACCGTTACACGCGCACGGCGTCGAGCGGCCGAGCGCGCTGGGAGTTCGGCTCGTCCGCGGCGTGGCGCGGCTCGCGGGTCGAGTTCTCCTTCGAGGACGAGGCGCGTCGCCGCGGGGCCCTGCGCGGCACCGACGCGATCCTCTCCACGGGCCTGGCGCTCGTGGACCCGGGACTCGCCCGCGCGACGGTCTCGCAGCGGCTCGAGAGCGAGATCGCGCCGGGCTCGCGCGCCGCGGCGTTCCGCCTCCGCCTCGAGCGCCGCATCGCGGCCGACCGCTCCTTCGAGAACTACGCGCAGGTCACCGACCAGCGCAACGGCTCCCTGCGCTGGCGCGCGCGGCCCGGCGCGACGACGACGTTCGAGGCCGAGCTGAGCGTCCAGTGGCAGCGCGCCTCGCAGCAGGCGGGCGCGAGCCGCTATGACCGCACCCTCCTGGACGAGACCGGGTCGTCGCGCCTGGAGTGGCAGCCGAAGCCCGGGCTCCGGGCGGCGGCCGTCTCGGACCTCACGTTCTCGAGGCCGCAGGGGCAGGTGGAAGCCACGCGCACGGTGCGCCTCGGACCGGACGTCGGCGTGCCCGTGGGCGCGCGCGGGCGCGCCGAGATGACCCTGCGCCGCGCGTTCGTCTCGGGCCCCGCGGCGGTGACGCTTCTGCCCGGCGTGGACCCGGCGGGGGCGCCCCGCTGGGACGGCACGCTGCGGTTCGACCTGCGCCTGCACGCGTCGACGACGATGGGCCTGCTCGCCGCGGTGAAGGACTACCCCGACCGTCCGACGATCACGACCGGCCGGGCCGAAGTGAGGGCCTTCTTCTAGATGAGCGCGCGTACCCTGCTCCGGCTGCTGCTCGCCCCGGCGCTCCTCGCCGCGGCGGTGCCGGCGCGCGCGGCCGCGCGGCTCGACGTCACCGGCTGGCCGGGACCGGAGCGGCAGGCCGAAACGATCTTCGCGCCCGCGCTGCGCGCGCCCGGTGACTCGGCGGCCGTGGCCGCGGCGCTCGGGGCGGCCATCGGGTCGCTGCAATCGGGCGGCTGGCTCGACGCGAGGGCCGAGGCGGCCTGGAACGCGAAGCGCGATTCGCTCGGCGTGCGGGTGGAGGCGGGGGAGCGGCTGAGGTGGGGCACGCTCGGCTTCGAGGTGCCGCCGACCGATTCGGCCGCATTCGCGGCCTCGATCGACTGGCGCCCCGGGGCGCCGGCGGACCCGGCGGAGCTGTCGGCGGCGGTCGAGCGCGCGGTCGAGTCGGCCAGCGCCTCGGGGCACGCGTGGGCGCGCCTCGGCGTCAGCGGCTGGACGGCCGACTCCGGGCGTGTGGACGTGCGTCTCTCGGGCGAGCGCGGGCCGCTCGTGACGATCGCCGAGTCGCGCTTCGAGGGGCTGCGCTCGACGCGGCGCGACGTGGTCGAGCGGGCGATGGGCCGGCTCGTCGGCCGTCCGTACGACCCCGCGGCGATCCGCACCGCGGAGCAGCGCCTCGCGCAGCTGGGCGTGTTCCGCCGCGTCGAGTACCTTGGGCTCGCGGGTGCCGGCGACTGGCGCCGGGGCGTGCTGCGCTGGAAGGTCGAGGAGCCGCGTTACAACACGTTCGAGGGCGCGGTGGGCGTCCAGGGCGGCGGCACCGCGGTCGGGCTCGCGAAGCTGAACCTCGGCAACCTGCTCGGCACGGCGCGCGCCGTCTCGCTGTCGTGGCAGTCGCGGGGCAAGGGGCTCACGGACTTCGGGGCGCGCTACGCCGAGCCGCTGGCGCTGGGCACGCCGCTGCGGATCGAGCTGGCGCTCCGGCAGCAGGTCCAGGACACGATCTACACGCGGTTCCAGTGGGGCGCGAAGGCGCGCACCGCGCTGGGGTCGCGCGAGACGATCGAGGGCGGGTTCGAGAAGGAGCAGGTCGTGCAGACGTCCGGGCCGGTCCGAAGCGCGGACCTGAACAGCGTCACGTTCGCGATCGAGCGCGACGCGCGCGACGACGCGCTGTCGCCGCGCCGCGGCTCGCTGACGCGCCTCTCGGCGACCCAGACGACGAAGCGCGAGGAGCTGCGCTTCCCCCAGATCTCCCGGGACGCGCGCACGAGCGCGGCGGAGCTGCTGCTCGAGCTGAACCGGCCGTTTCGCGGGCCACAGGGGCTGTCGATCGAGCTGCACGGTGCGGGGCGCTTCGCCTCGGGCGGCGTGCTGGCGGACTGGGAGCGCTGGCCGCTCGGCGGCGCGGCGACGCTGCGGGGTCACGACGAGGAGGCCTTCCGGGTGGACCGCTATGCGCTCGCGCGATCGGAGTGGCGCTACTTCCTCGGCGCGAACGGCGAGCGGCTCGTGCTCTTCTGGGACCACGCGGAGATGCAGACGCGGCGCGAGGAGCCGGACGGCGGCACCCGGCTCGACCACCAGCACGCCGACGGCGTGGGCTTCGGCATGCGGTTGCCGGCGGCGGGCGGCCTGGTGGACCTCGACTACGGCGTCGAGCCGGGCCACGGCTTCCTCGACGGCAAGATCCACCTCCAGCTCGTGACGGCGTTCTGAATGCGAGCGGACCACCGGATGCGGTCCGAGGCCGTCGCGACGGAGATGCGGTTGCCTCCCGGTCGTCCGAGGGCGTGTTCCACCGCGG
>CAZPVG010000072.1:0-22777 GCA_964589945.1 uncultured bacterium
TGCTTCGCCATCCTGGCTCTCGCAGGCCTCTCGACTCCCCCTGATCGCGCCCCTGTCCGGACCCCCGTGCGCCATGCGGGGCATGCGACTCAGCGCTGTGCCCGGACCCCGGGCGCCCGTCGCGCGCCGGGTTTCCGCAGGCCCCGGCTCCCGCAAAGAACTCCAGAAAGCCCTTGCGCCCCCCGGCCGATAGGTGTTTTTATGCACCACTCGGAATAGTTATGCACACGCCCCAGGAGGCGACCCTGTCCCGGACCCGCCGGCTCACGCTCATCACCCGGCTCCTCGAGGAGCGCCGCTTCTCCAGCCAGGAGGAGCTTGCCGGCGCCCTGTCGCGCAGCGGCGTCGAGGTCACGCAGGCCACGCTGTCGCGCGACCTGCGCAGCCTGGGCGTCGCCAAGCGGGCCGCCAGCGGCGAGGCCTGGTACGAGCTGCCCTCGCCCGCCGGCGAGACCCTCGACTACAACCGCCAGATGCTCGACCTGCGGCTGTTCGTGAACGAGATCCGGCTCGCCCAGAACCTCGCCGTCGTCCGCACGCCGCCCGGCCACGCCAGCGCCGTCGCCCGCGCCATCGACCTGCTCGCGTTCCGGACGCTCGTCGGCTCCGTCGCCGGCGACGACACCGTTCTCTGCGTTCTCACCGATTCGCGCGCCGCACGCAGCTTCAAGCGTCATCTCGAGGAACTCGCCCGCTCCACCGGAGGTGCCCAGTGACCGCTCCCGCCCTTCCTTCCGTCGCGCCCGCCACCACCGGCGACACGGGGAAGCGCACCGCGCGCGTCGCCGTGCTCGGCGCCAGCGGCTACTCCGGCCAGGAGTTCGTGCGGCTCTCGCTCGCGCACGACGGCGTCTCGATCGGCGCGCTCGTCTCGCGCGCGCACGCCGGCCGGCCCGCCGCCGAGCTCATGCCCGGCATCGACTCGCGGCTCTCGAAGCTGCCGGTGCCCGTCGGGCCCCAGGTGCTGCCGGCGCTGTTCGAGGAGGGCGCATTCGACACGCTCGTCGCCTGCCTGCCGCACGGCGCGTTCCGCGCGTTCGCCGCCGAGCACGCCGACTGGCTCGCGCGCGTGCCGCGGGTCATCGACCTCTCGCAGGATCACCGCGACGGCGTCGACGGCTACGTCTACGGCCTGCCCGAGGCGTTCCGCGGCTCGCTCGCCGGTGCCACGCGCATCGCGAACCCCGGCTGCTACCCGACCGCCGCCACGCTTGCGCTCATGCCGGCGCTCGAGAAGGGCTGGTTGTCGGGCACCGCTTCCATCACCGCGCTCTCCGGCGTGAGCGGGGCCGGGCGCAAGGCCGTGCTCGGCACCTCGTTCGTCGAGCTCGACGGCGGCGCCGCCATCTACCGGGCCGGCGAGGTGCACGCGCACGTCCCGGAGATGACCCGCAACTTCGGGCGCCTTGCGCCGAAGGCCACCGCCGTCTCGTTCGTGCCGCAGCTCGCGCCCATGGCGCGGGGCATCCTGCTCACCGCCACCGCACCGCTCGCGCGCCCGACCTCGCCCGAGGACGCGCAGGCCGCGTACGCCCACCGCTACAAGGACGAGACCTTCGTGCGCGTTCTCGATTCCGGCGAGTGGCCCGAGACGCGCGTGGTCAAGAACTCGAACCGCTGCGACCTCGCCGTCACCACGGTGCACGGCGGCCGCACGCTGCTCGCCACGGCCGCGATCGACAACCTCGTGAAGGGCGCCGCCGGCCAGGCGCTGCAGAACCTCAACGTGATGCTCGGCTGGCCCGAGCACTGGGCGCTGCCCGTCCACGGAAGCCCCTGGTGAGCCTGCGCCCGGTCGTCTTCAAGCTCGGCGGCCGTGCGCTCGAGGCGCCGGGCGCGGCCGGCGAGTTCGCCGCCGCGCTCGCCGCGCTCGGGCGGCCTGCCGTGCTCGTGCACGGCGGCGGCGCCGAGGTCTCGCAGTGGTGCCTCGCGCTCGGCCTCGAGACGCGCTTCACCGACGGCCTGCGCGTGACCGACGCGCGCACGCTCGAGGTCGTGGCCGCCGTGCTCGCCGGCCTCGCGAACAAGCGCCTCGTCGCGGCGCTGCGGGCGTGCGGCGTGGATGCGGTCGGCCTTGCGGCGCTCGACGGCGGTGTGCTTCGCGTGCGCCCGCACGCGCGTGCCTCGGCGCTCGGCGCCGTGGGCGAGGTCGCCGGCGCCGATCCCGCGCTGCTCCGGACGCTGCTCGCGCAGGGCCGCACGCCCGTGCTCGCGAGCCTCGGCGCCCACGAGGGCGCGCTGCTCAACGTGAACGCCGACGACGCGGCCGCGGCCGTCGCCGCCGCCCTCGGCGCGTCCGAGCTCGTGCTGCTCTCCGACGCGCCCGGCCTCAAGCTCGGCGGCGAGGTCGTGCCCGTGCTCGCGAACGGCGACATCGCCGCCGCCCTCGCGCGGCCCGAGGTCGAGGGCGGCATGCGCCCCAAGCTCCGCGCCGCCGCCGCCGCGCTCGACGCGGGCGTCGCCCGCGCGCACATCGCCTGCTGGAACGGACCCGCCACGCTCGCGTCGCTCCTCGAGGGAGCGGGGCCGGGCACCACCCTCCTCGCCCCGACGGAGGCCTCCCATGCCTGAGACCGTCCTCGCCGGCGCGCCCGCCGTGGCGCCCGGCTTCGCCGCCGAAGAGATCGAGCTGCACGCGCCCGTCTACCCGCTGCCCCGGCTCGAGCTGACGGTCGGCCGCGGCGCGCGCGTGACCGACGTCACCGGCCGCGAGTACCTCGACTTCACGAGTGGCATCGCCGTGAACGCCTTCGGGCACGCGCCCGAGGGCCTCGCCGAAGTCGTGGCCGAGCAGGCGCGCGCCCTCGGGCACGTCTCGAACCTGTTCGCGAACCGGCCCGCCGTCGCGCTGGCGCGCGAGCTGGCCGAGGCCACCGGCTACGAGCGCGTCTTCTTCTGCAACTCCGGCACCGAGGGCGTCGAGGCGGCGCTCAAGTTCGCGCGCGCCCGGGCGAAGGCGAAGGGCCTGCCCGGCCGCGACGTGCTGGCGTTCCAGGGCGGCTTCCACGGCCGCACCGGCTTCGCGCTCTCGGCCACGCACCATCCGGCCTACCGCGAGCCGTTCCAGCCGCTCGTGCCCGGCGTGCGGTTCGCGCCGTTCAACGACGTCGCCGCGCTCGACGGCGTGCTCGATCCGAACGTGTGCGCGGTGATCGTCGAGTGCGTGCAGGGGGAGGCCGGGGCCGTGCCCGCGACCCGCGAGTTCCTGCACGCCCTGCGCGTGCGGACGCTTGATCAGCGCGCGGCGCTGGTCTTCGACGAGGTGCAGACCGGCCTGGGCCGCACGGGGCGGCTGCTCGCGCAGGAGCACTACGGCGTGCGCGGCGACTACACCGTGCTCAGCAAGGCGCTCGGCGCGGGATTCCCGATCGGCGCCGTGCTCATGAGCGGCGACGCCGCCGCGGCGCTCGCGCCCGGCATGCACGGCTGCACGTTCGGGGGCAACCCCGTGTGCGCCGCGGCGGCCCGCTGGTCGCTCGCGAAGGTCCACGACCCCGCGTTCCTGGCGCGCGTGCGCCAGGCCGGGGCGAAGCTCGAGGAGGGCCTCGCGGCCCTCGCGGCGAAGCATGCGCCGGTGCGCGAGGCGCGCGGCCTCGGGCTGCTGCGGGCGATCGACCTCGATCCCGCGGCGCCGTTCGGCGCGCCGCAGGTGATCGCGGCCGCGCGCGAACAGGGACTTCTGCTGGTGCGGGGCGGCGAGCGCGCGGTGCGCCTGCTGCCGCCGCTCACGGTGACGGACGACGAGATCACGGAGGCTCTCGCCGCGCTCGAGCGGGCGCTGGCGGGCCTCGCCCGAACGGGGGAGAAGAAGTGAGCCACACGAACGGCAAGCCCGGCGTGAAGCGGGCGGTCCTGGCGTATTCCGGCGGCCTCGACACGAGCATCATCGTGCCGTGGCTCAAGGAGCACTACGGTTGCGAGGTCGTCTGCTACTGCTCGAACGTCGGGCAGGGCGGACTGGAGCTGGACGGGCTCGAGGCCAAAGCGCGCGCCATCGGCGCCAGCGCCGTCGTGGTCGAGGACCTGCGCGGCACGTTCCTCACCGACTACGTGTTCCCGATGCTGCGCGCCGGCGCGGTCTACGAGGGCCGCTACCTGCTCGGCACCTCGATCGCGCGGCCGCTCATCGCCGCGCGCCAGGTGGCGTGCGCGAAGGCCGTGGGCGCCGACGCGCTCGCGCACGGCTGCACCGGCAAGGGCAACGACCAGGTGCGCTTCGAGCTGACCTACATGGCGCTCGCGCCCGAGATGCACATCATCGCGCCGTGGCGCGAGTGGGACATCGTCTCGCGCGAGGACGCGATCGACTACGCGGCCGCGCACGGGATCCCGATCGCGCAGAAGAAGGGCGACCTGTTCTCGCGCGACGCGAACCTCTGGCACCTCTCGCACGAGGGCGGCCCGCTGGAGGACCCGGCGGTTCCGGGGCCCGAGAGCATGCACCGCCTGACCGAGGCCCCCTCGCGCCGGCCCGCGACGCCGGAGACCATGACGATCGGCTTCGAGCACGGCGTGCCCGTGTCGCTGAACGGCCGCGTCCTCCCGCCGGTCGAGCTGGTCGAGTCGCTCAACACGATCGCCGGCCGGCACGGCGTCGGCCGCGTGGACCTGGTCGAGAGCCGGCTCGTCGGCATGAAGTCGCGCGGCGTCTACGAGACGCCCGCCGGCACCGTGCTGCTCGAGGCGCTCGAGGACCTCTGCCGGCTCACGTTGACGCACGACGTGCTGCGGACGCGCGCCGAGCTGGCGCCCCGCTACGCCGACCTCGTCTACAACGGCCAGTGGTTCTCGCCGCTGCGGATCGCGCTGCAGTCGTTCGTGGACACGGCGACCGCCGTCGCGACCGGCGAGGTGACGGTCGAGCTGTTCCAGGGCCGCGCCGCCGTCATCGGCCGCACGAGCCCGAACACGCTCTACCGGCCGGACCTCGCCTCGTTCGACATGACCGGCTACCGCGCCGCGCACGCGGAGGGCTTCATCCGCCTGTTCGGCCTGCCGCTGGCGACCGGCGCGCACCGGGGCGAGACGCCGGCGCCGACGCCGGCCGGCGAACCTGTGGAGCTGATGGCGAATGACTGACGCCCGTCCCGCCGTGTGGGCCGGCCGCCTCGCCGCCGGCCTCGACCTGCGCGCGCAGCGGCTCAACGACTCGCTGCCCGTGGACGGCGTGCTGTGGCCGGAGGAGCTGGTCCTCACGCGTGCCTACGCGGAGACGCTGGCGGAGTGCGGCGTGCTCTCGGGCCCCGAGCGCGACGCGCTCGTGGCCGCCGCCGACGATCTCGGAGCCGGCCTCGCCTCCGGCGCGGTGCGGCTGGCGGGCGAGGACGTGCACTCGGCCGTCGAGGCGGCGCTCGAGGCCCGTTGCGGCGGCCCCGCGCGGCGCCTGCACACGGGCCGCAGCCGCAACGACCAGGTCGCGACATTGTTCCGCATGCGTGTGATGGCGTTCTGCGAGCAGGCGCTCGAGGACGTGCGCCTGCTCGAGCGCGCGCTCGTCGCGCAGGCGCGCGCCGCCGGCGACCTCGCCTGCGCGGCGTACACGCACCTGCAGCCGGCGCAGCCGATCCTGCTCGCGCACTTCTGGCTCGCCCACGTCGCCGCCTTCGAGCGCGACGAGGAGCGCTTTGCCGCCGCCCGCGAGGCCGCCGACCGGCTGCCGCTCGGCGCCGGCGCGGTGGCGGGGACACCGCTTCGCTACGACCGCTTCGCGCTCGCGCAGCGGCTCGGCTTCACCCGCCTCGCCGCGAACAGCCTGGACGCCGTCGGCGACCGCGACTTCGCGCTCGAGTACCTGAACGCGGCCGCGATGCTGGGCGTGCACGTCTCGCGGCTCGCCGAGGACCTCGTGCTCGCCTGCTCGCCGGGCTTCGGCTTCTTTCGGGCCCCGGACGGGTTCAGCACCGGCTCGAGCCTGCTGCCGCAGAAGCGCAACCCCGACCTGTTCGAGCTCGCGCGCGGCAAGTCGGCGCGGCTGCTCGCGAACGCGCAGCGGCTCGCGACGCTGCTGAAGGGCCTGCCGAGCGCGTACCAGAAGGACCTCCAGGAGGACAAGGAGGCGGTCTTCGACTCGGCCGCGACCGTGGACGCGCTGTTCGACGCGCTGGCGCCGGCGATCGAGGCGCTCAGGCCCGTCCCGGAGAAGCTGGCTGCGACGCTCACGCCCGACCTGCTCGCCGTCGAGCTGGCGGACGCGCTCGTCGAGGACGGCGTGCCGTTCCGCGACGCGCACCAGGCGGTCGGCCGGCTGTGGGCTGCCGCCGAGGCCGCGGGGGCCGCGCCCGCGGAGCTGCCGCTCGAGGAACGGCTGGCCCTGTACGAGGGCTTCACCGACGCGCGGCTGGCCGCGCTGTCGGTCGAGGCCGCGCTCGCGCGTCGCTCGCACGCGCCCGGCGCCGGCCCCGGCTCGGTGGCCGCGCAGCTCGCGCACGCCGAGGCGCGCCTCGGGCTCGGGCCCGGCGAGGCCGCGATCGTGACCGCCGACGAGGTGCCGGCCGCGCCGTACGTCCCGGCCGGTGACGCGCCGCGCCGCGCGGGGCAGGCGACGATCCGCCGCGCCCGCATCGAGGACGTGCCCGCGATCGCCGCGATCATGGCGGACTACGTCGCACAGGGGGTGCTGCTGCCGCGCCCGGTGAGCGAGCTGTTCCAGTGCATCCGCGAGTTCTGGGTGGCCGAGGAGAACGGCGCCGTGATCGCGACCGCCGCGCTGCGGCTGCTGTGGCGCGACCTCGGCGAGGTGCGCTCGCTCGCGGTGCGGCCCGACTCCCACGGCAAGGGTCTCGGCGCGGCCCTCGTCGCCGCCGTGGTCTCCGACGCCCGCGCGCTCGGGCTGCCGCGCGTCATCGCGCTCACGCGCGAGGTCGAGTTCTTCGAGCGTTCGAACTTCGTCGTCGTGCCGCGCGAAACGCTGCCGCGCAAGGTCTGGACCGACTGCATGAAGTGCCCGCGCCGCCACGCGTGCGACGAGGTCGCCGTGACGCTCGACCTCGTGCCCGGCGCGTCCGAGACGGCCGCGAAGGGCGCGCGCGCCTACACCATCCCCATGCCGCAGGCGGCTCCCGACGAGTCCGGCCTGCCGATCGTTTCCTGAGTCTCCCGAAGCCGGAGGTGAGCGAAGTGAACGCCGTCCCGCAGCACCTCGTGGATCTCGTCGGCCTCGACCGCGGCTGGGTCCTCGAGCTGTTCTCCGAGGCCGAGCGGCTGCGCGAAGTGCGCAAGACGCCGCAGGCCCCGCGGCCGCTCGCCGGGAAGACGGCGGCGCTGGTCTTCCACAAGCCGTCGCTGCGCACGCGCGTCTCGTTCACCGTCGGCATGCACGAGCTGGGCGGCGATGCCGTGGACCTCGGCGCCGTCGAGGTCTCCGAGACCGGCCGCGAGAGCGTGCCCGACGTGGCGCACGTCCTCTCGGGCATGGTGGACCTCGTGGTCGTGCGGACGTTCACGCACTCGCTGGTCCAGAAGCTCGCCGCGCACGCCACGGTGCCCGTGATCAACGCGCTCACCGACCACTCGCACCCCTGCCAGATCCTCTCGGACCTCTACACGCTGTGGCGCCGGGGCCGCGACCTCGACGCGCTCGAGGTCGCGTGGGTCGGCGACGGCAACAACGTGCTGCACTCCTGGCTCGAGGCAGCCACGGTCCTCGGCTTCGGCCTGCGGGTCGCCGTGCCGGATGGCTTCGAGCCCGACGCCGGACTGTTCCTCGAGGCCGAGCGCACGAGCGGCGGGCGCGTGCGCCGCGCGCGCGAGCCGCGCGAGGCCGTGCGCGGCGCCGACGTGGTCTACACCGACACGTGGACGAGCATGGGCCGCGAGGAGGAGGCGAAGTGGCGCACGGTCGCGTTCGCGGGCTACACGGTGGACGACGCGCTGATGGCCCTCGCGAAGGACGACGCCGTCTTCATGCACTGCCTGCCCGCGCACCGCGGCGAGGAGGTGACCGACTCGGTCCTCGACGGCCCGCAGAGCCTCGTCGTCGAGGAGGCCGAGAACCGGCTGCACCTGCAGAAGGCGCTCATGGTGTCGCTGCTCGAGGGTGCGAAGGCCGGCGGACGACGCCGCAGCACGGCGCCCGCGGCGGCGGCGATCGCGTAGGCTCCGGCCGCGACGGCGGACCGGACGCCGCCGGGCGAAGACCGCGCTCAGGCGGGCCGGGCCTCCAGGGCGCGATCGAACCCGGCGGGGTCGTCCGGCTCGATCCCGATGGCCCGGACGCGGCGGCGGAACCCGTAGGGCCCCTCCGCGCCCACCGGCTCGGAGAAGGTCAGCCAGCGCGTCGGCGTGCCGAGGAACGTGAGGTTGACGCTCTCGCGGCCGAACTCCGGCTTCTCGCGGGCAACGGCGACGACCTGCGCGAGCGGCACCTCCAGGCTGTACCGGAAGCCCGCACGGACCCGGAGGGACCGATCCCCGACCAGGATCGGCCTCAGCACCGTCGCGCGGTAATCCGCCACGAGCCACAACGCCCCGTAGACGGAACTGGCCGTGAAGATCCAGGCGGCCAGGACGTTCCACTGGAGGAGCAGGAAGTGCACGGCGAAGCCCTCGCAGGCCAACAGGATGAGGAAGGCGAGGACGATCCCGCCGTACCCGCTGCGCTGGTGATGCGTGAAGGCCCTGGTGCCCGCGGGCGCGTGGGCCCCGGACCGCCACGATCCGAGCGCGTAGGAGAAGACCGCGATCTCCGTGGCGAACAGGACGGCCATCCAGTCGTTCCTCGTCACTTCGAACGCCGCGTGCCGAAGCCGGTCGATCGGGTCCGCGGTCGCGTCGCGACGGGCCTCGCGAATCGCCCGCACCGCGCGCCAGCCGATCCAGGCGAGCAGGCCAAGCTCGAGCGGCGCCGCCAGGGCCTCGAGCATCCTCAGCGCCCCGTGCCGATCCGAGGGGAGGAGCCAGGAGGCGGCCGCCACGCTGAGCAGGAGGATCGGGAGCAGCGTCACGACGGGGAGCCGGCCGCGACGAAGCACCAGGAGCCAGTAGGCGAGCGGAACGACGACGACGAGGTCGACCGTCAGGCCGGCGGCCAGCAGGCCCGCGTGCGCTCCCACCCGCGACAACTGGCCGACCACGGCCAGGGCGGCCACGTAGACCATCGCCACGAAGGCCACGAACCACGTGAGCCCTCCACGGCGTCTTTCCACGGCTGCGTTCATCGAGGCCTGCCTCCCGTCGGGCACCAGAGTCGCAAGGTCACGCGTCTCCGCGGACGGGTCAAGCGGGAGGGGCCGCGGCCGGAGCCACTCGTCCCGCCGAGCGACCGCCCCCCGGCCGGGCATCGAGTCGGCGGACCGCGCCTCCGTGCCGCGCCGGGGAGGACCCCACGGGCCGGGCCGGGCGCCGGTCGCCCTGTGCTAACCTCCCTCGCCATGCTCCACCGCGCGTTCCCGCTCCTCCTCGCCTTCGCCGCCCTCCCCGCCGCCGCCCTGGTCGCGCCGATCCCGCGGACCTCCGTCAGTGCTCCGCTCGCCCCGCGCGACACGCTGCCGCGCCTCTCGCCCGCGCAGTTGATGGCCGACAGCGCCCGCCGGCCCGTCACGCTGCCGCCGCGGCCCTCGGTGCCGCTGCCCCGGCCGGCGGCCGTGGACACCTCCGCCGGCCCGCCGCCGGCCGACATCCCGGGTTTCTGGCGCACGCGGGCCGAGCGGACCGCCTGGCACCAGACCGCGGACTACGACGAGACGATGCGCTTCTGCCGCCAGATCGAGGGCGGCACGCGCTGGGTGAAGCTGCTCTCCTACGGCACGAGCGGACAGGGCCGGGACCTGCCCCTGCTCGTCGTCTCGAAGGATCGCGCCTTCACGCCCGCCGCGGCGCGCGCAACCGGCAAGCCGGTCGTGCTGATCGTCAACGGCATCCACGCAGGCGAGATCGAGGGCAAGGACGCCTCGCTCATGCTCGTGCGGGACCTGGCGGTGCTGCGCACCCGGGAGTCGCTGCTCGACTCCTGCATCGTGCTCGTGCTGCCCATCCTCTCGGTGGACGCGCACGAGCGGCGCTCGCCGTACAACCGGATCAACCAGAACGGCCCGGACGAGATGGGCTGGCGGTTCACGCCCGTCGGACTGAACCTCAACCGCGACTGGATGAAGCTCGAAGCCGTCGAGATGCGCTCGCTCGTCGCCAACGTCTACACGCAGTGGTGGCCGGACCTGCTGATCGACGACCACACGACCGACGGCGCCGACTACCGGCACGACGTGACCTACGGATTCCAGCACGGCGGCGGGCTCGCGCCGTCGCTCGCGGCCTGGTATCGCGACGCGTTCGTGGGCCGCGTCGTGCCGCGCCTCGCGGCGATGGGCCACCTGCCCGCGCCCTACCTCGACTTCCGCCGCCACGCCGATCCCGCGAGCGGCATCGACTTCGGCTGGATGCCGCCGCGCTTCTCGACCGGCTACGCGCCGCTGCAGGACCGCGCGTCCATCCTCGTCGAGACGCACATGCTCAAGCCGTACGGCGGCCGGGTGATCGCGACGTACGACCTGCTGGTCGCCGTGCTCGAGGAGCTGCACGCGCACCCCCGGGCCCTGAAGCAGGCGGTCCGCGACGCGGAGGACTCCTTCGTGGCGCTCGCCCGGCGCGGCGGGCCGCTCGTGCTCACGTCGCACACGACGAACCGCTCCGTGCCCTTCGCGTTCAAGGGCGTCGTCACGCGCTGGGAGACGAGCGACATCACGGGCGCCCCGCTGCCGCACTACACGGGCGCGCCGTGGGACACGATCATCCCGCTCTACCAGGAGACGGCGCCGGACCTCTCGGTGCTTCTTCCGGCCGGCTGGCTCGTGCCCCGGGAGTGGGACCGGGCGATCGACGTCCTGAAGGAGCAGGGCCTCGTGATGCGGCCGCTCGCCCGCGCATGGCGCGACAGCGTGGACATGGTCCGCGCGCTCGACTGGTCGGCGCAGGAGGACGGCTTCGAGGGTCACCACCCGGTGACCGTGAAGCGGATCGCGGTCGAACGGCAGCTCCGATCGTTCCGGCCCGGGGACGTCTGGGTGCCCGCGGACCAGCCGCGCGGCGCGCTCGCGGCGAACCTGCTCGAAGCGCAGGCGCCCGACGGGCTCGTCTACTGGAACTTCTTCGACACGATCTTCCAGCGGAAGGAGTACGGCGAGGACTACGTGGTCGAGCCGCTCGCGCGGAGGATGATGGCCGACGACCCGGCGCTGGCGCGCGAGTTCCACCAGAAGGTCGCGAGCGACACGGCGTTCGCGCACAACCCCTGGGCCCGGACCGATTTCTTCTACCGCCGCTCGAAGTGGGCTGACCCCGAGTACGCCCTCGTTCCGGTCGCGCGCGTACCCCACGCGCCGCCGGCCAAGGTCTTCGACGCGTCCGCGGGCGACGCGCCGGACCTGCCGCCCCGCCCGCAGCGCTGACCGCCGGGGCTGCCCGGCCGTCACAGGAGGCTCCCCGGTGATTCCTCGCCCCGGCGCGTCGACGATCGCGCTCTCCGCCCTCGCCCTGCTGCTCGCTGCCGCCGTCCCGGCGCGCGCGGCGGCCCCGACGTCCGCCGCCCCGATCCGGCTGCACGTGGACGCGCGCGACGTCGGCCGCCACGTGCTGCACGTGCGCGAGACGCTGCCCGTCTCGGCGGGCACGCTCGCGCTCGCCTACCCGAAGTGGATCCCGGGCGAGCACGGGCCGACCGGGCCCGTGATCGAGATGGCCGGCCTGCGGATCGAGGCGGGCGGCCGCGCGCTGGACTGGCGTCGGGACGACGTGGACATGTACGTCCTGCGCACCGGGGTGCCGAAGGGCGCGGACCGCGTGGACGTGGCCTTCGACTTCCTGCTCAACACCGAGAAGAGCGGGTACTCGTTCGCGTCCTCGAGCACGCCGAACCTGCTCCTCCTGAGCTGGAACCAGGTGCTCGTCTACCCGGCCGGCCGGCCTTCGGACGCGATTCCCTTCGAGGCGGACCTGACGCTGCCGGAGGGCTGGTCGTACGGCACCGCGCTGCCCGTGCGCTCGGCCGACGGCTCCCGCATCTCCTTCGAGCGCGCCTCGCTCACGACGCTCGTGGACTCGCCCGTGCTCGCGGGCCGGCACTTCCGCCACGTGGACCTGACGCCGGGTGACCCGGCGCCCGCCTCGCTCGAGATGGCCTCGGACGACGCGGCCGCGCTGGCGATGCCCGACAGCGTCGTGGCGCGCTGCCGCTCGCTCGTACGCGAGGCCGAGGCGTTCTTCGGCGGACGGCACTTCCGCTCGTACCACTTCCTCGTCACGCTGAGCGACTACACCGCGCACTTCGGGCTCGAGCACCACGAGTCGAGCGACGACCGGATGCCGGAGCGCACCTACCTCGACGCGACCCTCGGGCGCAGCGCGTCCGGCCTCCTCGCCCACGAGCTGTCGCACTCCTGGAACGGCAAGTACCGCCGGCCCGCCGGGCTCGCGACTCCCGATTACGGCACGCCGATGAAGGGCGAGATGCTGTGGGTCTACGAGGGGCTCACGAACTACGCCGGCTGGGTGCTGGCCGGCCGCAGCGGCATGCGGTCCTTCGACGAGAGCCTCGGCGACCTCGCGCTCGAGGCCGCGATGATGGAGTACGACCGCGGCCGCGAGTGGCGGCCGCTCGACGACACGGCCGTCGAGGCCCAGCTGCTCTACGGGGCGCGCGGCGGCGGCGCCTCCTGGCGGCGCGGCGTGGACTTCTACCGCGAGATGACGGTCGTCTGGCTCGAGGCCGACGGGCTCATCCGCCGGCTCACGGACGGCGCGAAGTCCCTCGAGGACTTCTGCCACGCGTTCCACGGCGGCACGGGCGGTCCGGAGCTCAGGCCCTACACGCGCGCCGACGTCGTGAAGGGCCTCAACGCGGTCGTCCCTTACGACTGGGACGGCTTCCTGCGCGAGCGCGTGGACGAGCTGCGCCCGCACCTCGCGACGGACGCGAGGTCCATGGGTGGCTGGACGCTCGGCTGGTCGGACACCGCGTCCAGCATGCAGCGCGCCTCCAACGAGGCGCACCACCAGATCGACGAGCGCTGGTCGTTCGGCGCGGTCCTGTCGGCGAAGGACTTCACGGTGCAGGACGTCGTGCCCGGCAGCGCCGCGGCGGACGCCGGGCTCGCGCCCGACCAGGTGATCGTCGCCGTGAACGGCCGCAGCGTGGACGCCGACGCGCTGCACGACGCGATCCGAGCGACGCGCGACGGCGGCCCGCTCGAGCTGCTCGTGCGCGACGGCGAGTTCTTCCGCACGCTGAAGCTCGGCTACTCGGGCGGCCTGCGCTACCCGGTCCTGCGCCGCGACCCGTCCCAGCCCGACCTGCTCCACGCGATCCTCGCGCCCGAGGCGGCCGGAAACTGACCGCCGGGGAGGCCGGTTCCGCCGGGGCCCGAGGGCCCCGGCGGGGCCGGCAGGGGCGGCGCGGTCCGCGCAACGGCGCGGCCCGCGCGGCGTTGGCGGCCTCGAGGGCCGGGGCACGCGAATTGCCGCATTTGGCGCGGGTTTCCGACAATGTCAGGCGACGGTCGCTGTGGTTCGCAAGGCGCGCGGTCTGCTAGTCTTGGCGGCCCGGAGTGCGACCCCCTCACCCGTCGCCACAGGCCCCTTCCATGCGAATCGTTCTCTTCCGACACGGCCCCGCGGGCACGCGGGACCCCGAGCGCTGGCCCGACGACCGCAAGCGTCCCCTGACCGAGAAGGGGCGCGCGCGCACGCTGCGGGCCGCCCTCGGGCTCGTGCACCTCGAGCCGGAGCTCTCGGTCGTGTACGCGAGCCCGCTGCTGCGCGCGCACGAGAGCGCCCTGTGCCTGCGCGAAGCCGCGGGCGAGAGCGTGGCGGTGCGCATCACCGAGGCGCTCGCGCCGGGCGGCTCGTGGCGCGCCGCGCTCGCGTTGCTCGACGACCTGCCCGATGCGACGACCGTCGCGTTCGTGGGCCACGAGCCCGACCTCGGCAAGCTCGCGGGCGTGCTGCTCTTCGGCGCCCCGGCTTCGATGCCGCTTCGCAAGGCCGGGGGCTGCTCGATCGAGTTCGTCGCGCGTCCCGGCGCCGGCAGGGGCCGGCTGCGCTGGTTCCTCCCGCCGCGTGCGCTCCGGCGCTTCGCGCGGCAGCGGAGCAGCGTATGACCGCCGTGCGCACCTTCGGGCAGTCCCCGGGCCGTTACCCGGGCAAGCTGTTCATCGTCGAGGGCATCGACGGCTCGGGCAAGAGCACGCAGCTCGCGCTGCTCGCCCAGTGGCTGCGCAGCCAGGGGCACCTCGTCGTCTACAGCGAGTGGAACTCGTCGCCGATCGTCCGGCGCACGACGTCCTTCGGCAAGAAGCAGAAGCTGCTCACGCCGACGACCTTCTCGCTCATCCACGCCACGGACTTCTCGGACCGCGTCGAGCGCGACATCATCCCCGCGCTCAAGGCCGGCGCGATCGTGCTCGCCGACCGCTACGTCTTCACCGCGTTCGCGCGCGACGTCGCGCGGGGCGTGAGCCGCGCCTGGGTGCGCTCGCTCTACCGCTTCGCCGTCGTGCCGACGCTCGCCATCTACTTCCGCGTCCCGCTCGACGTGGCGCTCTACCGCATCCTCGTGGGCCGCCCGAAGCTCAAGTGGTACGAGGCCGGCATGGACCTGGGCCTGAACGGGGACGTGATCGAGTCGTACAAGCTGTTCCAGAAGCGCATCCAGGACGAGTACGAGCGAATCGTCGAGGAGTTCGGCCTCGCGGTGATGGACGCCACGCGGCCCGTCGAGATCCAGCAGCGCGCGCTGCGCCAGCTGATCCTCCCGTACGTTCGCGGCGAGCGACTGCCCGAGCCGCCCACGCACGGATCGCCGATCCTCGCGCTGCCCACCCACCGGGAGCCCGCCTCGTGAGACGTTTCGACACCTACGGCGAAAGCCTCCCGGGCATCTCGCTCGAGGACCTCTCCGGCTGGCTGATCGTGATCGAGGGTACCGACGGCGTCGGGCGCACGACGCACGTGGACCGGCTCCGCCGGCACCTCGAGGAGATGGGCTACGCCGTCGCCGAAACCGGCTTCACGCGCTCCGACCTCGCCAGCCGCGGCATCCGCCGCGCGAAGCAGGGCAACACGCTCGGCTCGAACGCGTTCAACCTCTTCTACGCGACCGACTTCGCGGACCGGCTCGAGCAGCAGATCATCCCGGCGCTGCGCTCCGGGTTCGTGATGCTGACGGACCGCTACACCTATTCGCTCATCGCCCGCGCGATCGTGCGCGGCGCCGACGCCGACTGGATCAAGCAGGTGTACGCCTTCGCGCTCAAGCCGAGCGCGGTCTTCTACCTGCGGATCGACGTCGAGGACCTCGTGCCGCGCGTGCTCGCCGACGGCGGGAGCTTCGACTACTGGGAGTCCGGCATGGACCTGCCGATGGGCGAGGACCTCTACGAGTCGTTCACGAACTACCAGCGCCGCCTCATCCAGGAGCTCGACGCGCTGGCGGGCGAGTACGCGTTCACGACGATCGACGCCACCCGTGAGGTGAACGACATCTCCGACGAGCTGTGCGACCGCGTCGCCCAGCTCCTGGCCAGGGGACGGCCCGCGGCGGCGTCGTGAGCCTCTCCCCGGAACCGGTGGCGCCCGCGCCGGCCCCGGGTCCCGGACCCGTCGCCCTCGACCTGCTGCGCCGGGCGGCCACGGTCGCGGCGGCGGCGACCCGCGTCCGCGAGCGCCTCGACCCCGAGGCGGTGCACGACCTGCGCGTCGCGGCGCGACGGCTCGAGGCGGCGCTGAGGCTGTGGGCCCCGGCGGCGCCCGGCGCGAAGCGCGCGGCGCAGGCGGCACGCCGCCAGGCGCGGCGGCTGCGGCGCGCCGCGGGTGACGCGCGCGAGCTCGAGGTCCACGTCGCGCTGCTCGAGTCGCGCGTGCTGCCGGAGGCCGTCACCGAGCGCTCGGCCCTCCTGCCCGTGCTCGCGAGCCTGCGCGGGCGGCGCGACCGCGAACGGGCCGCGGTTGCCGCGCTCGCCACGCCGCGGCGCATCGAGCGGATCGCGGACGGCGCCGCCACGGTCGCCACGGCGCTCGCGTCACGAACCGGCGTGCCCGATGCGGTGGACGACGGCGTGCGGCGGGTGCGCCGGGCCGCGATGTCGGCGCTGGAGGCGGCCGTCGGCACCGGGCGCGACGACCGGCTTCACGCCGCCCGCGTCGCCGTCAAGAAGTGGCGCTACGCAGAGGAATCACGCGCGGCCGCGGGGCCTCCGGAGGCTCCGGCCCCGCTGGAGCAGCTGCGCGGCGCGCAGAAGTCCCTTGGCGCGATCCACGACCACGCGGTGCTGAGGGACCTGCTCCGTCGCCGGGCGCGGCGCGCCGAGCGGTCCGGCGAGCCGGCGCACTGGGCTTCGCTGGCCGCGATCGTGATGCGCCTCGAGGACGCGCGTCACCGGCTGCTGAAGGGCCTTCCGAAGCGGCTTCGCGCGCTGGCGGACGCCGTGCCGCGCTGACCAGGCCGTCGGCCGCCGAGACACCGATCCGCACCTCCGCTCCGAGCAGGCGCTCGAGCTGGTCCGTGCGCTCGCGGCCCGCCCACAGCTCGAGCTGCACGTCGCGCGCGACCGTCGCCACGATCGTGAGACGTTCGCCGCGGCGGTGGACGCCGACGTCGCGCACGAGCTGGTAGTGGCTCCGGTCCAGCCCCTCGGCGACCCGCAGGATCGCCGAGAGCCACTTCACCGTCCGGCGCGCGCGCTTCGGCAGCGCGGCGTAGCGCGCGTCCCGGCGGCGGCGCGGCCGGCCCTTGCCGTGGTAGCGGGCGATGAGCGCGATCTGCTCGATCTCGTTCGCCTGCAGGCCGCGCAGGTTGCCGTTGCGGATGATGTACGCCGAGTGCGCGGCGTGGCCGTCGTAGCCGACGACCGAGCCCACGTCGTGCAGCAGCGCGGAGTACTCGAGCAGGTCGCGCTCGGCGTCGCCGAGCCCGTGCCAGGGCTGCAGGCCCTCGAAGAGCTGCCGCGCGAGCCGGCTCACGTGGCGCGGGTGGGCGCCGTCCCCCTCGAAGCGCGACAGCAGCCCGAGCACGCTGCGCCGCCGAAGGTCGTCCACGGGCTCGAGCGCGCTGACCTCGCGCGAGTGGCGCAGCAGGTAGTCCGTGACGAGGCCCTCGCGCACGCCGTAGTCCGACAGCGTGATCGAGGGCGCCCCGGTGGAGCGCAGGATCTCGGACAGCACGAGGGCGCCGGCGACCATGATCTCGGCGCGCCGCGCGTCGATCCCCGGAAGGCGCTCGCGCTGCGTCTCGTTCATCCTCACCAGCCGCTCCGACTGGCGGGCGACCGCCTCGGCCGGCAGCACGTGGCCGTTGATCTGTCGCACTTCCTCGCCGCGCTCGTCCCAGCTCGCGACCTGCGCGAGCGCGTGGATGGCGCCCGAGGAGCCGTAGAGCCGCGCGAAGCGCCGCAGGTCGAACTGCTTGAGTCCCGCGCGCACGCGCCGCCGGATCACGCGGCGAAGCCGCTCGATCTCGCGCTCGGTCGGCGGATCGTGCTCGATCCTCGTTTCGGTCAGGCGCAGGGCGCCGAGCGGAAGGCTCACGACGCCGTACATCCGCTCCGGGTCGGCCGCGACGAGCTGCACACTGCCGCCGCCGATGTCCACGATGAGCGAGGGCTCCTTCTCGAGTCGCAGCGCCGCCTTCAGCGCGTGGTAGATGAGGCGTCCTTCCTCGGCCGCCGGGATGACGCGCGGCCCGATACCGGACGCCTCGCGCGCCTCGCGCAGGAACTCGCCGCCGTTGCGGGCCTCGCGCACGGCCGCGGTGGCGGTACACAGGATGCGGTCCACCTGGTGGCGCCGGGCCAGCTGCACGAACCGCCTCAGCGCCTGCGTCGTCCGCCGGATCGCGTCGCGCCGCAGGCGGCCCGTACGGAACGAGCCGCGGCCCACCTGCACGACCTCGCGTTCGCGGTCGAGCACCGCGAACTGCGTGTGCCGCACCGCACGGGCGATCACCATGTGGATCGAGTTCGTGCCGATGTCGATGGCGGCGATGCGCATGCAGGGCCTCCTCTCGCGGGCCGGACGTCCTTCCGGACCTTATCGTCCGTACGCGTCCCGGCCAAGAGTGCCGTTCAGCGCCAGTTCTCCCGCAGCGCGCGGCCGTACGCGGCCCAGTAGGGGTCGGGCGCGGGCTCGTCGAGCGTGACCACGTTCCCGTCGGCCTCCGCGATCCACACGCGGCCCGAACCTTTCATGACCTCGCCGACGTCGGCGGCCGCCACGCCCTCCTCGGCCAGCGAGGCGAGCACCGCCTCCGCGCGCTCCGGCCGCGCGGTCGCGAGCAGGGCGCCCTCGGCGAGCGTCGTGTACGGGTCCACCCCCAGCACCTCGCAGGCGACCCGCACCTCGGGCGGCAGCGGGACGCGCGCCCGCTCGATGCGCAGGTCGTGGCCGCAGGCCTTCGCCAGCTCGACGAGCCCGCCGACCACGCCGCCCTCCGTCGCGTCGTGCATCGCCGTCACGCCGCGCTCGCGCACGCCGGCGCGCACCGCCGCGCGGCAGTCGGCGACCACGCTCACCTTCGACTCGAGCGTGCGCAACCGGTCGAGCGCGCCTTCGTCGAGGCCCGCCGAGGCGAGCGCCGCGCCGAGGCGCTCCGGGCACAGCGACGCCGCGACCGCGGCCGTCTCGACCGCGCAGCCTTTCGTGAGGATCACCCGGTCGCCGGGCGAGGCCATCGCCGGAGTGACGTAGCGGCCTTCGTCGCCGACGCCGATCAGCGTCGCCGCCCCGACGATGCTGAGGTCGCAGCCGTCGTAGCGCCCCGTGTGGCCGGTCACCACCGCAACGCCGAGCGCGGCCCACTCGTCGCTCATCGCGCGCCAGAACTCCGCGAACGCCTCGTCCGTGAAATGCGGCGGCAGCGCGAAGTCCACGCTCGCGTAGGCGGGCGGGATGCCGGTCGTCCACAGGTCCGAGGCGATGAGGTGGCAGGCGAGCCGCGCCGAGCGCGCCGGCCCCAGCGCGGGAATCACCGACAGCGGGTCGGTCGTCACCGCCATCACGCGGCCGGCGCCGATCCGGACCACGGCGGCGTCGTGGCCCGCGCGCGGGCCCGCGAGCACCTCGGGCCGCTCGGCGCCGAGGTGCGGGGCGACGACGCGCGCGAACGCCTCGGGCGAGAGCTTGCCGAGCGCGGGCGGAGGGACCGGGCTCACGGCAGTGCCGGCCCGTAGAGCACCGCGTTCGTCACGAGCCGCTCGGTGCCGCGCCAGAACATGCGGAAGAGGACCGGGCCGCCCAGCATCACCACGTGACCGTCGCCCACGGGCTCGTCGATCCCGAACGCGCCGTTCGCGAGCCGCCTTTCGGTCTCGGGCCAGGTCCAGCCCGTGACCGTGAGCGGCGCGCGGTCGAACGTCAGCACGTTCGCGCCGTCGCGCGAGCGGGTCAGCAGGGTGCGCCCGGCCAGCATCACCGGGATGCGCGGCTCCTCGTAGCCCCACGCCAGCCAGTGCCGCGGGTCCACCGTGGCCCAGAACGTCGTGCCCGGGATCTCCTGCGGGCGCCGCCCGGCCTCCGCGTCGGCGCTGTCGGCAGGCGCGTCCGCGTCCGCGTCCTCCTTCCCGTCCTTGCCGTCCTCCTTCGGCTTCACGCCGACGACCTTCGCGGTCGAGAGGCCGACGGACTCGAGCGTCGGGAACTCCGCCGCGTCGTCCAGGCAGACGAGCGTGCCGCCGCGCCGGATCCAGTCCTTGAGCGCGTCGACGTCACCGATCGCGCGGGCCAGGGCGTCCGCGTTGCCGTCGGGCACCAGGACGACGTTGTACCTGTCCAGCACGCGCACGAGCCGGCCGATCGGCACGGCGGTGAAGCGCACGCCGAGCCGGCGCTCGAACAGGAACCACATCCAGCCGTAGGCGTCCTGGCCGCCGGGGCCGTCCACCACGATCGCGATGCGCGGGCGCTTCAGGCTCGCGACGCTGTACGAGCCCGTGCCCGTGTCGCCGCGGTCCGGGTACGCCGTGTCGAGGGCCATGACCTTCACGCCGCAGTCGCGCGCGAGCGCCGCGATGCGCGCGTGCAGCGGGGCGGGGTTGCGCTCGACGCGCACGACGAAGCTGCCGCGCGGCCAGTCGCGCCCGCCGGCGCGCAGCGGCTTCGTGGCCGTCGCGACGCGGAAGTCCTCCTGCATCAGCCTCAGCGCGAGTCGGGCGGCGCCGTCGCCCGCGCAGGACCACACGTACGAGCTCGTCGCCGGGCCGCCCTCGACGCCGCCGCGCAGGTCGAGCGCGACGGCGCCCGGGCGGTCGCGCAGCACGAGCGGCGCCAGGCGGGAGATCCGCGCCGTGAACGGCAGGCCGACCGCGGCGGAGTCGGGCAGGACCTCGGTCGCCTCGTCCGGGCGGTTCGGGTCCGGCTCGGCGAGGAGCACGCCGCCGCGCGGCAGCTCGCGGACGGCCCAGGAATGGACGCCGTAGGTCGCGGGCAGGCACCACGAGGTGATGTCGTAGAAGCCGTAGTCCTCGGCCGGCGTGTTCTTCCCGCGACGCACGTTGCGCTCGTACTTGCCGAGCTCCTGCCGCGCGAACGCCGTGTCGATCGAGCGGTCGTACTCGAACACCGCGCGCGCGACGCGGCTGCCCGGCTGCGCGAGGTCCACGACGAACGCGCCGTGCGCGAACGTGTGGGATTCGGCCGGCAGCGGAACCGTCGGGTTGCCGGTCCGGTCGAGGCCCTTGCCGCCCTTCGGCAGCGGCCGGCCGCCGGGGTCGCCCCACGTCGGGCGCGCGGAGCGCACCGTGAACGGCGCCGCGATCCAGCCCACCTCGACCCCCGCGTGCAGGAGGTTCTCGGCCAGCGCGGCCGCGCGCACGGGGTCGTCGCCGGGATCGAGCAGGTAGGCGCGCGCGTCCGCGGGCGGCGCGCAGGAGGCGCGGGCGAACGCGGCCGCGTCGCGCAGGCGCTCCTCGCGGTGCTTCACGGCGGTCTCGAGCGTCGTGAGCGAGGCGACGAAGTGCCGCTCCATGCCGTCGAGCATCGTGACGACCGTGCCGTCGTCGCGGCGGAGCGCCAGGTTGCCGCCGCCGTCGGTCTCGTACGTCATGCCGATCGCGCCCATGAGCGTCGGCCAGACGTCCCAGTAGCCGGCGGCGTGGAAGTCGAACACGTCGCGCACGAGATACAGCCAGCCGTAGCGGTCGAACGCCGCGGCGTTGGCGCGCCCGAAGGTCTCGACCCAGCCCTTGTAGTCCGCGCGCGGCAGCGTCCAGTTCGTCGGGTCCGCCGTGGGCGGGAAGAAGAACGACGGCGTCTGCCCGTGCGCGTCCACGAACACCTGCGGGCGCCAGCGGCGCATCGCGATCGAGGTCTCCTGCGACTCCGGTTGGCTCATGGCCAGCGCGTCGCGGTTCGGGTCGAACTTGTAGTGCGTGAAGCGCCCGTAGAGGCCCCAGGGCTGTGAACGCTGCTGTTCGAGCGCCCAGCGCTCGGGATCGCCCTGCCCGTTCGCGTTGATCCAGGTGACGAACCGCTCGTGGCCGTCCGGGTTGTGCGCGGGGTCGATGAGCACCACCGAGTGCTCGAGGACGTCCTTCGTGCCGTCGCCGTCGCCCGCGACGAGCTGGTAGGCGACCTGCATCATGGCCTCGAACGAGGCCGACTCGTCGCCGTGGATGCCGTAGTTGAGCCACACCGTGATCGGCGTCTCGCGCACGAGCTTCTCGATCGTGGCCGCGTCCACGCCGCGCGGGTCGGCGATCCTGCGGTTCGCCTCGCGGATCTCGTCGAGGCGCGCCAGGTTCGCGGGGCTCGAGACGATGAGCAGCGTGCGCTCGCGCGCCTCGATGCTCTTGCCCATCGACTCGCGCCGCACGCGCTCGGGCCGCGCGTGCGCGAGCGCGTCGAGGTAGCGCTCCATGTTGCCCCAAGTCGTGTGGAACGTGCCGGGTGCGTACCCGAGCACCTCGGCGGGCCGCGGCACGCCCGCGTGGTAGGGACCCTGGCCGTAGAAGTCGAACTTCGCGACGTCGGCACGGGCGGCGGTCGCGATGGCGAGCGCGAACAACGCGGCGAAAAGGCGGCGCATGCGGATTCTCCGGAAACGGGAAGGGAAGGTCGCGCAGTGTAGGGCAGCCGGGCCGCCGCGCGAACCGCGCGCGCTCCGGCGCGGCCGGAAGGGCGCCGGGCGCGGCCCGGGGCGGGCCGGCCCCTCCCGGGCGAGCGCGGGGCTGTGTCGCGTGCGCCGCCGGCGCGATACTCCGCGACGCGACGGGTCCGGCCGCGCTCCCCTGAGGAGGCTCCATGCAACTCACCATCCTCATCCTGCTCGCGCTGGCCGGGGCGGGCGCGAGCGGCCCGAAGGTGCCGCCCGCGAAGACGGCGGCGTTCCGCCTCGCCTCGAAGGCATTCGAGCCGGACTCCGGCATCCCGAAGCGCCATACCTGCGCCGGGGCCGACGTCTCGCCCGCGCTCGAATGGTCGGGCGCGCCCGAAGGTACGAAGAGCTTCGCGCTGATCGTGGACGACCCCGATGCGCCCGACCCGGCGGCGCCGAAGGTCGTCTGGGTGCACTGGGTGCTCTACGACCTGCCCGCCGACGCGCGGTCGCTGCCCGAGGGCGTGAAGGCGGGGAGGGCGCCCGGCGGCGCGCTCGACGGGCTCAACGACTGGAAGAAGCCCGGCTGGCGCGGGCCGTGCCCGCCGATCGGCCGGCACCGCTACTTCTTCCGGCTCTACGCGCTCGACACGAAGCTCGCCGACCTGCACCACCCGACGAAGCCGCGCCTGCTCGAGACCATGAAGGGCCACGTGCTGGCGACCGCCGAGCTGGTCGGCACGTACGCGAAGTGAGCGGCGCGCC
>CAZPVG010000073.1:0-22747 GCA_964589945.1 uncultured bacterium
GGCGACCACGCGCGCACCGCGCACGCGATCGCCGACGGCGCCGGCATCGACCGCGAGCGCGTGCTCGCCGACGTGCGGCCGGCCGAAAAGCGCGCGAAGGTCGAGTGGCTGCAGGGACGAGGGCGCCGGGTGGCGATGGTGGGCGACGGGATCAACGACGCTCCCGCGCTGGCCCAGGCGGACGTGGGCGTGGCGATGGCGAGCGGCACCGACGTCGCGATGGAGGCGAGCGGCCTGACGCTCGTGCGCGGCGAGTTGTCGGCCGTGCGCGACGGCCTGCGGCTCGCGCGTCGCACGATGCAGGTGATCCGCCAGAACCTGTTCTGGGCGTTCGCCTACAACGTCGTGCTGATCCCGGTGGCGGCCGGCGTGCTGGCCCCGCTGCTCGCCCACAACGGCCCCGGCGGGCCGCTGTGGGGCTGGCGCGGGACCCTGCACCCGATGCTCGCCTCGCTGGCGATGGCGCTCTCGAGCGTGAGCGTCGTCACCTCGAGCCTGCGCCTGCGACGCTTCCGCTGACGCCGGCCCGCCGGAGTGCTACCGTCCCGCCGGGATTCGCCGCGCGGGACGCGGCCATCCGGCAACGCACGGGACCGCGCACGACGCGGCGGGAGATCGGAAGCATGAAGAGGACGATCGCGTGGGCGCTCGCGCTGGCGGCGCTCGTCGCGCTGGCGGGCTGCGGCGCCGGCCCCGGTCCGGCAGAGGTCCACGTCCAGGTCACCGACGACGGCTACGTTCCCGCGAAGGTGACGTTCAAGCAGGGCCAGCCGGCCGTGCTCGTGATGAAGCGCGTGTCGGACTCGACGTGTGCGACCGAGGCCATCTTCGTCGAGACCGGGCTCAAGTACGACCTTCCCCTCGACGAAGACGTGCGGATCAGCATCCCGACCGATCGCAAGGGCACCTTCCACTATGCGTGCGGCCTGGCCAGGTTCTCTGGCGAGGTGGTCGTGAAATAGGGAGGGGCCGTGATCTCCGCGACGATCGACGAAGCGCGCCGGGTCCTGGACCGGGCGCGCTTCCTGCTGGTGCTCACCGGGGCCGGCATCTCGGCCGAGAGCGGTGTGCCCGTCTTCCGCGGGCCCGGAGGCTACTGGCGGAACCGCCACTTCAGCGAGCTCGCGAACTCCGAGTCGTTCGAGAACGACCCGCGCACGGTGTGGGACTGGTACCTCGAGCGCCGCGGCACGGTCCGCCTCTGCTCGCCGAACGCCGCGCACGTCGCGATCGCCGCGTGGTCGAAGCGCCTCGCGGAGGACGGCTCGCCCCGCGGCGTGCTCGTGACGCAGAACGTGGACGGGCTGCACGAGCGCGCCGGGCACGAGGGCGTCGTACGCTTCCACGGCTCGCTGTGGCGCAACCGCTGCACGGCCTGCGGCCGCGAGCGCGAGGAGCACGCGCTCGTCTACCACGAGCTGCCGGTCTCGCCCTGCTGCGGCGCGCTCGAGCGGCCGGCGGTGGTGTGGTTCGGCGAGTCGATTCCGCCCGAGGCGCTCGACGCGTCGTTCGAGGCCGTGAACCGCGCCGACGCCGTGCTCGTGGTCGGCACCGCCGGGGTCGTCTATCCGGCCGCCGCGATCGTCGAGAGCATGAGCGCCAAGGGCGCGCCCGTCGTCGAGGTGAATCCCGACGACGACTACGGGATCGGGGAACACGGCGCCTTCGGCGGCCTGTGGCTGCGCGCCGCCGCCGGCGCCGTGGTGCCGGAGCTGCTGGGGACGTAGCCGGGCCCGGGGCGCCGGCCGCGACCCTCGCCGCGCCCGGGCCGGCGATGGCCGCGTTCGGCGATCGGCGGGCGGAGCCGGACCGGAGAGGCGACTAGCGTGCCGCGCATGCCGGTCTACGAGCTCACCGTCAACGGAGCGCGGCGACGCGTCGAGGTCGAGGCGGACACGCCGCTGCTGTGGGTGCTGCGCGAGCCGCTCGGGCTCACCGGCACGAAGTTCGGCTGCGGCGAGGGCGCCTGCGGCGCCTGCACCGTGCACGAGGACGGGCGCGCGCTGCGCTCCTGCCTCGTGACGGCCGCGGAGGCGGCCGGCCGCCGCTTCACGACGATCGAGGGGCTCGGCGCAAAGGGCCTGCACCCGGTGCAGCGGGCGTGGCTCGAAGCGGACGTCGCCCAGTGCGGCTTCTGCCAGCCGGGGATGATCATGACCGTGGCCGCGCTGCTCGCCTCGTCGCCGGACCCGACCGACGCCGAGATCGACGAAGCGCTCGCCGACTCGGTGTGCCGCTGCGGCACCTACGGGCGCATGCGCGGGGCGATCCGTCGCGCGGCGGCCGCGGCGAGGGAGCGGTGACGCTCTCCCGGCGGGAGTTCCTGCGCCGCTCGGCGATCGCGGGCTCGGGGCTCGTGGTGGCCGGGTTCGCGCCCGAGCTCGTGCGCGCGGCGTCCGGCGGGGCCGCGGACCCCGCCTTCGGCGACGGCGACGGGGGCTTCGAGCCGAACGTGCTCGTGCGCGTCGCGGCCGACGGGATCGTGACCCTCACGATCATCCGGCACGAGATGGGACAGGGCGCGCGCACGCTGCTCGCGATGATCCTCGCCGACGAGCTCGAGGCCGACTGGGAGGCCGTCCGCCTCGAGCAGGCCGTGACCGGGCCGAAGTTCCGGAACATCCGCCTGCACACGAGCGGGAGCTGGACGGTGCGCGGCACCTGGGAGGGCCTGCGGCGCGCGGGCGCGACCGCGCGCGAGATGCTGGTCGGCGCCGCCGCGGATCGATGGGGCGTGCCCGCCGGCGAGTGCCGCGCGGAGTCCGGCACGGTGGTCCACCCGCCGAGCGGCCGGAAGCTCGGCTACGGCGAGCTCGCCGACGCGGCCGCGCGGCGCGAGAAGCCGGCGGAGCCGCGCCTCAAGGACCCGTCGGAGTTCCGCCTGATCGGCCATCCCGTGAGGCGCGTGGACGGGCCCGCGATCGTGACCGGCGCGCTCGACTACGGCCTGGACGTGCGCGTGCCCGCGATGCTCTTCGCGAGCATCGAGCGCGGCCCCGTGCTGGGTGCGCGGCTCGTGCGCTTCGACGCCGCGGCGGCGCTCGCGCAGCCGGGCGTGCGGTACGTGCGGGCGGTGCGCTCGGGCATCCAGGAGGGCGTCGCGGTGGTCGCGACCGGCACGTGGGCGGCGATGAAGGCGCGGCGCGCGCTCCGGATCGAATGGGACGAGGGCCCGCATCGCGACTTCGCCTCGTCGGCGTTCGAAGCCGCGCTGCCCGGCTGGCTCGACCGGGCGGACGCGCGGGTGAGGATCGAGGGGGACGCGCCCGGGGCGCTCGACGCCGCGGCGAAGCGCCACGAGGCCACCTACACGTTCCCGTTCCAGGCCCACGCGCCGCTCGAGGTCATGAACTGCACCGCCGACGTGCGCGCGGACGCCGCCGACGTCTGGGCGCCGACGCAGACGCAGTTCCGCAGCCTGCAGCAGGCCGTGAAGGTCACGGGGCTCCCCGAGGACGCGATCCGCGTCCGCGCGGTCCCGATGGGCGGCGCGTTCGGCCGGCGGCTCTTCGCCGACTACGTCGCGGAGGCGTGCGAGATCTCGAAGGCGCTCGCGCGGCCCGTGCAGGTCGTGTGGACGCGCGAGGACGAGATGCGGCAGGGCTACTTCCAGCCGTGCACGGGCGAGCGCCTCACGGGGGGGCTGGACGCGACCGGCCGGCTCGTGGCGCTCGAACACCGCTCGACGCTCTGTGACCTCAGCATCTACGGCATCCACGAGGGCCGGCCGCTCTACGGGCCCGGCGCGCAGCCGTCGCCCCCGGTGGACTTCGAGGAGGAGGGCTCGCCCTGGGGTTCGTTCGACAACCCCTACGACGTGCCGAACCTGCGCGCGACGGCGATCAAGGTGCCGAGCCCGGTCCCGCACGGACCCTGGCGCGCGGTGGAGTACCCGTCCACCGTGTGGGCGCGCGAGTCGTTCCTCGACGAGATGGCCGCGCTCGCGGGGCGCGACCCTCTGGCGTTCCGGCTCGGGCTCCTCGGCGGGGGCGTGCGCGAGGTGGGGCGGCAGCGCATCGACCGCGGTCGGCTCGCGCGCGTCCTCGAGCGGGCCGCCGCCCGGGCGGGCTGGGACCGTCCCCTGCCGCAGGACGGCCGGCGGCGCGGCCGGGGCCTCGCGGTGAACAGCTACGACGCGAGCAGCTACATCGCGCAGGTGGCCGAGGTCTCGCTCGCCCCCGACCTCTCGGACCTGCGCGTCCACCGGATCACCTGCGTCGCGGACTGCGGGCTCGCGCTCAACCCGCTTGGGCTCGCGGGGCAGGCCGAGAGCGGCATCACCTGGGGGCTCTCGTACGCGCTGCGGGGCGCGATGGCGTTCGAGAAGGGCCGCGCCGTCGCGCGCGGCTTCGCGGACTACGGCGTGCTCCGCATGGGCGAGCTGCCGGAGCTCGACGTCGAGTTCGTCCCCGGCGACGACCAGCCGGGCGGCTTCGGCGAGCATGCCGTGCCGATGGCCGCGCCGGCGATCGGCAACGCGGTCTTCGCCGCCACGGGCGTGCGCGTGCGGCGGCTGCCGATCACGCCGGCCTCGATCCGCGCGGCGCGCGAGGGCTGAGCGGGGCCGCCCGCCTGCGCGGCCCCGCCAGCACGCCTGCCGCGCTCTACCGGAGGATCACGAGCTTCCGGCGCAGGGCGCGCCCGTCCGCCTCGAGGGACGCGAAGTACAGGCCGCCCGCCACGCGCGCGCCCGATTCGTCCGTGCCGTCCCAGCGCCGAGTGTAGCGGCCGGCGGCGAACGGGCCGGCGGCGAGCGTGCGAACGCGCCGTCCCTGCGCGTCGAAGATCGCCAGGCGCAGGGGCCCGGCATGGGGCAGCGCGAAGCGCAGCACCGCACCCGAGCGAGACGGGTTGTCGCCGCCGAGCGACAGCTCGAGCGCGGCCGGCGGTGTGCCGTCCGAAGCGGTGGTGCCCTGCGGCACGAGCGTTGCGACGGGTGACTCGTTGCCGTGGAGGTCCACCGCGGTGAGCTTGTAGACGTAGGGCGCACCGGCGGCGTCCGCGAAGGCGGTGTCCGACAGCGCCGTGACGAGGTTCCCCGGGCCGGGCACGAAGCCCGTGTCGCTGCCCCGGTACAGGCGGTAGCCCGCGAGGTCGGCCTCGTGGTTCGCGCCCCACGTCATCGAGGTGGTGCCGGAGGCATAGGTGCCTGCGAACGGCGACGGGGTGGCGGGCGCGAGGTCGTCCACCGAATAGCCGCTGTCGGGGGCGCACGCCCAGAACGCGCCGCTCGAGGCGGCGTGCGCCTCGACCAGGAAGACGGTGTAGGGGTTGTGCCCGGCGGTCGAGTCCACGAGCGTGGAGGCGACGTAGCTGTAGCTCGCGCTCTGGTTGGCCGGGGGGGCGGCGAGGAACTCCCACGCCCAGCCGGTCGCGGCCGCCTGCGTCCCGCGTGCGGGCGCGAACACGCGCCGTCCGCCCTCGGCGAGCGCCGCCGGATCGTCGGCGGGGCCGGCCCATGCGGCGCCCGCGCGCACGGCCGTCTGGGCCAGCGACGCCGGCGCCTGCCGCCAGATCCAGTAGCTGCCGATCGCGGCGCCGGGATACGCGTCGAGGTAACTGGCGCTCCAGGTGAGCTGCACCCGGCCGCCCTGGTCGGCCTTCACGTCGCGCACCGAGGTGATCGCGGGCCGCGCATCCGCCAGCGCGCCGTAGCGGTCGATGCGCTGCGCGTAGTGGTCGAGCCCGACACCGCTCCGATGGTCCCACCAGGTGATCACGGCGCCGCCCGATCCGTCCGGGACGACCTGGGGATAGAGCTGGTTGTCGACCGCGGTGCAGAACAGGACGCCGTTGCCGTTCCAGCCCGTCGCAATCGACCCGTCCGCGTTGAAGTGATCCACCCGCTCGTCGCTGTAGCCGGTGGCCTGGTCGTCGAAGGCCAGGTAGACGCCGCCGCTCCCGTCGGGCGCGACGTACGGGTCGAAGCCGGTGTCGTAGCCCGCCTCGAGCCCGTCCACGCTCCAGCCGGGGTAGCGCGAGCCGTCGGCGCGCAGGTGGATGAGGTACGGATTCGGGCCGTTGTAGCGATAGTCCATCCAGGTGACGTACAGGCCGCCCGCACCGTCCGAGCACGCGGACGACGGCACCTGCAGCGCCGTGTTGGTCACGACCGGCGCATCGCCGCCCAGCGCGGACCCGCCACTCGTCCCCGGGTCCATGCGGGTCATGTAGATGTCCTGGTTGCCCGACCGGTTGTCCGTCCAGGTGACGTAGCAGCCGCCGCCCGGGATGGAGGTCAGGGTCGGGGCGAACTGGTCACTGGCCGCGGCCGGGGTCACGTCACTTCCGTTTTCCACCCACCCCGGGGCCGCGAGGCCCGTGGCGGTGTAGCGGCCCGCGTAGACGTCGAAGTCCGTGCCGTTCCGGTTGTCCTCCCAGGCGAGCCAGAAGCCGCCCGCGCTGTCCGAGGCGATCACGGGGTACTCCTCTTCATAGCCCGAGGCGCTGATGGGCTGGCTCGGGGAGGTCCACGCGGGGTCGCGGACGCCACCTGGGAGGATGTGCATGGCGTAGACGTCGTGGTCGTTCGACGCGTAGGCGTACTGCCAGACCGCGAACATGCCGCCGGCGCCGTCGTCGGTGATCCGCGGGTACTGATCGTCGTTTCCGAGCAACGACAGATACACGCCATCGCCCCAGAGCCGGTTTCCCGCGCCGTCGATCCGCTGCCCGAAGATGTCGAAGTTGCCCGTGCGGTTGTCCTGCCAGGCCACGAGCACCCCGCCCGCGCCGTCGGGCGCGATGTCCACCTGGCCCTGCACGCTGGAATAGGTGCTCGCGCGCAATCCGTTCGCCGGCCAGCCGGGCGCGATCGTCCCGTCCTCGAGCACGTGCTGGACGACGGCGAACGTGCCCGCGGCGGTGACGCTCGACCAGCCGACGTAGAACCCGCCGGCGCCGTCCGTGCAGGCGACGTGGGCCGCTCCCGAGATCAGCTGGACGTGGTCCTGCGCGACGAGGTTGTCGACGGCGGGATCGGTGGACCAGGTGGCGTGGCTGGTCGCGGGGAACGCGAGCACCGCCAGGGCGATGGCCAGGGCAGGGGCAGGAACGAAATCGGCCCGACGACCGGACATGGGGCACCTCCGGAGGATGGCATCCGTCGGTGGGGTCCGAGCCGGGGGGCCTCACGCCTGCAGCGGCTGGCGACGCCCGAAAGTGTGACAGAGGCCCGCCATCCGCTCAAACGGAGGAGCTGTCGGGGCCGCCCCGGCCGCGGGACTGCTAGGCGAGCCCCCAGTCGTCCAGCTCGTCCTCGTCGAGGCCCATGAGGTGGCCGACCTCGTGCTGGACCGTGATGCGCACCTCGCGCGCGAGCTCCTCGCGGTCCGTGCACGCGCGGAGGAGGTTCTTCCGGAACAGGAAGATCGCACCCGGCGCGCCGGGCGACTCGGCGCTCGAGCGCGCGAAGATGTGCCGGCCGACGAAGAGCCCCAGCAGGTCCGGCGTGAGCGGCGGGTCCTCCTCGGCGAGCATCTCGCGCGAGGGCAGGTCCTGCACGATCACGGGCATCTCGTCGAGCTTCTCGCGGATCGGCTTCGGCAGCTCGGCGACGGCCTTCTCGACGAGCACGTCGAACTCCTCGTGCGGTACCTCGAGCGCCGGCGGGAACGCCTCGGGATCGATCGCCTCCGCCTTCGCCGCCGCTTCGGTGGCGCCGGCGTCGTCCCCGAGGTGCTCGCGGATCCGCGACAGCAGGTCCCAGCCGTGGCCGTAGTCGGCGTGGATGGCGAGCGCCTGCTCCGCGTCCTCACGTGCCGCCTCGAACTGCACGAGGTCGAAGCGGGCGGCCGCGCGCAGGTAGAAGAAGTGCGCCGGGTCCGCCGAGCGCTCGGCACCGCGCAGCGAGGCGAGCGCCCGGGCGGGCTCGCCCTCCTCGAGGTGGATCGTGGCGTCCACGATCCGCAGGTCGGGCTGCTTCGGCTTGCGGCGCAGCATCGCGTCGAGGGCGATGCGGGCCTCCTCGATCTCGCCCTCGTCGAGCAGGTCGTGGATCCGCTCGACCTGCACCCACTCGGTTTCGCTGAGCGCGTCGTACGTGGCCATGGGGCGCGAACACTAGCCCGCGGCGGTGCCGCACGCCAGCGCCCGCCGGGGCGGGGCGGTCAGCGCAGGCCGCGCATCAGGTAGAGGTCGTTGAGGACGCTGTTCGTCGTGAAGGCGTAGCTCTTCAGGTCGTCCGCCATGCGCACCCCGATGATGGACTCCCACGGGGCGTGCGGGATCTCGATCAGCTTGCGGCGGGCGCCCGTCCGGACGTCGATCTGGAAGACCGGAGTCGGGTTCTGCCCGCGCTCGAAGGCGAGCAGGCTCCGGCCGTCCGGCCCCCAGCCGAAGAACTGCAGCGCCAGATCGACGCCGGGAATCGCCTCCATGGACTTCGATTCGAGGTCGAGGATGCCGGGCCGGGAGTCCGGACCCTGGCACAGCACCCGGCGGCCGTCACCCGAGACGACACCCGACTGGCGGGAGAGCAGGGTGATCCCCCCCGGCGACACCTGCTTCGGCGGCCCTCCGGCGACGTCGAGGAGCCAGAGCGCGGGAGCCTTGCCCGCCTCGTTCCCGCACACGAGCACGTGCCGGCCGTCGGGCATCCAGCCGCCGGCGATGACCATGGAAGCCAGCGGGCCCAGGTCCAGCGGGCGCGGCTGGCCGGGGCCCGTGGGCAGGAGCACCACGCGTTGCGGGTTCGAAGGGACGAACGAGACCGCCCAGGCGCCGTCGGGCGAGAACGCGATCGGCAGGCCGTCGCCCAGGCGCACGGGCGCGGCGTCGTCGGCCCGGCGCATGCAGGCGGCGTAGAGAGTGCCCGCGCTCTCGCTCTCCTCGTCGAAGAGGATCGTGCGCCCGTCGGGCGTGATGTCGTCCACGACGGAGAAGTCGAACCACGACAGGTCGCGCACCTCGGCGTCCCCGGCGAGCCGCGCCTGGACGACGTTGCGGATGGTCTCGCGCGCGATCAGCACGTCGCCGTTCTTCGCGATGTCCTGGAGCACGAGCCCGGTCGGCGCCGAGAGCAGCTGCCGGGCCGGCCGGCCGGGGCGCACGCTCCAGAGCGAGCGGTGAATGCCCACGTTCGCCGCGGTGAACCAGATCTCCCGTCCGTCCGCGGACCACGCGAGGCCGGCGATGGACTCGAACTCGCGGGTGAGCCGTTTCAGCTTCCCGTCGCGCGTCACGAGCGCGATGTGGCCGCGGTCGTCGTTCTGGACCGGGTTCTCGACGCACGCGATGCTGCGGCCGTCGGGCGAGACGCGCGGGAACGACAGTCCGAAGTTGGAGCGCAGGATCACGTGCCCCTGCGGATACTCGAGCAGCGCGTGGGTGGCGTCGAAGCGCACGACCGCGAGCGCCTGGCCGTCGGGTGCGAAGTCCGCCCAGTTGACGGAGTCCACGATCGCCCGCGGGCTGCCGCCCGAGACGCCCACCCGCTCGAGCATGCCGCCGAGCGGGAAGTAGGGCGGGGTCGGCCGGCCCCGGTCCAGGGCGAGCTCGCCGCCGGGCGAGACCGCGAGGAGCGACCGGGGCACCAGCCCGAGCGAGCGCGCGGCGGGGAAGTCGAACGGAACCTGGAAGACCTCGGGCGCGCGCCCGTCCCACTGGGCGTCGAACACCGCGTTCTTGCCGTCGGGCAGGAAGCGCGCCTGGCCGAGGCTGCCGTTGCGGAACGTCAGACGCGTGAACCGCGGTGCCGAGGGCGCCCGCGAGGAGGCCGCGAGCCAGCCGCCGGCCGCCGCGATCAGCACCGCGACGGCGCCGACGACCCACGCCACCGGGAAGCGTCGCCGCGGCGCGGCCGGGAGCACCGGCGCCGCGGTCGTGCCCGAGGGGTCCGAGAGCGCGTCGAGCGCGAACGCGAGGTCGCTCGCCGACTGGAAGCGCCGCGCCGGCTCCTTTTCGAGGCAGCGCTGGACGATACGCGTGAGCGCCGGCGGCACGCCGGAGAGCTCGGGCGGGTCGCTGTGCAGGATCGCGTGCAGCGTGTCCACGGCGGAGCCGCGCGAGAAGGGCTTCGCGCCCCCGAGCATCTCGTGCATCACGACGCCGAGCGCGAAGAGGTCGGAGCGGTGGTCGGCGGGTGCGCCGCGCGCCTGCTCGGGCGCCATGTAGCCCGCGGTACCGAGCAGCATGCCCGAGGCCGTCACCTCGGCCGTGAGCGAGTCTCCCGACGCGGCCTTCCCCTGCGGGAGCAGCTTCGCGAGCCCGAAGTCGAGCACCTTCACACGTCCGTCGCGGCAGACGAACAGGTTCTCGGGCTTGAGGTCACGGTGGATGATGCCGCGGTCGTGGGCCGCCGCCAGCCCGCGGGCGACCTGCGCCGCGATCTCGATCGTGCGGCGGGGCCCCAGCGCGCCATTCGCGAGCGCCTGGCGCAGGGTCTCGCCGTCGAGCAGCTCCTCGACGACGTAGGGCAGCCCGTCCTGCACGCCGAGGTCGAAGACGGCGACGATGTTCGGGTGGTTGAGCGCGCCGGCCGCGCGCGCCTCCGTCTCGAAGCGCTGCAGCCGCTCGGCGTCGGCGGCGAACGAGGCCGGCAGCACCTTGATCGCGACGTCGCGCGCCAGGCGCGGGTCGCGCGCGCGGTACACCTCGCCCATCGCTCCGGCTCCGAGCGGTGCGGTGATCTCGTACGGCCCGAGCTTCGTGCCGGGGGACAGGGACATGCGGCTCGGGACCTCCGGGATGGGACGGCGTGCGCGGCGTGCGGACGCGGCAGCATAGGTGAGCGCACGCCGGGAGCGCCACGCCGAACAGGCCCGCGCCGGCCTGTGCGAGGCTGGCGGCGCGCCGAAGCGCGGGTCTACAGTGCGGGCGTCCTCCCCCCGTCCGGCTCTTCCCGACAGGAGTCCGCATGACCCAGACCCGCACGCTGAACCGGCTGCGCCGGCAGCACTGGCGCTCGCTCGAGAAGCTCTGCCGCACCGCGTACCAGGAGGGCCTCGAGGCGGGCCTCACCCGCGCGCACGGCCAGCGACGCCGCGGGCGCACGATCCGCGCCGACGCCACGGTCGAAGGCCTCGTCCGGCTGATCGAGCGCCACTTCGGGCTCGACCGATACGGATTCGAGGTTCGCATCGTGCACGCCGGCTCGAGCCGGCGCGTGCCGTCCGCGAGCCTGCTGCGCGCGTTCCGCCTCGAGGACTGAGCCGCGCGGCGGCGGGCGTGGCGCGCCGCGGCGCGCCGCCGGCCCGCGGGGGCGCCGTATCCTGTTCAGAACGGGCCAAGTCCGTGCCGAAACGGGCTGTTTCCTTGACCCGGCCCGCACACGCTCCCTAGACTTCGCGGACTCCTGTACCCGCTCGCAGGCCGCTGGATCCTCCCATTCCGGAGACTCCCATACCCATGAAGTCGCTCGTCGCACGTCTGGGCGCGGTGCTGGCCGCCCTGTTCGTCGTCGCGCTCCTGGCCGGGGCCGCCACCAAGGCCGCCAAGGTCCTCGAGCCCGACAAGCTGGTCATCCTCTCCACGACCGACGTGAAGGGGAAGACCAGCCCCTGTGGCTGACACACGCCCAAAGGGGGCCTCGCCCGGCGGGCGAGTTTCGTCGACAGCATCGCGGTCCAGTACGGCCAGTACCTCCTCGTGGACAACGGCTACTTCTTCCCGGAAGCCGAGAACTACGAGCAGGACGCCTGGTTCCTCATGGACGCCATGAAGCTCCTGCACACCGACGCGGTGAACGTGAGCGACAAGGAGCTTCACTACGGCCTCAGCTTCCTGCTGACCAACTGGAAGCGCAGCAAGCTGCCGCTGGTCTCGTCGAACCTCTGGAACAAGATCACGAACAAGCCGCTGGTCAATCCGTACCTGATCGTCAAGAAGGGCACGGTCACGGTGGGCATCCTCGGGCTGTCCAGCGACAAGGTGGACTACGGCATCTCGCGCGACTCGGTGACCGTCGAGGACCCGGTCGAGGCCGCGAAACGGACGGTGGCGGAGCTCAGGAAGAAGGGCGCGACCGTGATCGTGGCGCTCTCGCAGCTCGGCAAGGTCGAGAGCGAGGACCTCGTCACGGCCGTGGACGGGATCGACGTGATCATCGTCGGCCGCAACGTGCCGCTGCTCCAGAAGGGCCGGCTCATCAAGAACACGATCGCGTGCTACGGCGGTGAGCAGGGCCAGTACATCGGCCGCACGATCCTCACGCTGAACGCGAGCAAGCACATGGTCTCGGGCGAGAACGAGACCTTCGTGCTCGGCCCCGAGGTCGGTGAGAAGCCCGAGATCCTCCAGCTCACGAAGAGCTTCGAGGACGCGTTCAACGACTTCCTGCGCAAGAAGCAGCAGGAGGAGCAGCTCAAGCGGGACCAGTCGCGGCTCCAGAGCGGCTCGAGCGAGATGAATGCGGACCACTTCGTGGGCGACGAGATCTGCGCGCGCTGCCACAAGCCCGAGTACGAGCAGTGGAAGACGACGAAGCACGCGCGGGCCTGGCAGACGCTCGTGGACGCCCACAAGGACGCGACGCCCGAGTGCATCAAGTGTCACAGCGTCGGCTACGACCAGCCGGGCGGGTTCCACATCGGCGCCGACGCGACCAAGCTCGGGAACGTCCAGTGCGAGAACTGCCACGGCATGGGCACGCAGCACGAGGCCTATCCCGCGCAGGCGCGGCGCATCACCGAGGCGACGTGCCGGCAGTGCCACACGAAGGACACGAGCCCCGAGTTCGACTTCGCGACCTTCGAGCCGCACATCCTGCACCAGCCGCCGGCGAAGCTGCCGAAGCTGCCGAAGAGCGTGATGAAGGAGAAGATGACGGGCGGGGGCCACTGACCGCCGCGACGGCGGACGACGGCCCCCGGACCGAAGCGGTCCGGGGGCCGTCCCGCTTCCGGGCCCGCGCGACGCGCGCTTGACGCTGCCGAGAGGCACCGCCTAGCTTCTCGCCCGGCCCAGAGCACGCGGCCCCGCCACACGCCTCGCGGGGTGCGCCGGCCGGTCCCCGACGCGCCCCCTCCCGCAACGACAGCGAGGCTCCGGTGAGCAAGGTCCTCGACGGCGTCCAGTATTTCGAGTCCATCCTCGACACGGTCGGCCGCACGCCCCTCGTGCGCCTGCGCGAAGTCGCGCGCGGTCTTCCGTGTCCCGTGCTCGGCAAGGTCGAGTTCTTCAACCCCGGCGGGAGCGTGAAGGACCGCATCGGGCTCGCCATGGTCGAGGACATGGAGCGCCGCGGGCGCCTGAAGCCCGGGGGCACGATCGTCGAGTGCACCTCGGGCAACACCGGCCTCGGGCTCGCGATGGTCGCCGCGGTGAAGGGCTACCGCGCCGCCTTCTGCATGCCCGACAAGGTCTCGAGCGAGAAGGTGAACCTCCTCAAGGCCTTCGGGGCCGAGGTGTTCCTGAGCCCGACCGCGGTCGAGCCCGACCACCCGGACTCGTACTACTCCGTGGCGAAGCGCCTGGCCGCCGAGCGCCCGGGGGCCGTGCTCACGGACCAGTACAACAACCCCGCGAACCCGGCGGCCCACTACGCCACGACGGGCCCCGAGCTGTGGAACCAGACGGCCGGGAAGATCACCCACTTCGTGGCGGGCATGGGCACCGGCGGCACGATCACCGGGACGGGGCGCTACCTGAAGGAGCAGAGCGCGAAGGTCGAGGTCGTCGGCGCGGACCCGGTGGGCTCGATCCTGAAGCACTACAAGGAGACGGGTGAGATCGGCGAGGCGCACACCTACAAGATCGAGGGCGTGGGCGAGGACTTCATCCCCGGCGCGACCGACTTCGGCGTCGTGGACCGCGTGATCTCCTGCGACGACTGGAACGGGCTGAACACCGCGCGGCGGCTCGCGCGCGAGGAGGCGATCTTCGTCGGCGGCTCGGCGGGCATGGCGGTCTGGGTCGCGCTGCAGGTCGCGAAGGAGTGCGGCCCCGACGACCTCGTCGTCGTCCTGCTTCCGGACACGGGCGAGCGCTACCTGACGAAGGTCCACAACGACGAGTGGATGCGCGACAACCACCTGCTCGACCTCTCGTCGGCCCGCGTCGCCGGCCTGCTGTCGGGCAAGACCCCGCGCCTGCGCCAGCTCATTTCGGTGGAGTCGGGCGAGCCGCTGCGCCGCGCGCTGACGCTGATCGAGCAGCACGACGTCTCCCAGGTCCCGGTCTTCCGCGGGGGCGAGGTCGTGGGCACGCTCGAGGAGGGCGAGGTGCTGCGCCTGGCGCTCGCGAGCCCGGCGAGCCTCGAGAAGAGCGTGGACGAGTACATGGCCGGCCCGCTTCCCGTCGTCGGGAGCGAGGAGCCGGCCGAGACGATCACGAGACTGCTCGCCTCGCGCAACGCCGCCGTGCTCGTCCGCCAGGGCGGCGCGGTGACCGGAATCCTGACGCGGTACGACATGCTCCAGTTCATCGCGGGAGGCGAATGATGGGTGGCAGCTCGATCGGTCCCGACGCGGGGTTCGCGACGAAGGCCGTTCATGCGGGGCAGGAGCCCGACCTCGCGACCGGCGCGGTCATGACCCCGATCTACCAGACGTCCACGTACGCGCAGGAGTCGCTCGGCCACCACAAGGGCTTCGAGTACGCGCGCACCCACAACCTGACCCGGGCGGCGCTCGAGCGGAACCTCGCGGCGCTCGAGGGCGGCGCGCACGGCCTGTGCTTCGGTTCCGGGCTCGCGGCCACGAACGCCGTGATGCAGACGCTCTCGGCCGGCGACCACGTCGTGTGCGGGAACAACACCTACGGCGGCACCTACCGGCTCTTCGAGCGCGTCTGGAAGCGCCACGGCCTCGACTTCACGTTCGTGGACGCCAGCGACCCGGCGAACGTCGAGGCGGCGTTCAACGCGCACACGAAGCTCGTCTGGGCCGAGACGCCGACGAACCCGCTCATGCAGCTCGCGGACATCCGCGCGATCTCGGACCGGGCCCGGCGCCGCGGGATCCGCACGCTCGTGGACAACACGTTCATGACCCCCTTCTTCCAGCGCCCGCTCGCGCTGGGCGCCGACGTCGTGCTCCACTCGGTCACGAAGTACCTGAACGGCCACAGCGACATGGTCGGAGGCGCGCTCGTGACCTCGGACGCGGAGCTCGCCGAGCAGCTGCGCTTCCTGCAGAACGCCGCCGGGGCGGTGCCGGGGCCGATGGACTGCTTCCTCTGCCTGCGGGGCACCAAGACGCTGGCGGTGCGCATGCGCCAGCACGACGCGAACGCCCGCGAGCTGGCGGCCCTGCTCGAGAAGCACCCGGGCGTGACGAAGGTCTTCTACCCGGGGCTGGCCTCGCACCCCCAGCACGAGCTCGCGAAGCGCCAGGCCACGGGCTTCGGCGGCATGATCTCGTTCGTGCCTGGCGACGGCTCGCAGGCCGCGGGCGAAGCGGTATTCAACCGCTTCCGCCTGTTCACCCGGGCCGAGAGCCTCGGCGGCGTCGAGAGCCTGGTCTGCCACCCGGCCTCGATGACCCATGCGGCCGTCCCCCGGGAGCGGCGCCTGGCGATGGGCCTGGCGGACGGCCTGCTCCGGCTCTCCGTCGGCATCGAGGACGTCGCCGACCTCCGGGCCGATCTGGAATCCGCCCTGCAAGGCCTTTGAGGTCAAGGACTTGTATAGCCGGACGTACGCCGGCGGGGCGGGAATCCATTTGACAAGGCCGGAGGCCGTCCCTAGCCTGCGCTCGCTTCATGACGCGCGCCTTTCCGCCGGGTCGAGCGCGCGCGGTGCTGCGACCTCACTGAAGTAGACGAGCACAGGGACGCTGCTTGCCTCGCACCGCCTGACGCCCTGCCGCAACAGGTCTGGATACCGGCTTCAATCCGACGAATGGAAATGCACGGCCGTCGCCGGAACCACCGGCGCGGTGGACGTGAGAGGAGGTGACGACGTACACGATGCGTAAGCTTCTCGCTCTCGCGATGGTCGCGCTGTTCGCGCTGACCCTCTCGATTGCCGCGCTCGGCTGCGGCCAGAAGGCTGCGGAGACGCCGGCGGCCACGGACAACTCCGGTGAGATGACCGGTGGTTCGGACACGATGGCGGACAGCTCGGCGATGATGGCCGATTCGAGCTCGACCATGGGCTCGGAGTCCTCGCAGCACTGACGAGGCCCAGATCGAGGCTTCGGGAGGGGGACCGCCCAAGGGCGGGTCCCCCTTCGGCATTTCGGGCCGCGGGACGCCCCCGGGCGCCCCCGGGACGCAACCCGGGCCCATGGTTCCCCGTAAGACCGGCGTCCGATGCCCGCTGGAGGGACCGCCATGAAACCCAGGATCCTCACCCCGCTGCTCGCGCTGGCCCTGCTGGCCACGGCGGCCCCGTCGCGTGCCTCGGAGCGCCTGACGGAGCGGAGCGACGAGGCCGCGGACGCCCGCGGGATCCGGGTCCTGGAGGCGGACAATCCCCGCGGCGACATCCTCGTGACCCCGAGCGCCGACGGCCGGATCCACGTGACGGCCGTCAAGACCACCCGGGGCCGCGACCGCGCCGAGGCCCGGCGCTACGCCGGCCAGATCGGGGTGACCACGGGGGCCGAGGGCGACCGCTACGTGATCCGCGTGACCTACCCGCGGCGCGTGGACATCCGGGTCAACTTCTGGGAGCTGCTGTTCGGCGGCGAGGGGAAGGACGACGTCGGCCCCAGCCACCAGGTGGACCTCCAGGTGGAGGCACCGGCCTCGCTCGATCTGCGGATCACCTCGTCGAGCGGGGATCTCGCGACCCGGGGCATGGAGGGGCGGCAGGCGCTCTCGACGAGCAGCGGCGACTGCGGCGTGGACGCCGCGGGCGGTGTGGTGGACGTCCGCACCTCGAGCGGCGACACGCGCCTGCGCGGATCGCGCCGGGCGGTGGTCCGCGCCTCGAGCGGCGACATCGAGGCCTCGCCCGACGGACCGCTCGACGCGAGCACCTCGAGCGGCGACATCCGAGTCGTGGGCGCGATGGACTCACTCGTGCTCGACACCTCGAGCGGCGACATCCGGGTGAACGGGGCGCCGCGCGGGCTCGTGGCGACGTCGAGCAGCGGGACGATCGAGGCGCGCGGTGTCGCGGGCGTCTCGGACGTCCGCTCGACGAGCGGCGGCGTGACGCTGGACCTCGTGGCCCCGCTTCGGGCGGCCACGGTCACGAACTCGAGCGGCGACGTGGAGATCGGCCTCGGCCGCGGCACGGACGCGACGCTGGACCTCGGCACCACGAGCGGCGACATCAACTGCGAGCTGCCGGTGACGCTGGTGAAGAAGGACCGTCGGAGCATGATCGCGAAATACGGTCGCGGGGGCGCCACGGTGAAGGCGCGCACGGTTTCGGGCGACCTTGACGTGACGACCGGAGGACGATGACATGACGAAGTTCCGCGTGCTGCTCCTGGCGGCCCTGATCGCCCCGGCCGCGCTGCTCGCCGCGCTGCAGTCGGCCCCCGCGCAGGAATCCATGAGCTTCCGGCCCGTGCCCCCCGAGAGCGTCGCGATCCTCGAGCGCGCGGGCAAGGCCCCGAAGGTCCGGATCAGCGACGGCAAGAGCGACGTGAAGGTCCAGCTCGACCAGTCGGGCGTCACGGTGACCACGCCGGCGCCGCCGGCTCCGCCCGAGGCGCCGCGGCCGGCGCCGCGCGAGACGACGGCCGAGATCGTCCGCTTCGGCGGCGACATCGAGGTCGCCCGCGACCAGGCGGTGGACGGCGACGTCGTGAGCTTCGGCGGCGACATCCGCGTGGACGGCGTCGTGCACGGAACCGTGACGGCGATGGGCGGCAACGTGACGCTCACCTCGACCGCGGTCGTGGACGAGGACGTCGTGTGCCTCGGCGGCACGCTGCGCGAGCAGCCGGGCTCGATCGTGAAGGGCCGCCGCGTCACCGGGCCCGTCTCGGGACACCGCCGGCTCTGGTTCCCGATGTTCAACATCCTGGGCACGGGCTTCAAGATCGCGACGCACCTGTTCTGGATGCTGATCATGCTGGGGGTGGCTTACCTGATCGTGAAGCTCGCCCCGGGCCGGACCGGCGCCGCGCTCCAGACGCTGCACGAGGAAGCCGGCATGAGCTTCCTCATCGGGCTGCTCCTGCTCGGGCTCATCGTCCCATCGGTCATCGTGCTCGCGGTCGTCATCGCGATCCTGTGCATCACGATCATCGGCATCCCGCTCGCCGCGGCGGTCGGTGTCGGCTACGTGGCGTTCTTCATCGTCGCGTACTTCTGGGGCGTGATCGTGGGCTACGCGCTGCTCGGCGAGTTGCTCGTCCACCGCTTCCGCGGCGGCGCGGCGACTCTGGCCCAGGCCGCAATCTGGGGCGTGATCGCCCTGCACGGCATGCGGATCGTGGGCGACTTCTTCCACGTCGTGCCGGTGTTCGGGTTCGTCGGCGGGCTGCTGACGTTCCTGTCCATCGCCATCTCCTCGGTGCTCGCCGTCTTCGGCGCGGGCGCGCTGGTGCGGGGCGAGTACCGCCGCCGGACCGTCCAGACCTGGTGGACGAACGTGCGGGGCCGCGGCGCGACGCCGCCGCGCGAGGACGACGTGCCGCCGCCTCCGCCGCCGGCACCCGAGCCGCCCGAGCCGCCCGCGCCGCCTTCGAACCCGTACGCGGCGCCTCCGACGGCCTGACCCCGCCGCCGGCCCCCGCGGCCCGGAATCCCCGTGATCCCGGGCCGCGGGCGTTTGCGGCGGGCCCGGGTCTGCGGCAAGGTGCCCCGCGTTTGCGTGCGCGCTCCGCGCACTCCCCGGCTCCCGGAGACCCAACGTGGCCGTCCAGTCGCTGTGGATGCTCTGCCTGCTGCTGTTCGTGGACGGCGCCACGGTCGCGGTGTTCACGACGCCGCTGCTGCTCGTCTACTCGAAGGGCCTCGAGCCCTGGCAGGTCGCGACGGCCGGGGGCGCCGCGAGCGCGGCGGGCAGCGTCCTGCAGCTCGCCGTCTTCCGCTGGATGCTCGCGAACGAGCGGCGGTGGATGCGCCGCTTCCTGCCGTCGAAGCGCAAGCTCGAGGAGACGCTGCGGAAGTTCCCGTCGGCCTCCTTCCTCGCGATCGCGATCGCGCGCGCGACGCCGCTGCCGGACGCGCCCATCAAGCTCGTGGCCGCGGCGGTGCGCTACCCGCTCTGGCGCTACGGCATCGCCGTCTTCACCGGCGCGCTGCCCTACTACTGGCTGCTCGCCTGGGCGGGCCACGAGCTGCCGATCCCGCCCTGGGTCATCGTCGCGCTGGCCGGCGTGCTGCTGGCCGGGCTGTTCCTGGACTTCGCCCGGAGGGGCCGTGAGCGCCGGGCGTAGGCGCCGGCCGAAACGGGCCGCGGTCGCCGTCGGCGTCGACACGGGCGGCACGTTCACCGACGTCGTCGTCTGGGACGGCCGCCGCCGCGCGGCGTTCAAGGTGCCCTCCACGCCGGCCGCGCCGCAGCGCGCCGTGCTCGAGGGGCTCGCGCGCGCCGGGGCCGGCGCGCGCACGCGCGTGCGGCACGGCTCGACCGTCGCCACGAACGCGCTGCTCGAGCGCAAGGGCGCCCGCGTCGCGTTCCTGACCACGGAAGGCTTCGAGGACGTGCTCGAGATCGGACGCCAGGACCGCCCGGACCTCTACGCGCTCGCGCCGCGGCGCCCGGAGCCGCTGGTGCCGCGCGCGCGCCGGCTCGGCGTGCGCGAGCGACTCGCCGCGGGCGGCCGCCCGCTCGTCCCGCTGACGGCAAAGGAGGCGCGGCGGGCGGCGCGGCGCGCGAAGGCGGCGCGCCCGGAGGCCGTCGCGGTAGGCCTGCTGCACGCCTTCTCGAATCCCGCGCACGAGCGGCGGCTCGCCCGCGCGCTCGCGGGTCTCGGCGTGCCCGTGAGCCTCTCGAGCGAGATCGCCCCCGAGATCCGCGAGTCCGAGCGCTTCGCGACCACCTGCGCGAACGCGTTCCTCGCGCCCCGCGTCTCCGGCTACCTCGGCGCGCTCGCCGCCGCGCGGCGCGGGCGGATCGAGGTCGTGCTCTCGCACGGCGGCACCGCTCCGGCCTCGCGCGCGGCCCGCGAGCCGGTGCGCCAGCTGCTCTCGGGGCCCGCCGCGGGCCTGCGGGCGGCGCTCGCGTCGGCGCGGGGGTGCGGCTTCCGCGCGGCGCTCACGCTCGACGTGGGCGGCACCTCGACCGACTGCGCGCTGCTCGGGGCCGGCGAGTCCGGCGCCGACGGCCTGCCGCGCCGGCGCGCCCGCGAGGTCGGCGGCGTGCCGGTGCTGCTGCCGGCGCTCGACGTGCACACCGTCGGCGCGGGCGGCGGCTCGATCGCGCGCGTGGACGCGGGCGGCCTGCTCCACGTGGGCCCCGAGAGCGCCGGGGCCGATCCCGGGCCGGCCTGCTACGGCCGCGGCGGCCCGGCCACCGTGACCGACGCGCTCGCCGTGCTCGGCCTGCTCCCGGGCGAGGTGCTCGCCGGCGGCGCGCTGCGGCTCGACCGCGCGGCGGCGCACGCGGCGATGGAGCGGCTCGCGCGGGCGCTGCGCCTGCCGGGCGCCCGGGCCGCGGCCGCGGGCGTGCTGGCCGTGGCGAACGCGCGCATGGAGGCCGCGCTGCGGGCGGTGTCCGTGGAGCGGGGCGAGGACCCGCGCGGCGCGGCGCTCGTCGCCTTCGGCGGCGCGGGCGGCCTGCACGCGTGCGCGCTCGCCGAATCGCTCGGCGCGCGCGCGGTCGTGTGGCCGCGCCACGCGGGCGTGCTGTGCGCGCTCGGGGCGCTCGAAGGCGGCTCGCGGCGCGAGGCGAGCCGCAGTGTGCTGCGCGCGGCCGGCGAGACGGCGGCGCTCGAGCGCGAGTTCCGCGCGCTCGAGCGCCGCGTGCTCGCGGGCTTCGCGCCCCCCGAGCGGCGGCGCGTGACGCTCGAGCGCCACGCCGAGGCGCGCTACGAGGGCCAGGCGCACGAGCTGGGCGTGCCCGCCGCGCCGCTCGCGACGCTGGCCGCGCGCTTCCACCGCGCGCACGAGCGCCGCTACGGCTTCGCGGACCGCTCGCGGCGCGTGCAGGTCGTCACGCTCGACGTGCGCGGCCACCTGGCCGCGTCGCTGCCGGCCGGCCGGCCGCCGCCGCGGCGCGTCGCCGGCCCGGGCCGCATCGCGCGGGTGTGGGAGGCCGGCCGCGAAGTCGCGGCCGCGCTGCGGCACCGCGACGATCTCGCCGCCGGATCCCGCCTCGCGGGCCCGGCGGTGGTCGAGGACGACGGCGCGACGCTGTGGGTCGCGCGCGGGTGGAGCGCGCGCGTCCACGCGGGCGGCGCGATCGTGGTCGGGCGCGGGAGGAAGCGGTGAGCGCCCGGACGCGCCGGCGCGAGCGCCGCGCGCAGGGCCGCCGGCCGCGCTTCGACGGCGTCACGCTGTCGCTCTTCCAGGGCCTCTTCGCCTCGTGCGCCGAGGAGATGGGCGTGACGCTCATGCGCTCGGCCCACTCGCCCAACATCACCGAGCGGCTCGACCACTCGTGCGCGATCTTCGATGCGCGCGCGCGGCTCGTCGCCCAGGCCGCGCACATCCCCGTGCACCTCGGGAGCATGCCGCGCGCGGTCGAGGCCGCCCTCGCGCTCGCGCCGTTCCGCCCCGGCGACGCGGTGCTGCTCAACGACCCGTTCGCGGGCGGCACGCACCTGCCGGACCTGACGATTGTCTCGCCCGTCTTTCTGGCCGGCGAGAAGCGCCCGTCGTTCTACGTGGCCAGCCGCGCGCACCACGCCGACGTGGGCGGGGCCGCGCCCGGTTCGCTGCCGCTCGCGCGCGAGGTGTTCGAGGAGGGCCTGCGCATCCCGCCGGTGTTCCTGCGGCGCGAAGGGCGGATCGTCCGCGACGTCGAGGCGCTCGTGCTCGCGAACGTCCGCACGGCCGCCGAGCGGCGCGCCGACCTCGCCGCGCAACTCGGCGCCCAGGTGACGGGCGAGGGGCGGCTCCGCGAGCTGGCCCGGCGCGAGGGCGCCGCGGGGCTGCGCGCGGCCGCCGCCGCGCTGCTCGCCGCGACCGAGAGGCGCGCGCGCGCGGCGTTCGGCACGCTGCCGCGCGGGCGCTGGCGGTTCGCCGACCGGCTCGACGGCGACGGCCTCGGCTCGGGGCCGCTCCGGATCGCCGTGACGCTCTCGCTCGACGGCCGCTCGGCGAGGCTCGACTTCGCGGGCACGGCGCCGCAGGCGCGCGGCTCCGTCAACGCCGTGCTCGCGGTGACGAAGGCGGCCTCGCTCTACGCGGTGCGCTGCGCGCTGGCGGAGGACCTGCCCGTCAACGACGGGCTGCTGCGCTGCGTCGAGGTGCGCGCGCCCGAGGGCTCGCTCGTGAACCCGCGGCCACCGGCGGCCGTCGGGGCCGGCAACGTCGAGACGAGCCAGCGCATCGTGGACACGGTGCTGGGCGCGCTCGCCCGCGCGCTGCCTGGCCGGATGCCCGCCGCGAGCAGCGGGACGATGAACAACCTGCTCGTGGGCGGCGCGGATCCGCGCACCGGCGAGCCGTTCGCCTACTACGAGACGCTGGGCGGCGGCCACGGCGCCGGACCCGGCTGGGACGGCGCCAGCGCGATGCAGGCGCACATGACGAACACGCGCAACACGCCGATCGAATCGCTGGAGCACGCCTACCCGCTGCGCGCGCGGACGCTGCGCGTGCGCTCGGGCAGCGGCGGCGCGGGCCGCCACCGCGGCGGCGACGGCATCGTGCGCGCGCTCGAGCTGCTCGCCGACTCGCGCGTGACCGTGATCGCCGAGCGCCGCGAGCGCGGGCCGTACGGGCTCGCCGGCGGGCAGGACGGCCGCCCGGGCGAGACACGCGTGCGCGGCCCCGGCGCCGCGAAGGACGAGCG
>CAZPVG010000074.1:0-6623 GCA_964589945.1 uncultured bacterium
GGAACAGCCGCTGACGCTCGTCGCGCGACCGAGGGAGAAGGTGCTCGAGTGCGACTCGGACCTCGTGGGCGTCCTGGTGCAGGCCCGCCATCGCCGCCTGGTCGCGCTGCGGGACATCCCCCGGGGAACGCGGTTGTTCCGGCTCATCGGCCGAGAGAGCCCCACGCCCACGAAGTATTCCGTGCAGGTCGGCCCGGTGCTCCACCTCGACCCCGACTGCACCCGGGACCCGGTCGAGCTGGTGCGGCGGTACTACTGGCGCTACCTGGACCATGCCTGCGAACCGACGACCCGAATCCTGGACCGCGACGTGATCGCCGTGCGCGACATCGCCGAAGGCGAAGGCGTGACGTTCCACTACTGCACGACGGAGTACGACATGGCGTCGCCGTTCACCTGCCTTTGCGGAAGCCGGCGCTGCATGGGCGTGGTCCGTGGTGCCCGCCACCTGACGCCTGCACAGCGTCGGCGCCTGGAGAAGTGGTTGCCCGAGTACCTGCGCTGAACGCGCCCCGGTGGTCCTCGGTCGCTCGGGAGCAGCCCAGGGGACGCGATTCGCCCCGATGGCTCGATCACCGGGAGCACACGCCCGGACGTCCGGACGGATCAGTGGAGAACCTCCGATGGCAATCAAGGTGATGGTTGAGTTGCAGGCCAAACCCGGCAAGCGCGACGAGCTCGAGCGCCTCATCGAAAGCATGGCCGCCCGGGGATCGAGCCAGGCCGGCTTCCTCGGCAGCCAGCGCTACGAGGTGTTCGACAATCCGGACCTGCTGGTCGAGATCGCCGATTGGGAGTCTGCCGAGGCACGGACGGCGCACATGATGGAAGCCGCGGCCACGGGGGCCTACGCACCCGTGCTGGAACTGCTGGCCGCGCCGTCCCGGGCTACGGTGATCAGGCTGTTGGCCTGACGCCACCGGGTCGCCGGGCGCGAGCGGCTTCCAGGGCGCCCTCCGCGGGGGAACGATCAAGATGGCAACTCGTATCTCACGACGCGCCGCCTGGCCCTTGCTGCTGACCCTGTTCGCGGTCAGCAGCAGCCTGGACACCGCGTTCGCCGATCCGTTCTTCGGCGATCTCTACAGCCTCAGGACGGCCGGGCTCACGCCCTTGATCTTCGGGACGACGATCGGGTTCGTGGCCGAGTGCGCCGCGATGCTCGTCTGGCTGGGTCCCCATCTGACCACCGGCCAGATCCTGCGGGCATTCGTCTGGATCAACCTGATCACCTTCGTTCCCACGCAGATCGTCGGCGTGGCGTTCTCCTGGCTCGCGGAGCTCATACCCCTGATCGTCGAGCCCCTCCTTTACAGGGGGGTGGCCCGACGAGCCGGAGTCGAGATTCCGGGCCTGACACGGAAGGTCGTACTCGCGAACGTTCTGAGCTTCTTCGTCGGACTCGGGATCTACTACTCGATCGGGATCGCCTGGGCCGGCTAACGGTGAACTCGTCGAGACCGGTGCCTCGACGACGGCTTCCGGCCCGCCTTGCTCGGAGCGAGGCGACCACCTCAACGGCAGGCGAAGGTGGCCGCCTCGCGACCGCGGCCGTTCCCGATCAGCGGATGGCCAGCACGCGCGCGTTAAACCGGCGCCCTTCGGCCTCGAACCGGACGAAATAGAGCCCGCTCGAGACCGCCGAACCGCCCGTGTCACATCCGTCCCATCGCGCCACGTGCTCCCCGGCCGGGAACGAACCGTCGGCGAGCGTACGCACGCGGCGGCCGGCGGCATCGAAGACCATCAGCCTCACGTGCGTTCCCCTCGGAAGAGCGAAGCGCAGGGCGGTCTCGCCTCGGAACGGGTTGGGCGAGGCCCCGGCGAACACCAGCTCGGCGGGCAGCGGGGCATCCGGAGCGTCCGTCGTGCCGTCGGGGCCGAGCACGGCAACGGGACTCTCGTTGCCGTGCGAGTCCACGGCCGTGAGCTTGTACCAGCGCCCCGCCGGACCCGTGTCCACGAACCCGGTGTCGGGGGGCTCGCCGGCCAGGTTCGCCGGTCCCGGCACGAAGCCGCCGGTGGTGCCGCGGTACACGCGGTAGCCGGCGAGGTCGGGCTCGGCGTTCGCGCCCCAGTGGAGGTGGGTTGCGCCGACCACGTAGGCGCCCGTGAAAGGCGCCGGGGGCGCCGGCGGCAGGTTGTCCACGGAGTAGCCGCTGTCGGGGGCCGAATCCCAGTGGACGTGCTCGCCCGTGGTGCCGCGTGCCTCGACCAGGAACACCGTGCAGGGGTTGGAGCCGCCGATGGAATCGCACGGGGTCCCGGCCGTGAGGCTGTAACCCGGATACCCGTTGGCCGGCATCTCGTCGGCAAGCTCCCAGTACCAGGTCGCTGCCGCGACGGTCGTGGTGCGATACAGCCCGGTGCCGGCGCGCGGGATCGTCGAGTCGTCCGTTGCGGAGTCCAGCAGCCGCGCACCCGCGGCGATCGCCGACAGCGCCGTCCCGGCCGGAACCTGCCGCCACAGCCGGTAGCCCGCGACGCCGAAGTCCGGGTAGGCGTCCACGTAGCTCGCATTCCAGCTCACGCGCAATTGCCCGCCCTGGTCATTGGGAACGTCGCGCACGCTGACGATCGAAGGCTGGGGGTCGCCCAGCCGCCCGAAGCGCTCGATGCGCTGTCCGTAGAGGTCGTAGATGTACCCGTTCCGTTCGTCGAGCCAGGCGACGATCGCGCCCCCGGCGCCGTCCGAGACGATCCCGTGGCAGAACTGGCTCATGTCGGCGCTGCAGACCAGCACGCCTCCCGCGGGGCTCCATCCCTCGCCCACCGAGGTGTTCCCCAGGATGTGGCCCGCGTAGATGTCGTTGCGGCCCCACACCCGCTGGTCGGTCCACGCCAGCAGGACTCCGCCGGTGCCGTCTGCCACGAGCTCCGGCGTGTAGTTGTCGCCCTCCACCGTGCACACCCCGACTGCGTCGGACTTGTCCGGCCAGCCGGCCGCCAGAAAGCCGGAGCCGTTCAGGCGCTGCAGGAACACGTCGTACGAGCCGTTGCGCTCGTCCGACCAGCCCACGTAGACACCACCCTGCCCGTCCGGTGTGATGTTGAAGTCGTACTGTTCACTCGGGTCGTCGCAGATCAGCGTTCCGCCCAGAGTTCCTCGCGAGAAGGCGTTGCCGTCGAAGCTCGCGCCATAGAGGTCGAAGTTGCCGGCGCGGTTGTCGGACCAGACGTAGATTCCGCCGCCTCCGTCATTGGCCGCGACCTGCAGTTCGGCGACGCTCGGCACGGTGCCGCTGATCGCGGTGCCGCCGGTCGTCCAGCCTTCGGAAACCACGCCTTCGCCAGTCACTCGAAGCCCGAAGACGTCGGCGCTCGGGGAGTTCCGCAGGTCGATCCATCCCACGTTCAGCCCGCCGAACCCGTCCGCGGCGACCACGGGCGAGTGCTGGCTTCCGGTCTCCGAACACAGGGCGATACCGTCGGCGGTCCAGTTGCCCGCCGCCAGGCTTCCGGCGCCGGTGAGGTGCTGCGCGTAGATGTCGGAGTTGCCCGCGCGCTCGTCCGGCCAGGCGATGAACACGCCGCCTGCACCGTCCGGGGCGCACTCGGGCGCGGCCTGCATGCCCCCGGCGAAACAGACGGCCACGGCGTCGTCGCCCCACAGCAGCTCTCCGCCTTCGGACACCTGCTGGGCGTAGATATCCGTGTCATTGGTGGCGTAGTTCTCGTGAAAGGCGACAAACGCTCCGCCGCTGCCGTTCGAACAGAGGGAGGGGAGCCGCTCGTTCATGCCCGGCGAGCCCGCTCGCAACGCGAGCCCCGTGGGGGGCCAGCCGGGAGCGATGGTGCCGTCGGCACCCACATGCTGGGCATAGATCCGATAGGGCCCGGTACGTGGATCCGCCCAGGCGAGATAAATGCCACCTGCACCATCGCTGCAGGTGACCACGTCGGATCGCCAGGCTTCCGACACCGAGATCGGCACGCCGACACGCGGGTCGTGGGGCCACGCGCCGACCGCGGGCGCCGCGTCGAGCATCAAGCCGGCCGCGCAGAAGAGCAGGCCGGCCACGGAAGAAAGGAGTGTCCGAGGGAACATGGGGGCCTCCGGACGTCCGGCCGCCACTCATCGCCGAACGTCGGATGAGGGTCGATCCGCGCTCCGGAAGCGCAGGCCATGCAGGCTGTCCGCCGGCCCGCACCCCGAAACAGCGCGCAGCCTTAGGGGGGCACTCGCGCGGAAGCGTGCGGACGGCGAAGAGCGGCAGGCAAGAGCCGATTCACCGTCGGGAAAAGCGCCACCCGGCAAAATGGCCCTTGCGGGCTAATGGTTTACAGCATAAACTCAGTTCATGTCTTGAACCTGAGCAAGGAGGGACGGATGGCCATCACGCAGGCGAACGACGACAGGCACCTGTTCCGCGCCTACTGGGACGACGGGCTCGTGGACCTGCTCTTCGGCGGGGCACTTCTCGTGACCGGCATCGGATGGGCGAGCGACCTCGGGGCCCTGGCCGTCGTCCAGGCTCCGCTGTGGGTCGTCCTCTGGGCGCCGCTTCGGAAACGCTTCGTCGAGCCCCGCGCGGGCTACGTCGAGTTCTCGATGGCCCGGCGGCAGCGCAACACGCACGCGCTCCGGTGGACCGTGGCTCTCGGGGTCGGGACGCTGGTGCTCTTCGCACTGGTCGCGCTCCTGATTCCGCGGCCGGTCGAGGGGGAACTGCCCCGGCGTCTCGTCGTCGGCCTGCCCGCGATGCTGGTGGCCATCGGCGTGGCACTCGCGGGCGTGCTCATGGGTGCGGTGAGATTCGGCACGTACGCACTCGGACTCGCGCTGGCCGCCGCCTTCACGGTGATGCTGTCGCTCGCGCCGGATATTCCACTGGTGGCGGGCGGACTGGCGGTGACGGGCTGGGGAGCGACGCTCTTCGCCCGCTTCATGCGTTCCAGCCGCGAGTACGAGGAGCGACCCTAGCCGTGGCCGCCGTGCCCGAGCTGCCCGTGATCGACGGCCTGCTCCACGAGCCCGCGCGCCTGCGCGTTCTCGTGCTGCTCGCGCTGATCGAACGTGCGGACTTCATGTACGTGCTGCGCCAGACGGGCCTGAGCCGCGGCAATCTCTCGGTCCAGATGAGCAGGCTGGAAGAGGCGGGCCTCGTGCACGTCGAGCGGCAGCTCGAGGGACGGCGCCCGCGAACGACCTACACCCTTTCCGAGGAAGGTCTCCGATGTCTCCTGGCGTACAAGGGCACCATGACGCGGCTCCTCGACCTGGTTCCGAAGACGGAAGGGCCAAGAGGGTGAGGAAGCGCCCGGAATCCCATCTCGTGAATGCAGCGCTGGCCAGCGCGGTCCTGTACTTCGTCCTGGACCTGAGCCGATCGGGCAGAAGCGTGATCGACTGGACGGTCATCGCCCTGGTCGCCCTCGCCATCCTCTGGAACCTGTTCCAGCTCGGCCGGCGACTGTTCCGGGTCAGGGGCGCGCGAGGCGTCGTGCACCTGCTCGCCACGGTCACGGCCTGGATTACCGGCCTCTTCTCCGTGGTGTTCGTCCCGCCCGAACTCGCCGGCACGTGGAGAACACCTTTCGGCTGGGCGTGCCTGGTGGTCGCCTTCCTCAACAGCCTCCTGCTGTTCCGGCTCGAGCGGGCCGCGACGCATCCGGATCGCGGGCGATCCAGCTCGTAGCGGCGGCGGGCGGCGGCCCGTCGGGCTTCCGACTGCACGCTCTGTCCGGCGCCTACCCTTCGCCCTTGTGCCGCACGACCAGCACGTCGCACGGGGCGTGGCTGGCCACGTACGACGCGACCCTTCCCATGGGTCTCCGTCGAGCGGCCGGGCGGCCGTGACATCCCACGACCACCAGCTCCACGTCCCGGGATCGGGCGGTCTTCACGATCACCTGCGATGGATTGCCGTGCTCGACTTCTCCGGACGCGTCCAGGCCGGCTGCGCGCAGGGTGTCCACGGCGTGGGCCACGATCTTCTCGTGCGTTCGCACCTGGTCGTCCTCGAGCACGGACAGCTTCTGGGCGACGGACGAGAGCAGAACAGGGGACGGCACCGATTCCAGCTCGTTCGGTCCGACGACGGAGAGCGCCACCACCGACGCTTCCGTGCCCCCGAACATCCGCTTGACCGCCGCGATCGTCTCGCACGCGCTCGGGGCGACGTCGAGAGCCAGCAGGATCTTCATCGTGAGCCTCCTTCCCGGCACGGCCGGCTGGCGCACGGCATCGGCTCCCGGGGACCCCGACGCCCGCCTGTGGAGTGGGCGACGTCGGTGCGCGGGCGCCAGGGACGGCGCCACCGACCTCTTACCTGTGCTCGCATTCGACATGCCAGCCTGGACGGCACGGGCGGGAGCCGCCGAAGTCCGTCCCCTGCAACGCGGGCGCCGCGCCGACGCCGGACTCCGGCTGACACGGCTGTCGTGCACGCCTGCCAATCGAGCAGGTTCGCACGCCGCGCTCATGAGATGGACAAGACCGCGTGATCACACACGTTGACGTGGGCCGTGCGACTGAACAACCGCGCGTCGTGCTGAACGGACCCGACGGGCGCGCTCGACCCGAGGGGGGCAGCGCCAATCCCCGGCGGGGGATCCCTCACGAATCGTGCTGCGCGGTCCGAGGCCGGTGCTAGCCTCAATGACGTCCCTCGGGACGAGGC
>CAZPVG010000074.1:6723-21563 GCA_964589945.1 uncultured bacterium
CGACGCATTTGACCTACGACGCGGGCGACGACGTCTGGCAGGGCGTCTGGACGATTCCCGCGGGCGCGTACGAGTACAAGGCCGCGCTCGACGACACCTGGGACGTGAACTACGGCCTGCACGCGCTGCTGGGCGGCCCGAACATCCCGCTCAACCTGCCCGTGTCGACCGACGTGAAGTTCTACTACGACGACAAGACCCACTGGGTCACCGACAACGTAAACTCGGTGATCGCGACCGTGCCCGGGAGCTTCCAGTCCGCGATGGGCTGCCCCGGCGACTGGGACCCGGCGTGCCTGAGGACCTGGCTCCAGGACCCCGATGGTGACGGGATCTACTCATTCACCACGATCGAGATTCCTCCGGGCGCCTACGAGGCGAAGGTCGCCATCAACGAGGCCTGGGACGAGAACTACGGCCAGGGCGGCGTGGCGAACGGAGCGAACATCGGGTTCAGCGTGAGCCAGTGGGGGGCGATCATGACGTTCTCCTACGACCCGGCCACGCACCTGCTCACCATCTCCGAGCAGGGTTCCCCTCCGCCGGGGGCCACGAGCGTCACGGTGGCCGGCTCGCACCAGTCCGAGCTGGGCTGCCCCGGGGACTGGATGCCGGACTGTGCCACGACCCACCTGACTTTCGACGCCGACGATGGCGTCTGGCAGGGTGCCTGGTCGATTCCCGCGGGGGCGTACGAGTACAAGGCCGCGCTCGACGACACCTGGGACGTGAACTACGGACTGCACGCCCAGCAGAACGGAGCGAACATCGCGATCAACCTTCCCGCGCCGACGAACGTGAAGTTCTACTACGACGGCACGAGCCACTGGATCACGGACAACGTGAACTCCGTGATCGCGACCGTGCCGGGGAGCTTCCAGTCCGAGATGGGCTGCACCGGCGACTGGGACCCGGGGTGCCTGAGGACCTGGCTCCAGGACCCGGACGGGGACGGCGTCTACTCCTTCACCACGTACGCGATCCCGCCGGGCTCCTACGAGTGCAAGGTCGCCATCAACGAGGGCTGGGACGAGAACTACGGCCAGGGCGGCGTCCCCAACGGCGCGAACATCATGTTCTCGGTGCCGATGGGCGGTTCCGGGGTGATCTTCGACTACGACGCGGCGACGCACGTGCTCATGATCACGCTCACGAACCCGGTGCCGACGACGCGGTCGAGCTGGGGGCGCGTGAAGACGTTGTACCGCTGAGACGCCCGGGGAGAGGGGGCCGGGCCGACTGGCAGCGGAGCCGCCAGCGGGCCCCTGCCGGCGTGAGGCTTGACGCGTGGGGCGGCGGAGCACTCCGCCGCCCCGTGGACCTCTTCGTCAGTCGAGGATGGCGGCCCGGACAACGCGCTGGCTTGCTCCCTGCGTGAGGCGGACGAGGTAGATTCCCGCGGGCAGCCGGTACTCCTCGGCCACGTCCACCGTGTGGCGCCCTGCGCCCAGCTCGCCCACGGTGCGCAGCGCCACGCGCCGTCCTGCGATATCGATCACTTCCAGTTCGGCCGGTTCGCCCGTCGGCAGCGTGAAGTGCGCGACGAGCCTTCCGTCCCGCGACGGGTTTGGCCAAACACCCTCGAGCGCAAGCTCCAACTGTCCGGTCCCCTCGGGCACGCCCACGGTTCCCTCGGGCCCGAGCGAGGTGTAGCCGCTCGCGTTGCCGTTCATGTCCACCGCCGCGAGCTTGTAGTAGCCGCCGGCGGGGCCCGGATCCACGTAGCCCGTGTCGCTGCAGGTGGCGATCCGGTTCGTCGGGCCCGGCGTGAAGTCCGCCGTGCTGCCGCGATGGAGCGCGTAGTACCAGAGGTCGGGTTCTTCGCTCGCGCCCCAGTGCAGGTGCGTGGCGCCCGCCACGTACGCCGCGGTGAACAGCGCTGGCGGCGCGGGTGGGAGGTTGTCCACCGAATAGCCGGAGTCGGGCGCCGAATCGTAGTACGTCGTCGCGGTAGCCGTCAGCGCCCTCACCATGAACACCGAGCAGTGGAGCCCGGCGCCGTTGGAGTCCGCCAGCGTGGGCACGACCGCCTGATAGTAGTCGTCGCCGGTCGCCGTGACGGTCGTCAGCTCGTCCCAGCCGAGGAGCTGAGTGCTGGCGGGGTCGGCGACGGATTTCGGTCCGGCGCCCGGGAGTGTCGCGAACCCGGTGATGATCTCGCGACGCAGGAGCTTGTAGCCGGTGATCGGGATCCCCGAGCCCGCGTAGTCGAACGGGCTGCGGCCGAACGTCAGCCGCACCTGCCCGCCCTGGTCGTTCTTCACGTCGGTGATCGCGTTGATCGCGGGTCGCGCCGTTTCGACGACGTGTAGCGAAGTCACGGCCGAGATGCTGCCGAACAGCTTCCCGTCGCCCTTGTACACCGCGGTGATCGTGCGCTCGCCCAGCCAGGGCGCAAAGAGCGCGAGTCCGGCGACGCCGCCGATCACCGGCGAGGTGCCGAGCAGCGTGTTGCCGTCGAAGAAGCGCACCGAGTCGGCCGCCGTGCCGTCTCCTGCGGCTGGCACGGTGACGGTCGCGGTCAGCGCCAGGGGTGATCCCAGCACCGCGGGGTCCGGGTCGATCCCGAGCGCTGTGCGTGTCGGTACGAGCCCGAGCAGGATCGAGACCGTGCTGGAGTTGTAGTCCCCCACCGCCAGGTCGGGCCGGCCATCGCCGCTCACATCCCCGATTGCCACCGAATGGGGAAGGTCCCCGGTGACGAAGTCGGTCTTCGCGCCGAACCCGCCGGCCCCGTCACCCAGCAGCACCGAGACCGTGCTCGGAAGAGCATTCGCCACCAGCAGGTCCGGTCGGCCGTCGCCGCTCACGTCCGCGATCGCCACCGACTGGGGAGTGCTCCCCGTGGCGAAGTCGGTCTTCGTGCCGAATCCACCGGCACCGTCCCCGAGCAGGACCGAAACCGAGTTCGACCCGTAGTCCGCCACCGCCAGGTCGGGCCGGCCGTCGCCGCTCACATCTCCAATCGACACCGACACCGGCGTGTTCCCCGCGGCGAAGTCGGTCTTCGGGGCGAACCCGCCGGCACCATCGCCCAGCAGCACCGACACCGTGCCAGCGTTTTGATTCGCGACCGCCAGGTCGGGTCGGCCATCTGCACTCACGTCTCCGATGGCCACCCAGGCCGGGGCGTTGCCCGTCGGGAAGTCGGCCGGAGCGCCGAGCCCGCCGGCCCCGTCGCCCAACAGCACCGACACCGTGTTCATGTTGCTATCTGTGATCGCCAGATCGGGTCGGCCATCGCCATTCAGGTCCCCGATCGCCATCGAGCCCGGGTTGCCTCCGGTCGGGAAGTCGGTCTTGGGGCCGAACCCGCCGGCCCCGTTCCCCAGCAGCACTGACACATTGGCGGTGCCGAAGTTCGCGACCGCCAGGTCGAGCCGGGCGTCGCCGTTCATGTCCCCGACCACGACTGAAACAGGGCCAATCCCCGTCGCGTAGTCGGTCTTTGCCCCGAAACTGCCGGCGCCGTTGCCCAAAAGCACCGACACCGTGCTGGAGTTGAAGTTTGCCGCCGCCAGATCGGGTCTTCCGTCGCCGCTCACGTCTCCGATCGCCACGGAATACGGTTGGCTCCCGGTAGCGTAGCCGGTCCTGGCCCCGAAACCGCCGGCGCCGTTGCCCAAGAGCACCGACACCGTGTTGGAGGTGTAGTTTGCCGATGCCAGGTCGAGCCGGCCGTCGCCGTTCACGTCCCGGATCGCAACCGAGCGGGGACTGGTCCCGGTGGCGAAATCGGTCTTCGTCCCGAACCCGCCCGCACCATCCCCGAGCAGCACCGACACCCCGCTCGAGGTGGAGCCTGCCACCGCGAGATCGGGCCAGCCGTCGCCGTTCACGTCCCCGATCACGACCGAACGCGGACTTGCCGCGGTGGCGAAGTCCGCCTTCGCCCCGAACCCGCCGAGGCCGTCTCCCAGCAGCACCGACACCGAGTTGGAGTTGAGGTTCGCCACTGCGAGGTCGCGCCGGCCGTCGCCGCTCACGTCTCCGATCGCCACCGAGACGGGACTCCCTCCGGTCACGAAGTCGGTCTTCGCCGCGAACCCGCCTGCACCGTCGCCCAGAAGTACGGACACGGTGTGGGACCCTTCGTTCGTCACCACCAGGTCGCGCCGGCCGTCGCCGCTCACGTCCCCGATCGCCACCGAGCTCGGGTTGTTGCCGGTGGGGAAGTCGGTCTTCGCGCCGAGCCCGCCGGCACCGTTTCCCAACAGCACCGACACCGTGTGCGCGAGGTAGTTCGCCACCGCCAGGTCGGGCCGGCCGTCGCCGCTCACGTCCCCGATCGCCACCGAGATCGGGTTGTTCCCGGTGGGGAAGTCGGTCTTCGCGCCGAAACCGCCGGCGCCGTTCCCGAGCAGCACCGACACCGAGCTGGAGTTGTAGTTCGTCACCACCAGGTCGGATCGGCCGTCGCCGCTCACGTCCGCGATCGCCACCGAGTTCGGAAGGCTCCCGGTAGCGTAGTCGGTCCTGACCCCGAACCCGCCGGCACCGTCCCCGAGGAACACCGAAACGGTGCTGGAGGAGTAGTTCGTCACGACCAGGTCGGAAGATCCGTCGCCGTTCACGTCCCCGATCGCCACGAAGTTCGGGTTGGTCCCGGTGGCGAAGTCGAGCCGGACGCCGACGGTGAAGCCCTGTGCGATCGATGAGGTCGGGCACGCCAGCAGGGCGAGCCAGCCACCTGCGAGAAGCGCCGCGGCGACTCGAAGGCACCGTGGGGCTGTCAGTCTGGACACTCCATCATGAGTGCGCATGGCAGGTTCCTCTCTCCGTCGGCGCCGGCCACGACCTCACGCTCCTTGCCGGGTGTGCTTCGCGGCGGGGAGGTGCTGGCGCGGAGCGTGGGTCAGCCGGCGAGCTCACGGCGAGTTGCGGCCCCAGGGCAGGCCATGGCGGTCGCAGGGTGGGGAGCATGCGATCCTCCTGCGCCGCTCCCCGGGTGAGGCCGTGAAAGGAGCGGGAAGCCGGTCACGCATGCCATCGCTGCTGAGCGAGGGGAGGAACCCGGACAGCCTCGGTGGCGCCCCACCGACCCGGTGCCGAAAACCCTAGGCCCCGATGTCCGAGGGACTCAAGCAACGCCCCGCGCAGGGAGAACGTCGCCGGACCTCCCGTGAGTGGACATGAGGCCTTTCGCCGCGGCCCCCCGTGTCATCTCCCCGATCGTGGCGTTCCATGGGACACCGGGCCCCGGCCCGGGGTCGTCGAGCTCCTGCCCCTTCGTCCATCCGCCCCAGGAGGCCCCATGCCCACTCCGGCCCGCCGTTCCAGCCTGCTCCGCGGGGTCCTCGGCGCCCTCGCCCTGTCGCTCAGCGTGACCCTGTCCGCCGCCGGCTCGCCCGCCGACCTCGTCCTGCCGCCCCTCGGCGAAGCGCCGCCGCCAGCGCCCGCGTGGCCCGGGTTGGCGTCCGCCACGCGGGCCCCCGGGACGGAGGCCGTGCGGCCGGGCGCGGGCGTGCTGCGCCCGTCGCAGGCCGACCTCGTCAGCGCGACCTCGAACTGGTCGTACGAGTCGAACGTCGCCAACCGCCGCCTTGGCCTGGACCTGGAGCCCGTCGGCGACCTGAATGGCGATGGCTTCAGCGACTTCGCCGCGCTGGGCGACGTGAACTCGAACGACACGGCGCTCTACATCTTTTTCGGTTCCGCCTCGGGCCCGACGCTCGCGCCCGGCTACCCCGTCACCGACCTGCCGCCCGCCGCGAGCATCGCGCCCGCGGGGGACGTGAACGGCGACGGCCTCGACGACCTCGCGATGTTCTGGGTCGGGGGCGGCAGCCTGAGGCTCTACTTCGGTTCCGCGGCCGGCGTGGACCTGGTGAACTACAACCTGCTCACCAGTCACTTCGGGGGCGGGAACTCCACCATCACGGGCGCGCCCGCCGGTGACGTGGACGGCGACGGCTACGGCGACGTGATCTTCGGGATGCCCGACCTCAGCGGCGGGTCCCCCTGCACGCCCGCGGCGTACAGCGGCATCGTCGAGGTGATGTACGGCTCGGCGAGCGGCCTCAGCGCTTCGCGCAACTGGTACGTGACCGGCTGCTACGCCACCGGCGCGGGCGCCCGCATGGGCCAGACCGTGGCAGGGGCAGGCGACGTGAACGGCGACGGCTACGACGACATCGTCTTCGGGGCCCCTTTTGCCGACCTCTCAACGTACGGCACGGTGGGCAAGGTCTACGTGATGTACGGCTCGGCCAGCGGTCTGCCCCTGCTCAACGGCTACGCGAACCTGGGTTCGGTCACGCAGGGCAGCACCATCGCCGGGCAGCACCTGACCGGCCAGTTCGGCGCAACCGTCGCCGCGGCCGGCGACCTGAACGGCGACGGGTACGCCGACATCGCCGTGGGCGCTCCGTCCGACGACAACTTCGGCACCGACGCGGGCATGGCCTTCGTCTTCCGCGGCTCCGCCGCGGGCGTGGACACGTCCGTCGCGAACGTGCTGTGGTGGGAGAGCGCGGCCGTGGCGAACGCGAAGTTCGGCACGACCCTCGCCTCGGCCGGCGACGTGAACGGCGATGGCCGACCCGACCTGCTCGTCGGCGAGGCCACGCGCGTGGACCTCGCGCAGAGCGCCGGGAGCACGCTGGTGCTCCAGCAGTTCCTCCCGTACCCCAGTACCGGTTCGGTTGTCCGCACCGCGGGCGACGTGAACGGCGACGGCCTGAGCGACCTGCTCGCCGGCGAATCGGGCTACACGAACGGCGAGTCCTTCGAAGGCCACGTCGTCGTCCACTACGGCGCCGGCACCGGGCCGTCGCTCGTGCCCAACTGGACGCTGACCCAGAGCGCGATCGACAACCCGAACCTCGGCTGGTCCGTGGCGTCGGCCGGCGACGTGAACGGCGACGGCTACGAGGACGTCGTCGTGGGCTCGCCCACCTGGTACAACTTCACCGTCGGCGGCAGCGTGAACAACGGCCTGGTCCTGCTCTTCTATGGGCACGCCACGGGCCTGTCGCCTTCGTACGACTGGATGGCCTACGGCGCGAACAACGACCAGCTCGGCGTCTCGGTCGCGGGCGCCGACCTGAACGGCGACGGCTACTCCGACCTGGTCGTCGGCGCCCACACCGCCGGCGGCAACGCCGGCCACGTATGCATCTGGTACGGCAGCGCCACCGGACCGTCCGTCGTCGCCCCCAACGTCACGATCCCCGCGCCGGGCGTGGGCGGCTACTTCGGCGCCTGGGTCGCCGCGGCGGGCGACGTGAACAACGACGGCTATCCCGACATCGTCGTCGGCGCCCCGAACGCCGAGAGCGCCACGACGCCGGTGACCGACGAAGGCGTGGCCTACTGCTACAAGGGCAGCGCCGCGGGCATCGTCACGACGCCGATCTGGTCGCGCGCCGGGGGACAGGCGAACTCGCACCTCGGCGCCTGCGGGGCCGGCGCGGGCGACGTGAACGGCGACGGGTACGCCGATCTCGTCATCGGACAGCCCGACTACGACACCACGGACAAGCTCGGCAATCCCGTCACCGACGGCGGTCGCGTGCTCATCGAGTACGGCTCGCCGACTGGCCCGGCGACCGAGTCGATCCTCTCGTCCTTCTCCGCGTGGCGCTTCGGTGCCAGCGTGGCCGGCGCGGGTGACGTGAACGGCGACGGCTACAGCGACTTCGTCGTCGGTGCGCCGAACGCCCAGTTCTCGCTCGCCGGCGAGGGCGCCGCACGCGTCTACACGGGCGGACCCTCGGGAATCGGCCTGCTCTGGACCCAGTACGGCGGCGAGGCCAACGGCGGGTTCGGCTCGGCCGTCTCGTCCGCGGGCGACGTGGACGGTGACGGGCTCAGCGACGTGCTGGTCGGCGCCGTCTTCCAGGACATGGGCGGGTCCCAGGACCAGGGCCGCGCGTACGTCTACCGCGGGCCGCTGCCCGCCGGAGCGTCGGCATTCTGGACCGCGAGCGGTGGCTCGTCGTTCGCGAACCTCGGCCATTCGCTGGCGAGCGCCGGGGACGTGAACGGCGACGGCTGGAACGATCTCGTCTTCGGCCTGCCCGGCTACAACGGCACCGGCTACCGCCAGGGCCAGGCCCGCGTCTACTACGGTTCCGGCGGCGGCGGCACGTTCCAGCTCGGGCTGGCCTACCACGCCAGCACGCCGACGCACTCGATCCAGCCCTCGTGCATGACCGACCCGGGCAGCCTGGTCCTGCTCTCGACCGGTCGCTCGGCCGCGGGCCGTACCCGGGTGCGCCTCCAGTACAAGGTGAGCCCCACGATCGGGCTTGCCGGAACCACGGCGGCCGGCTTCACGGGGTATTCCGCCACCGGCGCGCCGGGCTCGGACGGCAGCCTCGTCGGCCTGCTCGCGTCCGCCGGCGGGCTGTCGAACGGCATGCCGTACGCGTGGCAGGTGCGCACGCTGGCCCGCAACGTGTACTTCCCGACCGGTCCGTGGCGCGCGCCCGCGCGCAGCGGCCGGCGCGAGGCCGACGTCCGCACGCCGGGCAGCTACCTCAACGTGGCCGACGGCCGCCCGGCACCCGAGCTGCAACTCGCCGACGTGCGCCCGAACCCGATGCTCACGTCCACCTCCGTCGTCTTCTCGCTCGCCCGGGCGGGCAACGTGTCGCTGGCCGTTCATGACGTGCAGGGCCGCCGCGTGCGAACGCTTGCCGGCGGCGTGATGGGAGCCGGCGAGCACCACGTCGCCTGGGACGGCCGACTGGACGACGGCGCGTCCTCGGGCGCCGGCATCTACTGGGTGCGCCTTGCGGCCGAGGGTCGCGTGCTGACCCGCAAGGTCGTCCGCGTGAAGTGAGGGGAAGACCCGCACCGCCGCCGCTGCCGGCGGCGGCGCGGGAGGGAGGCGACCACCGATCGCTCGACTGGGGCCCCGACTGTGGAGAACGTCCTGGGACTCCACAGCCAGCCGACGAGCGCACTCCTGATGCGGTGCATGAGCGTCCCGGCGTCCTCCCGGGCAGATACCGACCGGTCGGTTTGACACCGGGGCCGTCCTCCGCTAGGGTTCCGCCCATGCCCAGCGACACCCAGGAAGGACTGATCTCGGCCGCGCGGCGGCTGATGCTCCGGCAAGGTTACTCGGCGACCGGGATCAACGACATTTGCCGCGAGGCAGGCGTCAGCAAGGGAGCGTTCTACCACCTGTTCCCGAGCAAGGAGGCGCTGGCCGTCGAGGCGCTGCGGAGCTTCCACCGGCGGGGGGTCGATGAACTCCGGTCCATCGACGTCAGCGACGCTCCTCCCGCCGACCGGCTTCCGCTCTTCGTCGAGCGTCTCGCCGGACGCGCCGACGTCCTCTGGGAAGAAGGATGCCTGATCGGAGGGCTCGCGACGGAGATGGCGCTGGAGAGCGACGATCTCCAGCAGCAGGTGGCGCTCCTGTTCGACCAGCTCGAGGCGATGGTGGCGCGGCTCGCGGAGCCGTACGTGAAGTCGCTTCCGAAGTCGGGTCTCCGCGCGAGTTCGATTGCCCAGGACCTGCTCGCGTTCATCGAGGGGACCATCGTGCTCTCGCGGGCCCACCGCGATCCCGGGCGCCTGCGAGCCGCCCTGGAGAGATACGCCTCATCGCTGCGGCGACTCCGCCGGCGCTGAGGGTCTCCCGAACCCGGTCCTGCGGGACCAGAAAGGACAGGCAATGAGAGCCCACGAACAGGTCATCGTACATACCGACCAGTCGGTATCATCTTCCGACTCGGCCCTTCTCCGCGCCGGCCTCCTGGCGTACGGCGTCGGCTCCTACGTGATCGGCTTCGCGTCGCTCCTCGGGGTGATCCTCGCCAGCCTCGGCGTGATCGCCTTCACCGGGGGGCCCGTGCACATCGGGAACCCGGTGGCCGCGGGGTTCTTCGACCTCGGCCTCCTCCTCGCGTTCGGCGTGCAGCACAGCGTGATGGCGCGAGCCGCCTTCAAGCAGCGCTGGACCCGCGTCATCCACCCGGCCATGGAGCGGCCGACGTTCGTGCTCGCGACCGGCGTGGTGCTCCTGGCGCTGCTGGCGCTCTGGCAGCCGCTCCCGACGATCGTCTGGTCGTCGGGAGCGCCCTTCGTGCGCGGCGCGGTGACCGGCGTCGCCTTCCTCGGCTGGGCGTACCTGTTCGCGGCGAGCTTCGCCATCAACCACTTCGAGCTGTTCGGACTCCAGCAGAGCTGGCGCGGCTTCCGCGGGCAGGCGCCCGTCCCGGTGCCGTTCCGCGAACGCTGGATGTACCGCTTCGACCGCCACCCGATCATGACCGGCGTCCTCGTCGGCCTGTGGGCGGTGCCCGAGATGACGATGGGACACCTGCTCTTCGCCGCGGGCCTCTCGGCCTACCTCGTCATCGGGGTGTACTTCGAGGAGCGCTCGCTGCGGCGGCAGTGGGGGGACGTGTACGAGGCCTATGCGCGGCGCGCGGGAACGATCGTTCCGGTGTGGCTGATCGAGCGAAAGAAGGAAGGGCCGCGATGACGCTCCACATGCCGGCGCGCGAGGACGGGGCGCCTCGAATGGCGCAGGGGCTGCTGCCGGGCAGGGAAGCAGGGCGGGACACGAGGCGGACCTACAGGACCACGGCCATCGTCGCCGCGACACCACAGCAGGTGTGGGCGGTGCTGTCGGACGTCGTTCGCTGGCCCGAGTGGACCACGCACGTCACGTCGGTCGAGCCCCTCGGCCCGTCGCCGCTGGCCATGGGCGCCCGCTACCGGATCGATCAACCGCGGCTTCGACCCGCGGTCTGGACCGTGGTCGGGCTGGAACCGCTTCGTTCGTTCTCCTGGGAGGCGCTCTCGCCCGGAGTTCGTGCGCTGGGGGTGCATTCGCTGGCCACGGAGCCCGATGGTTCGACTTGTCTCGAGCTGCAGATCCAGTTCTCCGGTCCGCTGTCGGTGCTCGCGAGCACGCTCTACGGGCGGCTGACCACGGACTATCTCCTGCGCGAAGCGGCCGCGCTCAAGCGGCGGTGCGAGGCGACGTAGAGTGGGCGCGTGGCCGGGCCGCCCGCCGCGGACGGGAGCCCGCCTGCGGCCGCCGTCCGGTGGTCTGAACAACGGCCATCCCCGCCTGCGGACGGCAAATCGGGCGGTGGCCGCCGCACCGACCCGCCGGCGCGCCATTGCCCGGCCAGGCCCCGACTCCTCTGGACTCGTCATTTCCCCGGGCGTAAGTCTTGGGCGGCCGCAGAAAGGGAGGCGGTGATGGAAGACCTCGAACGGTTGGTCAAGGTGACGATGGACGAGATCGAGGAGATGCTCGACTCGAAGCGCGTCGTGGGCGAGCGGATCGAGGCCAATGGTCGCACGGTCATCCCGCTCGTGAGCCTGGGATTCGGTTTCGGCGCCGGGAGCGGCACCGGTCATGGCACCGGCGCGACCCGTGGCAACAGCAACCCGAGCGGCGAAGGCACCGGTGGCGGTACCGGTGGCGGCGGGGGAGTCCGGCCGGTCGGGGTGATCGTGATCGACAAGGACTCGGTCCGCGTCGAAGGCATCCGCGGCGCGACGGCTTCCGCGTTCGAGCGGATGGGCGAGGCGATCGGCAAGGTCGTGGAGCGCCGGGCCGGAGAGCGCGCGACGGGCGAGGGCGAGAAGAAGTAGGCGGTCCCCGTGGCAGCCGCACTCTGGACGGTCGCGCTGGTCCTCGCGACGCTCGTCCTGGTCTTGCTGGCGCTGCTCTTCGTGCCGGCCGACTACGCGTTCACCGTGCGCACGCCCGGTGGATTCCGTTACGGCGTTCGCTGGCTTTTCGGACTCGTGCGGCTCCGGGGACCCCGCCGGGGCCGCACGCGGGTCCGGACGGGCGCTGCGCAGGAGGCGGAGCAGCGGAAGGAGGCGGAGCGTGCCCGGCGTGCGGAACGGCGCGCACGCCGGCGTCGCGGGCGGTTTCCGGTGCCGGCCCTGCTGGCGATCGAGGGACTGCTCCCGCGCGCGGCGCGACTCGTTCGTGACCTGGTGCGGTCGCTCGGCTGGCGAGGCGGCCGCGTCGCGGTGCGCGCGGGAACCGGGGATCCGGCCGACACCGGCGAACTCTGCGGGCTCGTGCAGCCGCTGCTTCTCCTGGTGCCCCGCGGCCCCGCCGTGTGCGTGGAGTTCGAGCCCGAGTTCATGCAGGAAGTATTCGAGGCGGAAGTGGAAGGCCGCGGCCGACTCGTCCCGGCCCGCATCGTCGGTGCCGCCGGCCGCTTCGTCTTCTCGCGTGCGGGCATGAAGGCCATCAAGGTACTGACATGGGACCGCAGACGGTGAGCGAGACGCGGATCGGCGCGCCGCTGCACCTGGACGGCGTCACGCTGCTGCCGCTGGAACACGTAGACGTGAACGTGTCCCTTCATGGCCAGCGCATCCTGGCGACCGCACGCAAGTACCCGGTCGGTGTCGTCCTCCTCGGGGCGGACGGCACGAGGGCGGTGGATGAGACCGGTCAGCCGCTCGACCTGGAGGAGCTCAAGGACAGCGTGCGGGGACTCCGGGAGCGTCTCGAGACGCCCTGACCCATCCGTTGTGTCGTACCCTTGTGCCCGCTCCACGGGGCTCGTCGGCGCGTGCACGGCACTCATCGCGAGACCCGCGCACGCAATCGCTCAGGAGACCCGATCCCCTCGTGGCTTCCCGGTCCCGGGAAGGCCCGGCGACGACTGCCTGCGGGAAGGGGAACTTGCGCTGGAAGCACAGGGGAAGGGCACGATGAGCGGCGGACAACCGGCACCGGAGACAAAGGGCGTCACGGTGGAGTTGCTCGCAACGGTGGACCTCGGCCCGCAGATCGAGGGCATGGCGGGTCGCCAGCTCCGAATGCGCATGGTGACGATCGAGCCGGGAGGTGTCTTCGGTCCCGTCCACGACCACAAGGGCAGGCCGGGCACCGTCTACATCCTGCAGGGAACGATCACCGACCATCGAAATGGAGTCGCGACGGACTGTGGGCCGGGCGTGGGCTGGCCCGAGGACCGGAACACCCTGCACTGGCTCGAGAACCGGGGGACGACTGCGGCGGTGGAGATCTCGGTCGACATCGTGACGAAGGAATCGCCGCGGCGCGACGAAGTCCGGGGAGGCCGCGGTAGAGGCGGGCTGGCGTCCCCAAAGGGGCTCGAATTGGAGACCCCGGTGTAACAGGAGTCGGCCGATTCCCACGGAGCGCGGCTCTCCGAGGACTTGGCGGACGATCCGACCGGCGTTAGCCGGCGATCGCCGCAGGGACGTGCAGGAGTTGGAGCACGGTTCGCACCCGCACACGCTCGCTCGATGGCCCGCCAGGTCGAGTCCCGGAAGTCGCTCGCCCTGCGTGGTGCCTGGTGGACCTCCGTCGGGCAACGGACCAGGCTAGCTCTGTATTGCAGAGTTCGTGCCACATCTGCCGCTGCTGCTTCCATTTCATAGCCGCGGCGGTTGGTCGGACTTCGAGGGCCCCCACGAGCCGAGAGAGTCGCCCGATGGTGACGGGCCGGCACGCCGCAGAGGAACGAAGAACTGCTGACCGAAGACAGGCGATCCGATCACGATCTTGAGAACTCACACCTCATACGGTGAGTTTCACACCGCTCACCATCCTGCGGAGCGAGGCGGATTCGCGTTGACAGTGCAGGCACACGTCGCGACGATCTCCATGCTCATTGCACCGTTGGCGCAGATCTCTGTGTCGGAGAGCCGCGCCCATCGGTCCGACGGCCGGATCAGGTGTTCCTCCATTCCGGTTCCGCCACTGTCAGCATCCTCGATCCAGGGCTTCAGTCGAGGGGGCCGCCCCTTTGCTGTTGCCTGAAAGGGAGGATTCGATGAGCCACGCCATCTCCCGCTCCCGGCTTCCCTCCCCCGCGACCGCACGCGCGGCTGTCCTCGCATTCCTCGTCGCTCTGTTCGCTGTCCCCATTCCGGCCGCGGCCGCCTGGGAGCATGGCAGCTGGGCCACCGTCTTCACGCCCACCGATGCGGCCGAGAAAACGGTCTGCCCGGACGGACAGGGCGGGACGCTCGTCGCCATGTTCGACGCGACCGCCCCTCTGCTAAGGGTCCACGTCAGCCGCCTGGCCCCTGACGGCACCGAGTTGTGGGGCAACGGCGGCGTCAGCGTTCCGTTCGACTTGTACAGCGACTCGCAGCAGGGCCCGGTCGACGTGGCTCCCGACGGCGCGGGCGGTGCCTACGTCGCATTCCGAGAGATCTGGGGTAGCACGCACTACCTGCGTCTGGCCCACTTCGCGAACAACGGTTCCCTGGACTGGAACATGCCGAAGGCGGACTTCCACTACCAGGGCGGCGTGCTGGGGCTGCGCGTCGTGGCGGCCTCCGGCGGCGACGCCATCCTCGTGTGGCCCGACGACCCCATCGACATGCTGGAGCCCGAGAAGCTGCTGGCCATGCGGGTGGACGGCACCGGCGCGACGTCCTGGACCGTCGAGGTGAACCAGGTCATCGGCCTGTACGCCGACCCATCGGCCTGGGACGTTTCCTCCGACGGGTTTGGCGGCATCCTGGTGGCCTGGAACGCCTACGACGACCTCCACACCCTGCACACCAAGATTCAGCGGATCAGCGCCGCGGGATCCATTCTGTGGGGCAGCGATGGTCGCACCCTCTCCGGCTGGTCCGCACCGCCGCGCGTGCTGCCGGACGGCGCCGGCGGCGGCTACGTGGTGATCAGCCTGAGCTACGGGGAGACCTACGGGCAGCGGATCGACGTGAACGGCAACGAGCGCTGGGGATCCGGCGGGATCCTGCTGCAGAACGCGGCGACGTATCCGTACCCATGCAGCTACGACATCTGCGTATCCGCCGGCGACCTCCATCTCGTCCAGGGCGTCACGGATCTCTTCGTCCAGCGGGTGGACATCTACGGGAACAAGCAGTGGGGCGCCAACGGGATGGCC
>CAZPVG010000075.1:0-455 GCA_964589945.1 uncultured bacterium
CATGTTCAAGAAGGTCCTCATCGCCAACCGCGGCGAGATCGCGCTGCGCGTCATTCGCGCGTGCCGTGAGCTCGATGTCGCGACGGTCGCGGTCTTCAGTGAGGCCGACCGCGACAGCCTGCACGTCCGTCTCGCCGACGAGTCCGTCTGCATCGGCCCGCCGGCGCCGGTGCACTCGTACAATCACGTCGCCCGGGTGATCTCGGCCGCCGAGGTCACCGGCGCCGACGCGATCCACCCCGGGTACGGCTTCCTGTCCGAGAACGCCCACTTCTCAGAGGTGTGCGAGTCGTGCGGCTTCCGGTTCATCGGGCCGACGGCCGAGATGATCCGCCGCATGGGCGACAAGGCCGAGGCCAAGCGCACCATGAGGGCCGCGGGCCTGCCGCTCGTGCCGGGGAGTGAGGGCGTCCTGGCGGACGCCGACGAGGCCGTCGTGCTCGCCCGCGAGATCG
>CAZPVG010000075.1:465-21545 GCA_964589945.1 uncultured bacterium
CAAGGAGGCCGGCTACCCGATCATCATCAAGGCGTCCGCCGGCGGCGGCGGTCGGGGGATGCGCATCGCCGGGGACGAGCGCCAGTTGCGCTCGAGCTTCGGCATCGCACAGGCCGAGGCGGGCGCGGCGTTCAACAACAGCGCCGTCTACCTCGAGAAGTACATCACGAAGCCGCGCCACATCGAGTTCCAGCTCTTCGGCGACGGGCAGGGGACGGTCGTCCACCTCGGCGAGCGCGAGTGCTCCGTGCAGCGGAACCACCAGAAGCTGATCGAGGAGGCGCCGAGTTCGTTCCTGACGCTCGAGCAGCGGCACACGATCGGCGCGCTGGCGGCGAAGGGCGCGGCGAGCATCGCCTACCGCAACGCCGGCACGATCGAGTTCCTGTTCGACGAGGACGGCTCCTACTACTTCATGGAGATGAACACGCGCATCCAGGTCGAGCACCCCGTGACGGAGGAGGTGACGGGAGTGGACCTGGTGAAGGAGCAGATCCTGGTCGCGGCCGGCGAGCCGATGTCCTTCCGCCAGGAGGACCTCGAGTGGAGGGGACACGCGATCGAGTGCCGCATCAATGCCGAGGACTTCGAGCACGGCTTCCGTCCGAGTCCCGGGCAGGTCACGTACTGGTACAAGCCGGGCGGACCGGGACTCCGCGTGGACAGCCACGTCTACGGCGGCTACTCGATCCCGCCCTACTACGACTCGATGATCGGCAAGCTCATTGCCCACGGGAAGGACCGCGCCGAGGCGATCCGGCGCATGGAGATCGCGCTCGAGGAGATGATCGTGGACGGCATCCAGACGACGATCCCGTTCCACCTCCTCGCGCTGCGGCACCCGCGGTTCCGGGCGGGCGATCTCGACACGCGCTTCGTCGAGCAGCTGCTCCGCGAGCGCGAGCCGGCCGCCGCCGGGCGATGAGCCCCCGCGGCCCGCGCGTCCGCGTCGCGCTCGCGACGGGGCCGCGGCCCTGGCCCGGCGCGGGGCCTGCGGACCTCGCCGTGGCGGTCGACGTGCTCCGGGCGACCTCGACGCTCTCGGTTGCGCTCGCGAACGGCGCGGCGCGGATCGTGCCGCTGACCGACACGGCCGAGGCCATCGCCCGACGCGACGCGGACCCGGGCTCGCTCGCGTGCGGCGAGCGCGACGGCCGCATCGTGCCCGGCTTCGACCTCGGGAACTCGCCGTCCGAGTTCACGGCGGAGCGCGTCGGCGGGCGCACGCTCTACTTCGCCTCGACGAATGGATCGCGGGCCATGCGGAACGTTTCGTCTCCGGACTCGGGCTTCGCCGCGTGGACGCTCGGCAGCTTCGTCAACGCCACGGACACGCTCGAGCGCGCCGCCGGCTGCGCCACGGTGTTCGTCGCCTGCGCGGGCAAGCTCGGGCGCTTCGCGCTCGAGGACGCCGCGTTCGCCGGGTGGCTGTGCGCGCGGCTCGAGGCCCGAGGCGCCGTGCTCGAGACGCCGGCGGCGCGGATGGCCGCGCGCCTCGCCCCGTCCGGACCGGGCCTGCGCGCCCTGGTGGAGGGCGCCTCGCACGGCCGTTACCTGCTCTCGCTGGGCGGGACGTTCTCGGACGACGTGGCCTTCTGCGCCTCGCTCGACGGGGTCGGCGGCTCGCCGACGCTCGGGCCCGACGGCAGGCCCTGAGAGCGGGACCTCAGCGCCGCTGGGCCTGGAACATCATCGTCAGCCCGACGGCGCCGAAGATGAAGTCGCCCATCCAGGCCGCCACGTAGGGCGGCAGCGAGCCGTTGTGGCCGAGCGCCTGGCCGGCCCGCATGACCCCGTAGTACACGAACGAGATGGCGACCGAGAGGCCGAAGCCCATCGCGGCACTCTGCATGCGCAGCCGGGTGGCCAGCGCGCCCCCGATGAGCACCACGACGAAGCAGATGAGCGGGAACGCGAGCTTGAGGTGGAGGTCCACGAGGTAGTTCGAAACGCGCGCGCCGCTCGCGCGCAGCCGGTTCACGTACTGGTGCAGCTCGAGGTAGTTCATCTCGTCCGGCCGGGCCTCCACCTTCGCGAAGTCCTCGGGCCGCTCGGCCAGGCCGTTCACGGCGAGGCGCTGGAACGGGACCGCCTTCTCCTTGCCGCCCTCGAACGTGCGCGTGTAGCCCGAGACGAACACCCAGCGCTTTCCGTCCCAGGTGGCCTCGGCGGCGTCGATGCGGCGCACGAGCTCGCCCGCATGGAACTCCTGCAGCGTCACCTCGTGCATGCGCTTCTCGGGCACGACGTAGAGCCGCGCGAACCAGATGCGGCCGCCCTCGCCGAGGTACGTGAGGTTCGTGCGTTCGAGCGAGCGCGAATCGGCGATGCGCTGGATCTGGTGCTGGAAGATGTCGTCTCGGGCCCGCGTCGCGGGGGGCACGACCAGCTCGCCGAGCGCCAGCGACACCAGGACGCAGGCCATGGCCACGGCGAAGACCGGCTGCAGGATGCGCACGAGGGAGATGCCCGCGGCGCGCATCGCCGTGAGCTCGCCGAACTTGTTCAGCTGGCCGAGCGCCAGGAACGTCGCGAGGAGCAGCGCCACCGGCAGGACCTTCACGACGATGTCGGGGGAGAGGTTCGCGTAGTAGGCCAGGATGAGGGAGAACGCGGCGCGGTGGTCGAGGAACACGTCGATCTTCTCGATGACGTCGACCACGACGAAGATGACGATGAAGCCGAGCAGGCCGAGCACGAGGTAGCCCGTGAACTCCCGCAGCAGGTAGCGGTCGAGGATCCTCACGCGGCGGCCTCGGGCGGGATCGCCGGACCGGGCGGCCGCCGGCGGTGCCGGCGCGCGCGGTGCCAGGGCAGCCGGATGTCGCAGGCGCGCGCGGTCAGGTCGAGGCCCAGCAGGCCCAGGACGATGTTCGCGAGCCAGATCGCGAACCACGGCGGCAGCCACAGCCGGTTCGCAAGGTCCTCGCCGCCGATCAGGCAGATGTAATAGAACAGGAAGAAGCCGATCGACATGAAGGCCACGGCCGGGCCCGCACGGCGGACGCGCATGCCGATCGGCGCGCCGATGAGCACGAACACGATGCAGGCCGCGGGCAGGGCGAACTTCTTGTGCACCTCGACCGAGAGGCTCGCCATGCGTTTGCGCAGCCCGTCGCGCTCCATGCGCCAGAGGTCGGCGTCCATCCGCAGCCGGGGATGGCGCTCGACCACCGGGGCGAGCATGTCGCCGTGGTGCAGGAGCGCTCCGAGCTCGAGCCGGAGACGCTCGCCGAGCGGCGCCCGCTCGGGCGCGAGCCGGTCGAGGTCCTTTCCGGTGACACCCGCGGCCTCGAAGCGCTTGCGCCGGGCCTCGAGCGAGGCCGTGTACTGGCGCTTCACCTCGTCACGCTCCTCGAGCAGGGCGCTCGCGCTCTTCTCCCGGTCGCCGCGGCTGTTGCGCATCGTGCGTTCGAGCATGCCGCCCGCGCCCTGGATGTAGATCGTGTGCCGGCGGAAGACGAGGCGGTGGTAGCGGCGGGGACCGTCGGCCTCCGGCGGGACCTCGTGGATCTCGCCGTCCGAGAGCTCGAGCACCGCCGTGCGGCCGTCGGGCGTGTACGTCAGGTAGCCGCTCTTCGCGAGGATGGTCGTGGGGGGGCCGCCGGCGTTCATCTGGTAGATCGTGATGCCCTTCATCTCGTTCGTCCGGCCGTTCACCGACTTCACGATCATGTTGTAGCCCGGCAGGTCGGTGATGAAGACGCCCTCCTGCAGCTTGACCGTCGGGCGCATGCGGTGGATGTCCACGAGCAGGTTCGCGAACGCGTGGTTCGCATCGGGGTAGACGTAGTTGTTGAACAGGGTCAGCAGCACGGCCAGGACGCCGGAGGCGAGCAGGGACGGCAGGATCGCCCGGAACAGGTGGACGCCGTTCGCGCGCAGGGCCGTGATCTCGTTGTCCTGGGACAGGCGCCCGAAGGTCATCAGCTCGGAGATCAGGACGGCGCAGGGAATCGAGAGCACGACCACGAATCCGAGCGACAGCACGAACAGCTGCAGGACGGCCGGTACCGGCACCCCCCGGTTGATCACGAGGTCGAGGTAGTCGAACAGGACGTCCATCTCGAAGATGAACGTGACCACCCCGAACCCCAGAAGGAAGGGAACCAGGTGCTGCTTCAGGATGTACCACGGAAGGATCCTCACGGTCGGGCAATCTAACCCGCCCCATTCGCGGACCGCCAACGGAATGGGCGCGCTCCCCGGCGCCGGGCCCGGCCATGACATGAAGAGGCAAATGCTTTGACCGCGCCTTTCTGCGGCTGCTACCGTCGGACGGCGCGCGTGCTCAGTGCTGGCCCGCGCGCCTGCTGACCCATGCCCGCCTCCCTCACCCTCTCCGCACTCGCGTTCCTCATGGGCATTTCCGGCATTCCGGGCCTGAACGCGTTGCCGGGATTGCGGAAAGCCCTCCGGAACAAGCCCACGACGGCCTACGTCGACACGCTTCCCCCCGCCTGGAAGCCTGCGTCGCGCCTGGCCGTCGAACATGATTTCCTGAAACCGGGTCTCCCGCCCCTGGGCGGCACCTGGGCGGCCGGGCTGGTGGTCACCCCGACCATGGATCCGCGGCGGCTCAAGGTCTCCGTGGACCCGGATTCGGGGATCTACCGCACCGAGGTGGAAGTGGGCGACCTCGAGCTCGGGCGCGGCTACCAGACCTCGCTTCGGGGCTTCGCGGCGACCTCGATGCAGCGGACCTTCGAGAAACGCTGGCGGGAGCGGTCCCGCCGCGACGTGAACTCCCTCGGCGCGCTGACCCCGGCGACCTCGAAGAGCGGGCTCCAGTTCAAGCTCCCCGTGGCGTTGCCGACGCCGATCCAGAGCCTGCTCGGGCCGGGCGGGCCGGCGCTGAACGTCTCGGGCGCGGAGAACATCCGGATCTCGGGCACGAGCAACTGGACCAACCAGCAGACCGGCCTGCTCGGGCAGCGCCGCTCGCTGTTCCCCTCGCTCGACATGCAGCAGGACCTCAACATCCAGCTCGAGGGCCAGCTCTCGGACCGGGTCAAGGTGAACCTGCTGCAGAACTCGGCGAACCAGGTGCCGCTCGCGAACCGCATCGCGATCAACTACCGGGGCGACGAGGACGACCTCGTGCAGGCGCTCGACCTCGGCAACACGAACCTCGCGCTGCCGGGCACGCAGTACGTCTCCTACAGCGGCCGCAACGAGGGACTCTTCGGCGTCAAGCTCGCGACGCGGCTCGGGCCGCTCGATTTCACCGCGCTCGCGAGCAAGCAGGAGGGACGGAGCGAGCACGCGACGTACTCGGGCGGCGCCTCGCGCTCGACGCAGGTGCTGGCCGACTACGACTACGTGAAGGGCCAGTACTTCCTGCTCTACGACCCGAACCTGCCGAACCCGAACGCCCCCAACCTGCCGTCGATCTACCGGATCGACGACACCTCGATCCAGCTCTACCTGGACGACGGCAACTACGGCAACGACCAGGTCGCGACCATCACGGGCCGGGCGGTCGTGGACCCCGATCGCGCCCTGCTCGGCTCGCGCTACGCCGGCTCGCCCTCGGACACGGCGGGATTCCGCGGGGTCTTCAATCTCGAGAACCCGGGGCCCACCGGCGACTACGAGATCCTTCCCGATTACTACCTGTTCGGCGGGTTCGCCTACAAAATCATCCGTCTCAGGCAGCCCATCCCGGTCAACAGCAATGCCTGCCTCGCGGTCACCTACACGGCGACACCGCTCGACCCGAACGGCAATCCGATCGGCCCCCCCATCCAGGTCGGCGGCCAGAAGATCTCCGACCCGGCCAGCCCCGACTCGGGCCGCGTGCTGATGAAGATGCTCCGCGTGCCACGCAGCCTCCAGAAGGGCATCACGAGCGGCACCGTCTCCTTCTTCGACCCGAACGCCCCGTTCGAGCCCGTGCGCGAGCTCGAGTTGAAGAACTTCTATCAGCTGAACGGCTTCGGCATCGACCCGACATCGTTCGCGATGACGATCCAGAACGGGCGCGACGACCCGCCGCTGATCTACGCGCGCAAGGGCGACACGCTGGTCTCTTACATCGAAGTGGCGGGGCTCGACAACCTCGACGAGAGCACGTCGCCGCCGAGGCGCGGCCACGACGAGAAGGTGGACGGCACGCTGAACACGGGTGGCAACATCCAGGCGTCCACACGCGGCTTTGTGGACTTCAAGAACGGCATCCTGTTCTTTCCCGACCCGCGGCCGTTCGCGCCCCGCGTCGCCCCCGCCGACTCGGACTACTTCGACCAGGTGATGGACTACAACGCCAACCGGAGGCTGCGCTTCGACGGGCCTCCCGACAGCACGAACGCCCCCAATCCCGACATCTACGACCGCTACAGCACGCTCTACCCGACCGACGCGAAGTACTTCATCTCGCTCGAGTACGCCGCCCAGCGCGGCGGCGGCGACATCATGCTCGGCAAGGGCTCGATCCTCGAGGGTTCCGAGGTCGTGACCGTGAACGGCGAGCGCTGGACGCGCGACCGCGACTACACGATCGACTACGACATCGGCCGCGTCTCCCTGAAGCGCCAGCTCGGCCCCACCGACCAGCTGAGCATCGACTACTCCTACGCGCCGCTCTTCCAGCAGGCCTCGAAGACGCTCCTCGGCAGCGCGTTCCGCCTCGAGGGCCGGGACAAGAGCCTCGGCGGGGCGTTCCTGTACCAGAGCACGGGCGCGCAGGACCTGCGGCCGCGCCTCGGCGAGGAGCCCTCGCGGACGCTCATCACCGACCTCAACTCGGAGTGGCGCTTCAAGCCCGAGTTCCTCACCCGGCTCGTGGACGCCCTGCCGGGCGTGCGGACGACGACGCCCTCGGAGTTCAACGTGCAGGCCGAGGTGGGCGCCTCGTTCCCGAACCCGAACACGCGCAACGTGGTCTACATCGACGACATGGAGGGCGTACGCGACGCGGTCTCGCTCTCGCTCTCGCAGCAGAGCTGGCGGCTCTCGAGCGTGCCGAGGCGGCCCGTCTCGGTGATGAACGGCATCGTGCTGTCCTCGCGCTCGATCCTCGCCGATACGCTGGCCGGGCAGCGCAACGCCGAGTTCCACTGGTACCAGCCGCCCAACGTGGTCAAGGAGGTGGACCTCAAGCCCACCCTCACCGACGCCCAGGGCGGCAAGAACCCGCGCCAGGTGCTCGCGCTCACGGTCCCGAAGCGGCCCGCGGCCGCGCTCCCCACCGACACGCTGTGGGCCGGGCTCACGTACCCGCTCGACCAGGTCGGCCTCGACCTCTCCCGGGCCCAGTTCATCGAGGTCTGGGTGAACGACTTCCGCGACCAGCACCGGGCGCGCGGCGACTCGATCCCCCGCATCCGCGGCGACCACGTGAAGCTCCACATCGACCTCGGCACCGTGAGCGAGGACCAGATGCGGGCCCCGAACCGGCCGCCCAACGGCCTGCTCGACACCGAGGACAAGGGGCCGAACCGCGACCGCCAGCTCGTGGACGACGAAGACACGGGGCTCGACGGGGCGTTCGACAAGGACGAGCCCGGCCTGGGCAAGGCGAGAGCGGACCTGACGACCGCCGTGGGCGCGGACTGGGACGGGGACGACTACAAGGACCCGGACGACAAGTACCAGGACATCGACCCGCGCAAGTTCAAGTACTCGAACGGCACCGAGGGGAACAAGCGCCTGTACCCCTACCCCGAGACCGAGGACCTGAACCTCAACGAGCTCGTGGACCAGGACGAGGCGTACTACGAGTACACGGTGAACCTCGACGGGACCTCTCCCTACCTGGCCACGGACGTCTGGCGGGACTACGACGACGCGAAGCTCGCGGAGGACAACGGCTGGCGCCGCTACCGCATCCCGATCACCGACAGCCTCCGCGTCCAGTTCGGAGTGCCCGACCTGTCGATCGCGCGACACGTCCGCATCTGGATCGAGGGGCTCCAGAAGCCGGACGAGACGGAGAACGTGGGCGACAGCCCGACGCCGGTCGTGCGGCCGCTGCTCATGATCGGCGGCGTCGACATCGTCGGCAGCCGCTGGCTCACGACCGACCTGACGCCGCGCCAGCGGGACACCCTCCACACGACGGTGACGCTGAACTCGGTGAACACGCTCGATAACGCCGACATCTACGTGCCGCCCTTCGATCCCGGCGAGACGCGCAGCGGCAACCAGGCGCTGACGCGCCGCGAGCAGTCCATGTCGCTCGAGTTCACCGACCTCGCCCCGGGGGACACGCTGGAGGCCTACCGCACGTTCTCGCTCGAGGAGGACTACAGCCGCTATGGGGCTCTGAACTGGTACGCGACGGGGTACGACGTCTCGAACTACACGGACGCGCCGACCGATTCGCTCTTCTACTTCGTCCGCTTCTCGACGGACGAGAAGGGGGAGAACTACTACGAGGTCAAGCGTCGCCTGCCCGCCTCGAACCGCGGCCGCATCGACTGGGAGGGACCGCGCGCCGACCTCGCCGCGATCGCGAACCTCAAGCTCGCCCAGGACTTCCCGAGGACGGCGCCGTCCCTCTACCGGGTCGCGATGGGCTCGGAGGGCGACTCGATCATCGTCAAGGGCCGGCCGTCGTTCACGCGCCTGCGTCGCATCTCGTTCGGCGTCCTCAACGGCACGACCGAGGGCGTCGGTCCCACGGTCTCGTATGGCAGCCTGTGGTTCGACGAGCTGCGCGCGACCGACGTCGCGAAGGACGTCGGTTTCGCGAACCGCCTGCTCGTCAACGGCCGCATGGCGAACCTGATGAGCTACAACATCTCCTACAACAACATGGACGCGAACTTCCTCAGCGTCGGCCAGGCGCGCGGCAGCGGCAACCGCAGCACGAACCTCGCGGTCACGACCTCGATGGACGTGCACCGCTTCTTCGAGGGCACGGGCATCCAGCTTCCGGTGACCGCGAGCTACACGAAGAACACGATCAAGCCGCGGTTCAGCGCGGGCGACGACGTCGTGCGCACGGGGATCCAGCAGGAGCTCAGCACGACGCGGAGCGAGACGCGCAGCTACTCGACCTCCTACACGCGGAACTGGGGGCAGCGGGCGAATCCGTTCCTGCGCTACACCGTCGGCGGGATCACGGCGAGCATCGGGCGGACGGAGACGAAGTACAGCAACCCCACCGGCGGCGGGCGCACGGCCGGGACGACCGCGGGGGTGAACTGGAACATCGCGCCGCGCTCGCTGCTGACGCTGGACACGAAGCTGCTGCCGTTCCGCATCTACCCGCTGCCCGAGCGGCTCTACTGGAACTACCAGGTGTCCGAAACCAGGGGCCAGACCTACACGCTCGCGCAGGACGGATCGGGGGTGCGGGTCCCGAGCACGAACACGCGCGGGCGCACGGCCGGCGTGACCTTCGGCGCCGACACCCGGCCCGTGGACCTGCTGCGCCACCACATCGAGGGCAGGCGCTCGCTGAGCCTGGCCGGTGTGAGGCTCGACCGGCTGGGCTTCATCAACTTCGGGCGCCTGACGCAATGGCGGCAGAACCTGGACTTCAGCTGGTCGCGGCAGCGCGGCAGCGTCTGGCTGCGGCCGGTCACGCGGTGGAGCTCGAACTTCGGCCAGAACAACGAGCTCCAATCCCCCGACCTGTCCGTCAAGGCGGTGCAGAACGGCCAGACTGCCTCGATCAGCTGGTCGCTGCCGTTCGACCAGCTGCGCGGTCCGGCCGGACCCGGCGCATCCGCCGCGGCGCGCGCGGCCGCCGCGGCGGCCGCGGCCGCGGGAGACTCTTCGGCGCTCGCGGCCGGGAAGGAGAAGCCGCGGGGCTCGCTCCTTCGGAGCGTGCTCGCCTACCTCGGCCCGATGCAGACCGACCTGACCATCAACCGCACGAGCAGCTACTCGCGCCTGCTGGGACGCCCGAGCCTGATGTACCTGCTCGGGCTCGCCGAGAACCCCGGATTGCAGGACTCGACCGGACGCGTGCAGGCCGTGAACGGGAACAGCTCGCTGAACGGGCTCGACTGGCGCGCGAACCTGCGCACCCGGGTGCCCCTGATGTACAACAGCTCGCTCTCGATCCGGGGCAGCTACGGCGACCGCACGACCGTCGCCAACCTGGTCGTCAACCGCACGCGCGAGCGGCGATTCCCCGACCTCGAGGTGGACTACGGCAAGCTCGCCGAGGCCATGCACTTGACGCGCTTCCTGCGCGCGCCGAACCTGCGCACCGGCTGGAGCTGGTCACGCTCGTGGGAGTACCAGGGCAACCGCAAGCGCGTCACCTCGCAGTCCTCGACGCACGACCTGCGGCCGCTCATCGCCCTGCGGGGCAGCCTCAAGAACGGTACGACCGCCGACCTGGGGATCAACATGCGCAGCACGTACCGCGAGGTCACCCTGCTCGGCCGCTCGACGCAGTCCGACCGGAACACCGACTTGAACTTCACGCTCAGCCGCTCCTACTCCCAGGGCCAGAAGGTGAACCTCTTCGGGAAGACCAGCACCGTGCGCAGCAGCGTGAACCTCAGCCTCGCGACCGTGTACTCGCGCCGGCAGGGCGAGACGAAGATCGCCGGCTCGAGCCAGCTGCAGAACCAGACCGACGAGACGCGGTTGTCCGTGACGGGCACCGGCTCGTACGGATTCAGCACGAACGTGACCGGCAAGGCCGTGCTCGGCTACAGCGGCACCACCAACCACCTGCTGAACATCGTGCGGCGCAGTATCCGCGTCGAGCTCAGCGCGCAGTTCACGTTCTGATGCCCCGGCCGGTTCTCTCCGCGCTCCCGCTGCTCGTTCTGGCCGCCGCGCTCACGGGCGCCTGCTCGGAGCGCTTCGACGTGGACGGCGCGCGCGCGCTCGCGCGGGTCCGCCACCAGGTGGACGCAGGCCCCCGGATTTCGGGGACGCCCGCCAACGTCTCGATCCGCGACTGGATCGCCTCCGAGGCGCGGCGCCTCGGCGGGCGCGTGGAGCTGCAGTCGTTCACCGACTCGACCCTGGGGCGTCCGCTCCCGGTCACCAACGTGATCGCGCGGTTCGGTCCCGCGACCGGGCGCCGCATCGCGCTGTGCGCGCACTTCGACACGCGGCCGTGGTCCGACCAGGACCCCGACACCGCGATGCGCTCGCGGCCGGTGCCGGGGGCCAACGACGGCGGCTCCGGCGTCGCCGTGCTGCTCGAGGTGGCCGAAGTGATGTCGCACCGGCCGCCGCCGGTCGGCGTGGACCTCGTGTTCTTCGATGCCGAGGACCTCGGCTCGTCGTCCGCCCCGGACGAGTTCTGTCTCGGCTCGAGGGGCTACGCCGCGCGCCTGCCTGCGCCCGGCGACCCGGGGCGCCCGGTCGCCGCGTTCCTGTTCGACATGGTCGGGGACCGCGACCTTCAGATCTACGTCGAGCGGAACTCGAGCGAGCGGGCCTCGAACCTGGCGGCGCTGGTCCTGGAGGCCGCGCGCGCGACCGGGGCGAAGTCGTTTCACAGCGACGTGCGCTGGAGCCTCGTCGACGACCACGTCCGCCTGCTCGATGCCGGCCTGCCCGCCGTGGACATTGTCGACTTCGACTACCCGGCCTGGCACACGCACCGCGACTCGACGGACCAGGTCTCCGCCGCGAGCCTCGCCGAGGTTTCCCGGGTGGCCGCCTGGCTCGTCTACCGCAGCCCCCTCGCCCGCCCCTGAATGCGCCGCCGGTCCCGGCGCCCGGGCCATCCCGCGCGGCCCGGGAGGGGCCACTTCCGGCCGCCGGGGTTCCGGCTTGCCCGAAACCGGACGATCGGGTAGGTTGCGTGACGGAGTGGGGCTGGTGCGACCACTCCTTTCTTTGTCTGTACGGGAGCCAAAGTGGATGTAAGGGATGAAGTTCGCCAGATCGCGACCCCCCTCGCGGAGGAGGAGGGCTACGAGCTGGTGGACGTCGAGCAATCGGCCACCGGGCGTCACAGGGTCCTCCGGGTCTACCTCGACAAGCCGGGGGGCATCAGCATCGGGGACTGCGCCCGGTTCAGCCGGCGGTTGTCCGATTGTCTCGACATGAACCAGACCGTGCCGGGCAGCTATCACCTCGAGGTGAGCTCGCCGGGCCTCGAGCGCCCGATCCGGACGCTCGAGCACGTGCGCCGGTTCGCCGGGCAGCGGGTGACGCTGGCGATCCACGAGGCAAGGGACGGCCGGCGGCACTTCGAGGGTATCCTCCTGGGTCCCGACGGGGACCGGGCCGGTCTCCGGTTGGATGAGGGTGACGAGCACTGGTTCGACTGGTCCGAGGTAAGGTCGGCCCGGCTCGTGGTGGATCCGTGGGAAGGCCTGCGGAGTTCCAGAGGGCGCACGGCGGCGGAACGCCGCTCGCGGGGAGGGGCGCGATGAACAACGAAATCCTGGATGCGCTGAGCCAGATCACGCGCGAGAAGAGCGTGGACCGCGCCATGCTCGTCGAGACGCTCGAGATGGGTCTGGCGAGCGCCGTGCGCAAGAAGCACGGCGCCACCGCGGACGTCCAGGTCCAGTTCAACGATCGGTCCGGCGCCCTCGAGTGCGCCCTCCGCATGACCGTCGTCGAGACCGTCGAGGACCCGGCGTTCCAGTGGACCGTCGAGAAGGCGCGAGCCCACCAGCCCGATGCGAAGGTCGGCGACGTCATCACCATCCCGCTGCCCATTTCCGAGTTCGGCCGCAACGCGATCCAGACCGCGAAGCAGGTGCTCATCCAGCGCGTGCGCGAGGCCGAGCGGGACCGCGTGTTCCAGGAGTACTCGGACAAGGTCGGACAGCTCGTGCGCGGCGTCGTCCAGCAGGTGGACCGCGGCAACGTGATCGTGAAGCTCGACTTCTCCGAGGGCCTGCTGCCGGCCCGCGAGCAGATCCCGCGCTCCTACCACCGCCAGGGCGACTACGTGCGCGCCGTCGTCATCAACGTGGACAAGTCGGCGAAGGGCCCGCAGGTGATCCTGTCGCGCACGCACCCCGACTTCCTGCGCCGACTGTTCGAGAGCGAGGTGCCCGAGATCGCCGACCACATCGTCGAGGTGAGGGCGGTGTCGCGCGAGGCCGGCGCCCGTTCGAAGATCTCCGTGTTCTCGACCGATCCGCGCGTGGACGCGGTGGGCTCGTGCGTCGGCCTGAAGGGCTCGCGCGTGCAGAGCATCGTCCGCGAGCTCGGCGGGGAGCGCATCGACATCGTGCCGTGGTCGGGCGACCCGGCGGTCTTCGTGTCGCGCGCGCTCGCGCCGGCCCGCGTCATGGACGCGAAGGTCGTCGAGCCCGAGCAGCGCATGATCGTGGTGGTGGCCGACGACCAGCTCTCGCTGGCGATCGGCAAGGGCGGCCAGAACGCGCGCCTCGCGGCCCGGCTCACGGGCTGGAAGATCGACCTCGTCTCGAAGAGCGAGGAAAAGAAGCGACAGGAAGCCGAGCGCGCCAGCCGTCTCGAGGTCGAGCGCCTCGAGCTGGGGGAAGCGACGACCGAGAAACTGATCAGCGCCGGCATCGAGACCGTGCAGGAGCTGGTCGCGACGCCGCTGGAGAAGCTCGTCGAGATCCCCGGGATCGGCGAGAAGACGGCCGAGAAGGTGCTCGTCACGGCGCAGGAGTTCCTGGCGGCACACACTGCCGCCGCCGAGGCTTCGGTCGAGCACGAGTTCTCGCCGGAGATCGAGACCTCCGCCGAAACGGCCCCGCCCGAAGAACCGGCCGGGGCGCCCGCGACCCCCGAAGCCGCGGAAGGAGTGAACCGTGGCGACTAGCTCCGGACCGAAGAAGCAGCGCATCTACGAGATTGCCAAGGAGCTCGGCATGTCGAGCGACGTGATCGTCCAGATCGCGAAGAAGCTCGGCGCCGAGGTGAAGAACCACATGAGCACGCTGGGCCCCGACGTCGTCGAGAAGGTGCGCGCGGAGCTCGTGCAGGAGAAGGCCGCGGCGCGCGAGGAAGTCGTGCGCCACCAGGAGCAGGAGGCGCAGCGCGCCCGCGAGGAGCGCGCCCGCCAGCAGGCCGCGCCGCCGGCGGAGCAGCGCAACCCGAACCTGCCGTACAACCGCCCGCCGGGGGCCGGCTCGGCCGTCGTCTATCGGCCGCCCCAGCCCGTGGTGCCCGGCTCGCGCCCGGCCCCGACCACGCCCCCGCAGCGCCCGGCCGGACGGCCCGGCCACGGTCCCGGGGGCCCCCGCGGCGGCTTCGGCGGCCGCCCCGGCGGCCCGGGCGGCCCGCGGCCCGGCATGGGCGGCCCGCGGCCCGGCGTGGGCAGTCCGCAGAGCGGCCGTCCCGGCTTCGGCAGTCGTCCCGGCGGCGGCCCGACCACGGGCGGTCCCCGCGGAGGCGGGCGCCGCGACCGCAAGAAGAAGAAGTACGTGGACGAGCGCCTCGCGGCCGAGAGCGTCCGCAAGACGCTCGCGAGCCTCGAGCAGGGCCTGCAGCGCCGCAAGCACCGCCGCCGCGACGACGAGGGCCCCGACACGGCGGCGGAAGAGGCGAAGGTCATCAAGGCGGCGGAGTTCATCACCGTCGCCGAGCTCGCGAACGCGATGGAGGTCCGCCCGCAGGAACTCATGATGGTCTGCATGCGGATGGGCCTGATGGCCACGATCAACAAGCGGCTCGACAAGGACTCGATGATGGCCGTCGCCGACGAGTTCGGCTACGAGATCGAGTTCATCTCCGAGTTCGGCGAAGAGGACGTGACCGAGGCCACGCGCGAGAGCGGGCCCGAGAACCTCGTGCCGCGCGCGCCGATCGTGACCGTCATGGGTCACGTGGATCACGGCAAGACCTCGCTGCTCGACTACGTGCGCAAGACGAACGTCATCGCGGGCGAATCCGGCGGCATCACCCAGCACATCGGGGCGTACGAGGTGCGAATGCCGGACGGCCGGCGCGTGACCTTCCTGGACACGCCGGGCCACGAGGCATTCACCGCCATGCGCGCCCGCGGCGCTCAGGTGACCGACATCGTCGTGCTGGTCGTGGCCGCGGACGACCGCGTCATGCCGCAGACGATCGAGGCCATCGACCACGCGAAGGCCGCGAACGTGCCGATCGTGGTTGCGATCAACAAGATCGACCTGCCGGCGGCCGACCCTCAGCGGATCAAGACCGAGCTCGCCGGGCACGGCGTCGTCGTCGAGGAGTACGGCGGCAAGTACGTGTGTGTCGAGATTTCGGCCAAGAAGGGCACGAACGTCGAAAAACTGCTCGAGATGATCCTGCTGACCGCGGAGCTGCTCGAGCTGAAGGCGGACCCGGACCGCCGCGGGCGGGGCGTCGTCATCGAGGCGCGCGTCGAACAGGGCCGCGGCATCGTCGCGAGCGTGCTCGTGCAGAGCGGCACGCTGCGCATCGGGGACGCGTTCGTCGCCGGCCAGAACTTCGGCCGCGTGCGCGCGATGTTCGACGAGCGCAAGCGCAACGTGAAGGAGGCCGGCCCCTCGACCCCGGTCGAGGTGCTCGGCTGGGACACGACCCCGGGCGCGGGTGACCTGTTCGTCTCGCTCGAGGACGAGCGCGAGGCGCGCGAGATCGCGACCAAGCGGTCGGCGCTGCACCGCGAGCAGGAGTTCCGGGCCGAGAAGGCGGTCACGCTGCACGACTTCCGGAACCAGCTCGAGAGGGGCGGGCCGAACGAGCTCAAGGCGCTGATCAAGGGCGACGTGGACGGCTCGGTCGAGGCGCTCAGCGAGTCGCTGCAGAAGCTCGGCACGAGCGAGGTGGCGGTCCGCGTCATCCGCCAGGCCGTCGGCCAGATCAGCGAGTCGGACGTCCTGCTCGCCGCGGCCTCGGGCGCGATCATCATCGGCTTCCACGTGCGGCCCGACGCGAAGGCGCGCGAGAGCGCCGAGCGCGAGAAGGTCGAGATCCGCCTCTACGACATCATCTACAAGGCCGTCGAGGACGTGAAGCTCGCCCTCGAGGGCATGCTCAAGCCCGAGCTGAAGGAGGTCGTGCTGGGCTCCGCCGAGGTGCGGCAGGTCTTCAAGCTGTCGAAGGGCACCGTGGTCGCGGGCTGCATGGTCTCGACCGGCAAGATCGGCCGCTCGGAGCAGATCCGCATCCTGCGCGACGGCGAGACGCTCTGGACGGGCCGCGTGGACATGCTCAAGCGCTTCAAGGACGACGTCCGCGAGGTGCTGCAGGGCTTCGAGTGCGGTGTTTCGCTCGCCGGCTGGAACGACATCCAGGAAGGCGACCGTCTCGAGTCGTTCAAGGTCGAGGAGCTGGCGCGCACGCTGTCGTGACCCGGGGCGGGCCGCCCGCGCGGCCCGTCGCGGAGACCGGTGCGCCGCCGCTGCCGGGATCGCCCCCATGGTCGTCGGAATCGTCCGCATCGAGCTGCACCTGCCGGCCTCGCGGTCGCTGAAGGACAAGCGGCAGGTCGTGCGCGGCCTGAAGGACCGCATCCGCGAGCGCGTGCGCGCCTCGGTGGCGGAGGTCGAATACCAGGACCTCTGGCAGCGCGCCGCTCTCGGCGTGGCCGTGGTCGCCGCCGACGGAGGACAGGTGCGGGAGCGGCTGCAGGCGGTCCGCGGGCTCGTCGACCACACGTACGAGGCGCAGCTCACGGACTGGCAGGAGAGACTCGAGTGAGGATCCGTCCCGAGAAGGTCGCGCACCTCATGCGACGCGAGGTCGCGGACATCCTGGAGAACAAGCTGCGCGACCCGCGGCTCGGCGCCACGGTCACGGTCACCGACGTCGAGGTGACCCACGACCTGTCGTTCGCGCGCGTCTACGTGACCGTGCTCGGAGACGAGAACGCGCGCGAGCAGGCCATGGAGACGCTGCGGCGCGCGAGCGGCTTCGTGCGCCGCGAGCTCGGAGGACGGCTCGACCTGCGCGAGGTTCCCGAGATCCGCTTCGAGTACGACGGTTCGCTCGACCGGGGCCGTCGCGTCGAGGACCTGCTGCGCCGGCTCGAGTCGGGCGAGACGGTCGAGGACGAGGATCTCGAGTGAGCGCCGAGCCCGCCGCGCCGCGGGGCGCCCCGATCGACCCGGGCGCCTGGGCGGGGCTGCTGCCCGTGGACAAGCCGGCCGGGCCGACCTCGCACGACGTCGTGGACCTCGTCCGGCGGCGGCTGGGCGTGCGCGCGGCCGGCCACCTCGGCACGCTCGATCCCGGCGCGAGCGGCCTGCTCGTCGTCGCGATCGGGGCCGCGACGCGCTGCGCGGTCGTCTGGCAGGGCGGAACGAAGACCTACGAGGGCGTCGCGCGGCTCGGGCTGGTCACGGACACGCAGGACACGAGCGGCCGTGTGCTCGAGACGCACGAGGTCCTCGCCGACGAGGCGGCCGTGCGCGCGGCCTCGGAGGCCCTGACGGGCGAGCTGCGGCAGGTGCCGCCGATGGTCTCGGCGCTCAAGGTGGGGGGGCGGCGTCTCTACGAGATCGCGCGCGGCGGGGGGACGGTGGAGCGCGCGGCGCGCCCGGTGCGCGTGGACGGCTGGGAGTGGGCCTCGTACTCGCCGCCGGACGCCGCATTCCGCGTGCGCTGCTCCGGGGGAACCTACGTGCGCACGCTGGTGCACGACCTGGGCGCGCGACTCGGCTGCGGTGCGGCCCTGGCGTCGCTCCGGCGGCTGCGCAGCGAGCCGTTCGGGATCGAGCAGGCGTGCCCCTGGTCCGAGCTCGGCTCGGCGTCCGCCGGCGAGCTGCTCGCGCGCCACGGCGTGACGCTGGACCGCGCGCTCGAGTCGCTGCCCGCGGTGACGGCCGACGCCGCCGGGATCGAGGCGCTCGGGCACGGGCGGCCGGTGCCGGTCGTGGCCGGGACGGCGCCGCTCGGAGCCGGGCCGCGGTCCGTGGTCGTGCGGGACGCCTCGGGCCGCGCCCTCGCGCTCGCCGAGCTGCGCCCCGGGGCGCCGGCGGGCCGCGCGCTCGCGCACCCGGGCGTCGTCTTCCCGTGGGTGGTCCGCGAGGGAGGGCGCGCGTGAGCACCGCGATCGCGGTCGGGGTCTTCGACGGGCTGCACCGGGGCCACGAGGCGCTCGTGGCCCGCGCGGTGACGCGGGCGGACGGCGGGCGGTGCGTGGCGGTGAGCTTCGACCCGCATCCCGACCTCGTGCTCGCGAAGGAATTCCGCGCGCTGCCGCCGCTCACACCGATCCCCGAGAAGGAGGAGCGGCTCGCGGCGCTCGGCGCCGAGCTCCACGTGCTGCCCTTCACCCGCGAGCTGGCCGCGCTCTCGCCCGAGGAGTTCGTCCGAAGACACCTCGTCGGGCCGTTCCGCCCCGACTGGCTCGTCGTGGGCGAGGACTTCGCGCTGGGCCGCGCCCGCGCGGGCAATGTCGAGCGGCTGCGCGCGATCGGCCGCGGGCACGCCTTCGAGGTCGAGGCGGTGCCGCTGCTCTCCGTGGGCGGCTCGCCGGTCAGCAGCTCGCGCATCCGTGACGCGCTCGGCGAGGGCCGGGTCACGGACGCGGCCCGGCTCCTCGGGCGGCGCTATTCGCTCTCGGGCCTCGTCGTGCACGGCGACGGCGTGGGCCGGCGGCTCGGCTGGCCGACCGCCAACCTGCGCCTCCACGACGAGAAGTGCCTGCCGGCGCTCGGGATCTACGCGGTCTGGGGCCGGATCGACGGCGCCGGGGCCTGGCTGCCCGGGGCGATGAGCATCGGCGTGCGCCCGACATTCGGGGGGCAGGCGGTCACGCTCGAGGTTCACCTGATCGACTGGGACGGAGACCTCTACGGGCGCGAGGTCGAGGTGCGGTTCGTCGAGTGGCTGCGGCCCGAGCTCAAGTTCGACGGCGCCGAGGCGCTCATCGCCGCCATCAGCGCCGATGTGTCAAATGCACGCCAACGACTTGCGGTGGCCGAGTCGGAGCCTGCCGGCGTGCCCGCGGGCCCCGCCGGGGACTGAAATCGTGATTGGCCTCACACAGGGGCTGGTGGTACATTGCCCCGTCGCCCTGGTCCCCCCAGGGTCCCCGCAGCACTCCCGCTCCCTCCGAAGAGACCTGACACTCGCGGAGGGGGCTTCCAGCCCACCTCATTGGCAGGAGCTCGCCACTGTGACGCTCACGAAGGAGCAGAAGCAGGGCATCATCGAAAAGTTCAAGACGCACGAAGGCGATTCCGGATCCCCGGAGGTCCAGATCGCGCTCCTGACGGAAAAGATCAACTACCTCACGGAGCACTTCAAGGTCCACAAGCGCGACCACGCCTCGCGCCGCGGCCTGCTGCGCATGGTGGGCCAGCGCCGGCGGCTGCTGGACTACCTCAAGGCGACCAAGGTCGATCGGTACCGAAAGGTCGTCAAGGAACTCGGACTTCGTCGCTAGGAACGACCTGGCGGCACGGGAACGCGGCCCCGCAAGGGCCGCGTTTCTCCAGAGCGGGGAGGGACTCCGCTCGACCCGGCGGGGGTCGCATCTCCGCGGGTGGTACCGCGCCCGGGAAGGCCCCGGGGCATGCGAGAGACAGGAAGAGGAATGTCTGAACACAGGGTCTCCGTCGATCTCGGAGGCAAGGAACTCATCATCAGCACGGGCAAGTGGGCGAAGCTCGCCGGCGGCTCGGCGGTGGTGCAACTCGGTGGCACGGTCGTGCTGGTCGCGTCGAGCGCGGCCAAGAGCGCGAAGCCGGGCCTGGATTTCGTGCCGCTCACGTGCGACTACCGCGAGCGGACCTACGCCGCCGGCAAGATCCCGGGCGGCTTCTTCAAGCGGGAAGGCCGGCCGACGGAGAAGGAAACGCTGTCGTCGCGGCAGATGGACCGTCCGATCCGCCCGCTGATCGACAAGCAGTGGTTCTTCGAGACCCAGGTCATGGCGACCGTCGTCTCGTCGGACCAGGAGCACGACTCGGACGTCCTCGCCCTGATCGGCGGCTCCACGTCGCTCGTGCTGTCGGACATCCCGTTCCCCGAGCCCATTGCCGGCGTCCGCGTCGGCCGGGTCGAGGGCAAGTACGTCATCATGCCGACGTTCGCGCAGCTCGACGAGAGCGACATGGACATGGTCGTCGCGGGCACGGCGAACGACATCATCATGGTCGAGGGCGGCTGCCGCGAGGTGACCGAGGCCGACATGATCGGTGCGCTCGACTTCGCGATGGGCCACATCCGCAACCTCGTCGCGGCGCAGAACGAGCTCGTGCGGCTCGCGGGCAGGCCGAAGCGCCCCGTCGTCGAGAAGGTGGACGTCTCCGAGCTCGAGACCGAGCTGCGCGGCACGTACACCGAGCGGCTCAAGGCGGCGATCCGCATCCCCGGCAAGGAGCGCCGGCAGGAGGAGATCGACATCATCACCTCGGAGGCCGTCGGCTCGCTCACCGAGAAGTACGGCGACAGGGCCCCGTTCATCGGCAAGATCCTCCACGACATCGAGCGCAACCTGCTCCGCGGCATGATCCTCGACGAGGGCGTGCGTGCGGACGGGCGCAGCACCGACCAGATCCGCCCGATCACGATCGAGGTCGGAACGCTTCCGCGCACGCACGGCTCGTGCCTGTTCACGCGCGGCGAGACGCAGGCGCTCGTGGTGACGACGCTGGGCACGAAGGCCGACGAGCAGCGCATCGAGGAGCTCGAGGGCCAGTCCTGGAAGTCGTACATGCTCCACTACAACTTCCCGCCGTTCTCGGTCGGTGAGACGCGTCCGATCCGCGGGCCGGGACGCCGCGAGATCGGCCACGGCGCGCTGGCCGAGCGCGCGGTCGAGCCGGTGATTCCCTCCGACACCACCTTCCCGTACACGATCCGCATCGTGAGCGACATCCTCGAGTCGAACGGCTCGTCGTCGATGGCCTCCGTGTGCGGCGCGTCCATGTCGCTGATGGACGCGGGCGTGCCGATCAAGGCGCCGGTCGCCGGCGTCGCGATGGGCCTCATCAAGGAGGGCGAGAAGGTCGCCGTGCTGACCGACATCCTCGGCGTCGAGGACCACCTCGGCGACATGGACTTCAAGGTCACCGGCACGAAGGACGGAATCACCGCCTTCCAGATGGACACGAAGATCGGCGGGATCAGCTTCGACATCATGAAGGACGCGCTCGAGCGGGCGCGCCAGGGCCGGATGTTCATCCTCGGCAAGATGAGCGACTGCCTGCAGGCGCCGCGACAGGAGATGTCGCCGTTCGCCCCGCGCATCACGATTCTGCACATCCACCCGGACAAGATCCGCGAGGTCATCGGGCCCGGCGGCAAGGTGATCA
>CAZPVG010000076.1:0-19735 GCA_964589945.1 uncultured bacterium
GGGGCCGAAGAAGCGCGTGCTCATCGAGCCGAACGTGCCCATGTCCCACGGGCAGCTCTTCGTGTCGCCCATGACCATGTCCACCGAGGCGAGCGCGACGCCCAGCTCCTCGGCGGCCATCTGGGCCAGCGAGGTGACCACGCCCTGCCCCATCTCGATCTTGCCCGAGAAGACGGTCACGCGGCCGTCCTCGCCGATGCGCAGGTACGCGTTGAAGTCCGCCGGGTAGTCGCGGCGCTGCGCCTGGGCCTCGAGCACGGACCAGTCGCTGATGGTGAAGAACACCACGATGCCGGCACCGAAGATCTTGAGGAAGTCCCGGCGGTCGAGGGTCAGCGGCCCGTCGCGTCCGGTCAGGTGCAGCTCGAAGTCCCGCGCTTCCGAAGCCTGCGTGCGTTCCATGACGCGCCTCACTTCCGGCCGGCCGCGACGGCCTCGATCGCCTCGAGGATCCGCACGTGCGCGGCGCAGCGGCACAGGTTGTCGTCCATGCCCGCCACGATCTCGGCGCGGGTCGGCTTCGGGTTCTTCAGCAGCAGGCCGTAGGCGTTCATGATCATGCCCGACGTGCAGAAGCCGCACTGCAGCGCGCCGCGGTCGGCGAACTGCTCCTGCAGCGGGTGGAGGCGCCCGTCCCTCTCGAGCCCTTCGATCGTCACGACGTCCCTGCCGCGCACGTCGGTCATCGCCACCTGGCACGAGCGCACGGGCTCGCGGTCCACCACGACCGTGCACGCGCCGCACAGGCTCTCGCCGCAGCCGAACTTCGTCCCGGTCAGCCCCAGCTCGCCGCGCAGCACCCAGAGGAGCTTGCGGTCCCCGTCCGTGTCCACGGTCACGGGCTTTCCATTCAGCGTGAATCCGATCGCCGCCATGCCGGCTCTCCTCGCGAAGGCAGGAAGGTCGTCACGGGGGATGGCGCCCGCGTGGAAGGGCCGAGACTACGACGACTCCGGCGCGGAGAACACCCGGATTCCCGGGCGGGGAAGACGGCGCCCCTCCTGAGAGGCGCCTCGCGCTCAGAGCCCGTGCTTGACGGCCTCGGGGAGGTTGGCGAGCACGCCGATCTCCTCGGGGCGGCTCTTGTCCGACTTGACGCAGACGAGGAGACGCGACCCCGTGGAGTCGGGCTCGAAGCCGGCGCACGATCCGGTGCGGAACAGGTGCCGCTTCGGCCACTGCGACGGCGGCCGCCCGGCGACGGGCGTCAGTTCGTAGAACTCGTTCCCGGCCGTGTGGAAGAACAGGTGCCCCGTGCGGCGCGCCCAGCGCGGGCGCATCGCCCCCTCGACGGGCAGGACGAACCGTTCGGACGTTCGCCGGTCCACGAAGTAGAGCTGACGGCGCCCCGTGACGTCGCTGTCGTAGACGAACCAGTGCAGGTCGTAGGAGATCGCGCCCCGCATCTCCATGGCCTCGGTCCGGGCCATCGCGACGGGGCGCCCCTGCCGCAGCTCGTATGCGTTGTACCCCGTGCCGGGCTCGAAGCGATCCATGCTGATCAGGTCCCCTGGACGCCAGTCGTTCGGCCACAGGATCGCCGCGTGCGGAGGGGAGAAGACGGCGCGCTCCGCGAGCGCGCCGTCCGTGCCGCGGACGTACAATTCGGTGCTGCCCGAGCGGTTCGAGGCGAAGATCACGGAGTCCCCTCCCGGCGACCAGATCGGCGTGGTGTTGATGCCGGGGTCGTGCGTCCAGCGCTCGGCGGTGCCGGTGGCCGCGTCCACCATCCAGATGTTGCTGCGGCCCGCCCCTTCGACGCGCTCGACCACGATGCGGCGGCCGTCGGGCGACAGGTTGGGCTGGTAGTACGGTCCGACGGCCAGCGTCCGGGCCACGCCGGTCCGCACGTCGATCCACTCGAGGCGGCTGTCGCGCGCGGCGACGAACGTGTAGACCATCGTTCCGTTCTCCGAGACGCTCGCGTGCGGCTCGGCCGGCGAGCCGCCGACCCCCGAGACGTTGTCGATGGGCCTGGCCTCGCCGGACCAGCCCAGGCGCCGCAGGTCGAACGGCCGCGCCTCGAGCGTCCCGTGCAGCAGGTAGACGAGCAGCCCCGACGTGTAGGCGGCGCCGGAGCCCACCTCGCCGAGAAAGATCCGTCGATCGGAATCGAGGGAGCCCACGTAGAGGCCGAACTCCTGCCAGTTGCCCCCGACGGCGACGTAGACGAAGTGCCGCCCGTCGGGCAGGAAGAAGGGCCACCGGTGGGACGTTTCGCTGTTGAGGGTGTCGAGCCGGGTGGCCGGAACCGGCTTGCCGCCCCCGGCCGGCACCCGCATGAGCGGACCCTCCGACGAGCCGGTGAAGACGATCGTGCCCCGGCGGCTCCAGCTCCCGCCGCGGCCGAGCCGGATGCCGCAGAGGGCCGCGACCGGTCCGCCGTCGACATCGACCCGTTTGAGCTCCTTGTCCGTGAAGAAGGCGATCTGCCGGCTGTCGGGCGACCAGAACGGGTGCTCCGCGCCTTCGGTGCCCGGCAGGCGGTTGCTCGCCAGCGAGTCGAACCGGCGCACCCAGAGCGCCCGGATGCCGAGCGAGTCGATGCTCGCGAACGCGACGCTGCGCCCGTCCGGCGAGACGGCGACGTTCGCGTACTGGGGCAGGTGCTCCCCGGCCGGCAGCGGCAGGGTGAACTGCATCGGGCGTCCCGTGCTCCCCGGCGGCCGGAGCCACCACCACGCCCCCGCAGCGACGAGTACCGCCGCGGCTGCGGCTCCCGCCCACAGGGCGGGCCGGCGCCACCACGGCCGGCGAGCCGGCGGTCCGGGAGGCCGCGCCCAGTCGGCCGCGAGCGCACCGGCCAGGAGCCCTTCCATCTCGGCCGCCGACGCCGGGCGGTCCTTCGGGTCGCGTGCGAGTGCGCGCGCGACGGCTTCCGAGAACCCCAGCTGCACCTCGGGGTTGATCTCGCGGAGGGGAGGCGTCCGGCCCTGCGCGAGCTTCTTCCGCAGCTCCTCGAGCGTGTCGGCTTCGACCGGGTGGCGGGCGGACACCTGGCGGAAGAGCACGGCACCCAGGCTGTAAAGGTCCGAGGCCGGCGTCGCGGGCTCGCCGCGGAGGACCTCGGGCGCCATGGCCAGCGGCATGCCCTGCAATCCGCCGCCCCCGCCCCCCGCGACACTGCCGGCGCTGCCGAAGTCCAGGAGCACGAGACGGCCGCCCCGCTCGCGCATGACGTTCGTGCCGCTGACGTCGCGGTGGACGACGCCGGTCGCGTGGACTGCCGAGAGCGCCCGGCAGATCTCGATGCCGTAGAGAGCCGCCTCGCGCCAGGTGCAGGGCCCGAAGCCCGCGAGCAGGCGCTCGAGCGTCGCGCCCTCGAGCAGCTCGGTCCACATGCCGACGCGGCCGTCGTGGACGTCGGTGCCCAGCACGCGCAGCACGTTCGGGTGGTGGACGTGCGCGAGCGCGCGCGCTTCGCTCTGCAGCTGCTCGATGACCCGTGGCTGCTGGGTCGGGGGCCAGAGCTTGAGCGCCACCTCGACCCGCAGCCCCGGGTCGAACGCGCGCCAGACTTCTCCGTACGAGCCCTCGCCGATCGGCTCGCGCAGGACGAAGCGGCCCCACGTGCGACCGGGGGCGGGGGGGCCGGGGTCGCTCGGCTCGTTCGCCACGGCTTCGCGGTGCAGTCGCGTGACGTTCTCGATCAGCCGGTAGGCCTCGAGCGTCTCGGGATCGGCGCCCGCCTTCCTTTCCGCCTCCCACTCCACGTCGGCGCCTTCGGAAATCGCGTCGGCGAGTCGATCGGGATCCGACGGCGGCTCGTCGGGCGGGCGGGTCACGGCGACGCCGATCGCTTCAGGCGCCGGGCCAGTTGTTCGACGGCGCGGCCGATGAACGTGCGCGCGGCGTCCGGCGTGGGCCGGCCGAGCGCCCGGGCGATCTCCGCGTAGTCGAGGTTCATCTCGAGGCGCAGGATGATCGCCTTCTGCTGCTCGAGGGTCAGCTGGGAAAGCGCCGCCTCGTAGCGCTCGATCAGGTCGCGCTGGACGGCGTTCTCGAGCGGGTCGACGCCCCGGTCGGGCAGGTCGTCGCGCAATGCCTCGACCGGCGGGCGCCGCAGCGACCGCCGGATCTCGTCGCGGATCTGGTTGAGAACGGCGCGTCGCATGTAGGCGAGGAGGGCCCCGGGGAACGAGGGGTCGAACGCGTCGAGCCGCTCGAGCGTGCGCGTGATCGCGACCTGCACGATGTCGCAGGTGTCCGACAGGCCGCGCGCGTGGGGCGGGAGCCTGCCGTGTGCGAACCGCGTGAGCACGTCGAGGTAGCGCGCGGCGATCAGCTCGAGCGCCGAACGGTCGCCCTCGCGCGCCCGGGTCACGAGCGCGAGGGTCGAATCGAGCGTCGCCTGGGGAGCGGTGACGTTCACGTTCGTCTCGCCTCCGACCGGGGGGAGTCGGCCGGCACCCGGGGATCCGCCTTCTCCCGTCCACGGGGCCGGTGACCGGCCCGCGGGACCGGGGCGGGAAGACGCCCGGCTCGCCCCCGGAAAGATTCCACGACCGCTTTGCGCTTCGCGGACGTTTCTACAGTTGGAGAGTGGTTTCAGCGGCTTCGGCCGCGGGAGCCTGCTCTCGCAAATAAAGGTCGCGCGGTCCGTCCGGACCCGGTTTTCGGGGGAAACCCGGCTTGCACCCGGCCGGCCGCGCGACAACTACTTTTCGGGCTTCGGTGCCCTGATGCCGTTCGGGACGATAGCACCCGGGTGGCCTCTTTCGCACGCCGGATCGCACCGGAGCCGGCTCGCGCCCCCGCGGGGCGCGGCGGGCGGGACGGCTCTGGGCCCCTCGAGCTTCCCGCCCTTCGTCGTCTATTCCCGGGTGCCGCCGTGGGCCGCAGCCGGCTTCGGACGCTCTTCGCGGGGGGCCCCGACCACCACCCGGCGCAGCCACCCGGCGACCGCATGCACGGCCAGGTACGCGCAGGGAACGACGACGAGGGTCAGCAGGGTCGAGACCGTGAGGCCGCCGACCACCGTAATCGCAAGCGGCTGCATCATTTCGGAGCCCTCCTCGAGCCCGAGCGCAAGCGGCAGCATGCCGAGCACCGTGGTCGCGGTGGTCATGAGGATCGGGCGCAGTCGCACGGCGCCCGCCTCGACCACGGCCTGCTCGAGGGTCATTCCCTTCTCGCGGCGCGCAATCTCGACGTACTCGACGAGGAGGATGGCGTTGTTGACGACGATGCCGGCCAGCAGGATGACGCCGAGCAGCACCGGCGCGCTCATCGGGGTGCCCGTCAGCACGAGCGCCAGCCCGACGCCGACCAGGGCGAGCGGGATCGAGAAGAGGATGGCCAGCGGGTCGGTGACGCTCTCGTACTGGATCGCCATCACGACGAACACCAGGAAGATGGCGAGCAGCGTGACGATGCCGAGGTTGCGCTGGTTCTCCTTCGCGGCCTCCTCCTCGCCTCCGTAGAGGAGCGCGTAGCCGTCGGGCAGGGTGAGGTCGGCGAGCGCGGCGCGGACGCCCCGCGTGACCGCACCCACGTTCGAGACCGCGTCGTCCACGTCGCCCGTGATGCGGATCTGCCGGTTCTGGTTCACGCGCAGGATGTTCGTCGGGCCGGTCTGCAGGCGCACCTGCGCGATGTCGCGCAGGTAGACGGGCTGGTCCTTCCCGGGAAACATCGCGATGGCGCCGAGGTCCTCCGGACTCGTGAACTGGCTCCGGGGCAGCTGCACCCGCACGTCGTATTCGTTGTTGCCGTCGGTGTAGCGCGTCACGACCGAGCCGTCGATCGCGGTGCGGAGCGTCTGCCCGACCGTGAGCGCGTCGAGGTCGAGGTCGGCCGTCCGCTGGCGGTCGATCACGACGGACAGCTGCGGGCTGGCCTCTTCGGTGGACGACTCGACGCCCGTCAGGCCGTGCACGCCGCGAATGCGTCGCTGCACCTCGTTCGCGATGCGCTGCAGCTCGGCGAGATTGTCTCCCTGGACCGAAACGGCGACGTCGGAGCCCGATCGGTTCGTGCGCAGTCCGCGGATGCGCGGCGGCCGCACGAAGACCTGGGCACCGGGGATGGCCAGCTCGGCGACGCGCTTGCGCAGGAGCTCGACCCAGCGCTCGGCCGGCATGTCGCGCCGCTCGCTCGCGGGGGCGAGCTGGATGCCGAGCGAGCCGCGGCCGCCCCGCATCGCGGTCGAGCCGCCGAACAGGAAGCCGCCGGCGGTGGTGAAGACGTGCTGCACGTACGGCATCTTCTTCACCGCGTCCTCGAGCCTCAGGCACACGTCGTTCGTCTTCTCGGGCGAGGTACCGGGGGGCATGCGGACGTACATGCCGACGTTGCCGTCGTCCACCGAGGGCAGGAACTCGTAGCCGAGCCGCCCGGTCAGCGCCAGCACGATCGCCAGCGCCGCAAACGAACCTGCGAGTACCGCCCAGCGCCAGCGCACGGCTCGGGCGGCGATCCGGCGGTAGGTGCCGGTGAAGCGCACGAGTCCCGCGTTGAAGCCGGTGATCACCGGGTTCCGCTCGAGGCCGCTCGAGCGCTGCACCTTCGCGAGCTGGGCCGAGAGCATCGGGGCGAGGGTCAGCGCCACGGTGAGCGAGGCGACGATGGCGAACGAGATCGTCAGGATCAGCTCGCGGAAGATCAGCGCCGCGAGGCCGCTGATGAGCAGGAACGGCACCACGGCAGCGAGGTTCGTGAGCGTCGAGGCGATGACGGCCGACGACACCTCCCCGGAGCCCTTGTGGGCGGCCTCGACGGGATCGGGCGTGCCCTCCTGCCGGTGGCGGTAGATGTTCTCGATCATGACGATCGAGTTGTCGATGAGCATGCCCACGCCCAGTGCGAGCCCGCCGAGGCTCATGATGTTCAGCGTGAGCCCGCTCATTCCCATCAGCATGAACGTGGCCAGCACGGCGAGCGGAATCGCCAGGCCGATGATGAACGTCTTGCGCAGGCTGCCCAGGAAGAGCAGCACGACGAGCATCGCGAGAATCGCCCCCATGAGCGCCGCGGTGAGCACGCCGCGCACGGCGTTGCGGATGAAGAACGACTGATCCGAGATGACCTGGAAGCGGAGGTCGGGCGGGATGAAGCGGGAGGACTTGAGCTGCGCGAGCCGTTTCCCGACGCCGTCGGCCACCGTGACGGTGTTCGCGTCGGGCTGCTTGCGCACCGAGACCTTCACCGCCGGCACCCCGTCGAGCCGCGCCCACAGCCGCTGCTCCTGGTGCGTGTCCGCGATCCGGGCCACCTCGGACAGGGGGATCCGGGCGCGGCTGCCCGGCACGTTGAGCAGCACGTTGCGGATGTCGTCCACGGACGTGAACTTGCCGCTGGTCTTGCCGACGATCTCGAACGTCGGCGAGGTGATGTTGCCGACGGCCACGTCCTGGTTCTCGTCGCGGATGCGCGAGAGCACGTCGGAGACCGCGAGCCCGTAGGAGCGCAGCCGTTCCTGGTCGAGCGTGACGCGGATCTCGCGCACGAGCCCGCCCGAGACGTCCACGGCCGCCACACCCGGCACCGTGAGCAACTGCGGCTGCAGGCGCTGGTCCACCCAGCGGCGCAGCGCGACCGGGTCGCGCGTCGGCGAGCTGAAGCCGACTTCGTAAACCGGTATCTGCGAGGGGTCGAACTTGAAGATGGACGGAGCCTCGGCCTCGACGGGCAGCCGGCTGCGGGCGCGGTCGAGGTTCTTCGACGCGTCCTGCAGGGCGAAGTCCATGTTCGTGCCGTAGTTGAAGTGCAGGCTGACGTCGGCTTCGCCCTCGGAGATCTCGGTCTCGATCTCGGTCGCGTTCTCGGTGGTCGCCAGGCTCGTCTCGAGCACCTTGCCGACCTGCTCTTCCATGACCTCGGGCGCGACGCCGGGGTAGTCCATGCGGGCGCGGATCTGCGGGTAGACGATCTGCGGCAGCAGGTCGAGCGGCAGCCGTCCGAGGTAGAACAGCCCCACGACCACGATCACCGAGGCCGCGGCGAGAACTCCGATCGGCCGGCGGATCGAGAGGCTGGCGAGGCCCCCGCGCTTCCGGTCGTCACCCACGGTCGCGGTCCCCCGTCACAGCCGGTCTTCGCTCACCTGCACCGCCAGTCCCGGGCGCAGGTTCGAGTGGCCCGAGCTGACGACGCGCTCGCCTTTCGAGAGCCCGCGCGTCACCTCGATCCACCCGGAGGCGGTCAGGCCGGTCTCGACCGGCCGGCGCAGCAGGGTGTCGGCGTCGACGACGTAGACGAACGACTGGCCGTCGAGCACGCCGACCGCCGCGGCGGGCACGGCGATCACGCCGCGCCGCTGCTCGACCGCGAACTCGACGCGCGCGAGGAACCCGGGCTTCGGCACCACGCCGCGCGGCGCCCGCCCGAGCACGACTTCGACCGGGACGAGGCGGCTGGCCGGATCGGCACTCGGGAAGATGCGCCGGATGCGCGCCTCGACGCTCGCGCCGGGGTAGGCATCGAGAAGCACCGTCACGGGGCTGCCGGGCTGGAGCCGGACGACGTCCATCTCGGAGACCTGCACGCGCACGACGAGCTGCGCGTCCTCCGCGACGTCGAACATCTTCGTGTTCGCGGAGACCGCGCCGCCCTGCTCGACGTACTTCGCTGTCACGGTGCCGGCGACCGGAGAGACGATGCGGGTGAAGCCCACGCGGGTGTGCCACAGGTCGGCGTCGGCGCGGGCGGCCTCGTACGCGGCACGCGAGGACTCGAGGTCGGCCTCGGAGATGATGTCCCCGGCGCGCAGCCGTTCGGCCCGGCGGTACTCCGCCTGGGCGTTCGCCAGCACCGCCTTCGCGCGGTCGAGCTGCGCGGTCAGCTCCCGCGCGTCGAGCTCGGCGAGCAACTGGCCCGGCTCGACGCGGCGGCCCTCCTCGACCATCACGCGGGTCACGGTACCGGCGGCGAGCGCGTTCACGGACACGCTTCGCAGCGGCTCGACGGGCCCGGTCACAGTGACCGTGCGCGAGAGGTCGTGGGGCGCGGCTTCGACCGCGGCCACCGGGATCACCTGCGGCGGGCGGCCGCCGCCCCGGCGCTCGGCGCTACCGCTCGCGGAGCACCCGGCGGCCACGACCACCAGCAGCAGGGCCGACGCCACGCGCGCCGTGCCCGGAATCCTGAAGGGCATTCGATTCCTCCCCCTGTCCCCGCTCGGCCCTGCGGCCGCCCCAACCACCCCGGCGAGCACGATTGCGCCCAAGAGTGCCGGTCCGGCGGGAGGGCATGCAAGCTGCGCGGGACCGCCATGGCCCGCGTTCCCGACGAGCGCGGCGATTGGCAGCCTTCGCGCGGCTCCGGGCGCCGTCCCCGGCCGCGACCCGACCCGCAAGAGCACGGACGAACGGCCGCCCGGGAGGTGCCCGGGCGGCCGCCGGTGAAGCACTGTGCAGGGCTCAGTGGAACAACGACTTGATCCGGCCCCACGAGCTCGGGGCGGCCGGCGTGGCCGCGTCGTTCTGGAAGCTGATGTTGTCGTAGAAGACGCCCGAGGGGACGTAGTTCGACGCCGTCGCCGAGAAGCCGAACTGCAGGAGCTGGCCGGAGAGGGCCGGGTCGATGTTGATCGAGATCGCGTACGTCGCGAACGTGGCCGGGATCGCCGTGGTGTCGAGGGTCAGGAAGTTCGTCGTCGCGTAGCCGGCGTTCGGGTCCAGCGTCTTGATGAACGCCAGCGCGGTGGACGGCGACTGCAGGTTGCCGAGCTTGGCGTCGAACTGGAACGTCCAGGTGCTGCCGACGTCCGAGGCGCCGATCGTCTGCTCATGGAAGACGTTCGCCTCGACCTGGTTGCCGGCCGGCTGGTCGGTGGAGTTGTTGTAGTCGCTGTAGACGACCAGGTCCTGCGCGGCCTGGCCCGGATCGCTCGTGAAGTCGATGCCGCAGAAGCCGCCCGTGTTGTTCGGGGCCGGGAACACGCCGTAGCCGCCGATGTAGCCCAGGTGATCCGGGGTAAAGACGTTCGCGAAGATGAGCCACCCGTCGTTGCTGAGCGCGTCGGGGGCGGCCTGGTTGAGGGCTTCGAAGTTCTGGCTGTACGGCGCGAGTGCGGCGTGGCTGGCGACGGGCGCGAGGAGCAGGAAGGCCGCGGCCAGGGCGGTGGTAACGGTCGAACGCATGTCTCTGACCTCCTGGGTGGGGTAGATCGGGTGCTGCACCGGTGACGTCCGGGCCGGCTTCGCGGGCCGCCCAACGCGGGCCACGCCTCCGTGCACGCGATGAGGTTAGACTATGTTCGACAGCCAAACAAAGTCGAAAGTGGGCTCTGGGCAAGAAATTTCGGGGTCTGCCGCCCCGGGCGGGGCTGCCCGGCGCCTCGGGCGGCGGGGCGTTGTGCGCCAATCGGTTGGAAGATCGCCCGGCGCCCCACCACACCCGGTGGGGGCCTGGTGAGAGGGGGCACCGACCTGCTTCGGGTGCCCGCAGACGCGACGGGATCGTCGGCCCCGGGGCCGGAGCCGGGCGTTCCGAAGAGGCGACGAGAAATTACTTTGTTCGCCAGTCGAACATAGCTAGGATTGCCGCAGGTCTCTTCCGGGAGGACCCCGGCAAGCCCGCCGCTCCCCCGCCTCGCACCACGAACGCCCCACTCTTCACGGAGGTCACGTCCATGTTTGCTCGAGCGCGCACGGCCTTCGCAGCGGCCCTCCTGGTCCTCGCTGCGCCCGCCGCCAGCCACGCCGCGCTGGCGCCCTACATCGAGAACTTCGAAACGCTCGACGCCGCCGACCCCACCGCGCTCGGTTCCGCCGGGTGGCTCGTGTACGGCAACGTCTACTCCGCGACCTACGTGTACCAGTACGGCTACGGGCCGTATCCGGCGCCGAACGACGGCGCCGCCTTCTGCGCCATCGCCACCGGCGAGGGCGGCCCCGAGCAGGGCGCGCAGCAGCTGAGCGTCTACAACGACTACAACAACACCGCGGCGCACACCGCCGGGGATCTGGTCGAGTCGAACGTCTACCGCGAGATGACCATCGGCGCCGGTGACGTGGGCAGCACCTGGACGTTCCAGTTCGACGCCAAGCTCGGCAATCTCGTCTCCCCGTCCACGGCGATCGCGTTCATCAAGACGCTGAACCCGGCGGCAGGCTACGCGACGACGAACTTCCGCTACGACGTCATGACCGGGATTCCGGACACCTGGCACACCTACCGGATCACGCTCACGATCGACCCGAGCCTCGTCGACCAGCTGCTCCAGATCGGCTTCGCGAGCACGGCGTCCAACTTCGTCTCCTCGGGCGTCTTCTACGACAACCTCGTCTTCCTGCCGAGCGCGGCGACGGACGTCGCGGGCGGAAGCCCGGCGGCGGTCCTCGACCTGCGGCCGAACGCGCCGAACCCGTTCCGGTCCTCGACGCGCCTCGACTTCTCGCTCGCGCACCGCGGCCCCGCGGACGTCGCCGTGTACGATGTCGCCGGACGGCGCGTCGCCACGCTGTTCCACGGCGAGGCCGAGGCCGGCCCGCACTCGGTCGTCTGGGACGGTCGTCTCGCCGACGGCCGCGTCGCGCCGGCGGGCGTGTACCGCGCCGTGCTCGGCACCGCGGCCGGCCGGGTGACTCGCAGCATGGTTCTGGCCCGCTAGGAAAGTGGCAGGGAAAGCCGACCCGACAGGGGCCGGAGGCCCGACCCGGAGGCGTCACATGTCCCGTAGATTCCCGGCCGTCGTGCTCGCGGCGGCCGTGACGATCGCGCTGGCCGGCTGCGCAAAGCACGCCGGCATCGTCGCCCCGACGTTCAAGGACCCGGTGGTCTTCGACGACAGCTTCGGCGCGTACGTCGATTTCCAGGCGTTCCTCGGCTCGAAGGTCGACGCGATCGCCATCGACTCGACCGAGGCGTACTCCGGCACGGCGTCCATCCGGGTGACGGTGCCGCCGGCGGGCGATCCCAGCGGCACCTACGCGGGCGGCGCGTTCACGTCGAGTCGCGCGCGGGACCTGACCGGGTACGACGCGCTCACGTTCTGGGCGAAGTCGAGCCGCAACGTCACGTTCGACATCGTGGGGATCGGCAACGACAACACCGGCACTTCCAGGTACACGGCCAGCCGCTCGAGCCTGGCCATGACCTCGGCGTGGAAGCGCTTCGTCGTGCCGATCCCGCTCGCCTCGCGCCTGCGGGACGAAAAGGGCCTGTTCTACTTCGCCGAGGGCCCCGAAGCCGGCCAGGGCGCCACGGTGTGGTTCGACGAGATCCGGTTCGAGAAGCTGCTCACCGTCACCGACCCGCGCCCGGCGATCCCGACGAAGACGCTCACGCCCGACGTGGGCTCGTACTTCGACGTGTCCGGCACGAAGGTCACGTTCGCCGTGGACGGCGCAGACGTGACGGTGGACTGCATGCAGGGCTATTTCACCTTCGCCTCGTCGGCCGACTCGGTCGTTCGCGGGGGCGAGGGAACGCTGTTCGCCGCCGGACTGGGCCTGGCCACGGTGACGGCCTCGCTCGGCGGGGTGGCCGCCGCGGGCACGCTCACCGTGACGCCGAACGCCGCCCCGCAGTCCCCGGCGCCCACGCCGACCGTTCCGGCGGCGAACGTGATCTCGCTCTTCAGCAACGCCTACACGAACGTGCCCGTGGACACGTGGTCGGCGAGCTGGGACCTTGCCGATCTGACCGACCTGCAGATCGCCGGGAACGACGTGAAGCGGTACTCGAACCTGACCTACGCCGGGATCGAGTTCATCACCCACGAGATCGACGCCACGGCCATGACCCACTTCCACCTCGACGTCTGGATCCCGCACGGCACGAGCTTCAAGGTCAAGCTGGTCGACTTCGGCGCGGACGGCGTCTACGGTGGTGGGGACGACACCTCCTCCGAGCTCACGTTCACGTCCGCGACGACGCCGGCCGTGACCCTCGGGACGTGGTGCAGTCTCGAGATCCCGCTGACGTCCTTCACCAGCACCGGGCTCGCGAGCCGCTCGCACCTTGCGCAGCTTCTGCTCTCGGGAGATCCGGGCACCGCGTACATCGACAACGTCTACTTCCACGATTAGGCCACCGGAGGCTCCGTGTCCCCTCGTCCGTCCCCTTCGTCCCGCCGCAACGGCCCGGACCGCCGCAACGGCGCGGGCCGCCGCAAGGGACCGGCGCGCCGGGCGGAGCCGGCCGGCGAGGCGGTGCGGAACCGGCCGCTCTCCGACGCGGTACTGCGACTGATCTGGCAGGAGCGCACGATCTCGCGAGCCGAGATCGCCCGCCGCGCCGAGTTGTCCCGATCGACGGTGTCCGAGGTCGTGGGCGCGCTGCTGCCCACGGGACTGGTCTCCGAGGGCGGCCCGGGCGAGTCGCTGGGCGGGCGCCGGCCGATCATGCTTCGCTTCGAGGACGACGCCTGCTGCATCCTGGGCGTCGAGATGGGCGCCTCGCACGTGGCGGTCGCGCTCACGAACCTGCGCGGGAAGGTGCTCCAGTGGGAGCACCGCGACCACCCGGTGCGCTCGGACCCGGAGGGCACGCGACGCGTGGTGTCGGAGCTGTGCGACGCCTGCCTGGCCTCCCGCCGGGGCTCGGGGCGCCGCCTCGTCGGCGTCGGCATCGCCGTGCCGAGCCCGGTGGACCCGCTGCACCCGTTCGCGCTCTCGGAGGTCGTGCTGCCCGTCTGGAAGGGCCGCAGCGGGCTCGACGCGCTCGGCGAGCGGCTCGGCGTGCCGGTGCGCGTGGACAACGACGCAAACCTGGGCGCCCTCGCGGAGTACTGGTGGGGCGCGGGCCAGGGCGTGAGGGACTTCGCGTACGTGAAGGTCGGCACCGGAGTGGGCTCCGGGCACGTGATCGACGGCCGGCTCTACCGCGGCTCGACGGGCTTCGCGGGCGAGATCGGGCACCTGTCCATCGACCCGAACGGCGAGCCCTGCATCTGCGGGCTGCGCGGCTGCCTGGCGACGCACGTCGGATCGCCGGCGCTGGTCAAGCGCGCGCGCACGCTGCTGCCCGAGTACCCGGGCAGCCTGCTCGAGGGGGGCGACGTGACGATCACCGGCATCGAGGCGGCGGCGCTCGCCGGCGACCCGCTCGCGCTGCGCGTGACGCGCGAGGCGGCCGAGCACCTCGGCGTCGCGGTGGCGGGCATGCTCAACATGATGAACCCCTCGGTTGTGATCGTGGGCGGCGGCATCACGGGGCTGGGCGACCGCTTCCTCGAGCCCCTGCGCGAGACGGTGCGGCTGCGCACGCGCGTCAGCTCGTCCGGCGGCGCGGCGATCGTCATGAGCGGGCTCGGGCCGCAGACGGTGGCCGTCGGCGCCGCGAGCCTCGTACTCCAGGAGGCGCTCGCAAACCCGCGCCTCTTCCCGACCCCGGTGCGGGCCTCGAGGGCCTGATGGGCGTCGCTTCCCGGAAGGCGGCCCGGGTGCTCCCACTGCTGCTGCTCGCCGTGCTGCCGGGATGCGAGAGCCCTTCGGCGCCGGCCACTCCCGTCGCCGGGCCCGGCACCAGCGGACGGACGCTCGTCTGGGCCGAGGAGTTCGACGGGCCCGCGGGGACGTCGCCGGACCCGACCCACTGGGCGTTCGACGTCGGCACGGACTGGGGCAACGCCCAGCTCGAGTACGACACCGCGCGACCCGAGAACGTCTCGCTCGACGGCCAGGGGCACCTCGCGATCACCGCGCGGCGCGAGGACTACCTCGGCCAGCTCTACACGTCGGGCCGGATCTCGACCCGCGGGCTCTTCTCCCGGACGCGCGGCCGCTTCGAGGCGCGCATGAAGCTGCCCACGGGCCGGGGCCTGTGGCCGGCGTTCTGGCTGCTCGGCACGGACGTCGGGACGACCGGCTGGCCGGGCTGCGGCGAGATCGACGTCATGGAGTACCGCGGGCAGCAGCCGACGATCGTGCACGGCAGCCTCCACGGGCCGGGCTACTCGGGCGGCAACGCCCTCACGGCGTCCTTCACCCTCACCTCCGGCCGATTCGACGACGCCTTCCACACGTTCGCGATCGAGTGGGAGACGGACAGGATCACCTACCTGGTGGACGACAGGCCCTACCAGGTGCTCACCCCCTCGAGCCTGCCCACCGGCACGAGCTGGGTGTTCGATCACCCGTTCTTCATCCTGCTCAACCTCGCGGTGGGCGGGAATTACGTCGGCCCGCCGGACGGTTCCACCGTCTTCCCGCAGACGTTGCTCGTGGACTACGTCCGGGTCTACCAGGCGCTCTCTTGAAACACCGCCGCCTGCCGCGGACGGCCGCGATCGCGCTGGCGGCCCTCCTCGCCGCCGGATGCGCCGGGCCCCGGCGCGAGCCGGCCCCGGGCGTCATGGTGGTGACGCAGGAGCAGACGGCCTCCTGGGTGCGGAACTTCAACCCGCTCACGACGGCGGCCGCCGCGCGCTGGCCCACGCTCGCCGGCATCTACGAGCCGCTCTTCGTCTACAACAGCGTCCGCTCCGTGCAGGTGCCCTGGCTCGCGACCGCGCACGAGTGGCGCGACGGCGACCGCGTGCTGCGCGTGACGACGCGCGAGGGCGTGCTCTGGTCGGACGGACGGCCGTTCTCGGCGCGAGACGTGGCCTTCACGTTCAACCTGCTGAGGGGGCATCCCGCGCTCGACCGGCGCGGCGTGTGGGGCTTCCTTTCGGGGGTGCGCGCGGTGGACGCGCAAACCGTGGACTTCACGTTCCAGCGGGTCTTCATTCCCGGCTTCGACGAGGTCGCGGCGCAGCTCATCGTCCCCGAGCACGTCTGGAAGGACGTGAAGGACCCGGTCACGTTCTCGAACCCGGACCCGGTGGCCACGGGCCCCTTCACCGAGGTGCGCCTGTTCCGTGACCAGGTCTGGGAGCTGGGCCGCAACCCGCACTACTGGCAGCCCGGCAGGCCGGCGCTCGAGGCGCTGCGCTTCCCCGCGTATCCCTCGAACGACCGGGCCAACATGGCGCTCGTCTTCGACGAGGTGGACTGGGCGGCCAACTTCATCCCGGCGATCCAGCGCGTCTACGTGCAGCGCGAGCCGCAGTACCACCACTACTGGTTCCCGCTCACGACGGGGCTCGTCTACCTGTACCTGAACACCACCCGCCCGCCGTTCGACGACGTGCGCGTGCGGAAGGCGTTCAGCATGGCGATCGACCGGCCCCGCATGGTGAAGATCGCGGCGTTCGACTACACGCACCCGGCCGACGCGACCGGCATGAGCGAGTCCTACGCCGCGTGGCACGACACGGTCGCGGCGAACGAGGGCCGCTGGTGGGTGACGCACGACCCGGCGGGCGCGAACGCGCTGCTCGACTCGGCGGGCTGCGCCCGCGGCCCCGACGGCCTGCGGCGCACGCCCGGCGGCCGGCCGCTCCGCTACGAGGTGCTCTGCGTCTCCGGCTGGTCGGACTGGGTGCGCGCCTCGCAGCTCCTCGCGAACGACCTGCGCGACATCGGCGTGGACGCCACGGTGCGCACGTACGACTTCGGCGCCTGGTTCCAGCGCGTGCAAGAGGGCAACTTCGACCTGACGCTGGGCTGGTCCATCGAGGGCCCGACGCCCTGGCACCTCTACCGCTGGCTCATGTCCTCGGCCACGATCAAGCCGCTGGGCCAGCCCTCGGCCGGCAACTGGCACCGCTACTCGAGCCCGGCCGCCGACCGCGTGCTGACGGCGTTCGAGGCGGCGGCGGACTCCGCCGCCCAGCACCGGCTCGGGAACGAGATGCAGCGCCTCTTCGCCGCCGAGGCGCCGGCGGTGCCGCTCTACCCGAACCCGTCGTGGGCCGAGTTCAACACGCGCCGCGTCGTCGGCTTCCCGACGGCGGACGACCCGTACGCCGATCCGTCCCCGAACAAGATGGAACGGGGCGAGGTGCTGCTCGTGCTCACCTCGCTCCGGCCGAGGTGACGCGATGCGCTACCTGCTGAGGAGGCTCGGCTTCTACCTCGTCGCGGCGTGGGCGGCGCTGACGATCAACTTCTTCCTGCCGCGCCTGATGCCCGGTGACCCGGCGACGGCGCTGTTCGCGCGCTTCAAGGGCAAGCTCGCGCCCGAGGCCATCGACGCGCTGCGGGCGACGTTCGGGCTCACGCACGCGCCGCTCTGGAAGCAGTACCTGACCTACCTCGAACACGTCGTGCGCGGTGACATGGGCATCTCGATCGCCTACTTCCCCGCGCCGGTCTTCGACGTGATCCGGATCGCGCTCCTGTGGACGATGTTCCTCGCGGGCACGTCGGTCCTCCTGAGCTTCGCGATCGGGACGATGCTCGGCGTCGCGTCCGCGTGGTGGCGCCGGGGCTGGGTGGACAACTGGATGCCCTCGACGCTCGTCTTCCTGGGCGCGCTCCCCTACTTCTGGCTGGCGATGGTCGCGCTCTACGTGCTGGGCTTCCGGGCGGGCTGGTTCCCGCTCGGGCACGCCTACTCCGACGACATGACGCCGGGCTGGACGCTCGCGTTCGCCGCCGACGTACTGCGCCACGTCGCGCTGCCCATGGGCACGATCGTTCTCGCGACGCTGGGGGGCTGGCTGCTCTCGATGCGCAACACGATGATCTCGGTGCTCGGGTCGGATTACGTGAACCTCGCGCGCGCGAAGGGCCTGCCGCCGGCGCGCGTCGTGCTGCGCTATGCGGCGCGCAACGCGCTGCTGCCGAGCGTGACGGGCTTCGGCATGGCGCTGGGGTTCGTGCTCGGCGGATCGCTGCTGACCGAGATCGTGTTCAGCTACCCGGGCCAGGGCTACCTGCTCGTGCAGGCGGTCCGGAACCAGGACTATCCGCTCATGCAGGGCATCTTCCTCGTCATCACGCTGGCGGTGCTCGGCGCGAACTGGCTGGTGGACCTCGTCTACCTCTGGCTCGACGCCCGCACCAGGGACACCGCGTCGTGAGCGCGGGCAACGGCACGGGCGGCGCCGGCCTCGGCGCCTGGCTGCTGGCGATCCGGCGCGATCGCAAGGCGGCGGTCGGCGCGTTCATCCTCGGGTTCTTCGCGCTGGTCGCGATCGCGGGCCCGTGGCTCGTCGGCGACCCGAACGCGCTCGTCGGCATGCCGCTCCAGCCGCCCTCGGCCGCGCACCTGCTCGGCACGAACGGCCAGGGCCAGGACGTGCTCGTCCAGCTCGTCGCCGGCACGCGCGTGACGCTGTTGATCGGGTTCGCGGTCGGGATCCTCGCGGTCCTGCTCGGCGCGCTGGTGGGCGTGACCGCGGGGTACTTCGGCGGCCGCACGGACGGCGGCCTGTCGGTGCTCTCGAATGTGTTTCTCGTGATCCCGGGCATGCCGCTGGCGATCGTGATCGCGGCCTACCTGCCCTCGGGGCCGTTCACGATCGCACTCGTGCTGGTCGTGACCGGCTGGGCGTGGAACGCGCGCGTCCTGCGCGGCCAGACCCTCGCGCTGCGGCGGCGCGACTTCGTGGCGGCCGCCGTCGTGGCCGGCGAGTCCGAGTGGCGCATCCTCATGGTCGAGATCCTGCCGAACATGATGTCCGTGCTGGTCGCGCAGGTGATCGGCAGCACCGTGTACGCGATCGGCGCGCAGGTGGGTCTCGAGTTCCTCGGCCTCGGCGACGTCTCGCGCGTCACGTGGGGCACGATGCTCTACTGGGCGCAGAACGACTCGGCGTTGCTCACCGGCTCGTGGTGGACGTTCGCCCCCGCCGGGCTGTGTGTGGCGATCGTCGGCTTCGCGCTGACGTTGCTGAACTCGGGCTTCGACGAGATCACGAACCCCCGTCTGCAGATGGAGCGCGCCTGGCGCGCGCACCTGGAGCGGCGCGGGCAGGAGCCCGCGCGCTCGACGCCGGTCGTGAGGGAGCCCGCGCATGAGTGAGCCGCTGCTCTCGATCCGCGACCTGTGCGTGGACTACGTGACCGACCGCGGTCCCGTGCGGGCCGTGGACGGGGTGGACCTCGACGTCGCGCCGGGCGAGATCCTGGGGCTGGCGGGCGAGTCGGGCAGCGGCAAGTCCACGCTCGCGCAGGCGCTGCTCCGCATCCTGCCGCCGCCGGCGGTGATCTCGCGCGGCACGGTGCGTTTCGAGGGCCGCGACCTGCTGGAGCTGTCGGAAGGCGAGTTGCAGCGTGTGCGCTGGAAGCGCATCTCGATGGTGTTCCAGAGTGCCATGGACGCGCTGAACCCGGTGATCACGGTCGGCGAGCAGATCGTGGACGCGATCCAGGCACATGAAGATGTGTCGTTGGCCGACGCGCGTCGCCGCGCCGCCGAGCTGCTGGAGCGCGTCGGCATCGAGCCGGACCGCCTCGGCAGCTACGCGCACCAGCTCTCGGGCGGCATGCGGCAGCGCGTGGGCATCGCGCTGGCGCTCGCGCTGGAGCCCTCGCTCGTGATCCTGGACGAGCCGACGACGGCGCTCGACGTGATCGTGGAACGCGAGATCCTCGAGCAGATCCGCGAGCTGCAGCGCTCGCTGGGCTTCGCGGTGCTGTTCATCACGCACGACCTCGGCCGGATGCTGCAGTTCTCGGACCGCATCGCGGTGTTCTACGCGGCGCGGCTGGCCGAGGTGGGGCCGGCGTCCGAGATCGCGAACGCCCCGAGGCACCCGTACACGCAGGGCCTGCTGCGTGCGTTCCCGCGCGTCTCGGGCGGCGCGAAGGAGCTGGAGAGCATCCCGGGATCGCCGCCGAGCCTGGCTTCGCCACCCCCGGGGTGCCGGTTCCACCCGCGCTGCCCGCTCGCGGTGGCCGAATGCCGGGCGGCGCAGCCGGCGTTGCGCGAGGTGGCGCCGGGGCATTTCGCGGCCTGCCCGCGGACGTAGGGGCGCGCGGCTGCCCGGGCTGCTGGCTCGCGACGGGCGCGCGGG
>CAZPVG010000077.1:0-10064 GCA_964589945.1 uncultured bacterium
GGCAGAGAGGTCGACGCCCTTGAAAATGGGGTGGTCCTTGAGCGGCGTGTTGAGCTGCTCGGCCCCACGGTAGATGTTGTTCTTGGCCGGAACGATGGGGACATAGGCGCTGAGCGGGTTGGGGGGGTCGGGGTGGGACTACTCGCGCGACATCCATTCCGGCGAACTCGCGGCGCCGCCTCCCGGCGCACCGGCGCCCTCGGGCCGGTCCCCGGACGCGTTCGAGACGGGCTGCCACATGCGATCGCTGGTGGCCGAGATTCCCTTGAGCTTCAGGCTCAGCTCGTTCGGGTTGTTGCAGTTCCGCAGTGCTTCTTCCTCGGTGATGGTCCCTTCGCGGAGCAGCGCGAGCACCGACTGGTCGAAGGTCTGCATGCCGTACTGTGTCACGCCCTCGGCCACGATCTGGTGGATGAGCGGGATCTTGTCCGGGTTGAGGATGTACTCGCGGATCGTCGGCGTGCTCACCATGACCTCGCACGCGGGGGACCGGCCGGCCCCGTCGCGGCGGGGCACGAGGCGCTGCGAGATGACCGCGCGCAGGTTCGCCGCCAGCGACATGCGGATCTCGTCGTGCTGGTGCGGCGGGTAGAACGAGATGATGCGCTGCAGGCTCTGGACGACGTCCGTCGTGTGGAGCGTGGACATGACGAGATGGCCCGTGTCGGCGGCCATGAGCGCCGTGCTCATCGTCTCGAGGCTGCGGATCTCGCCCACGAGGATGATGTCGGGGTCCTGCCGGAGCACGTAGCGCAGCCCGTCGTGGAACGACATCGTGTCCAGGCCGACCTCGCGCTGGTGGATGAACGAGAGGCGGTCCCGGTGGAGGAACTCGATCGGGTCCTCGACCGTGATCACGTTGCGGGTCGTCGTGCGGTTGATCGTGTCGATCATCGCCGCAAGCGTCGTGGACTTGCCCGAGCCGGTGCGGCCCGTGACGAGGATCAACCCGCGCGGCGAGAACGCCAGCTCGCGGATGACCGGCGGCAGCCCGAGGTCGTCGAGCGACGGCACCTCGACGGGCACGTGCCGCAGCGCGAGCGCCGCGGTGCCGCGCTGCATGAAGATGTTCGCCCGGAAGCGCGCGAGCCCCGAGACGCCGAACGCGAAGTCGATCTCGCTGTGGCTCGAGAAGTACACGCGCTGGTCCTCGTTGAGCAGCTGGTTCGCGCACTCGCGCAGCTCCTGCGCGCTCGGGGGCGGCTCGTCGAGGGTGTAGAGCACGCCGTCCACGCGCACCACGGGGGGCGTGCCGGCCTTCAGGTGGAGGTCGCTGGCCCGCGCCGCGATCATCTTCTCGAGAACCGTGCGGATGTTCATGTCGCTCCCATCGTCGCCGGGGATCCCCCCGGCGCGCGTCCTGGCCGTGCCGTCAGGCCGGTTCGACCAGGAAGAGCTTCTGACCGAACTCGACCGGCTGCGCGTTCTCGACGAGCACCTGCACCACGCGGCCCTTGAACTCGGCTTCGATCTCGTTCATGAGCTTCATGGCTTCGATGATGCACACCGTCTGGCCCGGCTCGACGACGTCGCCCGTTTCCACGAACGGATCGGCGTCCGGCGCCGGCGCCCGATAGAAGGTGCCGACCATCGGCGACGTGATGGCCTTCAGGTCCGACGCCGGCGCGCCCGCCGCGGCACCGGCCGGGGCCGCCTCCGGCGCCGCGGGCGCCGGTTCGGCGGGACGGACGGCGACGACGGGGGCCGGACCGTGGGCCGGCGCCGTCGCGACCGCGGAAATGCGCACCGAGCGGCCACCCGAGGAGACCTCGAGCTCGCCGATGCCGGTGCGCTGGACGAGCCGGATCAGCTGCCGCAGCTCGCGGAGCTCGAACCCGCCGGCCGACGCACCGCTGGCGTTATCGGCCTGGGGGCGCCCGGGCTTCACGCCGCGTGCAGCCGCGGCCGGCTTCCGGCTACGGGCGCGCGCCACGGTTCAGGGCGTCCACGAGCCCTCGGAGGGCGAGTGCGTAGCTGTCGGCCCCGAACCCCTGGACGACGCCCAGGGCCGAGCCGGTGACGAAGGAGCGGTGGCGAAAGTCTTCCCGCGAATGGGGATTGGACAAGTGCACCTCGACGGTGGGGAGGGCGGCGCCCTTCACCGCGTCGCGGAGCGCGACGCTCGTGTGGGTCAGGCCACCGGGATTGAGCACGACACCTTGAACGCGACCGCGTGCCCGGTACAGCGCGTCGATGAGCACGCCTTCGTGGTCGCTCTGCAGGGTTTCGATCTCGCAGCCGAACTGCGCCCCGAGCGCCTCGAGCCGCGCGTCGATGTCCGCCAGGGTGACGCGACCGTAGACTTCGGGCTCGCGTGTGCCGAGCGCGTGCAAGTTGGGTCCGTGCAGGATCAGGATGCGCATCTGGGCTCACCGGACACGTGCGTCATCCGCGCGCTCCGGCGTGCAGCAGCGCGGCACGCACGAGCGAAGACGGAACAGCGCGGGGCACGCTAGCATCGCCGATACGGGGCGTCAACACCCAGCGGATCCTGCCGTTGCGGCGCTTCTTGTCGCGCGCCATCGCTGCGAGCAGCCTCGCGACCGGGAGCGGCGGCATGCGCACGGGCAGCCCCACGTGGTCGAGCATCGCCTCGAGCCGCACGCGCGACTCGGGCGCGAGGCCCGCGACCGCGACGCTCAGCTCGGCGGCGGCGCGCATGCCGACCGCGACCGCCTCGCCGTGGAGCGGGCCGCGATAGCCGGTCGCGGCCTCGATCGCGTGCCCGAGCGTGTGCCCGAAGTTGAGCGCCGTGCGCGTGCCGCCCTCGCGCTCGCGCTCGTCGGCCATCACCACGCGCGCCTTGGCGCGGATCGCGCGGGCGACCGCCCCGGCGAGCGCCGGGGGCTCACCGGCCGCCAGTCCGTCGGCCTGGCGCTCGCACCAGGCGAACAGCGCCGCGTCCACCGCGAATCCCTTCTTGATCACCTCGGCGAGGCCCGCCCGCCGCTGGCGCGCCGGCAGCGTGGTGAGCAGGTCGGGATCGACGAGGACGCCCGCCGGCTGGTGGAACGCGCCGACGAGGTTCTTCCCGGCCGGCAGGTCCACGGCCGTCTTGCCGCCGACGCTGCTGTCCACCTGCGCGAGCAGCGTGCTCGGCACGCAGACCCAGGCGACGCCGCGCAGCCAGCTCGCCGCGGCGAAGCCCGCGAGATCGCCCACCGAACCGCCGCCGAGCGCCACGACGCCGTCGGCACGGGAGAGCCCGGCCGCGGCGAAGCGGTCCCAGAGCCGGGCCAGCTCGGCCGGCCGCTTGGCCGCCTCGCCGCGCGGGACGCGGAAGACCTCGGCGGCGACGCCGCCCCGGCGCAGGGCACGGCGCGCCTCGGCGCCCCACAGCGCCAGCACGCGAGCGTCGGTCACGAGCGCCACTCGGCGCGCGCCGGTCGTGCCGCGCACGAACGCGCCGAGCCGCGCCAGCGCGCCGCGGGCGATGTGCACCCGCGAGAGGGGGCGCGCGGGCGGGAAGCCGAGTCGGAGGTCCGCCATCGCCGCGGAAGCTACACGCGGCACGCTCAGTGCGTCGAGTCGCGGGCCTGCTTGAGTCGGCCGAGTTCGGCGCTCAGGCGGCGGATCTCGCTCTCGAGCTCGTCGATCCGGCGGGACCCGTCGTTCGAGGCCGCCTGCGACGCGGCGGGCGCCGCCACACGGAGCTGCATCCAGCTCGGGATGACGTCCGGTGAGCCGGCCAGCGCGACGCGCCCGACGCGCTGCATCTCGCTGTGGGCCCACACGAGTTTCACGATCGTGCCGGGCTTGGTGGCCGCCACCCAGCGCGCGAGCTGCTCGGAGTATTCGACGCGCTGGTCCTCGAACGCGACGATGAGGTCGCCCTTGCGCAGGCCGACGCGCTCCGCGGGCCCGCCCGGCTGGACGTGCTCGACGATGGCGCCGATCGGCACACGCAGCCCGGGCTGCGTGTCGCTGTCGACGAATGCGCCGCGCGTCGAGACGCCCAGGTAGCCCAGCTCGACGCGGCCGGTCCGGCGCAGCTCCGCGAGCGACGGTGCGATGTCCTCGGCGGGAATCACGAGGCTCAGGCCGCCGGGGCGGCGTTCGCCGCGCTCGCGGCGACCGGGCGCCTCCGGGGAACCCAGCTCGCCCTGGACGAGCCCCAGCAGTTCGCCGCGCGTGTTCACCGCCGCGCCGCCGCTGTTGCCCGGGTACACCTCGTTCGTGAGCTGGAGCAGGCTCGAGCCCGGGTCGTGGTAGTGGACCGCGATGTTGCCGACCGACTGGGTCGGCGCGCCCCGGTAGGAGCTGCCGAGCACGATCACCCAGTCGCCGAGGTTCGCCGGCCGGGTCGCGAGCCGGAGCGGGGGCAACTCGAGCCCGCTCACGCGCAGGAGCGCGATATTGCGGATCGGGTCGATGCCCGTGATCGTCGCCTCGGCCTGCAGCCCGTTCGCCGTGAGCACGATCACGTGGTCGGCGCCGATCACGACGCTGACGGTCGTGAGGATCTCGTCCGTGCCCACCGCGACGCCCGAGCCGACCCGGCTGTGCACGCGCGGCGGCGTCCCGGCCTGGCCGCGGGAGGCCTCCTCGGGCTCGGTGCGCTGCGCCACGATCGTGAGGATGGAGGGACGCGCCCGGCGGGCGATCTGGTCCACGTCGGATTCGAACGCCGAGAGCGTGCCCTGGGCGGTCGCCCGACCCGGGACGGTCGCGTTCCAGCCGGCTGCGAGTGCGAGCACGAGCAGGGTCGCCGGAAGCGCCGACAGCGGGCGGCCCCCCGTAGGGGCCGTCCGCGCGCCGCCGCGGCGGCGCCGCAACGGGCCTCGAACCTTCACGAGATGGAAGCTCTTCTCCGGCCGCGAATCAGAAGGTGATCACGGTCTGCTCGCCCTGGATGCCGGCGGGCAGCCGCGACACGGCGTGCGCGCGGCCTTCGCGCACGGTCACCGGGTCGAGGACGAAGTCGACGTCCTCGCTGTGGTCGAACAGGCTGTCGAGCGCCGCGGCCGCGATCGGGCCTCCCGCCGACGGGGCTTTCGCGCCGGGTTCGGCGCCCTGCGTCGTCGTCGCGACGAGTCGCGCCTCGGGAACGGGCGCGCGGTTGCGGGCGACGTCCGGCCCCATCGGAGCCCGCGTGAGGTACGGCGCGAGGATCGCCACGACGAGAACGACGACGGCCGCGGCGGCCGTCACGGGCACCCAGCGCGGGGTCTCGTGCACGAAGATGACGTCCGGCGCCCGGCCCGCGCGACGGGCGGACGCCAGCGCGCGCGACCCGAGGTCGGGAGACGGCTCCTCGCGGGGCAGCGTGGCGAGCGCCTCCAGCGTGCGCGCCAGTTGCTCGTATTCGCTCCGGCAGGCCGCGCAGGTCTGGAAGTGCGCCTCCAGCCACTCACGCTCGGCCTGGGTGACTTCGTCGTCCCAGTAGTTCCCGAACAGGTCCCGGGCCCGTCCACAGCTCCTCATGGTGCGTCCTGCTTTCGTAGTAGCGGTTGGAGCTTGCGCTTCAGCATGCTGCGGGCGCGGTTGATGCGCGATCGCACCGTCCCGCCCGGAACGCCGAGCACTTCTGCGATCTCCTCGTAGGCCAGTCCTTCGATGTCGCGCAGCACCAGCGCCAGCCGGTACTTCTCCGGCACCGTGGCGATGGCCCTGCCGACCTCCCCCTGCAGCTGTTCGCGCTCGAGCCCCGTCTCGCGCGACTCCGTCGGGTCCGCGAGTTGCGGCAGGCTGTCGTTCAGCACCTCCGTCAGCGCGTCCAGCGAAAACCAGTTCCTGCGCCTCACGCGGCGGCGGATCTCGTTCTTCGCGAGGTTCGCCGCGATCGTGAAGATCCAGGTCGAGAACCGCGATCCGCGCCGGTAGTTCCGCCGGTGCACGAAGACCCGGACGAAGACTTCCTGCGCCAGGTCGTCCGCGGAGTTGCGGTCGTTCAGGACCCGGCTGATCAGGTTCATCACCCGGCCCTGGAACCGCCCGACCAGCTCCGTGAACGCGCGCTCGTCGTCCTCGGCCACGCGGGCCATGAGGTCTTCGTCCGACAGGCTCACGATCTGCGCCAGAGGCGGGTTCGAGTCTGGGGCCAAGCTGAACCTCTTCTCCGTCCGTCCTACCCCGGGGACGTTCCCCGGTTCCCGGCCGTTCGGCCGGGCCCGGGGGCCGCGGGTCAGCGGAGCTTCTCCAACTTGTTCCGCACCCGCTGGTTGCGGGAGTCGGCCTGCAGGCAGGCCCGGTACTGCGCCCGGGCCCGCTCGTACAGGCGAAGGTCGCGGTAGACGTCGCCGAGGTGCTCGTGGACGACCGGGTCCCCGCCGGTCATCCGCACGGCCGACTCCAGCTGCTGCCGGGCCTCGTCGAGCCGCCCGAGCCGATAGAGCACCCAGCCGTACGAATCCACGTAGGCGCCGTTCTCGGGATCCTGCTCGACCGCCCGCCGGATGAGCGACAGCGCCTCGGGCAGGTCCCGGTCGTGGTCCGCGAGCAGGTAGCCGAGGAAGTTCAACGCCCCCGGAAGGTCGGGCGAGTGGCCGAGCGCCTGGCGGCCCATCTCGATCGCCCCGGTGATGTCGCCGGACTGTTCGAGGCAGAAGCCGTAGTCGAGCATCAGCAGCGGATCGCCCGGTGACAGCTGGCGCGCCTGTTTCCACGCGGCGACGGCCTCGGGCCAGCGCTTCGCGTCCTGGTAGATGCGGGCGAGCAGGCGGCGCGAATCGAGCGACTCGGGGGCCGCGGCCACCGCGCGCTCGGCGTAGACGGCGGCCGAGTCGAGCTCGCCGCCGAGCGCCCGGGCCCGGGCCTGCAGCGAGGCGCCGTCGGGGTCGTCCGGCCGCTGGTGCGCCCAGTCGTCGGCGAGCTGCACGGCCTCCCGCTCGCGGTCGTGCCGCACCAGCACGGCGATGCTGCGCAGTACCAGCTCGGGCTCGTCGGGCGCGAGCGCCCTCAGCTTCGCGAGCGCCCGCTCGCCGGCGGACGCCTGGCCGCTCGCGAATGCGGTCTCTGCCTCGGCCTGGAGCGCCGACGGGTCGTCCGGCTGGGCGGCGGCGAGAAGCCGCGCCTCGCGGTAGGCCTCGCGGTCGCGGCCGGCCCGGCTCAGCAGGCCGACGAGTCGCCGCCGCGTGGCCTGGTCGGTCGGGTGGAGCTCGAGGTGGTGGCGGTAGAGATCGATCGCTTCGCTCGTCCTTCCCTGCGCCTCGCGGATCAGGCCGCGCAGGAACAGCGTCCCGGGCCGCACGGGGTTGAGCGCCGAAGCCGCGTCGAGCGCGCTGTCCGCGAGATCGAACCGCCCCAGTCGTGCCGCGGTCGAGGCGAGCTGGAACCAGCTCTCGGCGTCCTGTTCGTCGAGCCGCGTGACGGTTTCCCACGCGCGTTCGGCCTCCGGAATCCGGTCGAGCAGCTCGGCCACGCGACCGAGCGTGCGCACGTACTCGGCACGGGTCGAGTCGGCGAGCACCGCGGCCTGCAGGGGCCCGAGGGCCTCCTCCGCGCGGCCCAGGTTCACGAGCGCCGCACCCTTCAGCCAGAGGGCGCGTGCGTTGCCCGGCTCGTCGGCGAGGACCCGCTCGGCCAGCTCGAGCGCCCGGCCGGGATCGCCGGAGTTCGCCGCGACCTCCGCCAGGTGCAGCGCGAGGTCGGTCGCGGTGGGGTCGAGCGACAGGGCGCGCGAGAGCTCGGCCTGCGCCTCGGTCCCCTGCCCTTCCTCCTCGAGCCAGCGCCCCTGGAGGTAGTGCCGCAGGGCCTGCTCGCTCGGGTAGGCGCCGGCGATCGTATCCCCCGCGGCCGGCGCGGCCGCAGCCGGGGATGGACCGGCGGCGAGGACGAGCGACATGAGAATGGGCCACATGAGTGGGGCAAGGGTAGCACGACGCTCCCACGGGAAACTACGCCCGCCTGCGGGCCCCGATGCTGGCCCGGGCCGCAGGGCCGTGGTAATCCTCCCCTCACCCGTTGTCACCGTCGGCCGCGGAAGGTCCATGTCCTCCACACGAGTCCTCGTCGTCGACGACCTCGAGATGACCGCTCGCGCGATCGCGGCCATGGCCGAGTCGTTCGGTCACTCGATCACCGTCTGCTACGACGTCGAAAGCGCACTGCGCGCCTTCGACAGCGAGCCCTGCGACGTCGTTGTTTCCGACGTGAGGATGGGCGCCCTCGGGGGCTTCGACCTGCTGCGCGGGATCCGCCAGCGCGGCTCCCAGGTGCCCGTCGTGCTCGTGACCGGCGCGGCCACGGTGAGCGCGGCCATGGAAGCCGTGGAGCAGGGCGCCTACGACTACCTCGGCAAGCCGGTGCAGCGCGAGCAGCTCGGCAGGCTCCTCGCCCGCGCGATCGAGTACAAGCGGCTGCTGGCGCGCGAGACCCCGGCCCCGGCGCCCGACTCGCCCGCGACCGCGCTGACCGACATCATCGGCCACTCGCCGCTCATGCTCGAAGCCTTCAAGGACGTGGCCCGCGCCGCGCGCGGCGACGCGAACGTGCTCGTGCTGGGCGAGAACGGCACGGGCAAGGAGATGGTCGCACGGCTCCTCCACGAAAAGAGCGACCGGGCCGCGCGGCCGTTCGTCGCCGTGAACGTCGCCGCCATCGCGCCGGGCGTCGCCGAGAGCGAGCTTTTCGGCCACGTGCGCGGGGCCTTCACCGACGCGCGAGAGACGCGCCAGGGGCTGTTCCAGCAGGCGCACGGCGGCACGCTATTCCTCGACGAGATCGGGGACCTCGAGCCGGCACTCCAGGCGAAGCTGCTCCGGGCCATCCAGGAGCGCCGGATCAAGCCGGTCGGCGGCAACGACGAGATCGAAGTGGACATCCGGCTCGTCTCGGCGACGAACCTCGACCTCGCCCGGCGCGTCCGCGACGGCCGCTTCCGCCAGGACCTCTACTACCGCATCGCCGTGGTCACCATCTCGCTGCCGCCGCTGCGCGAGCGCGTCGACGACATTCCCGATCTCGCCGCCTATTTCCTGGCGCGCCATGCCTCGCGCTCCGGCCGCCCGGTGCCGCGGCTGGCCCCGGAGGCGCTCGAGGTGCTCCACGCCCACGCATGGCCGGGCAACGTCCGCGAGCTCGAGAACGTGATGAACCGCGCGGTCCAGTTCAGCCGGCAGGGCCTCGTGACGCCGGACCTGCTCAGCCTCGGTGAGGGCGCCGCCCCCGCCGCGAAGCGGTTCCCCACCCTCGACGAGAAGATGGAGGAGTACGTCCTCGAGGTGCTGGCCCACACGAACCACAACCTCACTCAGGCGGCCCGTGTCCTGGGCATCTCCCGCAGAACCCTCCAGCGGATGGCGGCCCGCCGGCGGCGCCGTGGCGGCGAGGGCGCCAGTCTGTCGCAGCCCGAACCCCGCTGACGCCCGGCGGCTATCCGCCGCGGCGACGGGAGGTTCCGCTCGCGGCAGGCGAGACCGGCCGCGACGCGATGACGCGCAACGGGTCCCGGCGACCTGCCACGCCGCGGTCTCCGCCAGCTGTTCGTCGCCGGACAACACCTTGTCCGGCGGGAAGTTCCGAATCAGGCCGTCCGATGTGGAGGGACTGGCACCGATCCTGATAGTACCGGGCCTCGGGTGCCGCGGAGCGACCCCAGGGCTCCGCGGCGCGGCCGGCCGCACCAACGAAGGGCGTCGCGCGAGCGACGCCACCCCCTGTCGCCATCATGCGAAAGGACACGGATATTCCGAGGGGCCTGTCCTGAGCGTGCTTGGCGGCAGTCTCGAGGCGGGGAGCATCGCTCCCCGCCTCGCTGTCTTTCCGCCCCCGCGTCAGCGACCGCGACGACCCCGTCGGCCGTAGCGCTGCCCGCCGTCGTGCTGCTCGCGCCGGCGGCCGAAGCTGGACAGCGCGCGCTCGATCTCGTCGATCCGCGCTTCGCGTACTTCGGCGTCCTCCGCCCCGCCTTCCTCGTCCGCCTCCCCACCCGCACGGCTGTCGATCTCGACGACCTCGCGGGATCCGCCCTCCTTCCCGAGGTCGAACGGATCCACGAGCGCCTCCTCGTGCGGCGGCACGCGCTCGCTCTCGGGGCCGGCCGGAGCCTCCGCCGCCGGCGTCTCCTCGTCTTCCTCGTCGTCCTGCTCGTCTTCCTCGTCGTCCTCTTCTTCCTCGTCGTCCTC
>CAZPVG010000077.1:10164-18830 GCA_964589945.1 uncultured bacterium
CTTCCTCGTCGTCCTGCTCGTCTTCCTCGTCGTCCTCTTCTTCCTCGTCGTCCTCTTCTTCCTCGTCGTCCTCGTCGTCGTAGACCTCGAGGACGTCCTCGTCGTCCGTCGCGTCGAGATCGTCCGGCCCGGCTCCCGCGTGCGCCTCCTCGATCACCGCCTCGTCCTCCTCCTCCTCGACGGGCGGCCCGGCAGCGGCCTCCACGGGTGCGGCGTCGCGATCGCGGCCGCGCGAGCGCCGCCCGCGGCGGCGGCGGCGGCCTTCGCCGGAGCTCTCCCCGGACTCCGCAGGCCCCGCCGTTCCGGCATCGCGCGTGCCCGCGCGGGCGTCGCGCCGGATCTTCTCGACGCGCTCGAGGGCGTCGCGCGCGGCGGCCTGCTCGGCCTCCTTCTTGTTGTGGCCGCGGCCCTCGCCGAGCGTGCGGCGACCCACCAGGACCTCGACCATGAAGTGCTTCGAGTGATCGGGGCCGTACTCGCTCCGGATCCGGTAGACCGGGTGGGTGCGGTAGGTGCTCTGCACGTACTCCTGCAGGTGGCTCTTGTAGTTCGTGTGCCGCTTGTCGGACACGATCGCGTCGGACTCCGAGAGCAGCCACTGGTGGATGAACTTCCGCGCCGTCTCGAAGCCCTGGTCGAGGTAGATCGCCCCGAGGACCGACTCGAAGGCATCGGCCAGGATGGACAGCCGCTGGCGACCGCCCGACTCGACCTCGGAGTGGCTCATGAGGACGTAGCGCCCGAGGCCCATCCGCAGGGCGCGGCGCGACAGGATGGCCTTCGAGACGAGCAGGGACTTCGTCTTGGTGAGCTGGCCCTCGTGCTCGTCCGGGTGCCGGCGGTAGAGGAATTCGCTCGTCACGAGCCCGAGCACGGAGTCCCCGAGGAACTCGAGGCGCTCGTTCGACTCGCGCGGCCCCTGGCCGGTCACGCTGAGGTAGGAGCGGTGCGTGAGCGCGAGCTTGAGCAGGCCGGGCTCGTGGAACTGGATCCCGTACTGCTTCATGAACTCCGCGAGGACGCGCGATTCCTGCTGCTCGAGCCCGCCCTCGCGGCGGCGACCGCCGCGCGACGTCCGCGCGGGCCGGGGAGGACGGATGCCGAAGAGGGACTTGAGCCAGTCGAGGAAAGACCGGCGGCGCGGCGGCGGGGCGTTGCGCGAGGAACGGCGGCGGCCCCGGCCCCCGCGGCGGCGCGTTCGCGCCCTTACGCGAAAGCCCTCATCGCCAGACTGACGTTGTGCCCGCCGAACCCGAACGAATTCGACAGGGCGGCCTTCACGGTCTGCGTTCGGGCCTGTTTCGCTACGAAATCGAGGTCGCATGCCTCATCCGGTGTGTCGAGGTTGATGGTGGGTGGGACGACCCCACGCGCGAGGACCAGGCAGGTGACGACCGCTTCGAGCCCTCCGGCGGCACCCAGGAGGTGGCCGGTCATGGACTTCGTCGACCCCATCATGAGACGGCGGGCATGGTCGCCGAAGACCGTCTTCACCGCGGTGACCTCGATCGGGTCACCGGCCGGGGTCGCCGTACCGTGGGCGTTGATGTACGTCACCTCGTCGGTCGCCATCCCGGCGTCCTGGAGCGCGCGCTTCATCGCGCGCGCGGCGCCGTCGCCGTCCGTGCAGGGGGCGGTCATGTGATAGGCGTCCCCGGAGGCTCCGTAGCCCGCGAGCTCGCAGTGGATCGTCGCACCTCGGCGCCGGGCGTGTTCCTCGGTCTCGAGGACCATGAGCCCCGCACCTTCGCCAATCACGAAGCCGTCCCGGTCCTTGTCGAACGGGCGGCTCGCGCGCTGGGGATCGTCGTTACGGAGGGAGAGAGCGCGGGAGGAGTTGAAGCCGGCGACCGCCATGGGAGAGATCGTGGCCTCGGCTCCCCCGGCGATGATGACGTCGGCGTCGCCGGCGCGAAGCAGCCGCAGCGCTTCGCCCAGGGCGTGCGCGCCCGACGCGCACGCCGACACGGTGCAGAAGTTCGGGCCCTTGAGCCCGAACTGGATCGACACCTGGCCGGCCGCCATGTCCGAGATCATCATCGGGATGAAGAACGGGCTCACGCGCCCCGGACCCTTCTCCATGAGTGCGGTGTGCTGGTTCTCGAAGGTCTCCATGCCGCCGATGCCCGAGCCGATCACGACGCCGACGCGGTCACGGTCGACGCGCTCGAGATCGAGTCCGGCGTTGCGGACGGCTTCGTGCGCGGCGACGACCGCGAACTGGACGAAGCGGTCCATCCGCTTCGCCTCCTTGCGGTCGAGCACGCCCTCGAAGCTGAAGCCCTTCACCTCGCAGGCGAACTTCGTCTCGAAGTTCGTGGTATCGAACCGGGTGATCGGTCCGGCGCCGCTGACGCCCGCGACGAGGTTCTTCCAGCAATCCTCGACGTTGTTGCCGACCGGCGAGAGCACGCCGGCTCCGGTCACTACGATGCGAGGTCCGTTCGGGTTCATTTCCTGCTCGTCTCCCTGGGTTTCGGCCCCCGGATCCCCTGCCGGCCGGCGTCGCCGGGCCCCCACCGGGGCCCCGGACGACGCGGCAGACGGCATTCGATCCGGAAGCGCCAGCTCGCGCTTACGCGCTCGCGTGCTCCTGCAGGTATTTCATCGCATCGCCGACGGTCTTCATCTTGTCCGCGTCCTCGTCGGGGATGTCGATGCCGAACTCCTCCTCGAGCGCCATCACCAGCTCGACGATGTCGAGCGAGTCCGCTCCGAGGTCCTCGATGAACTTCGCCTCGGGCGTCAGCTGCTTGACGTCGACTTCGAGCTCCTTGGCGATGATCTCCTTCACGCGATCTTCGCTGAACGCTGCCATTCGATTCACCTCCTGTGCGTTTCCGGGTCCGCTTCCGATCGAACTACTCCATCACCATGCCGCCGTCGACGGTCCACGTCTGGCCCGTCACGTAGCCGGCCCGGGGCGAGGCGAGGAACGCCACGACCTCGGCGACCTCGGCCGGGTCGCCCAGCCGGCCCAGCGGAATCCTGCCCATCAGGTCCGCGCGGGCGCTCTCGGGGAGCGCCGCCGTCATCTCCGTATCGATGAACCCCGGGCACACCGCGTTCACCGTGACGCCGCGCGAGGCCAGCTCGCGCGCGAGGGACTTCGTCAGGCCCAGCAGGCCCGCCTTCGAGGCGGCGTAGTTCGCCTGGCCGGCGTTCCCCATCAGTCCCACCACCGACGATACGTTCACGATCCGGCCGTAACGGGCCTTCATCATCGTACGCGCCACGGCCCGGGAGCAGCGGAACGCGCCGCCGAGGTTCGTGTCGATGACCTGCTGCCACTGCTCGTCGCTCATGCGGACGAACAGGCCGTCGCGCGTGAGGCCGGCGTTGTTCACGAGCACGTCCACGCGCTGGAGCTTCTCGAGCGCGGCGGCGAAGGCCTTTTCGACCGACTCCGCGTCGGCGATGTCGGCCGCGAATGCGTGCGCTGCGGCGCCCGTTCCGCGGATTTCCTCCACGGCCGCCTCCGCGCGCGCGGTGTTGCGGTTGAAGACGACGACCGTCGCGCCCGCGGCCGCGAGCCGCTTCGCCACGGCCAGGCCGATGCCCGTCGCGCCGCCGGTGACGTACGCCACCTGCCCGGCGAGGTCCCGGGCCACCGCCGCCTCCGGTGCCGCCTGGGTGTCGTTCATGCGCTCCTCCCCGCGGCCGAGCCGAGCGCCGCGACCGTCGCCTGCAGGCTCTCGGGGTCCTCGACGTTCCAGCTCGCCGCCTCCTTGTGAATCGTGCGCAGCAGCCCGCGCAGCACCTTGCCCGTGCCGAGCTCGACGAAGCCCTCGACCCCCCGTTCGAGCAGCAGGCGCATGGACTCCTCCCAGCGCACGGGGGCGAGCAGCTGTTCCCTGAGCGCCGCGCGGATCTCGTCGGCCCGGCGGACCGGGCGCGCCCACGCGTTCGCGACGACCGGGCAGTCCGCGTCGCGGATCGTGAGGCCGTCGAGCGCCTCGGCGAGCCCCTCCGCGGCCGAGGCCATGAGCGGTGAATGGAAGGCTCCGCTCACTTCGAGCCGGATCGCGCGCTTCGCGCCGCGGGCCTTCGCGGCCGCGCACGCCGCGTCCACGGCCGCCGGCTCGCCCGAGATCACGACCTGCCCCGGCGCGTTGAGGTTCGCCGCGCGCACGACGCCCTTCGCCGCGGCTTCGGCGCACGCGGATTCGACGTCCTCGCGCGCGAGCCCGAGCACCGCGGCCATCGCGCCCGGGCGCTCGAGCCCGGCCGCGTACATGAGCTCCCCGCGCCGTCCCGTCACGCGCAGCGCGTCCTCGAACGACATCGCGCCCGCGGCGACGCAGGCGGTGTACTCGCCCAGGCTGTGCCCCGCGGTGAAGGCCGGAACGACGCCGGCCGCGCGCACGAGCCGCCACGCGGCGACGCCGTGCGTGAGCAGCGCGGGCTGCGTGTGCACGCTCTTGCGCAGGTCCTCGGCCGGGCCGTTCCAGCACATCGCGCTGAGCCCGTAGCCGAGCACGCGATCGGCGGTCGCGAAGGCCTCGGCGGCCTCGGGATGCGCCTCGGCGAGCGCGCGTCCCATGCCGACGCTCTGGGCGCCCTGGCCGGGGAAGAGGAAGGCGAGCTTCACAAGCGGCTCTCCGCCGACGAGGCGGCATCCACCTCGGACGTCTCGGGCGCGGGCGCCGTCCACGTCATCGTGCTCGCGCCCCAGGTGGCGCCCCCGCCGAAGGCCGCGAACGCCACGCGGCTCCCCGTCTTCACGCGACCCGCTCGCACGAGCTCGTCGAGGGCGATCGGGATCGAAGCGGACGAGGTGTTCCCGTACCGCTGGATGTTCACGTAGACCTTCTCCGTCGGCAGGCGGAGCCGCTCGCGCACGCCGTCGATGATGCGCAGGTTGGCCTGGTGGGGCACGAACATGTCCACGTCCTCCGCGGCCCAGCCGGCGTCCTCGCAGCACTTCCGCGTCGCTTCCTCCATGCTGCGGACCGCGAAGGGGAAGAGCTTCCTGCCCTGCATCTTGATGAAGTGCTCCCGTCCCGCCACGGTGCGGTCGCTGGCCGGGTTGCGGGAGATGCCAGCCGGCACCTCGAGCACCTCGCCGAGCTCGCCGTCGCTGTGCATGTCCACCGCGTGCACGCCGAGCCCGGCATCGCACGCCTGCAGGACGGCGGCGCCGGCGCCGTCGCCGAACAGCACGCAGGTGTTGCGATCCGTGTAGTCCACGATGCGCGAGAGCGTCTCGACGCCCACCACCAGCACGGTGTCCGCCATGCCGCCGCTGACGAGCCCGCGGGCGATCCCCAGTCCGTAGATGAAGCCCGTGCACGCCGCGAACATGTCGTAGGCGGCCGCCTTCGTCGCGCCGAGCTTCCGCTGAACGGTGCAGGCGCACGAGGGCAGGATGCGGTCGGGCGTCGTCGTCGCGAGAATGATCTGGTCCACGTCCTTCGCGTCCACCTTCGCCGTCTCGAGCGCGCGGCGGCAGGCGATGAGCGCGAGGTCGGACGACGCCTGGTCCGGCGCGGCGATGCGGCGCTCCCGGATCCCGGTGCGCTCGACGATCCACTCGTCCGAGGTGTCCACGAGCTTCTCGAGGTCGCCGTTGGTCAGCACGCGCTCGGGCACGTACATGCCCGTGCCGGTGATCGTGGTGCCCCGGAACGCGTCAGGCCGCCGTGACGTCGTCACCCAGAATCTCCTCGCGGATGTGGTCGTTGACCCGCTGCTCCACGAACGTGGCCAGCGCGCGGATCGCGCTGAAGAACGCCTTCGAACCGCTCGCGCCGTGGCCGATGAAGCACACACCGTTGACGCCCATGAGCGGGACGCCCCCGTACTCCTCCCAGTCGAGCCGCCGCTTGAGGCGGCGCATGGCCGGGAGCATGAACATCGCGCCGATCGCGGCCAGCGGATCGCGCTTCGTCTCCGCCCGGATCGCGCCCGTCAGGAACGAAGCCGCGCCCTCCGCGGTCTTGAGCAGCACGTTGCCGGTGAACCCGTCGGTGACCATGACGTCGCACGTGCCCTTGAACAGGTCGCGGCCCTCGACGTTGCCGACGAAGTTCAGGTGCCTGGCCGAGCGGAGCATGGGCAGGGCCTCCTGGACGAGCGAGTTGCCCTTCGAGTCCTCCTCGCCGATGGACAGCAGCCCCACGCTCGGGTTCTCGCGCCCCATCAGGTAGCGCGCGTAGCAGGAGCCCATGTGTGCGAACTGCACCAGGTACTGCGGCTTCACCTCGGCGTTCGCCCCGACGTCCAGCACGACCGTGCCGCGGCCCGAGTTGGGAAAGAATGCGGCAAGCGCCGGCCGCTGGACCCCTTCGATGCGCCCGAGCCCCAGGAGAGCCGTCGCGACCACCGCGCCCGTGTTCCCGGCGCTGAAGATCGCGTCGAGGCGATGCTCCTTGTGAAGCTGGGTCAGGATTCCGAGGGACGTGTCGGTCCGGCGGGCGACGGCGGCGGCCTTCGCGCCCATCTCCACCTTGCCGGCGGCGTGCACCAGCTCGACCGGGAGGCTGCCCGCACCGGCGTGCCGGAGGGCGGTGCGCATCTCGGCTTCGTCGCCGACCAGCGTGAGCTGGAAGCGCCCCGGATATTCGCGAAGGGCGAGCGCCGCGCCCTCGGCCACGGGCCCGGGGCCGAAGTCGCCTCCCATCGCATCAATCCCGATGCGCGGGACGGGTGGCATGGTCGATCGATCGCCGCCTACTGCTCGCGCGGCGTGACGATCTCCTCGCCATGGTAGTAGCCGCAGCTCGGGCAGATGCGGTGCGGCTGGCGCGGGGCGCCGCAGTGGCTGCAGACGTTCAGGCCCGGCTTGCGGAGCTTCCAGCCCGTGCGGCGCTTCTTGCCGCGCGTGGACGAGTGACGCCGCTTCGGAACCGCCATGAACTGGGTCCTCCTGCGTGAGCCGGAGCGTTACCGGAAGTCTGGCGTCACCGTGCGCAACCGCACGGGCCGAGGTTCAGGTCGGCGCCACACTTCGGGCAGAGCCCCGGACAGTCCTCCCGGCAATGGGGAGTGATGGGTAACTCGAGCAGCAGCGTTTCGCGAACGCTCTCGCGCAGGTCCAGCCGCCGCCCGTCGTGGAACAGCATGTAGTCGTCCCGCTCGAGGTCTTCCTCCTCGGCGGAACTCGCGTTTCCCCTTCGATCCGCGAAAGCCGTGAACGGCGCCGTGACTTCCAGGTCGAACTCGCGCAGGCACCGCACGCACTCGAGATGGACCGTCGCCGTCACTTCCCCGCGCACGGTCACGCGATCGCCGGACCTCTCGACGCGAAGCGAGCCGCGGGCCATGCCGCGCCACTCCGTCCCGGGAAGCCCGACTTCGGCAGCCGGCGCTTCGATCTCCACCCGGTCGAGCGAAGGCTTGAGGGTGGCCAGATCGAGGATGAAATCGCTCATTACAAGAACGAGTCGGCGCAGGGCCGACCCCTCGGAAGCGGCCGCAAGCTAGCACAGGCCCTTGGGTTTCGTCCAGCCGGCGGGGCCGCGGCCCGCGCGGGCGCGGGCTCCGGAGGCGGGTTGCCGGATTCCTTCATGCCGGACGGCCGCCCGGCTTCCGGAACATCACCCGAAGCCGTGCGACGAGACGAGACGGCGGCCGGACCGGGTCCGGAGACCCCGCCGGCCGCCGCGCGGATCAGTGGGACAGGGCGGCCACCCCGAAGAACAGCTTCACCTCGCGCTCGGCCGACGCGGGGCTGTCGGAGGCGTGCACCGAATTGTAGGCCTTCGACTTCGCGTAGAGCTTGCGCACCGTGCCCTCGGCCGCCTGCGCCGGGTCGGTCGCGCCGATCACCTCGCGCAGGGTGGCCACCGCGTGGTCGCGCTCGAGGCAGCACAGCATCACCGGTCCCGACGTCATGAAGTCCACGAGGTCGTTGAAGAACGGCTTGCCCAGGTGCTCGGCGTAGAACTCCTGGCACTGCTCGCGCGTCAGGCGCGCGAACCGGGCCTCGACGATGCGGAAGCCCTTCTCCTCCACGTGGGCGAGGATCCGCCCCACGAGATTCCGCTCGGTGGCGTCGGGTTTGACGATGAACAGGGTGCGCTCCAGCGCCATCGATCGTTCTCCTTGAAGACCGCCCCGGGCGGTCCGTTGCGCCGCTTCCGCGCGGCCGGCCGGCCGGGCGGACCTCCGCTCTCGCGACCGGCCCCGGTGCCGGGGCCGCCCGCGGCCGCCCTCGCGGGCGGTCTCCTACTTCTTGCGCTTCGCCGCCCCGCGGGCCGGCTTCGTGACCTTCGCCGCCTTCTTCGGGGCGGCCTTCTTCGCCGGCTTCGCCTTTGCCGCCCCGTTCTTCCGGCGGGTGCGGCGGCGCTGCAGCAGCTCGGCCATCAGCTCCGGGATCTCGGACGGGATGCGAGCGACGGGCACGCCGGCCGCCTCGAACGCGGCCATCTTCTCGCCCGCCGTGCCCGTGCCGCCCGAGATGATCGCGCCGGCGTGGCCCATGCGCTTTCCGGGAGGCGCGGTCTGTCCCGCGACGAACGCGACCACCGGCTTGGTCACCCGCTTGCGGATGAACTCGGCCGCCTGCTCCTCGGCGTTGCCGCCGATCTCGCCCATGAGCACGATGCCCTCGGTCTTCGGGTCCGCCTCGAAGAGCGTGAGGGCGTCGATGAAGTCGGTGCCGATCACAGGGTCGCCGCCGATCCCGATGCAGGTCGTCTGCCCGAGTCCGCGGTCGGTGAGCT
>CAZPVG010000078.1:0-18579 GCA_964589945.1 uncultured bacterium
GCGACGAGCGGCGAGAAGTCGCTGTCGCCCGACACGATCACGAACGTGTCGATGTGCTCCTTGCTCCAGCACAGGTCCATCGCGTCCACGACCAGGCGGATGTCGGCCGAGTTCTTGCCCGTGGACTCGCGGCGCGGGATCTCGACGAGGGCGATGCCGTTCTCGTGCAGGTTCTTCGTGTGGCTGCGGAACCGGTTCCAGTCGGCGTAGGCCACCTTGACGATCACGCGGCCCTTCTCGAGCAGCCGCTCGAGGATGCGGCGCACCTCGAACGGACCGCCGGGGTCGCGCAGGCCGAGGGCGATGTTCTCGAAGTCGATGTAGACGGCGAGCCGCGGCTGCTGGCCGGGCTGCGTGGGGACGGTGGTCACGGGAGGACCTTTCGGGGTGGGAGAGAACGGCCGGACGACCCCATGCTAGGGGGACGTCCGGCCACCCGACAAGCGCCCGCCCGCCGTCAGCCGGCCGCGGGCTTCGGCGCGGTCGTGTCGAAGCGCTTGCGTGCGTACGCGGCGGTGATGTCCCGCCGCGAGAGGATGCCCACCACACGGTCGGGCTGCGCGGGGTCCACGACGGGCAGGTCCTCGACGTCGAGCGCCATCATGCGCTGGAGCGCCCGGTCGAGGTCCGTTTCGCGCGTGATGGTCGCCGGGGCCTTCGAGGCGAGATCGTGCGCGATCACCGGCGCGTCGCCGTCCTTGGCATCGAGGAACTGCCGCACCTGAGCGAGCGTGACGAGTCCGGTCATGCGCCCGGTCGCGTCCACGATCGGGAAGCTGTGCTGCGACGAAGTCATGCACTGGTGGACGACGTCCTCCAGGCTCGCAGTCTCCGGCAGCGTGTGCATCGGGCGCCGGCCGATCACCTCGCCGACGCGGACGCCCTTGAGGAGCCCGCTGTAGATCGCGCCGCGGTTGGCGGGCGAGTCGAAGCGCGAGGCCACCTGGCTCTGGTAGAGCGTCCAGCGCCGCGCGAGCAGGAAGGAGATCGCGCACACCCACAGGGCGGGCAGCAGGAGCTGGTAGTTCCCCGTCATCTCCGAGACCATGACGAGCGTCGAGATCGGGGTGTTCGCCGCGGCCGCGAAGAAACCGGCCATGCCGACGGCGACGTAGGCGCCCGGCTGCGTGACGACGCCCGGGAACCACTGGTTCGCGAGCAGCCCGACGACGCCGCCCAGCGAGCCGCCGATCACCATGGACGCGCCGAACACGCCGGCCGAGCCGCCGGAGCTGATCGAGAACGACGTCGTGAAGATCTTGCCGAGCGCGACGACGAGCAGCACGGCGATCGGCAGCTCGCCGCGCAGCGCGTGCTGCACCGAGCCGTACCCGAACGACAGCACGTCGAACGCGCTCTCGTTCCGCACGGCGTAGTAGGCGACGAGCGCGATGAGGCCGGTCAGCAGCCCGCCGAACATCGGCTTGAGGAAGTTGGGAATGCGGAGCTTGTGGAAGAAGTCGTGCACGCCGTAGAACACCTTCACGAAGAGCGCGGCCGCCATGGCCACGACGACCGCAAGGAGCGTGTAGGGCAGGAGCTCGATCGCGGAGTGGAACGTGAAGTGCGGCGTGTCGAACAGCGAGCCGAACCCGAACTTCAGCGAGAAGACGCAGTAGGCGACGATCGTCGAGATCGCGGCGGGAATGATGACGTCGGGCTCGAACTCGGAGTCCGAGTAGAGCACCTCGCTCGCGAACAGCGCGCCGGCGAGCGGGGCGCGGAAGATGCTGCCCACGCCGGCGCCGACGCCCGCGGCCAGCAGGATGCGGCGGTCGCGCTCGCCCAGGCCCAGCTTCGTCGCCAGGAACGAGCCGAAGCCGGCGCCGATCTGGGCGATCGGGCCCTCGCGGCCGCCCGAGCCGCCCGAGCCGAGCGTGAGCGCCGAGGCGAGCGTCTTGATGATCGGGACCCGGCCGCGGATGAAGCCCGCTCGCTGGTGGAACGCGGCCACCGCCTCGTCGGTGCCGTGCCCGGCCGCCTCGGGCGCGAAGCGCTGGACGAGCAGACCGGTCAGCAGGCCGCCGGCGGCCGCGACCAGGGGGATCATCCAGATTCGGAACGGCGAGTTCGTGGGGGGCAGCAGGAGCGATTCCCCGGCGGGGCCTTCCAGGCGCAGGCCCGCGAGGCGGTCGAGCATGAAGTGCGTGCCGTACTGGCACATGTACTGGAAGACGATCGCGCCGAGACCGGCGACGACGCCGACGAGCGAGCTGAGGAGGACGGTTCGACCGATCGAATCGAGCTCGAGAAGGCGCGCCTCGTCGGCGATGCGGCGAAACGGGGTCATGGGCGCGCCTCCCTGCGCGGTGGAATGTCCGGAGATGAGGAGGAGGATGGATCGGTCACGATGGCCTCTTCGGGGTGTCGTCTTCGAGCGAACGGAAGTACTCGACCAGGAAGTCGCGCGCCAGGTCGCGGCAGCCGAGCCCGAACGCCAGCGCCAGCCCGAGTCCGGCGGCGGCAACGGCGACGACACCCAGCGCCATGACGAACTGGGCCGCCAGGCCCAGCTGCTCGAGGGCGAGCAGCGCGGCGAATCCGGTCAGCACCGTGGTGACCAGTTGTCCCTGGAAGCGTGCGGCGCGGATGTCGCCGGATTCCAGGAACCGGCGGGTGATCGCGCCGGCGAGAAGCGCGATGAAGGCGCCGACCGCGAACAGAACGGCCGACGTCACGATGCGGGGCAGGACCTCGCCGAGCCTCTGGGCGACCGAAGAGGCGAGGCTGAATCCGAGCACTTCCAGCGCGAGCAGCGTCGCGGCCGCGACCACCAGCCAGTAAGCGGCCCAGGTGCCGACGGCGACCGGCTCGTGCCGGGCGACCGCCCGCGACCCGAGCAGCCGGCGCATGGCCTCGTTGAATCGCACGGCACGCAGCACGCTGCGCACGACTGCCGCGACCAGCGTGGCGACCGCCCAGCCCACGAACATCACGGCCATCGCGACGGCGATGCTCACCGCAACCTGACCGGCACCGCGACCGAGCGTCTCGAGCCGGCCGAACAGCTCCGACCAGGTCTCGAGGGAAATCACGAGCAGCGTCATGCGGTCACCTCCCTGCGCGAAAAGGGCGTCATCCCGATACCGGCCCGGCTTCGGGCACCGCAGACTGCGCGGCGTCGCGGGCGGGGGTCCTCAGGTCGAGGCCCACGATGGTGTCGAGCACGTCCAGCGTCCAGTCGAAGATGTTCCGCCGGAGCACGACCTCGCGCAGGGCGCGCATGCGCTCCCGGCCCAGCTCGGCCGGCTCGGAAAGCGCGGCGTGGCAGGCGTCGGCCAGCCCCTCTCGGTCGAACGGCGAGGCGATCCACGCCCGCTCGAGCTCGCGGGCCGCGCCGGTGAAGGGCGAGAGCACCAGCGCGCCTTCGAGATCCGGCGACGCGGAGAGGTATTCCTTCGCGACCAGGTTCATGCCGTCGTGCAGCGACGTCACCGTGCAGAGGTCGGCCATGCGGTAGTAGGGGACCAGCTCGGTGAAGTCGAGGTTGCTCTCGATGAGCTGCACCGTGGGTCCGCCCGGCCGCGGGTAGCGGTTGTTGATGGACTGGGCGATCCGCCGCGCGCGCACCTGCACCGCGCGGTACTCGCGCAGCTCGATGCGGGAGGGGACGCCGATCTGGATGAACGCGAAGCGACCACGCCACTCCGGGTGCTTCTCGAGCATGCGCTCGATGGCTTCGAGCCGCTCGGGGATGCCCTTCGTGTAGTCCATCCGGTCCACGCCCAGGCCGACCTTGCAGCCGTCGAGGCCGAGGTCGCTGCGGATCTCCGCCTCGGCGCGCCGCGCATCGGCGGTCTCGGAGAGCGCCGCGATCTCCTCGGCGTCCACGCTGATCGCGAAGGGCCGGACCCAGGTGCGCTGCCCGGCCCGGTCCACGGCGAGCCGCTCGACGTCCACGCGCGCTTCGAGCGACTCCGCAACGGAGTCGAGGAAGTTCATGGCATGCCGACGGATATGGAATCCGACGACGTCATTGGCGAGCATCCCCTCGAGCACCTCCTCCTTCCAGGGCAGGACGCGGAAGATCTCGGGATTGGGCCACGGGATGTGCCAGAACATGGCGACCTGCAGGTCGGGCCTTTTCTCCTTCACGAACTTCGCCGCGAGCGCGAGGTGGTAGTCCTGGATGAACACGAGCGCGGGCTCGTCACCGACCTCGCGCAGCACGGCTTCCGCGAAGCGGCGGTTCACGCGCCGGTAGGAGCGCCAGTCGGAGAGTCGGAACCGGGGCCGCACGTAGACGTTGTGGCAGAGCGGCCAGAGGGCGCTGTTCGCGAAGCCCGAGTAGTAGCGGGCGTGGTCCTCCTGGGTCAGCCACAGGCGCCGGAGGCTGTAGCGGGGGTGTTCCGGCGGGCAGGCGACACGGTCGCTCGCGTCCACGACCTCGCGGTCGGCATCGCCGCTGCCGTGCGCCACCCAGACGCCGCCGAGGGCCTGCATGACTGCGTCCAGCGCGACCGTGAGACCGCCCGCGTTGCGCACCACGCGGATCTCGCCGTCGACGCGCTGGTGGGAGTAGGGCTCACGGTTCGAGACCACGACCATCTTGCGGCCCGGCAGGTGGGCCTTCGCCCACTCGACGAGGTTCTCCCGCGTCGTGCGGGGGGGGCCCTCGGAACGCAGCTGGGTCCGGATAGCCGCGCGGCTCAGGGCTGAGCGCGCCCTCTCGGCGAGGTCCATGGCTGCCTCCAGGTGTTGGGTCGGGTTCGCGAGGGTTGGATCGGGGTGGGACGCGCGAGGGGGGAGCGGGGCCCGCGCACCCCGGGTTGACGTCGCCCCGCAGACTAGGCAAACATGACCGCGCGGTCAACTTTGCGAAAACCCGGGAGACGCATGAAGCCAGCCCACGCACTCGACGGCATCCCTGACCGGCTCTGGACGATGGTCCGGGTCGCCCCGCACCGCCTGCTCATGCTCGACTACGACGGCACCCTGGCGCCCTTCAGGGTCGAGCGCGATGAGGCGCGCCCGCTTCCGCGCACGCTCGAGCTGCTGCGCCAGATCGCGGCAACCGATCACACGAGCCTGGCGATCGTCTCGGGCCGGCCCGTGCGCGAGGTCGAGCGCCTCGTGGGTCCGCTGCGCGCGCAGGTGGTCGGCGAGCACGGCTGGGAGTACCGCGGGCCGGACGGTGAGCTGGACCAGCGCGAGCTCGACGAGGCGGTGGCCGCCGCGCTCGACGAAGCCGAGCGCGTCGGCCGCTCGGCGGGGTTGCAGGACCACCTCGAGCGCAAGCGCTCGGCCATCGTGCTGCACACCCGTTCGCTGCCCGCGGAGAGCGCCGTCGCGCTCGAGGAGCGGGTCACGGCGGCGTGGCAGCCGCTGTCGACCCCCGGTGTCGTCTCGCTCGACCGGATCAACGGCGGCCTGGAGCTGCGCGCGCGCAAGCGCGACAAGGGCACGGTCGTGCTCTCGCTGCTCTCGCGTGCCGCGCCGGGCACGCTCGGCGTGTTCCTGGGCGACGACGTCACCGACGAGGACGCGTTCGAGGTCGTCCGCGACTGGGGTTTCGGTGTCCGCGTGGGCGGCGCGCCACGCCCGACGCTCGCGATGGGCCGCATCCCCACCTGCGAGGAAGTGCCCGGGTTCCTCGAGCGCTGGCTCGCGACGGCCGGTGCGCGGGCCGCGGGAGGGCGCGAGCGCCCGGTCCGCCCGACCGCCCGGCGCCCGCGCCGCACGGGAGGTCGCTCGTGACCTCGGCCCCCGATCCCGCCCCGCTTCCCGGTCGCGGGCGCCGCGAGCGCCGGAAGCACCTGACCCGGCGGGACCTGCTGGCCGCCGGCCGCAGCCTGTTCGGGGAGCAGGGTCTCTACGATTCGCGCATCGAGGATCTCGCGCGGCATGCCGGCGTGGCCAAGGGAACGCTCTACGGCTACTTCGAGAACAAGGAGCAGCTCATGGAGGCGGTCGTCACGACGGGCTTCGCCGAGCTGCTCGGGCACGTCCAGCGCCGGACCGGAACGGTCGGCACGCGCACGGAGGTGATCGAACGGGTCGTGGTCGCCCACCTCGAGTTCTTCTCCGAGAACCCGGATCTCATGCGCATCTTCCACCAGGTGCGCGGCATGCTGAAGTTCGAGCGGCCCGACGGCCTGCCCCTGAGGCGCGCGCTCGAGCACTACCTGGGCGGAATCGCCGACGTGCTCGCTCCGGGACGGACGAACGGGCGCGCGCGCCGCGAGGCGCTCGAGACGGCGACGCTCCTCTTCGGCGCGATCTCCGGCGTCTCGTCCACGCACGCCGCGCTGCTCGGCCCCGACGCGCGCGGCGGCCGGCCGCGGGCCGTGGTCCGGGCCCTCGCCTCGCTCGTGCCCGCCTTCGAGGGGCCTGATGGCGCCCGGGGGACCGCCCCGCCCGCCAACGGCGCGCCTACGAGCCGTCCGGCGCGTCCCCCGCGGGGGAGGGCGCCGGCAGCCCGGGGGCGTGCGGCTCGGTGAACTCCGGCAGCGGCCGCCGGAAGTACAAGGCGGGAATCAGCGTCGTTCCGAGCGTGTAGAGAATCACGCCCCCGAAGATCTCCGGCGGGGCGTCGAAGCGGTCGCGCAGGATCTCGGCGATGACGAGCCCGAAGACGAGCGTCGGCAGCATCGCGACGGACACGCGCACGCCCGCCTTCGGAGACTCGTGGACGGCGATCCGGCGGTGCAGGATCACCGTGACGACCCGCAACGGCACCATGAGGAGGAGGAACCCCGCCCCCCAGGCGAGCGCGAGCAGGTTCAGGTCCTCGCGTCGCAGGTGCAGGCCCGCGCCGAAGAAGTAGAAGGGCACGAAGAACGACGCGAACATCTCGACCGCGTGCACGAGCTGCTCCGAGGCGATCGCCGGAAGCCGCTCGCGGAAACGCTGCGCGGCCATCCCGACGACGAACGCGCCGACGAGGTAGTACACGCCCAGCTCCCGTGTGACGAAGGCGCACGCGACCGCGAGCATGAGCAGGAACGCGAACTCCGAGCGCGGCGCGAACGGCCGGACGAGCGCCGCGAACGCCCGGAAGACGAGCGGCAGCAGCACGATCATGCCGACCAGGACGAGCACCGAGACGCCCATCTTCTCGAGCGTCGTCGACTGCAGCGTGCCGAACAGGACGAGCAGGGCGAGCAGCTCGGTCGCGATGGCCTTCGACTTGATCCAGCTCTTCTCCGGCTCCGGGAGGCCGAACATGGCGAGCGAGTCGAGGATGAAGCCGGTCGAGGGCGTCACCAGCGCCAGCGCCAGGAGCGTCGCCACGCGGACTTCGAGCCCGGCGAGCCGGACGAGCAGCCAGGCGATCCCGACCAGCATCGCGGCCCGCACGACGAGGTGCTGCACGAGTACCGCGGCGTTGCCGCGCAGGTCGTGCAGGTCCACCTCGAGCCCCGCGAAGAGGAAGAGCGCGACGATGCCGAAGGCCGAGAGGAGATGGATCGTCGTGTCGTGCTGGAACAACCCGAGGCCGAGCCCGGCGATCGCCCCGAGCGCGAAGCTCGTGATCGCGGCCGGCAGGCCGAAGCGCTGGATCGCGCGGGGAATCACGAACAGGGCGAACAGCAGCCCCACGTAGCCGAGTTCGGGCGACAGGTGCATGGGCCTCCCTGGCGTTGCGGCCGCGGCGCATCGCGGCACGTCCGGGTGCGGGCGCCCCGCCGGGACGGAGCCGGGGCTGCGCCGGCGGGGCGGGCGAGGTTACACTGCGCGCGCCCGCGCATCGAGGCCGACCTGCGGGGCGGGCACGAGCGCGCGAAGCGGACCTTCACCCCGGGGGACCGGACATTCCACGCCTGAGCACGATCCTGTGGATCTCGATCGGCGCCGTCCTCGGCGCCAACACGCGGTACCTGGTCACCCACCTCTCGGCGCGCTGGCTGGGTACGGCGTTCCCCTGGGGGACGCTCGTGGTGAACCTCTTCGGCTGCCTCGTCATCGGCGCGGTCGCCACGCTCGTCACGTCGCGGCTCGTGGACCGGCCCGAGATCGCGCGCCAGTTCCTCGTCATCGGCTTCCTCGGCTCGCTCACGACGTTTTCGTCGTTCGCCTGGGAGACGAGCAGCCTGTTCGGGGACGGCGAATGGGTCCGGGCACTGCTCAACATCCTCGTGAGCGTCGGCGGGGGATTCGCGGGTGTGCGCCTCGGCGTGCTGCTCGCGCCGCGGCTCGGGGGGCTGATGTGAAGCCCGTGATCGAGCAGGTGCTGTTGCGCGTGCAGCTCTCGAACTTCGTACGCTGGCACACGGGGCCGCTCTACGAGGCGCTCGTCGAGCGCGCCTACCGCGAGCGCCTCTCCGGGGCCACCGTCCTCTCGGGAGCCTACGGCTACGTGGACCGCGGGCCGCTGATCGGCGACCACCCGAACGCCCTGCAGGTCGAGCGTCCCGTCGTCGTCGAGTTCGTGGACGAGGAGGACCGGCTGATGCACTTCCTCGAGACCGTGATGCCGATGCTGTCGGGCCATGCCGCGATCGTGACCCTCGAGCGCGCCGGTGTCGTGCACTACGGCGGCCGGGAGGAGGGAAGGTGATCCGGACCAGCGAAGGCACGCTGCTGCGCATCTTCATCGGCGACTCGGACCGCCACGAGGGGCGGCCGCTCTTCAAGGTGCTCGTCGAGCGCGCGCACGCGCTGGGCCTCTCGGGCGCGACCGTGCTCCACGGCCCGATCGGCTTCGGCCGGCACGCGCGGCTGCACACGGCCAAGATCGCCGAGCTCTCGAGCGACCTGCCCGTGGTGATCGAGATCGTGGACGCCGAGAACGCGGTCCAGGCGTTCATGCGCGAGGTGGACGCGATCGTTGGCGAGGGGCTCGTGACGCTCGAGACCGTCCGCATCGTGCGCTACGGAATCGAGGAACCCCGGGCGTGAGCGGCGAGCGCACCGCCCGCCGTGCACCGTGGGCCTGGATCCCGTCGCTGTACCTCGCGGAGGGGCTGCCCTACGTCCTCGTGATGTCGGTGTCCGTGATCCTCTACAAGGACCTCGGCGTCTCGAACACCGACATCGGCGTGTACACGAGCCTGCTCTACCTGCCGTGGGTCGTGAAGCCGCTCTGGTCGCCCGTCGTGGACCTGCTCGGCACGCGCCGGCGCTGGGCGTGGACGATGCAGCTCCTGATGGGCGCGGGCCTGGCGGGCGTCGCCCTCACGGTGCCGCTGCCGTCCTTCTTCACGTGGACGCTCGCCTGGTTCTGGCTGCTCGCCCTGGGTTCGGCGACGCACGACATCGCCGCCGACGGCTTCTACATGCTCGGCGCGAACGCGCACGAGCAGGCGAAGTACGTCGGGATCCGCAGCCTGTTCTACCGGGTCGCGATGATCACGGGGCAGGGACTTCTCGTGATGCTGGCCGGCAAGCTCGAGGAGCGCCTCGGCGTCCCGCACGCCTGGGCGGTCACGTTCGGACTGATCGCCGCGGTGATGGCCCTGTTCGGTCTCTGGCACCGCTTCATCCTGCCGCGCCCGGACTCGGACCGGCCGGGCGGGGCCGAGCGCATCCCGCAGTTCGTGGGCGAGTTCTTCGCCACGTTCCGCGCGTTCTTCGGCCGGCCGCGGATCGGCGCGCTCCTGCTCTTCCTGCTGCTCTTCCGGCTCGGGGAGGCGCAGCTCGCGAAGATGGCCCCGCCGTTCCTGCTCGACGGGCGCGGAGCGGGCGGTCTCGGGCTCACGACGGCGCAGGTGGGCTACGTGTACGGCACGATCGGCATCGCCGCGCTGGCGCTCGGCGGCATCCTCGGGGGCTGGGCCGCCTCGCGCCACGGGCTCAAGGCCTGGCTGTGGCCGATGATGATCGCGATCAACCTGCCCGATCTCGTCTACGTGTGGCTGGCCTACGTCCAGCCGCACGACTTCGCCGCCGTCCAGGCCTGCGTGGCAGTCGAACAGTTCGGCTACGGCTTCGGCTTCACCGCGTATCTGCTCTATATGATGTACGCCTCCCGGGGCCCGCACGCGACGGCGCACTACGCCATCTGCACCGGCTTCATGGCGCTCGGCATGATGCTGCCGGGCATGTGGAGCGGCTGGCTCCAGGACCACATCGGGTACCGGCACTTCTTCTGGATCGTGCTGGCCTCGACCGCGCCGGGGTTCCTCGTCGCGGCGTTCCTGCCGCTCGAGGCGGGCTTCGGCCGGCGCGCCGCGCCGGACCACTGACACTCCGGGCTCTGCAGCGGCCTCGCCGACGCGAACGACCGGCAGGCAGGGGAGGGATCATGGGCAAGCGCATTGCCGCCATCGACGCGTACATCGAGAAGCAGCAGCCCTTCGCGAAGCCGATCCTCAGGCACGTCCGGACGATCGTGCACAACGCGTGTCCCGGGGTAGAGGAAGCCGTCCGGTGGGGCCATCCGCACTTCCTCTGGCACGGCCCGCTCGCGAGCATGGCCGCGTTCAAGACCCACGCGACGTTCGGGTTCTGGAAGCACGCGCAGTTGGCGGGAGGGCGCACGAGCCTCGGCCGACGGCGCGAGAAGGCGATGGGGTCGTTCGGCCGGCTCGCCTCCGTCGCGGACCTTCCTTCCCGCCGCGCCCTGGTCGCGCTCGTGAAGCGTGCCATGAAGCTCAACGAGTCCGGCGTGAAGCGCACCCCGCGCTCCGGAGTCCGCAGGCCCGCCGTTCGGCCGCCGGCAGGATTCCTGGCGGCCGTGCGCGGGAACCGGCGCGCTCTCGCCACGTGGGAGCGGCTCGCGCCAAGCCACCGGCGGGAATACCTCGAGTGGGTGGCGGGGGCGAAGACGGCACCGACGAGGGAACGCCGGCTCGCCACGACGGTGAAGTGGCTTTCCGAAGGAAAGCGGCACAACTGGCGATACGAACGCCGCTGAGGACGGGGGAGGTTCAGGGTTCGTCCCAGCCGGTCCGTCCGGTAGACTCGTCGCCAGCGAATTCTGGCCGCGGTCTTTCCCTACATCCCCCCGGAGGCCACCATGACCGACCGACGCCTTCCGTTCACTGCCTTCGTTTCCCTTCTCGCACTCGCGCTGGCGGGAGCCGCGTTCGCGGGGGGCGCGCCCGCCAAGGCGCCCCCGGCGAAGCCGGCAAACGCCGAAGCTGCCGCGACGGTGAAGGCGCCCTCGCTCCTCGGCCTGCCCGGCCTCGGCGGGCTTGTCGTCGGGATCGATCCGGAGACGGGGCAGCTCGGGCCCGCGACGGCACTCCAGCGCCTCGAGCTCCTCGGGCCGGAGGCGAACATGCTGAGCCGCTCGACGGTCGGCCTCGTCGAGACGCCGCTGGCCGGCGGCGGATTCTCGATCGACCTCCAGGGACGTTTCCAGGACCTGTCGTACGTACGCCGCGCACCCGACGGCCGGCTCGTCTTCGGCTGCACGGAAGACCTCGCGACGCTGCGCCGCGCGCTCACCACTCCCGTGAAGCCGGTGCCGGTCCAGCAGCCGCTGGAGGATCGCTGACATGCGCCGCCTCCACGTGTTCCTCGCGACCCTCGCGGTCCTCGCGCTCGCGGCCGCCCCGGCGTTCGCCGCGACCATCACGGTCGTGAACGCCGACGGTGCGGGAGAGGGCTTCAACGACCCGACGCCCGTCGCCCCCGTGGGCGGCAATCCCGGCACGACGCTCGGCGCCCAGCGGCTCTACGTCTTCCAGTACGCCGCCGACATCTGGGGGAGCATCCTGCCCTCGAACGTGACCATCTACGTCAACTCGCAGTTCAACCCGCTTTCGTGCACTTCGACCAGCGCGGTGCTCGGCAGTGCCGGCCCGGTGACGGTGGACCGCGACTTCCCAGGTGCGCCGCTCACCGCTCACTGGTACCACGCCTCGCTCGCGAACAAGCTCGCGAACACCGATCTCGACGGCCCGGCCTATCCGGAGATCAACGCGCAGTTCAACTCGAGCATCGGCACGACCGGCTGCCTCGACGGCAGCGGCTGGTACCTCGGCGTGGACGGCAACGAGGGCAGCCTCGTCGAGCTGCTGCCGGTGGTGCTCCACGAGTTCGGTCACGGGCTCGGGTTCAGCACGACGACGAGTGGCTCGTCGGGGAACTTCCTCTCGAGCTATCCGTCGATCTTCGACCACTTCATCCACGACGGCATCACGAGCCGCCACTGGGACGATCCGGCCGAGGTCGCCGCGGACCGCGTGGCCTCTGCGATCTCGTGCAACCAGATCGCCTGGGACGGCGCGAACGTTCTCGCCCACACCGGGGACTTCCTCGGCGGCAAGATCGCGCTGCGCGTCTCGGCGCCCGCGGGCGTGGCCGGGGACTACGACGTCGGCCTCGCGCAGTTCGGCCCGACGCCCACGACGGGTGGCGTCACCGGAACCGTCGTGCTCGCCAACGACGGTACCGGGACCACGACCGACGGCTGCGAGGCGATCACGAACGACGTCTCCGGCAAGATCGCGTTCATCGACCGCGGCACCTGCGCGTTCGTGACGAAAGTCAAGAACGCGCAGAACGCCGGTGCCATCGGCGTGATCATCGCGGACAACGTGGCCGGCTGCCCGCCCGCGGGCCTGGGCGGCACCGACGCGACGATCACCATCCCGTCGGTCCGCATCACCCTCGACGACGGCAACCTGCTCCGGGCGCAGATCGGCTCGGGACTCGTCGCGTCGATCCTCATGGATCCGTCCCAGCAGGCCGGCACGGACGGGGCCGGGCGCCTGAAGCTCTACGCGCCGAACCCGTACCAGTCCGGCTCGTCGGTCTCCCACTGGGACACCTCCGCCGAGCCGAGCCTGCTGATGGAGCCCGCGATTACCCAGGGGCTGTCGTCGAGCGTGGACATCACGCGGCAGGCGTTCGCCGACATCGGCTGGTTCCAGGGCCTGCTCGACGTGCCGGTCGCCTCGGCGGCGCACGGGCTCGAGCCGAGCGCCCCCAACCCGACGAGGGGCGGCACCGTCATCGCGTGGTCGCTGTCGCGTGACGAGACGGTGGACCTTCGGGTGTTCGACCTGTTCGGCCGCCAGATCGCGCAGCTCGCACACGGGCCGATGACGCAGGGCCGGCACACGCTGCGCTGGGACGGCACCGACGCGAGCGGCCGCCGCGTCGCGCCGGGCGTGTACCGCTACCGCCTGAGCACGCCGAGCTTCACCGAGAGCCGCTCGGTGATCGTCGTCCACTAGGGCGGAACGCCACCCGAACGGGCGCGGGGCCCGAGCCCCGCGCCCGTTCCGCGTTCCCTCGCCGGGCCCGCGGGGCCCGCCGGCCCCTGCACGCCCCGCGGCCGGGGGCGCGGCCGCCGCGCCGCGAGGCGCGTTCGGCGGCCCCACGTTGACGGCCCGGCGGGGGTGCGTTCTAGTCGGGCGGTTTCCCGTCCCCCTCGCGAGGTGGACCGTTCCGCAGCTCCCGTTCTTCCCCCGTGCACGGAGAAATCCCGACGATGAAGCGCCTTCCCGCCGTTCTCGTCGCGGGCCTGTGCGTCGCACTCTGCGCCGCCGCCGCGTTCACGGCGCGGCCGGCTTCCGCGGCCGTTGCCCGTTCCGATTCGAAGCTCAAGTCCTCGACCTTCTCGGGCCTGAAGTTCCGCAGCATCGGCCCGGCCGTGACCTCGGGCCGCATCACCGACGTCGCCGTGGACCCGAAGGACAAGAGCACCTGGTACGTCGCCGCCGCCTACGGCGGGGTCTGGAAGACCGACAATGCCGGCACGACGTTCTCGCCGATCTTCGACGACCAGGGCACCTCGAGCATCGGCTGTCTCGCGATCGACCCCAGCAACCCGCTGGTCGTCTGGGTCGGGACCGGCGAGAACAACTCCCAGCGCGCGATCGGCTGGGGCGACGGCGTCTACCGCTCGCCCGACGGCGGCAATACCTGGGAGAACATGGGGCTCAAGTCCTCCGAGCACGTCGGCCGGATCATCGTGGACCCGCGCAACTCGAACGTGGTCTTCGTGGCGGCGCAGGGCCCGCTCTGGGCGGCGGGCGGCGACCGCGGCGTGTACAAGACGACCGACGGCGGCAAGACGTGGAAGCAGGTGCTGAAGGTGGACCCGTGGACCGGCGCGAACGAGGTCCACTTCGACCCGCACAACCCCGACATCCTGTTCGCCACGACCTACCAGCGCGCGCGTCGCGTGTGGGCGCTCGTGGACGGCGGCCCCGGCTCGGGCATCTGGAAGAGCACGGACGGGGGAGAGACCTGGGCGCGCCTGAAGAACGGCCTGCCGAAGGGCGACATGGGCCGCATCGGCCTCACGCTGCCCCCGCTCGAGCCCGGCGCCGTCGTTGCGACGGTCGAGGCCTCGGACAAGGACAAGGGCTTCTACCGCAGCGACGACGGCGGGACGACCTGGAAGAAGATCAGCGACAACATCTCGACCAGCCCCCAGTACTACCAGGAGCTCTACGCCGACCCGAACATCCCGGGCCGCCTGTACTCGATCGACACGTGGCTGCAGACGAGCGACGACGGCGGGCACACCTGGCGCCGGGCGGGGGAGAAGGACAAGCACGTGGACAACCACGTCGTCTGGATCGACCCCGCGAACTCGAAGCACCTGCTCGTCGGCTGCGACGGCGGCCTGTACCAGACGTTCGACCGCTGCGAGAACTGGGTGTTCTTCCCGAACCTGCCCATCACGCAGTTCTACAAGGTGGACGTGGACAACGCGAAGCCGTTCTACAACGTCTACGGCGGCACGCAGGACAACCTCACGTGGGGCGGCCCTTCGCGCACGACGACCGTAAACGGCATCCTGAACTCCGACTGGCACGCGGTGGTCGGCGGGGACGGCTTCCAGCCGCGCGTGGACCCGACCGACCCGAACATCGTCTACGGGGAGTCGCAGTACGCCGGCCTCGTGCGCCTCGACCTGCTCACCGGCAACTCCGTGGACATCCAGCCGCAGCCCGGCCCGGACGACCCGCCGCTGCGCTGGAACTGGGACGCGCCCCTCATCATCAGCCCGCACTCGCACACCCGGCTCTACTTCGCGGCGCAGCAGGTGTTCCGCTCGGACGACCGCGGTGATTCGTGGACGGCCGTGAGCGGGAACCTTACGCGGCAGCTCGACCGCAACAAGCTGCCGATCATGGGCCGGGTCTGGAGCGCGGACGCGATCGCGAAGAACGCCTCGACCTCGTTCTACGGGAACATCGTCGCCCTCGACGAGTCGCCGATGAAGGAAGGCCAGCTCGCCGTGGGCACCGACGACGGGCTCGTGCAGGTGAGCGAGGACGGCGGCAAGTCGTGGCGCAAGATCCGGGTGTTTCCCGGCGTCGGCGACTACGCCTACGTCTCGCGCGTCGTCTGGTCGCGCCACGACGCGAACACGCTCTACGCGACCTTCGACCGCCACAAGATGGGCGACTTCCGGCCCTACGTGCTGAAGAGCACGAACCTCGGCCGCACCTGGACCAGCATCGCCGGCGACCTGCCCGTCGCCGAGCCCGTGTATGCGTTCGTCGAGGACACCAGGAACCCGAAGATGCTCTTCGTCGGGACCGAGTTCGGCGTCTACTTCACGCCCGATGGCGGCGCGAAGTGGATCCAGCTGAAGAGCGGGATCCCGGTCGCGTGCATCCGCGACCTCACGATCCAGCGCCGGGACGACGACCTCGTCGTCTGCACGTTCTCGCGGGGCTTCTACATCCTCGACGACCTCGAGCCGCTGCGCGAGATGGCCAGCGAGGCGAAGCTCGACCAGCAGGCCACGCTGCTGCCCGTGCGCAAGACGCTGCTCTACGTCCAGTCCTCGCCCCTGGGCGGGCGCGACAAGTCCCAGCAGGGCGCGCGCTTCTTCAACGCGCCGAACCCGCCTTACGGCGCGACCTTCACGTACTACCTGAAGAAGGGCTACGAGACCCTCCACGACGCACGCCGCGAGGCGGAGAAGGCGATCGAGAAGAAGGGCGGCAACGTCTACTACCCGAGCTGGGACAGCCTGCGGGCGGAGGCGCGCGAGGAGGAGCCCACGATCGAGCTGACCGTCACCGACGCCCAGGGCAACGTCGTGCGGCGGCTGACCGGCCCGACGAAGGCGGGCTTCCACCGCGTCGCGTGGGACTTCCGCTACCCCGATCCCGAGCCGCCCTCGCTGAAGCCGAGGACCCGCGGCCGGTACGACAGCCAGACCGGTGGCCCGCTCGTGGTGCCGGGCACCTACCAGGTCGCCATGGCGAAGCGCGTGGAGGGCAAGCTCACGCCGCTCTCGGAACCGCAGACCTTCACGCTCGAAGGTGTGACCGACACCTCCCTCCCCGAGGACCCGGCGGCCCGTCTGGCCTTCCAGGCGAAGGTCAACGAGCTGTGGCGCTCGCTGGAGGGCGCGACGAGGGTCTACCGCCAGGCCGTCGAGGACGAGCAGCTGCTCGAGAAGGCGCTCCTCGCCGCGCCAGGCGCGCCCGAGGCGCTGGGGCAGGAGGCCCGCGCGATCCGCACGCGGCTCGAGGACGTGGGAGTGGCGCTGCGGGGTGATGCCGTGGTCCGCGGCTACAACGAGCCGGTGAGGCCTTCGATCGTCGAGCGTGTGCGCCAGATCACGGACGGGGAGTGGGAGTACACGGGCCCGCCGACGCAGACGCACCGGAAGAACTACGAGATCGCCGACGCCGAGTACCGCAAGGCGCTCGCCGACCTGCAGTCCATCGTCTCGGACCTCGACGCGCTCGGCCGGAGGGCCGGGGCCGCCGGGGCGCCGTGGACGCCCGGGCGCATGCCCGTCCTGAAGTAGTCGCGATCCCCAACGCAGGCGCCCCGGTCCCGACCGGGGCGCCTCGGTTTCCCCCCGGTGAGCAGCCCGCCTGACGGTGGCCCTGCCTTCTGCTAGCGTGCCGATGACGTCGTTTCCGCCCGGAGAAGATCATGCCCCGCAAGCCGACGCACGCCGACGCCGAGCTGCTCCTGCGCCTCTACGAGATCCGTCGTGATCCCGAGCTGCGCGTCGCGCGCCAGTGGTTCCTGCGGGACTTCCAGGCCACGAGCTGGGACGACATCAGGGACCGTTACCTGACGCACACCGACGAGGACCGCTGGTTCCGCATGACCCTCTCGTACTGGGAGATGGTCGCGACGCTGGTCGTGCGCGGTGTGCTCCACGACGAGCTGTTCTACGACCACACCGGCGAGGAAGTCGTGGCCTGGGAGAAGTGCAAGCCGTGGATCGAGGGCGCCCGGGCGGCGATCCGGCCCTCGTATCTGCGCAACTGGGAACAGGTGGTGGCCGGGCACCTCGCGTATCGCGAGAAGCTCCACGCCGGCATGACGCGCGGCGCGGCGCCCCGGAGGAAGAGCAAGACGTCCCGCCATCGCTGAGTCGGGCGGCCCCCGCGTCCGGTTTCTCCGCAACCGTGGAGGCCGGCCATGCGACCTGCAGCAGATCCGCGACGCCTCGCGCGCCTCGTGCTCGCCTGCCTCGCCGGCCTGGCGTCCGTCACACCCGGACCGGCGAGAGCCGTTCTTCTGACGTGGGACCCCGTGCCCGCGGAGCAGAGGGCCCAGACCGAGTCGCTCGTGGAGCCCGGCGCCGACGCCGGGGCGCTGCTCTGGACCGTCCAGGTGGACCATCGGATGGCGGACGGCGACGTCGAGACGACCGCACGGAACGTGCCCGCCTTCGTCCCGGAGCCCGACAGGCCGCCCGGGCTCCAGGAGCCGGCCTTCATGGTGCTGGAGTCCGTGAGCGTCTGCGCTCCGACCGGACCGGGGGCGGTGCTCCTCCCGGCCCTGCTGGACCGTGAGGAGGTCGGCGACCACGTCGCCGCCGTGCAGGTGGACGAGGCGGGCGATCGGCTGGCCTTCGTCCGCCGATTCCGGATGGGCCTCGACGATCACGTCCTCTTCCCGGTCGAGTCCTGCCCGGAGCTCGAGCGGTTCTTCGAGATCGGCCAGTCCCGCGGCCGACTGGCAGTCGTCATCGAGCGCGAGGGGGTGTCGCCATGAAGGTCCTGCTGGCGGCCGGCCGGAAGGCCGGCCTCGTCCTGGTCGTGATCGCGGCCATCGCCGGGCGCGCGGGAGCGAAGACCGGCTGGCCGCCGCTCACACCGGAGGAGCAGGCCCCGGACAGTGCGCGGATCGAACCCGGTGCGGGTTCGGAGGTGCTGCTCTACACGCAGACGCTCGACTCGCAGCTCGCCGGCGGGCACCTCATGATGACCCGCGAGGTCTTCATGCGCGTCCGGATCTTCACGGCCGAGGGCGCGCAGGAGTGGAGCCAGCACGAGGATTCGGACATCCCGCAGCAGTGGCAGCTCTCCGCCGTCGAGGCCCGGACGATCCGGCCGGACGGCGCCGTCGTCACGATGGATCCCCACAGCATCGCCCGGGACGTCGCCGAGAAGCGGAAGGGACGCGTCACCCGGAGGATCGCCTTCGCCTTCCCGGGGCTGGAGCCCGGATGCATTCTCGACTTCCGCTACGAGTTCTACCGCCGTACGACGTACCTGATCGGGGGATTCTTCCCCCTGCAGCTGGACGTGCCCGTGCGCCGGGCCGTGGTCCGGATCAAGCCGTTCCTGCGCGAAGGCATCCAGATGCGCCAGCTGACGTTCCACTGCTTCGCGAACTCGTCCACGAGTCCGGTGAACGGCTACTACGAGACCGTCGCGAACAACCTGCGGGGCTTCCGCACCGAGCCCGACATGCCGCCCCGGCTCCAGCAGTTCGGCTTCATGATCGCCTACTACACCGACA
>CAZPVG010000079.1:0-8265 GCA_964589945.1 uncultured bacterium
GCCGCCACGAGCACCGGCCAGAGGCTGCCGCCCGCGTAGTCGTCGTGGTGGAAGCCGATGGAGTCGAGGACCGGCTGGGGCTCGCCGTAGCGCGCGGCCAGCTCCATGCCCAGCGCCGGGTGCGTGCCTTCCTGGTCGTGGTCGATCGCCTTGCCGATGTCGTGCAGCAGCCCGCCGCGCTTGGCCATCTTCTGGTCCATGCCGATTTCGGCGGCCATCATGCCGGCGAGGTGGGCGACCTCGACCGAGTGGTTGAGGATGTTCTGGCCGTAGCTCGTGCGGTAGTGGAGCCGCCCGAGGTACTTCACGAGCTCGGGGTGCAGCCCCGCGATGCCGACGTCGAGGCAGGCGTTCTCGCCGAACTCCTGGATCTTGTCCTCGACCTCCTCCTTCACCTTGCCCACGACCTCCTCGATGCGGGCCGGGTGGATGCGGCCGTCGGCGACGAGGCGCTCGAGCGCCAGGCGCGCGATCTCCCGGCGGACGGGGTCGAACCCGGAGAGGATCACCGCTTCAGGCGTGTCGTCGATGATGACGTCCACGCCGGTGATGATTTCGAACGAGCGGATGTTGCGGCCTTCGCGCCCGATGATCCGTCCCTTCATGTCGTCGCTCGGCAGGTGAACGACCGAGACGCTCGACTCGCTCACGTGGTCGCCCGCGTAGCGCTGGAGCGCCAGCGAAATGATCTTGCGCGCCTCGCGCTCGGCGTTGCGGGCCGCGGTGTCGCGGATCTCGGTCGCCCGGCGGGCGGCCTCGGCTCGCGCCTCGTTCTCGATCGAGGCGACGAGCTGCTGGCGTGCCTCCTCGGGCGAGAGGCCCGCGATGCGGGCCAGCCGCTCGGTCTGCTCGCGGGCCGCGGCGTCCACCTCGGCCTGGCGCGCGACGATCGTCGCCTCGCGTTCCGCGATGTCGGCTTCGGATTTCCGAAGGTCGCGTTCCTTCTTGTCGATGAGCTCGACCCGGCGGCTGAACGCCGCCTCCTTCTGCTGGAACGCGCGCTCGGCCTCGAGCTGGCCGGCCCGGATCTGGGCCGATTCGCGCTCGACCTCCTGCTTGAGCCGGAGTGCCTCCTCGCGGGCCTGCAGCATCGCGTCGCGCTTCGCGGCGTCGGCCTCGCGCGCCGCTTCCTCCAGGACGGCCTGCGCGCGCTGTTCCGCCGAACGCAGCCGGGCGCGACCGAGCTGGGAGCGGACGAACCAGCCGATCCCGAACGCCAGCGCCGCGGCGAGCGCGAGCCCAGCGAACCACATGCCTGTATTCATCTCGCCCCCTGCACCGCGGCGATCGCCGCGACGGAGGCAGGGAAATGGGACCCCGCCGCTGCCGTGTGTTCCTCGTTCTTTGGACCTGGCGAGCCAGGTGGGTGCCGCTTCATCCGGGTCGGTCGGCCGCGAGGCGCTTCGGCCCCGGACCGGCATCGCCGGCATCACGGCTCCCGGAGTGTCGGTGTTGGTTCAAGAACTCGGATGCATCACGAACAGGGCAGGGCGATCCCATGCGTCGGAGCGCCCGCCGGCGGTGGCGCGATCAGGTGCGGTCGTCGAGCAGCTCGTCGAGGCGGTGGATCACCGCGCTGAGCCGCTTCGCCTGGTCGTCCTGACTCACGCCCTCCCGTTCCCGGGAGGCGCGCTCCTTGAATAGCTCGTCGGCGATGTTGAGCGAGGCGAGGATGGCCACCTTGGACAGCGACGCGACCGGGAGCTTCTCGGTGACCTCGCGCATCTTCCGATCCACGTAGGTCGCCACCCCGAGGATGTAGTCCTGGTCGGCCTCGCCGCGGATGGACAGCTGCTGGCCGAGGATCTGGACCTGCACGACGTTCTTCGGATCGTGCCGGGCCTGCGTCGAGGCGGTGTCCGTGGAGGCATCCATCGTCGCGCTCTCCCGCCGATTTCCCTGCGTTGTGAGTGACGTCTCGATCCGTCACATCCCGCCGTGCCCGCCGAGGGAGCGGCGCGGTCCGGCGGCGGCGTGGCGGTTGTTAACCCTCGATCCGCTCCAGCTTGCGCAGCAGCGTTTCGATTCGAGTGGCGACGTCCCGGCGCTCGGCGAGCCATTCGCGCTGCTCCTTCTTGAGCGTCGCGAGCTCGGCCAGGAGGGCCGTGGGATCGTTGCCCTGGAGTTTCCCGTTCGTCTCCTCGAGGCGGCGCGCCAGGTCGGCCTTTTCGGTCTCGAGCTGGGTCGTCCGGGCCTCGAGTTGCGCGTGCTTCGCGCGAAGATCCTCGATGACGGTTGCAGCCTTCTCGACCCGTTCGGCGAGGCGGTCGAGGTCGGTCGTCACGACGGCGGAGTCCATCGTCATTGTTCCCTCAGCCGACCGCCGCAATCCTTCGCGACGGCCGCCACCATGCGAGCCTGCAGTTCGAGGACCTCCTGCTCGGCGAGCGTCCGTTCGTGCGCCTGGAACTGGAGCGCGAACGCGAGGCTCTTCATGCCTTCCGGAGTCCCGGGGCCCTCGTAGACGTCGAACAGCTCGATCGAACTCAGCCTTCCGCCGGCCGCGCCGGCGAGGCTGCGATGCACCTGCGCATGCGTCACGGCTCGCGGCACGAAGAACGCGAGATCGCGACGCACCGGCGGGAAGCGGCCCGGCACCCGGGCGCCCGCCGGTCGGGTGACCGCTTCGACGAGTGGCTCGAGGAGCGCCACGAACAGCTGGACGGGCGCCTCGATCTCCCACGTGCGAAGCAGCGACTGGCCGAGCGTCCCGGCCCAAGCAATGCGTGAAGCTGCGACCGCAACTTCCGCACTGGCACCGGGTTTCCAACCGGCCGCAGAATAGGCTCGCCATTCGGGCGAGTCAACGCGCATCTCGCCGAGCCAGGCCTCCCAGAGGCCCTTTCCGTCGTAGAAGTCGATGCCCGCGGACGGGTCGTAGGCGTTCTCCGAGCCTGGCTTCGGGTCGTGCGCGTGCCGCCAGCGCGGCCCCGTGGCGACCGCGGTGAGCATGAGGCGTTCCTCGGGCAGGCGTCCGCCCCGGTCGAGGAACCCGGTCCCGACCTCGACGAGGCGCACAGCCGCGGCACCCTGTCGCAGATTGTGCGCGACGGCGCGAAGCAGACCCGGCACGAGGTTCGGGCGCAGCACCTCGCTCTCGCGGCTCATCGGGTTCGAGAGCGCGACGAGCGGTGCGTCGTCGCCGAGCAGGTCGCGGCCCGCGAGGGCCTCGGCCTCGGAGACGAGCGAGCCGGTCCAGGCCTCGTCGAAACCGAGCGAGAGCATGGCCTCCCGGGCGCGGCGCACCGCCCGCTCGCGCGGCGCGCGGACGGCGAAGCAGTCGCCCGTTCCCGGCGCGCTCTCGGGGATCCGGTCGTAGCCGTTCGCGCGCGCGACCTCCTCGACGAGGTCGTCCTCGAGCGTCACGTCGGGCCGCCAGGTGGGCACGGTCACGATGAGCCCCTCGCTGCTCCGGCGCACGCCGAACTCCAGCGAGGCGAGCAGATCGCGGCAGCGCTCGTCGGTGAACGGCAGGCCCACGAGCCGCGAGCAGCGTGCGGCTCGCAGCCGCAGCTCGCGCTGCGTCGGGGGCGTGCGGCGGTGGCAGGAATGGCCGAGCGCGGCGCCCGGGCACAGTTCGAGCAGCAGCGACAGGAAGCGGGCCGTGGCCGCCGGCCCGATGCCGGGGTCCACGCCGCGCTCGAAGCGCTTGCTGGCCTCGGTCGAGAGCCCCAGCGCCCGCGATCCCCGGCGCACCCGGCGCGGATCGAACCACGCGCACTCGAGCAGCAGGCTGGTCGTACGCTCGGTCACCTCGGTCTCGGCGCCGCCCATGATGCCCGCGAGCGCGACGGGGCCCCGGCGGTCGGCGATCACGAGGACCTCGGGGTCCATTTCGCGCTCGCGGTCGTCGAGCGTCACGAGCTTCTCCCCCGCCTGCGCGCGGCGCACGACGATGGCCGGCCCCGTGAGCCGGTCGAGGTCGAACGCGTGCACGGGCTGGCCGAACTCGAAGAGCACGAGGTTCGTCAGGTCCACGACGTTGTTGATCGAGCGCTGCCCCATCGCCTCGAGCCGGCGGGAGAGCCAGGCCGGAGCGGGGCCGACGCGCACGCCGAGCACCGCGTGCGCGAGGTAGCTCGGGCAGCCCTCCTCGTCCTCGAGCTTCAGGTCGAACGTGCCGTCGCCGGTCGCCTTCGCCCCCAGCAGGGTCCGCCCCTCGGCAGTCCACTTCCCGCCGAGCGCCGCGAGCACCTCGCGCGCCAGTCCGACCACGCCCAGCCCGTCGGGCCGGTTGAACGGGATCTCGACCTCAAGCACGACGTCGGGCTCGGGCAGGTAGTCGTCGAGCGGCCGGCCCGGCGCGAGATCGGCGCCCGGGAGCATCGCCGCGAGGTCGAGGATGCCGGAGTGGTCGTCGGAGAGCTGCAGCTCGCGCGCCGAGCACAGCATACCCTCGCTCTCCTCGCCGCGGATCTTCGCTCGCTTGATCTCCATCCCATTGGGCATGACCGTGCCGAGCGTCGCGAGCGGCACGACCATGCCGGCGGTGACGTTCGGGGCGCCGCAGACGATGCGGCGCTCGCCCGTGCCCGAGTCCACGCGGCAGAGCCTGAGTTTGTCGGCGTTCGGGTGCTTCCCGGCCTCGAGCACCTTCGCCACGACGACGCCGGGGTAGCGACGGCCGTGCGTCTCGAGGCCTTCGACGTAGAAGCCGCGCGTCGTCAGGGCCTCCGCGATCGCCTCCGGCGTCGCGTCGACCTCGATCCACTGGCGGAGCCAGGAAACCGGGAGCTTCATGGGAGCCTTTCCGCGGGCTAGAACTGCCGCAGGAAGCGGACGTCGTTCTCGAGGAACAGCCGGATCTCGGGAATGCCGTGGCGGCCCATGGCGATGCGCTCGAGGCCCATGCCGAAGGCGAAGCCCGTCCATTCCTCGGGGTCGATCCCGACGGCGCGGAAGACGTTCGGGTGCACCATGCCCGCGCCGAGGACCTCCACCCACTTCGTGCCCTTGCACACCGGGCAGCGCTTCTCCCCTTCCGCGTCGCTCACCCGCCCGGTGCCCTCGCAGCGGACGCACTGCACGTCCATCTGCACGCCCGGCTCGACGAACGGGAAGTAGATCGGGATGATGCGCGTCGGCAGGTCGGCGCGGTAGATCGCCCGCGCGAACGTGTGCAGCGTCGCCTTGAGGTCGGCCATGGACACGTTCCGGTCCACGTAGAGCCCGTCGATCTGGTGGAACTGGTCCATGTGGCTCGCGTCCGTGGCCTCGGCGCGGTAGACGCGGCCCGGGAACACGAGGCGCATCGGGGGCTTCAGCTCCTCCATCGCGCGTACCCAGCCGGGCGACGTGTGCGTGCGCAGCACGACCTCGGGGTTCACGAAGTAGGTGTCGTGCGCGTCGCGCGCCGGATGGTCGGGCGCGAAGTTGAGCTTCCCGAAGTTGTACTCGTCGAGCTCCACCTCGGGACTCGTGTAGACGGAGAAGCCCAGCCCGTGGAAGAGGTCGAGCAGTTCGTCCCGTACCTGGGCCAGCACGTGCGGCCGGCCGAGCCACGGCCGGCGGCCGGGCAGCGTCACGTCGAGCGCGCCGGCGGCCTCGCGCTCGTGCTCGAGCGCTTCGCGGCGGGCGTCGTGCACCTCGCCGAGCCAGCGCTTGACGAGGTTGAGGCCGCGTCCGCGCGCCCGGCGCTGCTCGGGCGGCAGTTTCGGCAGCTCGGCCAGCGCCAGTGTGACGACCCCGCGCTCGCGGCCCAGCAGCGCCGTGTGCCGCTCGCGCAGGGCGCCGGCATCCGGCGCGCCCGCGAGCACGCTCGCGCCGCGGCCGTAAAGCGCCGCGAGCGCGGCGTCGAGCGTCTCGAGCTCGGCGAGCCGCGCCGCGTGTCCGGGGCTGAGCGCAGCCGGGTCGGCCGCGCTCCAGGCGGGATCGAGGGAGCCGAGCAGCGTGCCGGTCATGCCGTCACGCCGCCGTCGCGGACTTCGCCACCTCCGCGAGCTTCGCGAACGCGCCGGCGTCGCGAACCGCGAGGTCGGCGAGCAGCTTGCGGTTCACTTCGACGTTCGCCTTCTTGAGGCCGGAGATGAGCGTGCTGTAGGAGAGCCCGTTCAGGCGCGCGGCCGCGTTGATGCGCGTGATCCAGAGGCGGCGGAAGTCGCGCTTCTTGAGGCGGCGGTGCTCCCAGGCATACTGGCCGGCGCGCTGCACGGTCTGCAGTGCGGACTTGTAGAGCTTGCGGCGGCCGCCGATGTTGCCCTTCGCGGCCTTGAGGACCTTCTTCCGGCGCGTGCGGCCGGGGACGACGGTTTTCGAGCGAGGCATGGTTCTCTTTCCTCCTGCCCAGCGCGCAGCGCGTTCGGGGGCGCCGCCACGCGGGTCGAATCGGACGTGTCGGTGTCGGGGGTCGTCAGCGCTCGCCGAGCATCCGAAGGACGCGGGCCTGGTCGGGCTGGGCCACGACCACCGTGCCGCCGCGCTTGCGCTTGCGCTTGCGGCTGTCGGCGATCATCCCGTGGCGAAGGTGCGACTGGGCGCGCTTCGCCTTGCCGGTGCCGGTGATCTTGAAGCGCTTGCGCGCCGCTCGGTTCGACTTCTGCTTGGGCATTGGATCTCCTCGGTTCGTCTACTTCCGGGACGACGGGGCCGCGGCCGGCGACGGCTTCGCGCCGTCGGTGGGCGCGCGCCGTGCAGTCGGCTTGGTCGCGCCTGCGGGCTTGGTCGCGCCTGCGGGCTTGGTCGCGCCCGCGGGTTTGGGCGCGCCCGTGGTGGGCTTCGGCGAAACGACCATGCTGAGGGTGCGGCCCTCGGCTCGGGCCGGCGACTCGACCACCGCGATCTCGGCGAGGTCCTTGAGGATCTGCTCGATGATCCTGTAGCCGAGCTCCATGCGGGCCATTTCGCGGCCGCGAAACGTGATCGTGAACTTGACCTTGTCACGTTCCTCGAGGAACTCGCGCGCGTGCCGCAGCTTGAAGCTGTAGTCGTGGTCCTCGATCTTCGGACGCATCTTGACTTCCTTCAGCTGCATCTGGTGCTGATTCTTGCGCGCCTTGCGGGCCCGGAGGTTCTGTTCGTACTTGAACTTTCCGTAGTCCATGATGCGGCACACGGGCGGCCGCGACGTGGCCGCGACCTCGACCAGGTCCAGCCCCTTGGACTGGGCCAGCGCCAGGGCTTCGCGGGTCGGCAGGATGCCGATCTGCGACCCGTCGTCGCCGATCACGCGCACCTGCGGAACGCGAATGCGCTCGTTCACACGAGCTTCCTGCTGCCTGCCGGGAATGGAAATGGCGTCGTCCTCCATCGGCTGTAGGTCACCCGGCCGACGGGCCTTCGGAAACGAAGAACGCCGGCCGGGAAGCAGCTTCCCCGCCGGCGTGCCACAAGGACGTGCCGTGTACTCCGTGCGGCCGCGATGCTGTCGATGCGGCCCGGGACCCGTTGCGAGACGCGGACGTCCGCCTGGGGTGAGAAGCGCGGGGCTTCTGCTTTCGAACGACCGCATCGTACGCGACCGCCCGGTCCGCCCGCAAGCCCCCGCCCGGCCGGCGAGGAGCCGGTCCCCGCGCCGGGGCGACGGGCCCGGGCGCCCGGCGTCCGCGCTTGGTCCGGCACGGGGTCTCGCGTACCGTCCGCCGCATGGACCCGTCCGGACTCCCACCCGGCGCTCCCCCCGCCATGCGCGACGAACCGCCGCTCGTCGCCGGGCTCGTCGCCGGGGACGCGGCGACCGTGCGGGCCTTCCTCGAGAACACGCACGGCCCCGTCTACCGGATGGCCGGGCGGCTGACGCGCGACCCCGACACCCGCCGTGACTGGAGTCACGCGACGCTGCTCGGGATTCTCGAGGACGTGCGCGCCGGGCGCTTCGTCTACCGGAGGCCGGGGAGCTTCTGGGCCTGGTTCCGCAAGCGGGCCTACTTCCGCCTGCTCGACGAATACCGCAGGGTGGTCCGGCGCGCCGCGCGCGAGCGGCCGGTCGAGCGCTCCGCGGACGACGAGGGAGCGCGCCCGGCCACGGAACCGGCGGATCCCTTCGCGGCCGACCCCGCGGCGGAGCTCGAGCGCGTCGAGTTGCGCGCCGCGATCGAGCGCTGCCTCGAAGGCATCGCGCACGCCGACCAGCGCCGGGCCACCGCGCTCGTGCTCGAGGAGCTGGCCTACGAGGAGATCGCTGCCGCCCTCGGCGCTCCGCTCAACACCGTGCGCACCTGGATCCGGCGCGGGCGCATCGCCCTGCGGCGCTGCCTCATGGAACGCTGGGAGATCCCAGCGCCCGGGGAGGGGGGAGCGTGAACGAAACTCCGCGCCGCCGCGGGCCGT
>CAZPVG010000079.1:8365-18492 GCA_964589945.1 uncultured bacterium
GAGGCGCTGGTCGCGCGGGCCGCGGCGCGCGGCGCGGGCGGCCGCGCGAAGCCGGACGCGAAGGCGGCCGGGTCGCCGCCAGCGGGGCGTGTCACCCGCTTCCCGCGCTGGGCGCTCGTGGGGGTTCCGGCCGCGGCGGCCGCGGCCCTCCTCGTGGTCTTCTGGCCACGGTCCGGGGCGCAGAACGTCGTCGTGCGCGACGCCGTGGTCGAGCGGGCTTCCGGAACGCGCGGCGGCGGGAGCGGCTTCCACACCGGGGACGCGATCGTGCTGCATGCGACGCTCGAGCGAGCCGGCGTCCCGATCGTCGTGCACGTCGGCCCGGACGGTGTGGCGACGCTGCTCCTCCCCCCGCCCGGCGCCACGCCGCGCGAGCGGCCGGCCGGCAGGCTGACCCTTCCCGATCCCGCCGGCGGATCGGTCTGGCCGCTGGAGGGTCCGGGAGGAACCGAGACGTTCCTCGTGGCGGCGGCGCCAGCGCGCGGGCTCGATCCCGCGGCCCTGCGGCGCGCTCTCGCCGGCGTCGGGGGCGGCGCCACGGGCCGCGCGGCGCGCGTCGCCGCGGTCCGGGCGTGGATGGAACGGCGCTTCGGGCCGCCGGCGGAAACCGCCGTCGCCCACGAGCCCTGAAGTCGCGCGAAACTCCAGGCGCCCTGCCGGCCGTCTTTGCGAAGACGCGTGCTCTCCCGCACGCCGGACGCGGCGCCCCGGCGCCGGAGCTCTCTGCCCCGCCCTCGGAGGTGACCCATGTGGCGCGCATCCGCCGTTCGCCTTCTTCCCGCCCTCGGCTGGCTCCTCCTCCTGCCGGTCCTGCCGGGCGGGGACACCGCCGCCGCGCAGGAGAGCGCGTTCCGCACCTCGCAGCCGTGGTTCGTCGGCCCCAGCAGCTCGCCCGGCGTCAACTGGAAGGGCGGCGTGGCGAACGCCGAGAGCCTGTGGGTGGACACGAACGGCGACGGCCTCCTCTCGCCCGGGGACCACTACTACCCGACCCCGACGCCGCTGCGAACCGGCGGCTGGGAGCTGCGCCTCTCGCCGACGCGGCGCCACCTGTTCGCGAAGAGCACGGAGCCCTGCCCGAGCAATCCCGCCCGGGTCGGCTTCTGGTCCGTCCCGGTGACCTACGGCGCCTCGCTGCCGGCGCTCGGGGGCGTCGTGACGATGGCCGGCTGCTACGTGGACGTGCGCTTCGGCGACCGGCCCTGGGAGGCGCCGGAAAGCTTCGCCTTCGTCGAGGAATCGGAGGTCGGCGGCAGCGTCCGTCTCTACTGGTGGAACCTCTCGACCGGCGAGCAGTCGCAGACGGTCGGCCTCGAGCAGGGGGCCAACGGCGTCGCCTTCGACAGCCTGAACGCCGCCGCGTGGATCGAGCACGGCATCTCGACCCCGGACGGCGTGGACTACACGATGGTCCAGCTCTGCGCCGGCTCGCTCGGCCTGTCGTACGGCACCGCGTTCCTCGACCAGTCCGGCGCGCGGCTCGCCTACGCGGACCGCGCGACGACGCCGCGCAACGCGGTGATCCGCGACCCGCTTGGCGTCCTCGTCCCGCCCACGTTCCCGATCCTCGAGTGCACGGTGGGCAGCACGCCGACCGGCGCCTGCTGCCTGCCCGGCGGCGGGTGCCAGGACGGCCTGACGGCCGCCGAGTGTACGCAGCTGGGCGGCACGTACCAGGGGGACGGGTCCTCGTGCGCGACCGCCGGCTGCCCCGTGCCCGGCCCGCAGCTCGCGCTGACCGGCAGCGCACCGGGGGCGGCGCTCCAGCGCGCCCCGCTCACCTACACGCTGGTCGTCTCGAACACCGGCACCGGGGCCTCGACCCCGCTCACGGTGGTCGCGGCCGTGCCGTACCAGGCCCAATTCGTGTCGGCGACGCAGGGCGGGACCTACGCGTACCAGCAGGTCAACTGGACGCTCGCTCCGCTCGGCCCCGGCGGCTCGATCCAGCTCGAATACGTGATCCTCACGCCCTGCTTCGTGAGCTCGGTGAGCCTGACCACCTACTCGGTGAGCGAGACGTCGGGGCCCCCGGTGGACGGTTCCCCGTCGCCGGTCGTCACGACCCTGGCCACGCAGAACCAGAACCCGGTCGGCGTCACGTGCAGCAGCGTCCCGCTCGATCCGCTGCCGCTCGAGACCGGCCACCACGTCCGGCACACGGTCACGCTGACGAACCCCGACAACGAGGAACGCGACCTGATCTCGTTCAACTTCCTGAGCGGCGCGGGCACGCAGTTCGACCAGCTCGTGGACGCGGGCACCGGCAGCGGCACTCTGGCGGGCACCTCGTTCCAGTGGACCGGCACCCTGCCGGCGCTCGGCGGCACCAGCATCGTGGTGGACGCGGTGGTCGAGGAATGCCGCGGGCCGGATTCCCTCTCGAGCGTGCTCAACCAGGGCTACCCCTTCGGCGTGCGCAATGCGTGCGGCTACCAGCTCAGCGGCTGCACGCCGACGACGGCGATCCCGATCACCGGTGTGCCGATCGTCGTGCGCCTCGAGGCGCCGGGGCTGGGAGCCGCGCAGGAGGCCGTGGGGCGGTCGTTCGTCGTGACGCGGCCCGACAGCGCGTTCGACGTCGTGTTGCGCGTCCTCAATCAGGGCTCGGCACCCGCTCCGACCTGCTCCGTGACGCTTCCCTTCCCCTCCGGCCTCGATCCCGTCGGCAATCCGCCGTTCGTCGGCACGCCGCCTGCCGGGACGAACTGGGACGGCGTGAACCACCTGCTCACCTGGAGCGGCTCGCCGCCGCCTTTCGGCGAGGTCGCGGTCACCCTGCGCGCGCGCGTCGTCCCGGGGGCCTGCCAGGCCCCGCTCGACGCCTCCGGCGGAGTCGGCTCGTGCAGCGGCGGGCTCGACGCGCACCTCACGGCGCTCGCCGTGCCGCAGCCGCCGGCCGGGGCGCACGTGCTGATCGAGGAGGCCTACAGCGGCACCTCGACGCTCCGGCCCGGCGTGGACCCGGCGCCCGTCGGCGAACTGTGCTTTCCCGCCGACGAGCTGACCGGCATGGACCGTGGCCCGGCGGGCGACGTGTGGCTGACGGGCCTGCCGCCGGTGATCCACTACGACCCGCACACCCTCGAGTTCCGCATCTACTCGGATGCGTTCATGTCCGACACGCTCGGCGTGAGCACGATCGCCGACTGCGCGGTGGATCCCGCGGACAGCTCGGTGATCTTCTCGGGGTATGTCGCCGGGATCGGCATGCGGGTCGTGCGCTACCAGCCGACGACCGGCCAGGTCACGACGCTCTATTCGGAGTCCTCGTTCCTCTACGGTCTCGGCCAGCACGTCGCCGTGGACGGCGCGGGCCGCGTGCTGCTGCTGGCGGGGCAGCGCGTCGTGCGCGTCACGCCCGGCGTCCCGGGACCGCCCGAAGTGTTCACGGACACGAGCGTCGAGACCTTCACCTCGATGTGCCTCGACGTCTCCGGCGACCTGCTGCTCACCTCGATGGACTACGTGGCCGACAACCGCAGGCTCAAGTCCCTCGGCTCGGCGAACGGGACGTTCACCGAGATCGCCGACCTCGACCCCGTCTCGGGCCTCTACGGCTTCGAGGGCCTGGACGTGCGCCCGGACGGGTCCCTCGTGGCCGGCCAGTTCTACGGCGAGCTGTACGCGATGGTGCGCACGCCCGCGTTCGCGAAGAACTACCTCGCGACGGCTTCCGCCCAGATCGCGGACCTCGAGTACGTGGACGGACCGGCGTCCGTCGCCGTGGGGCCCTCCGCGGGTGACGGGCCGCCGGCGCTCACGTTCGCGGAGCCGGCGCCGAACCCGGCGCGCGGCTCGACGCGCCTTCGCTGGGCGCTTCCGGCCGGGGGCGTCGTCTCGCTCGGAGTGTTCGACCTCGCCGGCCGCCGCGTGCGGACGCTCGCGGACGGGACGTTCGGGCCCGGGTGGCACGAATGCGCCTGGGACGGGCGCGACGACGCGGGGCGCGCCGTCGGCGCGGGCATGTACTTCGCCCAGCTCCTCGCCGGCGCCGAGCGGCGCACGGTCAAGGTGGTCCTCGCGCGGTAGGCGGGTCGCCGCGCGACGCTTCCGGCCGGGTGGCGGAAGACGGCCGAGGAGGACGGCGCCGCCTAGCGCGGCGCCTCGCCCTCCAGCACGAACGCCGCCCAGGCCGACGGGTGGGCGTGGCGCGCCGCGGCCGTGGTGACGCCGATGCCGCGCGCTGCCGCCGGGCCGCGGGCTGTCGCCGCCGCGTCCGCGCCCCGCAGCGCCTTCAGCTTGGCCGCGCGCAACGCCTCGGTGTGAGGGAGGCCCGAGCGCACGCCGCGGTAGAAGTCGACCATCAGGTCCGCCGTCGCGGCGTCGTCCACCTTCCAGAGGCTCACGAGCAGGTCGCGGGCGCCGGCAATGCGGAACGCGCGCGCGAGCCCCACCAGCCCCTCGCCACGCAGCAGCCGGCCGCCACCCGTCTCGCACGCGGAGAGCGTCACCAGGTCGAGCGCCCCGCGCCGCTCGAGCACCTCCCAGGCCTGCACCAGTCCGTCGCTCGGCCGCCCGGAGCCGGCCAGGTCGCGGCTCAGAACCAGCCCCGAGAAGCGCGGGTGACGGTGGTCCACGAATCCGTGCGCCGCGACGTGCAGCACCGACGCGTGCTCGATCGCGTCGAGTACCCGCCCCTCGGTGGCCTGGGCGCCGGTGTAGATGTGGCCTCCCGGCCACAGGGCGCCCAGCGACTCGACCTCGCGCCGGGCGTACGGCAGCGGCCCGGCCGGGATCACGGCGCCGCCGGAGTCGCCCGCGGGTGCGGGAGTCTCGGGGTCGCCGAACGCGGCGAGTCCTCCGCCGGGCCCGGGCTGGCGGTCGCGACCGATCCGCCCCGCGAGCAGCAGCCCCGGCGCGTCGCCGGAGATCACGGCGCAGCGCTCGAGCAGCAGCGCGCGGCTGCCTCCCGCGCCGGCCGGGCGGAGCGTCTCGAACGGCAGGTGATGAAGCGACGCGTCCGGGACCAGCAGCATCATGCGGGTCGTTTCCGGAACCAGCCCGGCGGGCAGCAGCGTGTCGGCGAGGCCGGCGGCCCGTACCCGCCACGCCCCGGAGGCCGCGTCCTGCAGCTCGCGCAGGTACGCTTCCACGCGGACCCGCAGCGACTCCTCGCCCCACGGCAGCTCGCGTGCCGCCACGCCGCCGGGCGTGACCACGACCGCGAGCGAACGCTCCTCCCCCACGAGATAGGCGAGCAGCGCCTCGCCCGGCCGCAGCTGCCGGCGCGCGGCGTCCGCCGTGAGGGGCGCCGCGACTCCCGCGGCCCGGGTCCAGTCGGGAGCCGCGCGCTCGATGCGACGCATGGCGTCGGCCCAGCGTCCCTTGAGGCGCTCGCACCGTGCGGCCAGCCGCCCGACCGTGAGACTGCGCGAACCCGCCTCGAGCCCCTGGCGTGCGACCAGCTCGGATTGCGCCGCCGCGAGGTCGCGCTCGATCCGCTCGGCTTCGCGTGCCAGCGAGGTCGGCACCGCGGCGCGCAGGCCCGGCAGCCCGCGCCCGAAGAGCCGGCGCATCTCGCGGGCGCGGCTCCGGTCCACGACCCGGAACGCCGCCGCGGCGTCGCCGAGCCGGGCCCGGGCCGTCGCCAGGTCCACGTAACTCGACTGCCACTGCGCGTGCATCGAGCCGCGCTCCTCGCTCGACACCAGCGCTCGGCCGACGTCCTCGTGCACGCGCAGCGCGGCTTCGAGCTCCTTCGCCGCCTCGCCCGGACGTCCCGCCGCGAGCAATGCCTGCCCGAGCGTCCGCCGCGTGCCGGCCGACTCGCGCCGGGCTCCCAGCGAGTCCGAGCGCGCGAGCGCCGCGCGCAGCCGCACCACCGCCTCCTCCGGGCGGCCCGCGGCGAGCAGGGCCTCGCCCGCCAGCTCTTCGGCGTCGGCCGCCAGCGACGCGTCCGCCGACCCGAGGGCCATCGTGCGAAGCGTGTCCGCGACGCGCAGCGCCTCCGCCGAACGGCCGAGACGGGCGAGCACGCCGCCTTCGAACAGGAGCCGCGACTGCACGCGCCGAGCGCCGGCCTCGCGGCTCAGCCGCACGGCCTCGCGCGAGGCCGCGAGCGCGCGCTCCGGCCGCCCCCGCTCGAGCAGCAGGTCCGCCCGCAGCGAAAGGAGAGCGGCCTCGATCGGCGGCTGCCGCGTCCGGCGCGCCGCGAGCAGCCCGGCTGCGACCGCCGCTTCGGCGCGCTCGAAGTCGCCGACCTCCATCCACACCTCGGCGAGGTGCTCCTGCAGGAACGGCTCCGCGCGCTGCTGGTCCTGGCGCCGGGCCTCTTCGAGAGCGCGTTCGATCAGTCGGCGCCCTTCGTCGATCTCGCCCATCTGGACTCGCGTGACGCCCAGGCCGTCGAGGGCGTGGATGCGCCCGCCGAGGTCCGGCGCATTCCGCTCGTAGAGCTCTGCGGCCGCGGCGAACGACGCCCGCGCCTCCTCGAGGCGGAGCACCGAGCGCAGCATGTTGCCGCGCTCGGACAGCAGGCCCGCGCGCCGGTACACCGGCCGCTCGGGAGCGAGCGCCAGGGCGCTGTCGAGGAGCGCGATCGCGTCGGCATAGCGCGCCTGCCGATGGTGGGCCACCGCCAGGCTCTGCAGGCAGCGGAGCCGCACGACGGCCAGCGGGCTCGCGGCCGCCGCGGCCACGGCGCGGAGGTGATGCGCCTCGGACGAGTCCGCGAGCCCGCGGTTGCGCGCCACGATGCCGGCCTGGCGATGTGCCAGCGCGAGCAGCGTGCCGCCGAGCGGCCGCGCGGCTTCGACCGCGGCCTGCGCCTCCTTGCCCGCGGCCAACTGGTCGCCGCGCGTGAGCCTCACCGCGTGCTGGAGCCGCGCCTCGGCCAGCGCGTCGCGGGCGCCATGGGCTTGCGCCAGGCTCTCCGCCTCGGCGAACGCCGGGTCGTCGGGACGCCGGCGCGTGGCGCGGTCGAGCAGGCCCTTCCACAGTGCGGCGCGTGCGGCGTCCGCCGGGCGGTCCGCGGCCAGGTAGGCGTCGCGTGCCCGGTCGAGCGCGGCGCGCCCTTCGGCGGAGCGCCCGTCCGCGAGGAACAGGCAGCCCGCGAGCACCTCTGGACCCGGCCGGCCCGGAAGCGCGAGTGCCGAGTCGCGCGCGGCATCCGCGCCGGCCGAGTCGCCCCGGGCGAGGGCTGCGGACAGAAGCCAGTGGCCGAGGAGGGATTCGGGATCGCGCGCGAGTTCGGCGCGCGCGACCGGCGCCACCGAATCCGGCCACGCCTCCCGCAGCTCGTCCGCCCGCTCGAAGCGCTCCCAGAAAGGCGCCGCGACCGGGCCCCCATCGAGCGCGGGGACCGTCGCGGGGCGCGTGGCTGCGCACGCGTCCCGCTGCCACCCGAGGATCATGAGCGCCGCCGCGGCGAACGCGGCGGCGAGCCCGGGCAAGCCCGACAGTCGGCGGCGGTGGGACACGGCCAGGGTTGCCTCCGGGGTGCGCGACGAGTCGCGGGGAGTGGAGTACACGGGTACGGCAGGCCGGTGGCGCTTCGTGCCGACCCGTGGATCAAGGCCGGTCGGATGGATGCGGCGCCCCCTCGCCCGCCTGCCGGCGCGGCGATCGGGAAGCGGTCCGCCGGGACCGCGCACGGCTGAAAGCGTACCAGAATGCCCGCCGGGGTCTCGCGTCCTTGAGACCGCGCCGGCGCTGGCCGCCCTGCTCCTCCGGCACCCGGGACCGGGATGCCATCGGCTCCCCGGCGACCGAATCCTCGGCCCCGGACGGGGCACTCACCCGTTGACACCGGATTTCGCCATCCCTAGCTTGGCGCGCGAAACCGGCCAGCGGCCGGTGGGCCACCCTTTCAAGGAGGAAGCACCCCATGAAGCTGCTTCGTCTCGCAGTCGTTGCGGTGGGCATCCTGTCGGCGGCGACGGCGTTCGCCGGCGAAGGCCTGCTCGGCATCCAGATCACGAACGGAACCGGCGACTTCTACTCGCCCGACGATCCGACCGGCCCGGGTTACCTGTCCGCCTACCAGAGCCCCGAGATCGGCATCGGCCTCCAGTACTGGCGCCTCATGACCCAGGACTACGCGTTCAACGTCTCGGCGGGCATCGGCTTCTTCAACGAGAAGGAGCAGCCGGGCGACGCGCTCGCGTCGAACTCGCCGGACCTCAAGTACACGCAGAGCTCGTGGAACGTGCGCGTCGGCGGCGACCGCGCGGTGAAGATCAGCGACCGGGCCATCGTCTACTTCGGGCCCGGGCTCGAGATGTGGTCGGGCAAGGCCAAGTTCGAGAACTTCGGCAGCGGCCTGACGCCCGACTCGTACGAGTCGCAGAACGTCATGCGCTTCGGCATCTCCGGCCGCGTCGGCGGCGCGATGATGCTGAGCGACGCGGTCGGGTTCAATTGCCAGATCGGCCGCTACGTCGGCTACGCCAGCGCCGAGGAGAAGGGCGCCAAGACGACCTGGTGGCCGAGCGGCTTCCAGGCTTCGGGCGGCGTCGTCTTCCGCATGCCCTGACCGTCGCCACGGGTACTGTCGCGGGCGTCCGGCTCGGGCCGGGCGCCCGCGGCCGTTCTCGCGCGACCTCGAATGCGTGTGGCGCCGCCGCCGGGGCGCGCTATGCTCGCTGCGGCCGTACCGGGGAATGGGAGGTGGTCTTGAACCGCAACGTCGTTCTGCTGTCCCTCGCGCTCGCCCTCGCGGCGCCGGGTGCCGCGCTCGCGTCCGGGCCCGACCTCGGGCAGGCCGTGCAGGATGCGAAGCCGGACACCTCGAAGTTCCTCCCCCGCTGGATCCACGCCTCGCTGGGCGCCGGCATCTCCTGGATGCAGGCACCTTCCTGGGTGCGCGTGCGCTACGGCCCCGGCATCGCCCTGACGGGCAACCTCTGGGCCTCGCTGCTGCCCGGGGCGCGCCTGGCGGTCGAGCTCGAGTACCTCGACCTGCCGGCCAACACGAACGGGTTCGCCACGACCTACAAGGCGAAGGACGGCTCGACGTACACGATTCCCTACGACTACTACACGAACACCGGGGCCGGGAACGAGATCAACGGGCTCGCCGTCCTCTCGTTCAAGGTCTGGCGGAACCTGTGGGTCGAAGGCGGCGTGGGCGGCGGGCACTTCAGCTCCGGCTACTCCGGCATCGAGTTCCTGGACAACGCGACCGGCCGGACGGTCAGCATCCCGGACGACAGCGGCTGGGGCCCGGCGATCACGGCCGGGCTCGCCTACGACTTCCAGGTGGGCAAGGGTTCGAAGCTGTTCGCTTCGGCACGCTGGGTGCGGCTCGCGCGCGACACCGAGACGCTCCACGTCGTGCCGCTGCGGATCGGCTACCGCTTCGAGTAGACGACCGGATCCCGACGCGGACGGGCCCCGCGGAACACGCTTCCGCGGGGCCCGTCGCCTGCTCGGGGCGGCGTCAGTGCGCCTTCGTGCGGACTTCCTCCGTGATGCGCTCGATGAACTGCTCGCGTGGCATCGTGCCGAGGTCGCCCTGGCCCTTGCGCCGCGGCGCGCAGGTGCCGGCGGCGGCGTCGCGCGGCCCGACCACGACCATGTAGGGCACCTTCTGCAGCTCGGCGTCGCGGATCTTGGCGCCCAGCTTCTCGTCGCGGGTGTCCACTTCGACGCGCAGGTCCGCCGCCCGGAACATCGCGGCCGTCTCGGCGGCGTAGTCGTGGGCCTTCGGGTGCACCGGGATCACGATGACCTGGGTCGGCGCGACCCACACCGGGAATTCGCCGCCCGTGTGCTCGATGAAGATGCCCACGAAACGCTCGAGGGAGCCGTAGAGCGCGCGGTGCAGCATGATGACCTCGTGCTCCTGGCCGTCGGGCCCGGTGTAGACGACGCCGAAGCGCTTCGGCAGGTTGAGGTCCACCTGGATCGTCGGGCACTGCCACTCGCGGCCGATCGCGTCGCGCAGCTTCACGTCGATCTTGGGCGCGTAGAACGCGCCGCCGCCCTCGTCCACCTCGTAGGGCAGGCCGCGCTTCTCGAGTGCCTGGCGGAGGGCGTCCGTGGCGAAGTCCCACTCCGCCTCGCTCCCGAGGTACTTCTCCTGCGGCCGCGTCGCGAGGTAGCAGCGGTACTCGTAGCCGCAGGTCGTGAGCAGCAGGTCCATGAGCTGGAGGACCCCCTCGATCTCGGACTGGAGCTGCTCC
>CAZPVG010000080.1:0-18025 GCA_964589945.1 uncultured bacterium
TACGCCCTCTCGGGCGTGCCGCGCGCGAAGAGCAGCGGGTGGCGGGCGACGAACAGCGCGGCCTGCAGCCGGTCCTCGAAGCCGAGCCGGTGCAGGATCTGCGCGACGTGCTTCTTCACCGTCGGCTCGCTGATCCCGAGCTCGGAGGCGATCTCCTTGTTCGAGTGCCCCTCGGCGAGGAGTTGGGCCACCTCGAGCATGCGCGGCGAGAGCCGCAGCCGCTCGTCGCGGTTCGACTCGGTGAGCGCCGCGATGGTGCCGGGCTCGTACGAGTTCCGGCCCGCGGCCACGGAGCGGATCGTCGCGAAGAGCGCTGCGGTGTCGGCGCTGCGGCGCACGGTGCCGAGCGCGCCGTAGGCGGCGGCGACCTGCAGGCAGTCCGAGCCGCCGGCGCAGAGCCGCTGCCCGCCGTCCGTGCGCGGGCGCGTGGGCGAGGGCGGATTGAGGACCAGGCAGTCGCTCCATCCGCGCTCGGACATCGCGACGATCTTCAGGTCGGGCAGCGCCGCGCGGATCTCGCGGATCGCCAGGTCGCCGTTCGGGCTCGGAAGCGTGTTCGTCATGAGCAGCACGTCGGGCTCGAGGCGGCGGCACGACTCGATCGCCTCGCTCGTGTTCGAGGCCTCGCCGGTGACGAGGAAATCGCTCTCGGCCCGCAGCAGCGCCGACAGGGCCGCGCGGTCGATCGCGGCCGGGTCGGCCACGACGATGCAGATGGCCGGCGCCCCGCCGGAGGCGCGGTCGGAAGGCTTGGCGGGCGTTGCGGCGCGCCGGGGCGCCGAGGAGGCTCGGTGCAGCGTCTTCAAGGGTATCCTCCACGCCCGGGCGGATCCGTCGCGGGCGATACGAAGTCGTCCTTCACGGCCGATTCAGCCTGAACAGAATGCGGGGCCGCGCGACGCTTGTAAAGCGAGCGCCCGCCCGGCCTTCCCGGCGCTTCCGCGTTCTCAGTTGACGTCGCTATGGTCCTGGGGGTCGAGCGCGTCGCGCAGGCCGTCGCCGAGGAAGTTGAACGCCAGCAGCGTGAGCGAGAGCGCGAGCCCCGGGAAGACCACCATCCACGGGAAGAGCGCCAGCACGCGGGCTCCGTCGGCCACGAGCGTGCCCCACGAGGCGTCGGGCGGCTGGACGCCGAGCCCGAGGAACGACAGGAAGGCCTCCTGCAGCACGACCGCCGGGATCGTGAGCGTGGCATAGACGATCACCGGCCCGAGCGTGTTCGGCACGATGTGCCGCCCCAGGATCGCGGCGTCGCCGGCCCCGAGCGCGCGGGCCGCCTCCACGAACATCTGCGACTTGAGCGAGAGCACCTGCCCCCGGACGATGCGCGCCATCGTCAGCCACTGCACGAGCCCGAGCGCGACGAACAGCATGAGCAGAGAGCGCGAGAAGAAGACGAGCAGGACGATGACGAGGAACAGGTAGGGGAGCGAGTAGAGCACGTCCACGACGCGCATCATCGCCTCGTCGGTGCGCCCGCCCGCGTAGCCCGCGATGGCCCCCCAGGTGACGCCGACGACCAGGCTGACGAGCGTGCCCACGATCCCGACGAGCATCGAGATGCGGCCGCCGTACAGGACGCGCGCGAACAGGTCCCGTCCGAGGTCGTCGGTGCCGAACCAGTGCGCCCACGTGGGCGGGGTGGCGCCGAGCGCGAGGTTCTGGGCCGTCGGGTCCTGGACGAGCGGGATCCACGGGGCGAGCGCCGCGAACGTGCACATGAAGAGCAGGAAGACGCCCGCGGCCAGGGCGGCCCGGTTGCGGCGCAGGCGCCGCCACGCGTCGGACCACAGCGAGCGGACCGGGCCGGCCGACTCCGGCTGCGCCACGGTGGCGGGGGGCGAGAGTCCGATGCTCACGAGAGCTCCACGCGCGGGTCGAGCCAGGCGTACGCGAGGTCCACCAGCAGGTTCAGGACGAGCAGCAGCCCGGCGTAAAAGAGCACGACGCCGAGCACGAGCGTGTAGTCGCGGTTGAAGGCGGCGCCGACGAGCTGGCGGCCGAGCCCGGGAATCGAGAAGACCTGCTCGATCACGATCGAGCCCGTGACGACACGCGCGGCCGCGGGACCGAGGTACGAGACGACGGGCAGGATGCCGATCGGCAGGGCGTGCTTCACGACGACGACCACCTCGGCGAGCCCCTTGGCACGCGCCGTGCGCACGAAGTCCATGTGCAGGACCTCGAGCATGCCGGCGCGGGCGAGCCGGGCGATGAACGAGATGTAGGCCGCCGACAGCGCCAGCACCGGCAGCACGCGGCTCGACGGGCCGCTCCAGAGCGCCGGCGGGAACCAGAAGAGCGTGAGCGAGAAGACCAGCACGAGTACGGGCGCGAGCACGAAGCTCGGCACGGACACGCCCGCGAGCGCGATTCCCATGACGGCGTAGTCCTCGGCGCGGTTCTGGCGCACGGCCGCGATCACGCCGAGCGGCACGCCGACGAGCACGGCGAAGAGCAGCGCCCAGGCCCCCAGCTCGGCGGAGACGCGGAAGCCGTCACCGATGATCTCGCTCACCCGGCGGTTGGGATAGCGGTACGACACGCCGAAGTCCCCGCGCACCGTGTTCCACAGGAACCGCCCGTACTGCTCGGCGAGCGGCCGGTCGAGCCCGTAGGTGTGAAGCAGCTGCGCCTTCGCCGCCGGCGGGATCGCCTTCTCCGACTGGAACGGCCCGCCGGGCGCGAGGCGCACGATGAAGAACGACAGCGTCGCGATGAGCCACAGCGTGGGCACGAAGGCCAGCAGCCGGCGGAGGATGAACGTGATCACGGCGCCCGGCGCTTCTGGCCGGTCCGGGCGATTGGCTCGTGATCGCGCCAGCCGCGGTCGATCCAGACGTGCTCGAGCGGGTGCAGGTCGAGCGCCGTGTGGTAGATGCCCCGCACGTACGGCTTGATCAGCTCGTTCGTCGAGTAGTGGTAGATCGGGATGAAGACCGCCGCGTCGAGCGCCCGCTGTTCCGCGGCCGCCAGCAGGCGGAAGCGCTTCGCGGGGTCGAGCTCGCGGGCGGCGGCATCGAGCAGCGAGTCGTAGCCCGGGTCGCGCCAGCCGGTGCGGTTGTTGCCGTTGTCGGCGCGCAGGATCTCGAGGAACGAGCTGGGGTCGAGGTAGTCGCCGATCCACGAGCGGCGGGCGACGTCGTAGCGGAGCGCGACCGTGGCCTGCTGCACCGAGCCCCACTCCATGTTCTCCAGCTCCGCCGGCACGCCCAGCTCCCGGCGCCACATGGCCTGCACGGCCTCGGCGACGCGCCGGTGGTCCTCGCTCGTGTTGAAGAGGATCGAGAAGCGCGGGAATCCCTTGCCGTCCGGGTAGCCCGCGGCCGCGAGCAGGCGGCGCGCGGAATCGGGATCGAAATGCACCTGCGGCGGGCCCTCGTAGCCCGGGTAGCCGCTCGGCGTGATGCGGCCCCACGCGCGGCGCGTGCCCTTGAGCAGGTCGCGCGTGATCGCCTCGCGGTCGATCGCGAGCACGAGTGCGCGGCGCACGCGCACGTCGTCGAACGGCGGGCGCGTGACGTTGAAGCTGTAGAAGTAGGTGCCCTGGTACTCGCCCGTCACGAAGTCGTCGTAGCGGCGCACCTCGGGTACGAACGGCGTCGGGATGTAGCCGCTCGGGTTCCAGTCGAGGTAGCCGGCCTTGTAGAGGTTGGTGGCCGTGCTCAGGTCGTCCACCGTGTAGCCCACGAGCCCGTCGAGCCGCACGGTCGCGGCGTTCCAGTAGCGCGGGTTGCGCCGGAACACGAGCCGCAGGTTCTGCCGGTGCTCGACGAGCGTGAACGCCCCGTTCGAGACGAGGTGTCCCGGCTCGGTCCATTCCCGGCCCCAGCGTTCCATCGCGAACCGCGGCATCGGCATGAAGGTGTTGTACGAGGTGAGGCCCACGAAGTAGGGCGTGGGATTGCGCAGCCGCACGATGAAGGTCGAATCGTCCGGCGCGGAGACGCCGACGAGTGCCGAGTCGGTGATCGCCCCGCGGTTGTAGCGCTCGGCGTTCACGATCGGGTACATGAGCCCGGCCGAGCGCGACGCGGTGGCGGGCGCCAGCGCGCGGCGCCAGGACCACACGAAGTCGCGCGCCGTGAGCGGCGTGCCGTCGCTCCACACGAGGCCGGGCCGCAGGTGGAACGTGCACGTGAGCCCGTCGGCCGAGGTCTCCCAGCGGTACGCCTGCCCCGGCACCGCCTGGAGCGTGTGCGGGTCGAGCCCGACGAGGCCCTCGAACAGGATCTTCGCGACGCGCCCCTCGGTCTGGCCGGAGGTCACGCCCGGGTCGATCATCTCGGGCTCGGCGCCGAGGTTGAACCGCAGGACGTTGTCGCGCGGCGGGCGGACGGCGCCGAAGTAGCGCCGCCCGTGCGTGGCCAGCGTGGCGTCCTCGCCACGCGGCGGGGCGCACGACGCGGTCGCGAGCGCGAGCGCGAGGGCCGGTGCGAGCGCCGCGAGGGCGCGGGCGGCGATGCGGGACAGGGGCGACGGCGTCACGGCGCCGGACCATAGCAGACGGCCGGGCGGCGCCCCCGGCGGAGCCCGCGCCGCGGCCGCGACGCGCCGAGCGCGGCCGGGCGGGCCGCGAACGCGCTCGCAGGGGGGCGCGCGGGTTGGCCCGGGCGCGCCGAGTTGTCTAAAGTCCCCGCATGCCACGCTCCCGAACTCCCGAACGTGAGGTCGTGACCCGCCGGAAGCTCAAACTGCCCGCGTCCGTGGGCGTGGGCGTCCCCCGCCTCGACGCGCCGGACAAGGTGACGGGCCGGGCGTTGTACCTCGACGACCTCAAGGTGCCCGGCGTGCTGCACGGCCGCACGGTGCGCACGACGGTCCCGCGCGCGCGCGTGACGCGCGTTGAGCTCGATCCGGCCTTCGACTGGACCGGCTTCACGGTCTGCGACCACCGCGACGTCCCGGGCGAGAACGTGGTGGCGCTCATCGAGGACGACCAGCCGCTGCTCGTCGCGGACGTCTCGATGCACGCCGAGGAGCCCGTGCTGCTGCTCGCCCACGAGGACCCCGAGCTCGCCGAGGCGGCGCTCCGGGCCGTCCGTATCGAGTACGAGCCGCTGCCGGCGGTGCTGAGCCTCGAGGAATCGGTCGCGGCGGACGAGCGGATCCACGGCGACGACAACGTGCTCAAGCGCATCCTGATCGAGCGCGGGGACCTCGACGCGGCGTTCGCGGCGTCGGACCTCGTCGTCGAGGGCGAGTACCGCACCGGGCACCAGGAGCAGCTCTACATCGAGAACAACGCGATGCTCGCCGAGCGAACGGAGGCCGGCGGCCTCTGGGTGCGCGGCTCGATGCAGTGCCCGTACTACGTCCACAAGGCGCTCCTGCGGGCGTTCGGCCTGCCGGGCGAGAAGGTGCGCGTCACGCAGACGGTCACCGGCGGCGGCTTCGGCGGCAAGGAGGAGTACCCCTCCATGATCGCCGCGCACGCCGCGCTCCTCGCCTGGAAGAGCGGGCGACCGGTGAAGCTGGCCTACGACCGGCTCGAGGACCTTGCCGCGACGACCAAGCGGCACCCCTCGTGGACGCGCCTGCGGGCAGGCGTGAAGCGCGACGGCACGCTCGTCGCCCTCGAGGCCGACTTCCTGCTCGACGGGGGCGCCTACGTGACGCTTTCGCCCGTCGTCCTCTCGCGCGGCGCCATCCATGCCGCGGGCCCGTACCGCTGGCAGGCGGCCCGGATCGTCGCCCGCGCGATGGCCACGAACACGCCGCCGGCCGGCGCGTTCCGCGGCTTCGGCGCGCCGCAGTCGCTGTTCGCGCTCGAGAGCCACATGAACCGCATCGCCGAGGCCCTCGGCATGGACCCGGCCGAGCTCCGCCGGCGCAACGCCTACCGCACGGGCGACGTCACGCCGACCGGCCAGGTGCTGCGGGAGAGCGTCGGCGCGCACGAGGTGCTCGAGCGGACGCTGAAGCGCGTCGGCTGGAAGGCCGCGCGCGCGAAGATCGCGCGCGAGAACGCGAAGGCCGAAGCGGCGGAGCATGCGGGCCGCCGGGCCCCGGGCGGCCGGCGCGTGCGGCGCGGGCTCGGGCTGGCGCTCGTCTATCACGGCGCCGGCTTCACGGGCAGCGGCGAGGTGACGCTCGCCTCGAAGGCGCTGCTCGACCTGACTGCCGACGGCTGGCCCCGCGTGCGCGTCGCGAACACCGAGATCGGCCAGGGCGCGATCACGACGTTCGCGCAGCTCGTGGCGCAGGTGCTGGGCGTCCCGGCTTCGCGCGTGGTCGTGCACCAGCCCGACACCGACTTCGTGCCGAACAGCGGCCCGACGGTGGCCTCGCGCACGGTCATGGTGGTCGGCGGCCTGCTGCGGCGCTGCGCGATCGGCATGAAGGAGCAGCTCGAGCTGTTCGCCGAGCGCGCGCTCGAGGGCGAGACGGACTTCCGCAGGGTCGCGCAGCGCTGGCTGCGCGAGCGCGGGGCCCTCGAGGTCGTCCGCGAGTACGAGCCGCCACCGGACATCCGCTGGGACGAGACGACCTACCGCGGCGACGCCTACGGCTGCTACGGCTACGCGGCGCTCGCGTGCGAGGTCGAAGTGGACCTCGACACGGGCGAGACGAAGGTCGTGCGCGTCACGACCGCCCAGGACGTCGGCCGCGCCGTACACCCGGTGCTGGCGGCCGGCCAGGTCGAGGGCGGCACGCTGCAGGGGCTCGGCTGGGCGCTGCTCGAGGAGCTGCGCTGGAAGGACGGCCGCGTGTGGAACGCCCAGCTCACGAACTACATCGTGCCCACCGCCGCCGACGCGCCGCCCATGGACGTCGAACTCGTCGAGATGCCGTACTCCGGCGGGCCGTTCGGCGCGAAGGGCGTGGGCGAGCTGCCCATGGACGTGCCGGCGCCCGCGGTGGTCGAGGCGATCGCCCACGCGACCGGCTGCCGCATCGACGAGCTGCCGGCGAGCCCGGAGCGCGTGCTGCGCGCGCTCGCGGCGAAGAAGCCGTGAACCTGGAGACGACCGCCCTGGACCTGGACACGATCGCGGGCCTGCGGGCCGCCGGCTTCGAGGGCTTCGTGCGCGTGCGCGACCTGCGCCGCGACGACGCGCTCGCGGTCCCGAAGGAGAACGGCGTGTACGTGATGGTGCGCGGGACGCCGGAGCCGCCGTGCTTCCTTCCGCGCGGAACGGGGGCGGTGTGGCGCGGACAGGACCCGAACGTGAAGGCCGAGGTGCTCGAGTCCGCGTGGGTGCCGCGGGCGATCGTGCTCTACGTGGGCCGCGCCGCCGGCACCGGCGTCCGCGGAAAGCTCCAGCAGCGGGTCAAGCGCTGGCTCCGCTTCGGGCAGGGGCGCAGCGTGGCGCACCGGGGAGGCCGGTACGTGTGGCAGCTCGCCGACGCGTACGAGCTTCCGGTTGCCTGGAAGGCCTGCGCGGACGCCGCCGGCGAAGAGGCGGCGCTGCTTGCGGCGTTCGAGGCCGCGCACCGCACGCTGCCGTTCGCGAACCTGCGCCAAGAGGCCGGAAACGAAGAGAGGGAAGAGGCATGAGCGATCGCATCACGGTGACGTTCCGGCTGAACGGCTCGCCGCGCCGCGTCACGGTCCCGCCGATGAAGCGCCTGCTCGACGTGCTGCGTGAAGAGTGCGACGCGACGGGCACCAAGGAAGGTTGCGGTGAGGGCGAGTGCGGCGCCTGCACGGTGCTGCTCGACGGCCGCGCGGTGAACAGCTGCCTCGTGCCCGCGGCGCACGCCGACGGCGCGGGCATCGTGACGGTCGAGGGCCTCGCCGCGCGCGGGCGGCTCTCGGCGCTGCAGGAGGCGTTCGTCGAGCACGGCGCCGCGCAATGCGGCATGTGCACGCCCGGCATGCTCGTGACCGCGGCCGCGCTGCTCGACGGAGCGCGCGGTCGCGTGCCGTCGGCCGACGAGATCCGCGAGGGGCTCGCCGGCACGCTGTGCCGCTGCACCGGCTACCAGAAGATCGTGGACGCCGTCCGCGACGCCGCCCGTGCGACGCGCCGCGCGGCGGCCCGGCGCGCCGCCACCCGCCGCGCGGCGCCGAAGGCCGCGGCGAAGGGAGCGGCGAAGCGGCCCGCGCGGCGCGTGAAGCGCAACCCGGCGCCGAAGGCGCAGCCCGATTACCGCCGCACCGCGACGAAGATCCGCAGCGGCACGAAGACGCGGGCCGCCACGAAGTTCCGCCGCGCGGCCCGGACGAGGGCCGCTGCGAAGAAGCAGGCGAGCGGGAAGGCCCGCCGATGAAGTCCGCGCTCTCCGAGCTGGCTCTCGAGCGCCCGGCGAACCTCGCCCACGCGCTGCGGCTGCTCGCCGATTCGCTCGGCTCCGAGCGGCTCGTGCCGCTCGCCGGGGGGACCGACCTGTTCGTGTACCTCAACGCCGGCACGCACGGCGGCACGCGCTTCCTCGACCTCAACGGGCTCGAGGAGCTGCGGGGGCTGCGGGTCGGGAAGAACGGCACGCTGCGGCTCGGCGCGCTGACCACGTTCCGCGAGCTGCGTGCGCACCCGCGCGTCGTCGCGCGCTGGCCGTCGCTGGCCGCGGCCGCGCGCGTGATCGGCGCCGAGCAGATCCAGAACCGCGCCACGATCGCCGGCAACATCGCCAACGCCTCGCCGGCCGGCGATTCGCTCCCGGTGCTGCTCGCGCACGACGCCGTCGTGCGGGCGGTCTCGGTGCGCGGCGAGCGCACGATCGGCTTCGACTCGCTCTACACGGGCTACCGCCGGCTCGCGCTCGCGCCCGACGAGCTGATCGCGGCGGTCGAGATCCCGGCGCCCCCGGAGGGATCGAAGGCGTTCTTCCGCAAGGTCGGCACCCGCGCCGCGCAGAGCATCTCGAAGGTCGTCTTCGCCGGCGTCCTGCACGCCGCCCGCGGCGGGGCGCCCGACCACGTGCGCCTCGCGTGGGGCAGCCTCGCGCCGGTGCCGGTGCGCGCCGCGAAGGCCGAGGCGGCGCTGCTCGGTGTGAAGCCGTCGCGCGGGGCGGCCGCCGGGGCGGCGGACGCGCTCGGGAGCGACGTCACGCCCATCGACGACGTGCGCTCGGAACGCGACTACCGCATGGCCGTCGCGCGCAACGTGCTCGCGCAGTTCCTGCGCGTCGCGCACCCGGGCTACTCGCGCGCCTGAAGGGCGGCGGGCGTCCCGCGCCCGCGTCGCCGCCGGGCCGCTTCACGCGCGGGCGGCCGGTGCGTCCTCCGGGGTCGGCCGTCCTCGACGGTTCAGCGCCGGCTCCCCCGCGCCGATAACCCGTCCTGCATGGACCGCAGGGTCGCTCCCCGGAGGGGGAGGGCCGGGTCCGACGGACAGGAGACGCCCGGTGTCGCCATCCGCTCATCCCAGCCTGCAGGACATTCTCGACGCCTTCGCCCGGCTCGGCGAGCGCGTCGCGGTGTCCCCGCGTTCGCGGCTCGATTCCTTCGTCTCCGCCACGCTGCGGCGCGCCTGCGAGGAGCTGCGCCGCTTCATTCCGGGGCTCGACGCCCCGCCGGACCCGGAGGCCGCGCGCTTCCTGGCCCGCGCCGCCTACGCGGCGATGGAGGACAACGACGCGCGCGAGGCGCTCTCGCGCGCGCTCCGCGGACTGTCCTTCTCGCCGCACCATCCGGGGCTGTTCTTCGTCGCGGCGACCGCGTGCTTCGAGTTCGGCGCCGTCGAGGACGCCATCCGCCTGCTCCGCCATACGCTCTGGATCCATCCCGGGCACTCGGGCGCGCGCCGCGACCTCGAGGCCCTGAGCGCGTACATGGCCGAGCGCTGGAACTCCCCCGGCGGTTTCACCGCCGAGGAGGCAGCCGAGCACGAGGACGCCGGCGAAGCCGGCCCCGAGCTCGCATTCGACGACCTGTCGGAGCCCGAGCCCGGGTACGCCTGGGACGATGACGGCTACGACGAGCGCTACGACGAAGACGAGGACCGCGCCGCTTGAGGATTCTCGTGGTCGCCGACGGATTCGAGGCGACCCGTCCGGAGGAGACCGGGAGCTGGCTGGGTGAGCTTGCGACCCGTCTCGTGCACCGTGGTCACCGCGTGACCGCGGTGCTCGTGCGTTCGCCCGAGGGCGACTCGCCCGCCGCCGATCCGCCGGGGACCGCCGTCTGGCGGCCGTCGGGGGGCGGGCCCGAGCCGGGGCTGATGCAGGCGCTCGAGCAGCGCCCCGACGTCGTCCACCTCGCCACTCCCGGTCCCTGGAGCCCCGAGGCCGTGGGCGCGCTCTCCTGCTCACCGCTCGTGGTGGACGCGCACGGCTACTGGCCGGTCTGCGCCGCCGGCGACCTCGTGCACCGGCCGTCGCTCGCGGCGTGCCGGCACCACCACCCGCACGAGGCGTGCGGCGAATGCGCGGGCCTGCTGCACCTGCGGGCCATGGAGGACCGTGCCGCGCTCGGGCGGGAGGCGCGGGCGGTGCTCGCGCACACGGCCGAGGCGCGCGACCGGCTCGAGGCCGGGCTCGGCCGCACGGTGGACCTCGTGCGGCCGGGCGTGGATCCGTTCGCCTTCACGCCTTCGCCGCGCGCGCCGCACTCGCCCGAGGTGGTGGAGATGCTCGCGCCGGGCCGTCCCCCCCGCGTGCTCGTGCTCGGGGATCCCGGGTCCCACCGGGATACGGCCTCGTTCACGGATCTGCTGGTCGCGCTCAACGCGCGCGTGCCGGGCGTCGAGCTCGTCGTCCCGTCGTGCGACCCGGACGACCCGGCCGGACCGCAACTCCTGCTCACCGAGGCGCGCGAGATGGGCCTGCTCGACCAGGTGCACGTGTTCGCGAGGGTTGCCGCCACCGACGAGCCGGCACTCTACGCCGCGTGCGACGTCGCCTGCCTGCCGGGCCGGGTCCCGCCGAGCGGCGGCCTGCGCGTCATGCAGGCGCTGTCGGCGGGGCTGCCGGTCGTGGCCCACGACGGGGGCGCGATCGGCGAGCTCGTGACGAACGGCGTCGAGGGACTGCGCGTGCCGTTCGAGCCGGTCGGCGCGTTCGCCCACGCTCTCGCGGCATTGCTCCGCGACACCGCGGGGCGCGCCGAATACGCCGAGCGCGGCCGGCTCGCGGCCATGGAGCGCTTCGACGTGGACCGCGCGGTGTTTGCGCACGAGGAGGTCTACGTCCGCGCCCGCCGCCGCAGGGGCGGCGCGTCCCGCGGCGGCGCTTCGCGCCGCCCCGCGGCCTGACGGGCGCCCGGCCTTCGCCCGGGCGGGCCCCTGTGCGAGACTCCGGGCGGCATTCCCCGGAGGACGCACGTTCCATGCGCTGGTCGATCCGCCTCGGATCCATCGCGGGCATCCGCCTCGAAGTCCACGTCACGTTCCTGCTGCTGCTGGCCGGCGTCGCGATCTACATGTCCGCGACGCCGCGGGACGCGGTCGAGGCCGTGCTGCGCCTGCTCCTCCTCTTCGCGTGCGTGGTGCTCCACGAGCTGGGCCACGCGTTCATGGCGCGGCGGTTCGGGATCGCGACGCGCGAGATCGTGCTGCTGCCCATCGGCGGCGTCGCGCGGCTCGAGCGGATGCCGGACAAGCCCCTCCAGGAGATCCTCGTCGCCTTCGCCGGCCCCGCCGTGAACCTGGTGCTGCTCGTGCTGTTCGGAGCCCTGCTGCTCGGCAGCGGCGCCCCGCCGCCGACCGCGCTGCTGGACTTCAACGGCCCGAACACGCTGGAGTTCATGCTGAAGGTCAACTTCTGGATGATCGCCTTCAACCTGATCCCCGCGTTCCCGATGGACGGCGGGAGGGTGTTGAGGGGCGTGCTCGCGACCCTGATGCCGTACGTGAAGGCGACCCGCATCGCCGCGAACATCGGGCAGGTCATCGCGCTGATCTTCGTGGCGATCGGCCTCTTTGTGCCGCAGTTCATCATGCTCGTCCTGATCGCCGCTTTCATCTTCATGACGGCGGCCGAGGAGCGCGCGCTCGTCCAGACGCGCAGCTCGCTGGCGGGGCTGCCGGCGAGCGCCGCGATGGTCACCGCGTTCGTGAGCCTCGAGACGCGGCACGAGATCGCGCACGCCGTGGACCTGCTGCTCGCCGGCGAGCAGCAGGACTTCCCCGTCCTCGAGGGCGGGCAGTTCCTGGGCATGCTGAGCCGCGCCGACCTGGTGAGCGGCCTGCGCAAGGAGGGCCCGGACGCCCCGATCGGCCGCCTCGTGCGCACCGACGTGGAGCCGATCGAGCTGTCCATGCCGCTCGAGGCGGCGCTCCTGCGCATGCGCGCCGCGCGCCTCAACGCGCTGCCGGTCATGGCGCGCGGCCGGCTCGTCGGACTGCTGACGCTCGAGAACATCGGTGAGCTGCTGCTCGTGCAGGAGGCACGGCAGCGCCGGTCGGGCGTGGCGTGATGCGACGCAGTCTGCACGCGCGGTGGGTGCTGCCCGTCGTCGTGCTGGTCGCCGCGTACGCGCTGTGGCAGAACGTGCGCACGCCGCACTGGCGGGTGCTGCGACCCGGCATCGAGTTCGCGACCATGACGGGCGGCCGCTACTGCCGCATGGGCTCCTCGACGGTCGCCCTGCTCCGCCTCGACCCGCGCCTCGTGCGCCTCCGGGCCCGGTACTACACGCTCCTGCCGCGCACGATGCCGCCGGGCGTCGTCGGCTGGCAGCAGGCGACCGGAGCGCTCGCGGTCTTCAACGCGGGGCAGTTCTACCCGGATCTCGACTACATGGGGTTGCTCGTCTGCGGCGGGGACACCGTCTCGGCGAAGCTCCACCCGGGATTCCAGGGGGCGCTGGTCGCCTCGGGCGGCACGGGCCCGCGCGACGCGCGCGTGCTCGACCTCGCGCACACGCCCCTCGAGCACGAGCGCGGCTGGAGCGACGTCGCGCAGTCCTTCATGCTGTTCGACCGCGGCGGCGGCGTGCGCGTGAGGCGCACGAACCGGGTCGCCAACCGCACCGCGGTCGCCGAGGACCGCGACGGCCACCTTGTCGTCGTGGTCACCGAGGGCGGCTACACGCTGGCCGACTTCTCGACCCTGCTCGTCGGCTCGCCGCTCAGGCTCACGCACGCGATGGCGATGGACGGCGGGATCGAGGCCGAGATGGTCGTCGCCTGCGACGGCTTCCGCTACGCGAGCTTCGGGCGCTGGCCGAAGGATGGGGACCCGGCGGGACCCGGAGCGACCGTGCCGCTGCCGGCGGTGATCACCGTGGAGGCCCCATGAGCGTCTTCTTTCCGTGCGCGCGGTGCGGGCGTCCCGTGCGCCGGCGGCCCGCGTCGCGCACCCGGCCGCGACGCATCGAGTGCCCGCGCTGCGGCTACCTGATGTACGACTACCCGCGGCCGTGTGCGGGCCTGCTGGTCGTGAAAGACAGGGACGTGCTGCTCCTGCGGCGCGCGCACGCTCCCCGCGTCGGCTTCCTCGACGTGCCCGGCGGGTTCCTCGAAGCGGGCGAGAGCCTCGAGGGGGCGGCGCGACGCGAGCTGCGCGAGGAAACCGGGCTCACGCTCGGCGCGATCGAGCCGCTCTCGTTCCACTGGGACGAATACCGGCTGAAGGGCTTCGGGCGCTTCCCGACGATGAACTGGTACTTCGTCGGGGAGTGGCGGCGCGGCGAGCCGGCGGCCTCGGACGACGCGGCCAGCGCGGAGTGGGTGCCGGTCGGCCGGTTGCCCTCGCTGCGGCGGCGCTTCTCGTGGGCGCACCTGCCGCGCCTCTTCGCCGGGCTGCGCCGGTGGATGGACGCGCGTCCGGCGCCCGGGCGCCGCGCGCCCCGCAGGCCCGCGTTCCACGACCCGGTGACGCGCCCGGCGCGCCGGGGGGGCCGGCCGTGACGCCCGGCACGTGGGCACCGATTCCCGGCGGGCGGCTGAGCTACACGTCGCGCGGCGAAGGGCCGCCGGTGCTGTTCGTGCACGGCCTCACGTTCGACCGCCGTCTGTGGGAGCCGCAGTCGCCGCTTGCCGCCCGCCGGCGGCTCGTGTGCGTGGACCTGCGCGGCCACGGGCGCTCGTCCGCGCCACCGGACGCGCCCTACACGCCGGCCGGCGACCTCGCCGCGATCCTCGACGCGCTCGGGATCGAGCGGGCCGCGGTGGTCGGCAGCGGCAGTGGCGGACGGGCGGCGGCGCAGCTCGCGGTCGCCCACCCGGACCGCGTGGCGGCGCTCGCGCTGATCGGCGCGTCGCTGGACGGGGAGCCCTTCGGGCCCGAGCTGGCCGCGTTCCTGGGCTCGCTGCCCGTCACGGCGCGCGAGCGGGGCATGAGCGCGGCGATCGACGAATGGCTCGCCTCCGGACTGCTCTCGCACGCGAGGCGGCTCCCCGCGGTCGAGGTGGCACTGCAGCGCATGCTGCGCGAGTTCGACGGCGTCCCGTGGCTGCGGGCCGACCCGGTCGTGACGCCGTCGCCGCCCACGAAGGAGCGCCTGGGCGAGATCGCGGTCCCGGCGGTGGCGTTGGTGGGCGAGCACGACCACCCGGACTTCCACCGCTTCGCCCGCGTCTACGCGGTCGGCATCCGCGGCGCCGAGTTCGCGATCGTGCGCGGCGCGGGGCATCTGCCGAACCTCGAGGCGCCCATGTCGGTGAACGGCCTGCTCGAGTCGTTCCTCGACCGCGCGGGCGCCTGACCGCCGGCATCCGCTCCCGGATCGTTCGCCGCGCCGGTGCCCGTCGGGTAACGTCGGCGCATGGAGCCCGCGCGCGACATCGAGGCCCTCGGCCCGACCCCGTCCGGAAGCACGTGGGGACGCCGCGTCGCGACCGTCTACCTCGTGCTCGTGGGCGCTTCCTTCGCGCTGGTCTTCTGGGAGCTGGCCTCGGGAAGCCGCGGCCTCGGGTCGTTCGCGATCTCGGTGCTCACCGCCCCGTGGTCGGCCGGGCTCGCCTACCTCGCGCGCCTGCTCGCGGGCTCGTTGTCCGAAACCGCCATGCGGGTGCTCGGGCTCGTGCTCACGGCCGGAGCCGCCGCCCTCAACGCGCGCATCCTCTACGGGATCGCCGCGCGCGCCGAACGCGACGTTCGCGACGCGCGCGCCGGCCGCTGATCGCGGACAGGCGCGCGGGGGCGGCCGGAATCCGGCCGCCCCCGCGGGGCGCATCGTCCGTCAGCGCGCCGTGCCGGCGTCGTTCGGGTGCGGCACCGGGTTCCCGTCGGTGTCGAGCACGACGATCGGCGCGACGCGGGTCGCCGCGAGCGGCGCCTGGATCACCGAGCGGTCGCCCACGATGACGATGTGCAGGTGGTCGAGGTCCAGGTACTTCCTCGCCACGCGCACGAGGTCGTCCGCCTTCAGCGCCCGGATGTGCCCGGGGTAATCGCGGTAGTAGGTGTCGGGCAGCCCCTGCGTCGCCAGCGCCGCGATCGCCGAGGCCGTACCCTCGACCGACGCGAAGCGCCGCGGCAGGGACTGGACGAGCGATTGCCTGCCCTGCTGCAGCTCGTCGGCGGTGAAGGGCACCCCGCCGCGCACCCCGCGCAGGTGGGCCATGAACGCGACGAGCGCGCTGTCGGTCTTGGCGGTGATGATGCCGCCGCCGGCCTCGAACGCGCCCGGGCCGTGCCCGAAGTCGAACCGCGAGCGCACGCCGTAGCTCCAGCCGCGCACCTCGCGGATGTCGTGGTTGAGACGCGACTGGAACAGGCCGCCGAGGATCGTGTTCATGAGCGAGAGCGCGTAATAGTCCGGCGTGCTCCGCGGCGGCCCCGGCTCGCCGATCGCGAACACCGACTGTGCCGCGCCCGGCTTGTCCACGAGGTCGATCACCGTAGGCTCCGGCGCCGGCAGCGGCGGGTACTTCCAGTCCGGCCGCTCGCCGCCGGCCGGCCAGCCGGCGAACGCCTTCTCGAACGCCGCCTTCACGGCGGCGGGCTCGACGTCGCCCGCGACCGTCACGACGGCGCGGCCGGGCCGGTAGTACTTCTCGTGGAACGCCACGACCTCGTCGCGAGTGATGGCCTTCACGCCGGCCTCGTTCATCACGCGCCCGTACGGGTGGGCGGAGCCGTAGAGGACGTGCGCGAAGACGATCGAGGCGATCGCGTTGGGCTGGTCCTTCCGCTGCCGGAGGGAGACCAGCGTCTGGCCGCGCAGCCGCTCGAGCGACGCGGCGGGGAACGTCGGGTGCAGCACCATGTCGGCCATCAGCTCGAGCGCGGGCTCGAAGCGGTCGGAGAGCGCCGTGAAGCCGATCGATCCGCTCTCGTCCGAGACATCGGCCGAGATCGTCGTGCCGAGCATCTGCTGCGCCTCGGAGAGCTGGTCGGCCGTCCGGGTGGTCGTGCCCTCGCTCAGCATCTGGGCCGTGATCGTGCCGAGGCCCGTCTCGTCGGGCGGGTCGAACTGGCACGAGCCGCCGAGGAACGTCATCGTCACGGACACGAGCGGCAGGTCGTGCTTCGGCACCACGAGCAGCTCCGCGCCGTCGGGGAGCGTCGTGCGCGTCCACGCGGGAACGTGGAAGACGGGGTTCGGCCCCGCCACCGGGGGCTTGCTGCGGTCCAGTTTCGGCGCGGCGGAAGCGGGAGCGGCGGCGAGAACGCACGCCAGCGCCGTCGCGAGAGCGAGCGGCGCGCGGAGAGAACGATCGGGAGCGCGCATCACTTCGCCTCCATGAGGTAGTGGCCGCCGTCGGGGGCGACCTCGACCTTGACGCACTGGTCCGGGTGCGAGGCCTCGTCCTCCCGGCCCTTCGGCACGACGCTCAGTACGACGTGGCCGCCGCCCAGGTAGCGGTTCGCCACCCGCTTCACGTCTTCGGCGGTCACGGAGCGCAGCCGGTGGTAGGCGGTGCGGTACCAGGCCGGGTCGCCGTGGAACACGGCGCCGGCGTTCAGCATCTCGGCGCGGCCGAGGGTGGACTCGAGGTTGGAGACGAACTCGTACTGGATGCCCGCCAGCGCCCGCGTCATCTCGTCCGGCGTCGGCCCGTCCTGCCGCAGGCGGGCGATGATCGAGTCGGCCGCCGATTCGATCTCGGTCAGCGAGTGCCCCGGTCGCGGCGTCGCGACCACCACGAAGGCCCCGAGCTTCTCGTTCGAATCGTTGAACGCGTAGAGGCCCGAGGCCCACTCGCGGTCGTAGACGAGCGTCTTCGTGAGCCGTGCCGTGCGCGAGCCCGCGAGGATCTCCGAGACCACCTCGAGGGCCTGCTCGTCCTGGCTGTCGTCGCCGGCCGAGGGCCAGGCCATGTAGAGGCGCGGCACCTGCACGCGGTCCCCGTACACGAGGTGCTTCGTCCCCGCCAGCGTCACCGGCGCGACCGTGGGGCGCTCGCCGGGCGCGGGGCCGGGCAGGTCGGCGAAGTACTTCTCGACCCACCGCTTCGCCTGCGCCGGGTCGAAGTCGCCCACGATCGTGAGCGTCGCGTTCGCCGGCGTGTACCACGTGCGGAAGAACTGCTTCACGTCCTCGACGGTGGCCTTCTTCAGGTCGGCCATGTAGCCGACGACCGGCCACGAGTACGGGTTGCTCGCCGGCAGCATCGCGGCGGTGAGGATCTCGTACGCGCGGCCGTACGGCTGGTTGTCCGTGCGCTGCCGGCGCTCGTTCTGGACGATGTCGCGCTGCGCGTCGAACTTCGTCTCGTCGAGCTTGTCGAGCAGGAAGCCCATGCGGTCCGACTCGAGCCAGAGCACCCCTTCGAGGTGGTTGCTGGGCACGGTCTCGTAGTAGTTCGTGCGGTCGTTCGAGGTCGAGCCGTTGTTGTAGCCGCCCACGCCCTCGGTCATCCGGTCCTGCATCCCGTAAGGCACGTGCCCCGAGCCGGTGAACATGACGTGCTCGAACAGGTGGGCGAACCCCGTGCGTCCGGGCCGCTCGTTCTTCGAGCCGACGTGGTACCAGACGTCCACGGTCACCATGGGCACGGCGTGGTCGGGGGAGAGCAGCACGGTGAGCCCGTTAGCGAGCTGGAATCGCTCGAACGGGATCTGGATCGCGTCCTCGCCGGCGGGTGCCGCGTGCGCGGCGAAGGCAACCAGCAGGGCGACACAGGCGAGGGCCGTCGCCCTCGGGAAGCGCCCGCGGCTCGCCGGCGCGCGGGCGGGAACAGTCCGGGACATGATCGTCCTCCGTGGAGTCTGCGCGGGATGGGACTGCGGCAACCGTCGCAGCCTA
>CAZPVG010000081.1:0-18022 GCA_964589945.1 uncultured bacterium
CGCAGCGCGTCAAGCTCGCGACCGAGTTGTCCCGGGTGGCGACCGGCCGCACGCTCTACGTGCTCGACGAGCCCACGACGGGGCTCCACTTCGAGGACGTCCGCGTGCTGCTGGACGTGCTCCAGGCGCTCGTGGAGCGCGGCAACACCGTGCTCGTGATCGAGCACAACCTCGACGTGGTCAAGTGCGCGGACTGGATCGTGGATCTGGGACCCGAGGGCGGCGACGGCGGCGGAACCGTCGTGGCCGCTGGAACTCCGGAGGCGGTGGCGCGCGTCCGGGGATCGCATACCGGCATGGCCTTGCGAGAGGTGCTCGAACGATGACTCCCACGACGACGGCGGCGGCCGAGGCGAGACGCCCGGCGACGCGAACGCGGACGATGAAGGCGGTGGTGAAGGCGAAGGCGGGGCCGGGGGCGGAGATCCGTGACGTTCCCGTGCCGACGGCAGGTCCGGGGGAGATTCTGCTGAAGGTGAAGCGCGCCGGAGTGTGCGGGACCGACCTGCACATCTGGATCTGGGATCGCTGGGCCGAGGGTCGCATGAAGCCGCCTGTCACCATCGGGCACGAGTTCGTCGGCGAGGTGGTCGAGCTGGGCGCCGGCGTGACGAACGTGAAGCTCGGCGACCTGGTCTCCTCCGAGAGCCACATCATCTGCCACACCTGCACGGCCTGCCGGATGAACCTCGGGCACGTGTGCGAGAACACCCGGATTCTCGGCGTGGACGTCAACGGCGGCTTCGCCGAGTACGTCGCCATCCCGGCGATCAACGCGTGGTCCATCCCGCCCGGCATTCCCCTCGAGGTGGCGGCGATCATGGAGCCGAGCGGAAACGCCGTGCACACCGCGTTCGCCGGCCCGCTCTCGGGCTGCAACATCGGCGTCACGGGCTGCGGGCCGATCGGGCTGTTCTCGATCGGCATCGCCAAGGCGGCCGGCGCATCGTGCGTGATCGCCTCGGACGTTTCGCCGTACCGCCTCGAGCTGGCGCGCCGGATGAAGGCCGACGCCGTCATCGACGTGTCGAAGGAGGACTTCGCCGACCGCGTGCGCGAGATCACGCACGGCCGCGGACTGGACGGCGTCCTCGAGATGTCCGGAAAGCCCTCGGCCATGCGCGACGGGCTGACGGCTCTGCGCAACGGCGGCCGGCTGTCGCTGCTCGGTCTGCCGACCGAGCCGTTCGAGCTGGACTGGAACCGGCTCGTGATCTTCAAGGGCATCACGCTGCAGGGCATCGTCGGACGGCGCCTGTACGAGACATGGGACCAGCTCGACCAGTTGCTGCGTTCGGGACGACTCGACCTGAGGCCGTCCATCACGCACACGATGCCGATGGAGCGTTTCGAGGAGGCGATCGGCCTGCTGCGCGAGGGAAAGGCGGGCAAGGTCGTGCTGGTGCCGTGGGGCGAAGCCGCCTAGGAGGGGGAACATGTTCGAGACGATGAAGACCGCTCTCGCGGCCGAGATCGGAAAGATCCGCGACGCGGGACTCTACAAGGGCGAACGCGTCATCGCGTCGCCGCAGGGCCCGGCGGTGCGGCTCGAGGACGGGCGCGAGGTGCTCGTGTTCTGCGCGAACAACTACCTCGGCCTCTCGAGCCACCCGAAGGTCATCGAGGCCGCCCACCGGGCGCTCGACTCGCACGGCTACGGGATGTCGTCGGTGCGGTTCATCTGCGGCACGCAGGACCTGCACAAGACGCTCGAGCGGAAGATCTCGGAGTTCCTCGGCACCGAGGACACGATCCTCTACGCGGCGTGCTTCGACGCGAACGGGGGCGTCTTCGAGCCGCTCGTCGGCGAGAGCGACGCCGTGATCAGCGACGCGCTCAACCACGCCTCGATCATCGACGGGGTCCGGCTGTGCAAGGCGCAGCGCTGGCGCTTCGAGAACAACGACATGGCCGACCTCGAGCGCTGCCTGAAGGAAGCGACGGCGAGAGGCTGCCCGCAGAAGCTCGTCGTCACGGACGGCGTCTTCAGCATGGACGGGACGGTCGCGAACCTGAAGGCCATCGTGGAGCTCGCGGAGAAGTACCGGGCCCTCGTCATGATCGACGAGTGCCACTCCATGGGGTTCGTGGGGCGCACCGGGCGCGGGACGCCCGAGCTCCACGGCGTCCGGGGGCGCGTGGACATCATCACGGGTACGCTCGGCAAGGCGCTGGGCGGTGCGCTGGGGGGCTTCACCTCCGGCCGCCGCGAGATCGTCGAGATGCTGCGCCAGCGTTCGCGGCCCTACCTGTTCTCGAACGCCCTGCCGCCCGCGGTCGTGGGGGCGAGCATCGCGGTCTTCGACCTGCTCTCGTCCACGACCGAGCTGCGGGACCGGCTCGAGGCGAACACGATGCGGTTTCGCGAGGGGATGACGAAGGCGGGTTTCGAGCTCAAGCCGGGCACGCACCCGATCGTGCCGATCATGCTCTACGACGAACGGCTCGCCCACGACATGGCCGCGAAGCTCCTCGAGCGGGGCATCTACGTCATCGGGTTCTCCTTTCCGGTGGTCCCGCGCGGCCAGGCGCGTATCCGGGTGCAGCTGTCCGCGGCGCACACCCCGGAACAGATCGACAGGGCGCTCGCCGCGTTCACCGAGGTCGGGCAGGAGCTGGGCGTCCTGAAGCACGCGGGACTCTGACGGCGTCGGATCGGTGGAGCCCCGGGCGCCGGTCAGGGCGCCCGGCGGCTTCCCCGCCCGGTACGCGGCCGCCAGGGCCGCGTCGAACGCGCGGGGCTTGACCCGCCCTTGGGCGGGTTCTACCTTCGCAACGTTTGCCCACCCATTGGAAGGAGCCACGTCCTTGCAGCCCGCCACCAGCCTCAAGCGCACGCCCTTCACCGAGTTCCATCGCGCCGCCGGCGCGAAGCTGGTCGAGTTCGCCGGATTCGAGATGCCGGTGCGCTACACCGGCGACGTCCGCGAGCACCTCGCGGTGCGCAACGCCGCGGGGCTCTTCGACATCACGCACATGGGCGAGTTCGAGGTGCGCGGCGCCGGCGCCTCCGCCTGGCTGGACCGCATGGTCACGAACCACGTGGGCGCCATCGCGGTGGGGCAGGCGCTCTACTCGCCGATGTGCCGGCCGGACGGCGGCATCGTGGACGACCTTCTCGTCTATCGTTACGACGATCACTTCATGGTCGTCGTGAACGCCGCGAACATGGCGAAGGACTTCGCCTGGCTCGACGCCCACCGGCCCGCCGACGTCACCCTCGTGGACCGGTCGGCCGAGACGGCGCTGCTCGCCGTGCAGGGGCCCCGCGCGGCCGACATCGTCCGCGGGCACGTGCCCGCGGCGGCGCTGGATCTGGGCTACTACCGCTTCCTGACCGGCGAGCTCTTCGGCGTGCCGGCCACGATCTCGCGAACGGGCTACACGGGGGAGGACGGGTTCGAGCTCTACTTCGCCCCTGCGCACGGGGCCACGGTCTGGCAGGGGCTCGTGGACGCGGGGGTGCCGCAGGGGCTCGAGCTCGTCGGCCTCGGGGCGCGCGACACGCTCCGTCTCGAGATGGGCTACATGCTCTACGGAAATGACATCGACGACACGACGTCGCCGCTGGAGGCGGGCCTTGGCTGGACCGTCAAGCTCGCGAAGGGCGACTTCCACGGGCGCGACGTGCTCGTCAGGCAGAAGGCCGAAGGGCTCCGGCGCAAGCTGGTTGGCTTCCAGCTCGATGGGCGGCGCGTGCCGAGGCACGGCATGGCCATCGTCTCGGAGGGGCGGCCCGTCGGGCACGTGACGAGCGGCACCTTCAGCCCGTCGCTCGAGCGGCCCATCGGCATGGGGTACGTCGAGGCGCCGCTCGCGAAGGTCGGGACGGCGCTCGAGGTCCAGGCCGGCAGCACATCGCTGCCCGCGCGGGTCACCGCGCGGCCGTTCCACACGCGCGGCTCGCACCGTTCCTGACAGGGAGGAGCACGTGGGTTACCCGGACGACGTCCGATACACGAAGGATCACGAGTGGGCCCGGCAGGAGAACGGGCTCCTCACCGTGGGGATCACGAGCTACGCGACCGACCAGCTCGGCGACGTCGTGTTCGTCGAGTTGCCGGAGAAGGGCCGCCAGATCGAGGCCGGGGGCGCGTTCGGCGTGGTCGAGGCGGTGAAGACCGTGAGCGACCTCTACGCCCCGGTGGCGGGTGAGGTCGTCGAGGTGAACTCGGCGCTGGGCGACAATCCCGCGCTCGTGAACCAGGAGCCGTACGGCGAGGGCTGGATGATCCGCATCCGGCCGGCGGACCCGTCTTCCTTCGGGGCGCTGCTCTCGCACGTGGACTACGAGAAGCTCGTGGAGGAGCAGCACGCATGATCCGGCGCGGCGCCCCGACAGCCCCGTCGCGGCCTCGGCCGCGTCGGCGTCCCGTGCGCCGCGACGTTCCACCCCCGGGCCGCCGGACGAACGCTTCGTGACGTCGGCCGTGGACACGGGCGTCGGACCGGGAGCGATCCCGGCCGCCACGACCGTCGCCTGGGTCTACGACCCCTGGCGGGAGCGCCCGCGCGTGGCGGCCGCCGCCCTCGTCTCGGCCCTCGGGTTGTGCGCGCTCGTCGTGGCCGCGCGCGAGCCCTTCTTCGTCGCCGCCGGCCTGTGCGCGTTCTGCGTGGCCGCGTTCGCGCCGGCGCTGGCACGCACCGAGGTGAAGCTCGACGCCGAGGGCGCCGCCCGGCGATCGCTGCTCGGCTGGGAGCGCCGGCGCTGGTCCGAGGTGCGGCGCGTGGACGAGTTGCCCGCGGCGCTGCTGCTCTCGCCCTACCCGAAGCGCCACTGGCTCGACGCCACGCGGGCGCTCTCGCTCCCCGTGCCCGCGGAGCTGCGGGCGCAGGCGCCGGCGACCGTGCGGTCGCTGCGAGAAGGACGTGACGGCGCGGGCAACTGAGATCGCCGCGGACGACGCGGCCCTCCTCGACCGGCTCGCGGGCCGGGTCGTCGCGCTGCGCCTCGAGACGCCGGCGATCGTCGCGCTCGAAACCGCCCGGCCCCTGTCGGTGATCGCGGGGCAGGCGATGGTCTTCTTCGAGCCGATCGTGCTGTCGCTGTTCCGGCTCCCGGACTACCGGCGCTTCGCGCGGCTGATCGAGCGGCGCGAGTGCCTCGAGCGGCTGACGGGTCAGATCGAGGTCCACGTCGCGCGTCGCGAAGAGGCCGCGCGCGCGGCGAAGGCGGCGAGGACGCGGTGAGCGACGTGCCCCCGGAGATCCGCTCGATCCTGGCCACGGACTGCGGGTCCACGACCACGAAGGCCGTGCTGATCGAGCGCGAGGCCGACGGTTACCGCCTCAAGGTTCGCGGCGAGGCGCCCACGACGGTCGAGGCGCCCTTCGAGGACGTGACGCGCGGCGTTCTGAACGCCGTCCGCGAGGTCGAGGAGCTGTGCGGCCGGAAGCTGCTCGACGGGGAGCGCATCGTGACCCCGCAGGCGGGGGACACGGGCGTGGATCTCTACCTGTCCACTTCGAGCGCCGGCGGCGGACTGCAGATGATGGTGTCCGGCCTCGTCAAGCAGATGACGGGCGAGAGCGCGCAGCGCGCCGCGCTCGGCGCCGGGGCGATCGTCATGGACGTCATCGCGCTGAACGACGGGCGGCGGCCGCACGAGAAGATCCGGCGGCTGCGCCAGCTGCGGCCGGACATGATCCTGCTCTCGGGCGGCACCGACGGCGGGGAGGTGCGGCGCGTGGCCGAGATGGCCGAGTTGCTCGCCGCGGCGGACCCCAAGGCCCGGCTCGGCGCCGGCTACGAGCTGCCGGTCGTCTACGCGGGCAACCGCGACGCGGCCGAAGTCGTGAGCGGGACCCTGGGCGGCCGTGTCGCGCTCACCGTGACGGACAACCTGCGGCCCACGCTGGAGCGCGAGAACCTCGGGCCGGCGCGCGACGCGATCCACGACCTGTTCATGGAGCACGTCATGGCCCACGCGCCCGGCTACCGGAAGCTGATGACGTGGACGCCCGTTCCGATCATGCCGACGCCCGGCGCCGTCGGCCTCATCATCGAAAAGGTGGCGAAGCGCGACCGTCTCGCCGTGGTGGGCGTGGACATCGGCGGGGCGACGACCGACGTCTTCTCCGTCTTCGGCGTCCCGGGGACGGAGGAGACGGTATTCAACCGCACCGTCTCGGCGAACCTCGGAATGAGCTATTCGATCTCGAACGTGATGACCGAGGCCGGCATCGGGAACATCCTCCGCTGGGTGCCGTTCGCGGTGGACGAGAGCGAGCTGCGCAACCGGATCAAGAACAAGATGATCCGCCCCACGACGATCCCGCAGACGCTCGAGGACCTCGTGGTCGAGCAGGCGATCTGCCGCGAAGCGCTGCGTCTCTCGTTCGACCAGCACCGGGCGCTCGCGGTGGGCCTCAAGGGCCGGCAGCAGGCACGCGACATCTCCGACGCGATGGACCAGTCGGCGAGCGGCGAGTCGCTCGTCAACCTCATGAGCCTCGGACTGCTCGTGGGCTCCGGCGGGGTGCTCTCGCACGCGCCCCGGCGCGCCCAGGCGATGCTGATGATGATCGACGCGTTCCTGCCCGAGGGGGTCACCTCGCTGGCGGTGGACAGCATCTTCATGACCCCGCAGCTCGGAGTGCTCTCGACCGTCCACGAGGAGGCGGCGACGCAGGTCTTCGAGCGCGACTGCCTCATCCACCTCGGCGCGTGCGTGGCGCCCGCCGGGAACGGCAGGGCCGGGCAGGCGTGCATGACCGTCGAGATCGCCCCCGGGGACGGGCCGGCTTCGAGTCACCGCGTCGCGTACGGCGACTTCACGCTCGTGCCCGTGCCCGCGGGCGGCCGCGTGCGGCTCCGGGTCTCGCCGGAGCGCGGCTTCGACGCCGGCGCGGGCCGCGGGCGCCCGGTCGACGCCGAGGTGCCGGCGGGCGTGGTGGGCGTCGTACTGGACGCGCGCGGCCGGCGCCCGTTCGCGCTGCCCTCCGGTCCGCGCGAGCGCATCGCGAAGCTGCGCGAGTGGAACCGGTCCATGGACCTCTACCCGCGGGAGGTGTGACGTGTCGCATTCGTACACGCCCGGCCTGCGGGTCTCCGCCCGCGCCCGCGTGCGGCGCGAGCGGCGGCTGCCCCTGCGCGGCGAGGTGCTCGTCGCCGAGGGTGCGACCGTCGGTCCGGACACGGTGGTCGCCCGGACCGAGCTGCCCGGGAACGTCCAGACGGTGAACCTCGCGGGCCGCCTCGGCGTGGATCCCGCGAAGGCGCTCGGCACGCTGCAGATGCCCCTCGGGTCGTCCGTGAAGGCCGGCGACATCGTGGCGAAGGCCTCGGGGCTCTTCGGGCTCGTCACGAACACGGTCGAGGCCCCGGCCGACGGGACTCTCGAAAGCGTCTCGTCAGTGACGGGCCAGCTGCTGCTGCGCGAGCCCCCGATCCCGGTCGAGGTGGACGCCTACCTCGCGGGCCGGGTGGCCGAAGTCCTGCCGGAGGAGGGCGTCGTGGTCGAGGCCGAGGGCGCGTTCCTCCAGGGGATCTTCGGCGTGGGGGGCGAGACCTTCGGCGAGCTGGAGCTTGCGGTCTCCGGCCCCGGCGAGACTCTGAGGACGGCGGACCTCGATGGCCGGCACCGGGGCAAGATCGTCGTCGGCGGCGCGTGGACGAGCCACGAGACGCTCGAGTGGGCCCGCGAGTGCGGTGTCGCGGCCGTCGTGGTGGGCGGTTTCGACGACGCCGACCTGCGCCGGCTGCTCGGACGCGATCTCGGTGTGGCGATCACCGGATCGGAGGACCTCGGGATCACGCTCGTCATCACCGAGGGATTCGGCCGGCTGTCGATGGCCGACCGGACCTGGCGGCTCCTCGAGGCGAACCGGGGCCGCCTCGCATCGGCGAGCGGCGCCACGCAGATCCGGGCCGGCGTGCTGCGCCCCGAGATCCTGGTACCGGGCGAGCCGGGTACGACGGGCGCGGACGCGGAGGCCGGGGACGGCGGACTCGAGACCGGCTCGCGCGTCCGCGTCATCCGCGCGCCCCACTTCGGCCGTCTCGGCCGCGTCGTGGAGCTGCCGGCCGACCTGCGGGCGCTCGAGACGGAGGCGCGGGTCCGCGTGCTGGTGGTCGAGTTCGACGAGGGCGGCGAGCGCGCGGTGGTGCCGCGGGCGAACGTGGAGCGGCTCGCGGAGTGAGGCGCGCCGGGCCTTCGGGCGTTGACGCGGCCGGAGCGCGGTTGCTAGCGTGTGACGGCCCGCCGCGCGCTCGAGCGGTTCGTCGTTGGCGACGCGCGTCCACCGACAGGAGGCCGGTGCTGACCCACGCAAGCTCCTCGACCCGCCGCGGGCTCCTCGCCTTCGGAATCGCGCTGGCCCTCGCGGCCGCGGCCCCGGTGCGAGCCGCCGTGGCACCGCCCGACACGATCGCGGCCCCCCGGGCCCCGACCGGGCTCGTGTTCGCGGACATCGCGAACGACGCCGGGCGCGCCATGGACCTCTCGTGGACCCTCTCGCCCGACGACACGACGGGATCCCGCACGGTCACGGGCTACCTGATCCTGCGCGGACCGACGCCGGGAGGACCGTGGGCGGTGGTGGACTCCGTCCCCGCGGGGACGCGGTCGCGGCGCGACGAGGGCGTCCACCACGATTCGACCTATTTCTACCGGGTCGAGGCCGTGGGGCCGGGGGGGCGCACGCTCGCCGGCGCCGCCGCCGGCCCGGCCATCCCCCGGGCGGCCTGGTTCAATTCGACGCGCGGCAGCGTGTTCGCGTTCATGGCCCTGTTCTTCCTGCTCGTCCTCTACTACATGTACATGGCGCAGTCGGGCCGCAAGCCGTTCGTGCGCCGGCTGGCGGGCATCGACGCCATCGAGGAGGCGATCGGGCGCGCGACCGAGATGGGCCGCCCGGTGCTCTACGTCCCGGGCATCACGGACATCGACGACATGCAGACCGTTGCGGGCCTCGTGATCCTCGAGAGCGTGGCCCGCATGACCGCGCGCTACGAGACGCCGATCCGGGTGCCGGTGGCCTACCCGATCCCGTTCACGATCGCCCAGGAGATGGTCCGCAGCGGCCACCTGAGCGCGGGGCGGCCGGACACGTACGACTCGAACAGCGTCACGTTCGTCTCGCCGCAGCAGTTCGCCTACGTCGCCGCGATCACGGGCATCATCCTGCGCGACCGTCCGGCGGCGCACCTCTACATGGGCGCGTTCTTCGCCGAGTCGCTGCTGCTCGCGGAGACGGGTTTCTCGACCGGCGCCATCCAGGTCGCCGCGACCGCGAACGTGCCCCAGCTGCCTTTCTTCGTCGTCGCCTGCGACTACACGCTGATCGGCGAGGAGCTCTTCGCCGCGAGCGCCTACCTCTCGGGCGAGGCGCGGCTGGTCGGCGGCCTGAAGGGCGCGGACATGCTCAAGGTCGCGATCGTCCTCGTCGTGCTGACCGGCTGCGTCCTCGAGACCTTCGGCATCCACGGGCTGACCCGCTGGATGCAGACCCAGTAGGGAGGGGCAAGGGGTGAAACGGGAGATCCCGCTGTTCCTGACCGCCGTCATCGGGGCGGTGATGATCCTGGGATTCTTCGTTCCCCACCCCTGGGTGAGCGTTCCGACGGACTTCCTCCAGCAGTCCGCGGTGATCGTGGTCGCCTTCGGCTACGTGCTCGGCGGGGCGAACGTGCTGCGCGTGAACCTCGAGGGCATCGCGAAGCGCGACCGGGACTGGCCCTACCGCGTCGTGCTCATCGCCGGGATGCTCGTCACGATGGCCGTGGGCTTCTTCGTGGACGGACCGCGCTTCCAGGCCCCGGGCACGCCGTCGATCTGGATCTACAACAACCTCTTCGCCACGATGAACGCGACGCTGTACGCGCTGCTCGCGTTCTTCATCGCCTCGGCGGCGTTCCGGGCCTTCCGCATCCGCACCCTCGAGGCGGGGCTGCTCGCGGCGGCGGCGCTGATCGTCATGCTGGGGCGCGTCCCGCTCGGGGACTTCCTCCTGCGGCCGCTCACCGACCACGCGGGCCTGCCGGAATGGCTGCGGACCACCCCGCTCGGGGCGATCCAGGACTGGGTCATGAACGTGCCGCAGAACGCGGCGAAGCGGGCGATCCTGATCGGCGCCGCGATGGGGGTCATGGCCACCGGCCTGCGCGTGATCCTCGGGATCGAGCGGACCTACCTGGGCGGGGGGGACTGACGTGAACCTGTCGGCCCTCGAGAGCCTGGACCGGCGCTGGATCTTCCTCGGCATGGCGCTGCTCGTCGCGGGTCCGCTCCTGTTTCCCGTCGGGCTCCCGCTCGAGGTGTCGAAGCCCACGCAGGAGTACTACGACGCCATCGCCGCCGTGCCCGACGGCTCGCCCGTGCTGGTCGCGTGCGACTACGACCCGGGCAACCGGCCCGAGATGGTGCCGATGACCAAGACCACGCTCCGGCAGCTCTTCGACAAGCACTGCAAGCCGATCGTGCTCTGCCTGTGGAACGGCGGTCCGGGCCTCGTGGACCAGACGCTCGAGGAGGTCGCCGACGAGTACCGCGCCCGGGGCGTGGATCTCGTGAGCGGCCGCGACTACGAGAACCTCGGGTTCAAGTCGGGGAACGAGGCCGTGATGGTGCTCATGGGGCAGGGGATCACGAACGCGTTCCCGCGCGACCAGCGCGACCGCGAGACGCGCACGCTGCCGGTCATGAAGGGTATCCGCGACTACTCGAGCTTCCCGCTGCTCGTCAGCGTCTCGGGCGGCTACCCCGGCACGAAGGAGTGGGTGCAGCAGGTGAACTCCCGCTTCCACCTGCCCATGGTCTCCGCCGCCACCGCGGTGAGCGCGCCCGACTACTACCCCTACCTGCAGTCGGGCCAGCTGCGCGGCATGCTCGGCGGGATGGCCGGCGCGGCGGAGTACGAGAAGCTCATGCACGAGAAGGGACCCGCGACGCGGGGCATGGACGCGCAGTCGCTGGCGCACTTCTTCGTGGCCGCCTGCATCCTGCTCGGCAACGCCGTGCAGTGGTCGCGCGGGAAGCGGGGGCGGGCATGAACGTGAGCCACGACCTCGGGACGTGGGTGGCGGCGTTCCTGACGCTGTGCATCCTGTCGTTCGTCTACAAGGACAACCCGTTCTACAAATTCGCCGAGTACCTCTTCGTGGGTGTCTCGGCCGGGTACTTCATCGTCCTCAACTACTGGACGGTCATCTACTCGAACCTCCTCGACCCGCTCCGGACGGCGTTCGGCGGGCACGTCGAGGGCGGGCCGTTCCGGATCGAGCAGGGCGACTACCGGGCACTGCTCGTGATCCCCGGGCTCCTCGGGGTGCTGCTCTTCACGCGCCTGTCCCGGCGCACCGCCTGGGTCTCGCGCTGGGCGCTCGCGGTGATCATCGGCGTCTACGCCGGGCTGAAGACCACGGGGTTCGCGCAGGGCGACCTCGTCGCGCAGGTCCAGGCCAGCCTGCAGCCCCTCTGGGTCCCCGGCCACCTGTGGACGAGCGTGAACGCGATCGTCTTCACCGTGGGCCTGCTGACCTCGCTGCTCTACTTCTTCTACAGCCGCGAGCACAAGGGCGGCCTCGGCCTCGCCACGCGGGTCGGTGTGCTGTTCCTCATGGTCTCGTTCGGCGCCGCCTACGGCTACACGGTGATGTCCCGTGTCTCGCTGCTCATTGGCCGCTTCCAGTTCCTGTTCTCGGACTGGCTCCATCTCATCCGGTGACCGCGCCGTGACCCGACTCCGGCGCGAAGGGAGCCCCCGGCCACGCACCGGGGGCTCTGTTTCCCGCGCGGCGTGAGCCCGGACGCCGGCCTCGTCCTCTGGTGCGACGGCGCGCACCCGCCCGCGGAGAACATGCGGCGCGACGCGGCGCTGCTCGCCGCGGCCGCGGCGGCCCCGGCGCGACCCGCCGTGCTCCGGCTGTTCCGCTTCGCGCCGGCCGGCGTCACCCTGGGGGCGAGCCAGCGGGCGGAGCGCGAGCTGGACCTCGGCCGGCTCGCCGCGCTCGGCGCGACCTGGGCGCTCCGCCCGACCGGCGGTCGGGCGATCTGGCACGACGAGGAGTGGACCTTCTCGCTGGCCGCCCGCCTCGGTCCCGACGGCTGGGCGCCGGCGGCGGCCGCGGCCTACGAGCGCACCGCGCGTTTGCTGGCGGAAGCCCTGCGCTCCCTGGGCGTCCCGGTCGATCTCTCCCCGGGAACGCCGCGCGGCGTCGGGGCACCGCGGGCGGCGAGCGGTCCGGCCGCGCCGTGCTTCGCCTCGACCGCGCGGCACGAGCTGACGCTGGAAGGCCGCAAGTTCGCCGGCATCGCCCAGCGCGAGTCGGGCGGAGCGATCCTCCAGCAGGGAAGCCTGCTCCTCGGGGAATCGCACCTGCGGCTCGCCGACGTCCTGCCGCTCGATCCCGCCGCGCGCGAGCGGGTACGTGCCGCGATGCGCGCGGGCACCGCCCACGCGGGCGGCCGGCTCGGAGCGGACGCGCCGCTCGAGCGCCTCGCCGGGGCGCTGGCGGACCGGCTGCCCGGCGCGAGGCGGCTCGACGGTGAGGAAGGCCTGGAGCTGGCCGGGGGCGGTCCGGCGGCGGTGCGGCCTTGACCCCCGCGGCTCTCGCGTTCCTATACTCGCGCCTCGCCGCCGTCGGGCGGCGCGAGGGGAGGAGCGGCTGATGCGGATCGAGACGAAGGGACGCGGCCACTTCGCCCGCGCGCTGGCGGCGGGCGCCGTCCTCGCGCTGGCCGCGGCGCTCGGAGGGGCCGGGGGCTGCGGGGGCGCGAAGCCGCAGGCTCCCTGGGTGGACCACGAGCCGCCGCCGCCCGATCCGATGGTCACGCCCATGGCCGAGATCGGCGTGCACGGCGGGCGGTTCCGCATCGGCGCCACGACGGGCCCGAAGACGCTGAACCCGGTCGTCGCGAACGAGAACTCCTCGAACGACGTCTGCGGGCGGCTCTACACCTCGCTCACCGACGTGGACTACACGACGGGCGACGACGTGGCGCTGCTGGCGAAGTCGTGGGAGTTCAGCCCCGACGACCGGACGGTCACGTTCCACCTCCGGCACGGCGCCCGGTTCAGCGACGGGCACCTCATCACCTCCGAAGACGTGAAGTTCAGCTTCGATCTCTACCTGGACGACACGCTCGCGACCTCCGTCGCCACCATGCTCAGCGAGCCCGATCCGCGCACGGGAAGGCGCGTCAAGTTCAGCTATTCGGCGCCGGACTCCTACACGTTCACGGTGACGAGCCCGCGGCCCGACGCGTTGATGCTGCCGGCGACGGGCTCGGTGCGGATCCTTCCGAAGCACGTGCTCGGGGCGGCTTACGCCGAAGGCCGGTTCGCGTCCGCGTACGGCATCGACACGCCGCCCGAGAGCCTCGTGACGAGCGGCCCGTGGCGGCTCAAGGAGCTCGTGCCGAACGAGAAGGTCGAGCTCGAGCGCAACCCGTACTGGTTCGGCGTGGACGCGAACGGCAGCCGCCTGCCGTACCTGGACGCCATCGTGTTCGTGGTCACGAAGGACCAGAGCGGCGCCGCGCTCAAGTTCGAGGCCGGCGAGATCGACGCGCTCGACAACGTGTCGCCGGCCGACTACCCGGCCTGGGAGCGCGGCCAGAAGAAGGGCGGGTACAGGCTCTACGACCTCGGGCCCTCGTACAACACGAACTTCCTCTGGTTCAACCTGAACCCCGCGCCTCCGGGGCCCGACGGCCGCTCGCCCGGTCCGGCGGTGGGGAAGGTGAAGTACGCGTGGTTCTCGAAGGCGGACTTCCGCCGGGCGGTCTCCAAGGCGATCGACCGCGACGCGCTCATCGCCGGCCCGCTCCACGGCTTCGGGTTCCGCAACTGGAGCACGATGACCCGCGGGAACGCGAAGTGGTACGACTCGACGATCGCCGGGGTGGACCACGATCCCGAGGGGGCGAGCCGCCTGCTCGCGGGGCTCGGCATGAAGGACCGCGACGGCGACGGCGTGCTCGAGGACGCGCAGGGCAACAAGGTGGAGTTCGGCATCGTGACGAACGCGGACAACGAGTGGCGCCAGCAGATGGTGAACCTCATCCGCGACGATCTCTCGAAGGTCGGCATCCGGGCGTCGCTGGTTCCGCTCGAGTTCAACACGCTGCTGACCCGCGTGCGGAACGACTTCCAGTACGACGCCTGCCTGCTCGGCCTCGGCTCGGCGGTGCCGGCCGATCCCGGCATGGGACAGAACGTCTGGAAGTCCTCGGGTTCGACGCACTACTGGCGCCTGCGCTCGCCGAAGCCGGCCACGGCCGAGGAGGCGCGGGTGGACGTGCTCATGGACCGGCTGGTCCACACGCGCGACTTCGCCGCCCGCCGGGCCGCCTGGCACGAGATCATGCAGATCGTCAACGACCAGTGCTGGCTCGTGTGGCTGCCCGTCATGGACCTGCGCCTGCCGATCCGCTCCCGCTTCGGGAACGTCGCCCCCAGCCCGATGCCGCACCGCATCCTGTGGAACAGCGACCGGATCTTCGTGCGACCCGGCCACCGGGGCTCCTGAGGGCCGCCGGTGCGCTCCTACGTCCTGCGGAGGCTGCTCCAGGTCGTGCCGCTGCTGCTCGGGATCTCGGCGCTCACGTTCCTCCTCCTCCAGCTCGCGCCCGGCGATTTCCTCACGACCGTCTCCGAGAACCCGCAGGTCTCGGCCGCGGCGCTCGAGCAGATGCGCCGCAACTTCGGGCTCGACCAGCCCTGGTACGTGCAGTACCTGCTCTACCTGAAGAACATCTTCCTGCACTTCGACTTCGGCGAGTCGTTCGCCTACCACCGGCCGGTCTTCGTCGTGCTGCGCTCCGGGCTGCTGAACACGCTGCTCCTCGCCTCGGCCGCGATGGTGGTCACGTGGGGGCTCGCGATCCCGCTCGGGGTGATCGCCGCCGTGCGCCAGCACACGCCGGTGGACCGCGCACTCTCGGTCGGTGCTTTCGTCTGGCTGTCGCTCCCCGAGGTGCTCACGGGCCTGCTGCTGCTCATGCTCGCGGCCCGGACGGGCTGGTTCCCGGTCGGGGGCATGCACTCCGACGACGCTTCCTCCATGGGCGCCGCGGCCCGCGCGCTCGACGTGGCCCGCCATCTCGTGCTGCCCGCGGTGGTCGTGGGGCTGATCCCGCTCGCCAGCCGCATGCGGCAGATGCGGGCGAGCCTGCTCGACGTGCTGCGCCTCGACTACGTGACCACGGCCCGGGCCAAGGGCCTGTCCGAGGGCCGCGTCGTCGTGGGACACGCGCTGCGCAACGCGATGAACCCGCTCATCACGCTCTTCGGCTTCACGCTGGGCTCGCTCGTCTCGGGATCGTTCGTGGCCGAGACGATCTTCTCGTGGCCGGGCCTGGGCTCGATCACCCTCGAGGCCCTGCGCTCGCAGGACCAGTACCTCGTCCTCGGCGCGGTGCTCATGGCGTCGTTCGTCCTCGTGCTCGGCAACCTGGTCGCCGACCTGCTGCTCGCGGTGGCGGACCCGCGGATCGCGCATGGCTGAGCCCGCCGCGGCCCCCCCGCACTCGCCCCGGGCGCTGTTCTGGCGGCGTTTCCGGCGCAGCCCGCTGGCGGTCGCGGGCGGCGCGCTGCTGATCGTCCTCTACGCGCTCGCGCTCTTCGCGCCGTTCGTGGCGCCCTACGCCGAGAACGACATCGACCGCGGGCGGTTCTACCACCCACCGACCCTGCTGCACTGGGTGGACGCCTCGGGGCGCTTCCACGCGGGCGGGTTCGTCTACGCGACCGTCCGCGACCCGGGCAGCGAGTCGGGCTGGCGGGAGGACCGCTCGCGCCCCGTGCCCCTGCGGTGGCTCGCGCGCGGCGCGCGCTGGAAGCTGCTGGGCCTGGTGCCCTCGGACCGGCACCTGTTCGGCGTCCCGGCGCCGGAGCGCGTGTTCGTGTTCGGGGCCGACCAGCTCGGGCGGGACGTCCTCACGCGCGCGCTCTTCGGCGCGCAGGTCTCGCTGACCGTGGGCCTCGTGGGCATCGCGCTCTCGTTCGCGATCGGCCTGCTGCTGGGCGCGATCTCGGGCTACGTGGGCGGGTGGGTGGACGAGGGCCTCATGCGCCTCACCGAGCTGCTCCTCAGCATCCCGGCGCTCTACCTGATCGTCGCGCTGCGCGCGGTCTTCCCGGTGCAGCTGCCGAGCCGGGACGTCTACCTGGCCCTCGTCGTGATCCTCGCGCTTCTGGGCTGGGCCGGGCTCGCCCGCGTCATCCGCGGGATGGTGCTGGGCATCCGCCAGCACGAGTACGTGCTCGCGGCCGAGGCGCTCGGGATGAGCCGGACGCGGATCATCGTCCGGCACATCCTGCCCAACACGCTCTCCTTCGTCGTAGTCGCCGCGACCGTGGCGGTCCCGGGCTACATCCTCGGCGAGGTCGTGCTGTCGTTCCTCGGGATGGGCGTGCAGGAGCCCGCGGCGTCGTGGGGCAACATGCTCGCGCAGGCCCGCTCGCTCGCCGTGCTGCGCTCCTCGGCGTGGATGCTGTACGTGCCATCCCTCGCGATCTTCGCGACCGTGATGGCGTTCAACCTCTTCGGCGACGGGCTGCGCGACGCCCTCGACCCTCGGGGCCTGACGGGAGGGCGCGCGTGAGCGGACCGCTGCTCGAGCTGCGAGGACTGAAGACCCACTTCCGGACCGAGGACGGGCTCGTGCGGGCCGTGGACGGCGTGTCGTTCACGCTCGATCCCGGCGAGACGCTCGCCGTGGTGGGCGAGTCGGGGAGCGGCAAGAGCGTCACCTCGCTCTCGATCCTGCGGCTCGTCGCGAGCCCGCCGGGCTTCCACGCGGGCGGCGAGATCCGCTTCCGCGGGCGCGACCTCGTGTCGCTGGGCGAGGCCGAGCTGCGCGCGATCCGCGGCCGCGAGATCTCGATGGTCTTCCAGGAGCCGCAGTCGTCGCTGAACCCCGTGCACACGTGCGGTGCCCAGGTGGCGGAGGTCGTCGAGACGCACGAGCGGCTCGGCCGGGCCGAGGCGCACGCCCGGGCCGTCGAGATGCTGCGGATGGTCGGCATCCCCGCGCCGGAGCAGCGCGCGGGGGAGTACCCGCACCAGCTCTCGGGAGGCATGCGCCAGCGGGTCATGATCGCGATGGCGCTGGCGTGCCGACCCGCGGTGCTGATCGCCGACGAGCCCACGACGGCGCTCGACGTGACGATCCAGGCCCAGATCCTCGAGCTGCTGGCGTCGCTGCGCCGCGAGCTCGGGATGGCCGTGCTGCTCATCACCCACGACCTCGGCGTCGTGGCCGGCAACGCCGACCGGGTCGCGGTCATGTACGCGGGCCAGATCGTCGAGTCCGGCGGGGTGCGGGAGCTCTTCCGCCGGCCCCTTCATCCCTACACGGCGGGGCTGATGGCCTCCCTCCCGAGGCTCGGCGAGCGCGCCGAGCGGCTGCGCGTGATCCCGGGCGCCGTGCCCAACCCGGCGCGCTTCCCCTCGGGGTGCCGCTTCCACCCCCGCTGCCCGGTCGCCCAGGCGCGCTGCCGGGAGTCGGAACCCCCCGAGGAGCGCTTCGGCGAAGGGCGCCTGGCGCGCTGCTGGCGGGCGGGAGAGATCGCCACGGGCGGGCTCGACCCCGCGGGCGGGGAGGGCGCGCGGTGAGCGGCCTCCTCCTCGACGTGCGCGACCTGCGCAAGCACTTCCCGATCCGGCGGGGCCTCTTCTCGCGCGTGAGCGGGCACGTGAAGGCCGTGGACGGTGTGAGCTTCACCGTGGGGAAGGGCGAGACGCTCGGCCTCGTGGGCGAGAGCGGTTGCGGCAAGACGACGACCGGCCGCGCGATCCTGCGGCTCGTCGAACCCTCCGGCGGCCGCGTGCTCTTCGACGGTACGGACGTGACCGCGCTCGGGCGGGGGGACCTGCGCGCGCTCCGACGGCGCATGCAGGTCGTCTTCCAGGACCCCTACTCGAGCCTCAACCCGCGCCTCACCGTGGGCAGCATGGTGGGCGAGGCGCTCACGATCCACGGGCTCGCGCGCGGCGGCGCCGTGCGCGAGCGCGTCGCCGAGCTGCTCTCGACGGTCGGACTCTCGCCCGACCACGCCCGGCGCTACCCGCACG